>JAMOUQ010000063.1 GCA_027068085.1 Desulfobacteraceae bacterium | reverse complement strand
CAAGTTACCTAACCCGGCAAAAGCACCTTCGGCATGAATAGTTACATTTTCAATAGTTTGACCCTGAGCACCAGGATTTTTGATGCCAATGGCACCTGGGTTGCCTCCTAGGTCGATGTCTATACCTCGAATCATTTGATTGAAGGAAATATCTTGATCGTTGTCCAAAGGATTGTTTGAATGCTGATATTTCTTTGGTTCCCAGTGGCCGGCCTGAGACCAAAACCAAAAAACAGGTTGCGGGTCGGATATATTGCTAAAGTTCTGGGAACCAGATTTTACACGGATTAAAGGACGCATTGAACCTTTAGTAGATCCAATAAGAATATTTGATTTATGAGCATAGTCATATCCGGCATAACTCCGCATACGGCAATCAATGGTATCGGAAACAAGATATATGCCACGCTTTCCGTTCTTCTGGTGAGGGAAAAAAGTTACAAGTTGATGCTTTCGTGCATCATTGACAGCTCGTTGAATGGCTGAGGTTGAATCCTTTTGGCCAGTAGGATCCGCGCCATACAATGTCACATCGAGATATCCTAACTTTAGCAGCTCATTATTTTCCGCACTGATGCTTATTATATAGTCCGGGATTTCGGTTATAAATTTAGCTGCTTTACAATTGCCAGGAAACGCCATAGAAACAATCGCGGCAATAAATATTCTGACAATTATTTTTTTCATTTTGTATTTCCTTCCTAAGATCAAGGCGATAAAAAATTGTATATTTTTAACGTTAACCTCATAGCAAGATAATCTTTAAGCCACAGAGTGGCAGTAAGGTCCAATGTCAAATGGACTTATTGGTGAATATTAAGCAAAGATAATACCATTTTTGTCTATTTAATAATCAGAGGATATTCAATATTTATATCCAATAAAATATCAAAGTTTTAAAGCCTAAGCCATTGTACAAATATCTGCATGAAAAAAAATAACAGGCTTATAGTCTTTATGTTAGAGTCTGTTTTTGACATGTCAGTAAAAAATATTGTTCAAAACTGTATGAAAAACGATACGGATTTTAGGCTATAAGAAAGGATGGTTTTTCCTCATTGAAAGTGTTGATGATAAATAAGTTTTTTTTCCTGAAAGGTGGTTCGGAAAGGGTATTTTTTCAAGAGCGTAAATTTTTGCAGGATAATGGAATCAAGGTGCTCGACTTTTCGATGCAACATCCTGAAAACATACCTTCATCTTATTCTAATTATTTTATTCATAACATTGAATACTCGGATTCTGACACAAAATCGAGCCTGTCAATATTCAAGAAGATTCAAAACGGGTTGAAACTGATATCCAATGCGGAAGCTGTAAAGCTGCTCAAAAAGCTTATAGAAAAAGAGAAACCAGATCTGGCCCACATGCACAATATTTATCATCAATTGACACCATCAATTATCCCTGTGCTTAAGAAAGCTGGAATTAAAACGGTAATGACTCTTCATGATTATAAGTTGATATGTCCGTCATACAACATGATAAATCGAGAACATGTTTGTAATAAGTGCCATGGAAGCAGTTTCTGGCACGCTGTTTCAAACCGTTGCATGCAAGGTTCAGTTTCACGTAGCATGATGCTTGCAGTGGAAGCTTATTGGCATTACTGGTTAAAAAGTTATGAAAAAGTTGATGCGTTTATTTCGCCCAGCAGATTTTTAGCTGATCTTGTAAAAAAGTATCGTTTTTCGGACAGAAATATTGCTGTAATCCCCAACGGCATTGATCCAAAAAGTTATAAGCCATCTTGGAATGATAATAATTATATTGTCTATTTTGGAAGAATATCTCCCGAAAAAGGTGTTGAAACCTTACTTAAGGCATACAATCTTTTGAATTCTGATCGTAGCAGAATCGGGCTGAAAATTGTTGGCCAAGGTCCTCAAATGAATAGCCTGAAGGAAAAGTATACAAATGTAGAATTTACTGGTTATAAAGAAGGTAAGGAATTGAAACGGCTTGTTGGAGAAGCTTCTTTTGTTGTTGTTCCGTCTCAATGGTATGAAAATTGTTCTATGTCAGTGTTGGAAGCAATGGCAATGGGTAAGGCGATTATTGCCTCCAATGTCGGAGGGTTGCCCGAACAAATTGATGATGGCAAGACTGGCTTGTTGTTTGGGATGGGTGATGCGGGGGAGCTTAAAGAAAAAATGATGATTTTGGCCGAAAACAAGAAACTTAGGCTGCAGATGGGAAAAGCTGCCAGAAAAAAGCTGATAAAAGAGTATTCATTTGCAATGCATGGAGAGAAGATCATAAATTTATTTGCCAAGTTGATAGATGGTAGCCAGCGATGAAAATATTTGTTACCGGCACAAGGGGAATTCCGGATATACCAGGTGGCGTGGAGCGGCATTGCCAGGAGCTGTATCCACGGATAGTTTCCATGGGACACCGGGTCGTCCTGGCTACGAGAAGCCCTTATGTGAAACAAAAAAGAGAAGAATATCTTGGTGTCAGGCTGGCCCATCTGTATGCTCCCAGAATAAAGAGCCTGGAAGCGATTGTGCATACCCTGCTGTGCATAATAAAGGCGAGGCTGGAATCTCCTGATATATTGCATATTCACGCCATCGGTCCTTCATTGATGACACCCCTGGCCAGGATGATGGGATTGAAGGTCGTTGTCACCAACCATGGCCCTGATTATGAGCGGCAAAAATGGGGCGGGCTTGCCAAAAAGATCCTCAAAGCAGGTGAATGGGCCGGAGCCAGGTGGGCCGATGAGCTGATAGTAATATCAGAGGGCATCAAAGAATCTGTAAAGCAGAAATACAGGCGGGAGTCCTGGCTTGTTCCCAATGGAGTTACGGTTCAGGAAAAAGAAAGCGGGGTGGATTTTCTCGAAAAGATGGGCGTCAAGCCGGGACGCTATATTCTTGCAGTGGCGAGACTGGTTCCGGAAAAGGGTTTGCATGATCTGCTGGCCGCTTTCGAAGGGATGGATACGGACCTGCGGCTGGTTATCGCCGGAGATGCCGATCATGAAACAGATTACAGCCGGCGCCTTAAAAGTCAGGCGGCAAAAGACAAGCGAGTGGTGATGACCGGCTATCTGACAGGAAATCCGTTGAAACAGGTATTTGCCCACGCACGCTTGTTTGTGATGCCATCCTACCACGAGGGGCACCCGATTGCATTGCTGGAAGCCATGAGTTTCGGGCGCCTTGTGCTTGTGTCCGATATCCCGGCCAACATGGAAATCGGCCTGGCGCAGGAGCAATATTTCGAGTGCGGAAACGTGGAAGATCTTCGCCGGGCAATGGTAAAACTGTTGAAACGGGATCTGGATCAGGATGACCGCAGGCAAATAATCGGGTTTGTGCGTGAAAGATATGACTGGGATAAAATTGCCGCCAGGACCCTTGAGGTATATTCAAGGGCAGTGGCATGAAGTATGCTTGGATTGCCATCGGGGAGAATCTGAAAAATCATGAATATTGAAAAAGAAATGCCGACCGACGCTTCCATTATTACCACTTACCGTTGCCTGATGAAGTGCAAGATGTGCAACATCTGGAAGCATCCGAGTGACGCCAAAAGGGAAATAAAACCGCAAGAGCTTGAAATTCTGCCGCAATTGAAATTCATCAACGTAACCGGCGGAGAGCCTTTTCTGCGCGGTGACCTGGATGAAATAGTTGAGGTGTGTTTCAGAAAAGCTCCGCGGGTGGTCATTTCCACGTCCGGGTATCACGTGAATGCCGTCCAGAAGCTGGCGGAAAAATTTCCCAAAATCGGCATAAGGGTCAGTATCGAAGGTCTGTCCACCATCAATGATTACCTGCGGGGGCGCGACAGCGGTTTCGACCGCGGCCTCAAGACATTGCTCGGCCTGAGAAGAATGGGCATCAGGGATATCGGGTTCGGGATAACCGTTTCCAACAACAACTCGGCGGATATGCTGGAACTGTACGAACTGGCAAAGAACCTGAAGATGGAGTTTGCCACGGCGGCCTTTCATAATTCATACTATTTTCACAAGGAAGACAACAGGATAACCAACCAGGAAGAGGTGATCGGCAATTTTTATGAACTGATAGAGCGCCTGCTCAAAGAGAACAATCCCAAGAGCTGGTTCAGGGCTTTTTTCAACCTGGGACTGATAAACTATATAAAAGGTAACCGCAGGCTGCTGCCGTGCGAGGCAGGTACGGTAAATTTTTTCATTGATCCTTACGGTGAAGTATATCCATGCAATGGCCTGGAAGACAGATACTGGAAAGAAAGCATGGGGAACATCAGGAATTGCGCGAAATTTGAAGACCTGTGGTTCAGCGCCCGGGCCGCGAAGGTACGGGGGCTTGTAAGAACCTGTCCCAAGAACTGCTGGATGGTGGGCACGGCAGCTCCGGTGATGAAAAAGTATATCCGGCACCCTTTGCGGTGGGTGATAAAGCACAAGGCCATGAGCCTGCTGGGCAGGAAGATCGACAGGACATGCCTGCCGCAACCCTTTGATGTCGGACAGGACGTCCTTCAGGGAGATTTGCGGAATTCTGAAAGAATTGCCGGTGCAATCGATGAGGATTTTTCCGGAGCGGTAACCAACCGTTTTATCACCAGGGTCATATCGAACAGGCGGCTTGCGGGCGACATTTTCGTTCTTGAGGTCGAAAAGCATGACTTTCAGTATGAGGCCGGGCAGACGGTCAGTATTGGTCCCCATCTGAAATATCACCTCAACAGGGATTATTCGTTCTATTCTTCTCCCCGGGAAGATACCCTGAAATTCCTGATCCGTGAAGTCAAAGGTGGTGATATTACGCCGGTTTTGAGCAGGATGAAGCCCGGAGACAAGGTCGATCTGGTCGGGCCATACGGGGATTTTCATCCGCGCCGGGTGAATGACCCCGGCAGCAAGCACCTGTTTATTGCTTCCGGAGTGGGCATCAGCCCTTTCAGGTCCTTTGTGAAGACTTATCCCGATTTGGATTATACTTTAATTCATGGAATACGCTTCGCCGAAGAAGAGGTAATGGGTGAAGATTTTGAAAAAGGGCGTTACATCAGCTGTGTGTCAAAGGGCGGGGGCGGTGCATTCAAGGGCAAAGTGACCGACTATCTGAAAGGGCTCGAAGTGGCGCAAGGCACTTTTTGCTATATTTGCGGCAACCAGTTCATGGTGCGTGATGTATACAGGCTCCTTGTTGAAAAAGGTATTCCGGAAGAAAATATACTTACCGAACAATTTTACGCCTGAATTGAGCGTGGCAATTTCGGTTAAATATTTGAAAGCGGCCGGCCAAATTTTACACCCGGCCACATCCTGCGCAGCATTGCGCTTGTTGTTCTGTTTTACGGAATTTTCTTTTCACGCCAATGGAACGTTGCGTCCTATTAAAATGGGCTTACTAATGAAGAAAACCCCGTAGGTATGAGCAGCGTTGTCTTTGTGACTCCACATTACATTTCATATATTCTGTGAAAAACAATTCCCTGATGTGGAATTGCAATGCATGATTTCTGGATAATATTTTACACAAAAACGAGCATCCAATGTTTCCCAAAAGTTAACCAGCCGTAAAGATTAGCAAAAAATATATGCCACAGGAAGGGCATGGCTTTTGCAGAACAAGGGGCGAAAATGTTAGCGATTTGTAGAAAAACCTGAACAAAACAAAAGAGCCCTTATGTTCCAGCAGCAAGTTCAAATCATCAATACGATCCTGATGGTGCTAGACGCATTCTGTGTGATCGTTTCCGGTTATGTTGCCTTCTACCTGATGAAATTCCTTACCGGCGGCGCTTTTACCATAGAATCGGACATATTTATCGCCTCCATTTTGATCGTCATGATTACCAACAATTACTGCATGGGTAAGTTCAGGCTGTATGGCGATAAAAAGATTCAAAGCTCCAGGCAGCTCGTATGGCCGCTGAGTAAAACCGTGCTGGTTGATTTCGTTGTGCTTGCCAGTGTGCTTTTCATGCTCAAGATGGAATATGACCGTGATTTCATGATCCTTTTCGCGGCCATCACTTTTGTGAGCATATTTTCTCAGCGTTTCATAACCCACTGGTACATAAACAGGGTTGCCCAGAACAAGTTCAACCTGCATTACATTCTGATCGTCGGTCCGGCCAAGCGCGGCAACCTGGTGAAAGAGATAATGGACCGCCAGTTGAGCTGGGGGCACAAAATAATCGGCCGGCTTTCACTTGTGCCTGAGGACTGCACCGATGGAGACTGTCTGGGGCAGGTGGAGCATCTTCCGGAGATCCTGCGCAACAATGAAATCGATGAGGTGATTTTCGCCCTCAATGGCGACAAGTCCGTGGTGCTTTCCGATTACCTGCATATCTGCCGCAGGATGGGAGTCTTGGTGAGAATCCTGCCTTCTTTATGGCACGAGGACGATGGCAGCCTTTCGGTTGAAAAATGCCAGACAATGCCCTTTATCACCATCAAGACCGACAATCTGAATGCAACCGGCCTGCTGTACAAAAGGGTTATGGACATGATCGGGGGCGTGGTGGGAACCTTGCTGTTTTGCATCATGTATCCGTTCGTGGGCCTGGCCATCAAGCTGGACTCAAAGGGACCTGTTCTTTTCAAGCAGAAAAGGGTGGGACAGCACGGCAGGATTTTCAACCTGTATAAATTCCGTTCCATGTACGAAGATGCCGAAAAGCGGAAAAAGGAGCTGATGACTGCCAACGAAATGAACGGCTCCATGTTCAAGCTCAAGAATGATCCGCGGGTAACGAGGGTCGGCCGGTGGCTGCGCATGACTTCCCTTGATGAATTCCCTCAGTTCATAAACGTGCTCAAGGGTGAAATGAGCCTGGTGGGCACGCGTCCGCCGACACCCGACGAAGTCAAGACGTACAACCCCGATCACCTGCGGAGGCTTTCGGCCAAGCCGGGCATAACCGGATTGTGGCAGGTCTCCGGCAGGAACGAGGTCAAGGATTTCGACAAGGTGGTTGCCCTGGACTGCAAATATCTGGAGCATTGGAGATTCTCGGACGACATCAAGATCCTTCTGAAGACGGTCTATGTTGTTTTGAAAAGAAAGGGCGCCATTTAACCCGATGAGAAAAATATTACATACAATTAAGAAAAGTGGAAAAAAAGTAATAGATAATTGTTACCTAAATTGCCATTAAGTTGTTTGGCTTTCACATGGTAAACAGTAATCATAGGATTTTATAGCAAAAAAGGGATGGTAAAGTGGTGGCACGGAAAATGCTTAGTTGTTTTTATAAGAATGCAAGGCAGCCTTCAGTAGGAAGGAGGTTCAAACATGAAAACAACTAAAATCCTTATCATTGCTGTTTCAGTAATTTCAATAGCGCTTATCGTTCTGGCCAATGCCGGCATCGATTACAGCGGTTCGCAACCCCGGTTGATCCAGGAAAACAGCCAGATTCAGGCTTCCGGTTCTGCCAAGGTGGTTGTTACCCAAAACGATATGCCGGTGCAAAACACCTCCGTGTCTTCCATTACGACGGTCATAACATTGTTCGCCGTACTGTTGGGCATGGTAGCCTTCAGAAGGAGCAACTATTGATTGCTGTATCAGCAATGCTGTGACCTTCCACTTTACCTTCCCTTGATAAACACGCATTCCGGTCTCTCCGGAATGCGCGGCCACCAAATTCAAACCGGTGGGCATGGTAGCAACACCATAAAAAGATGTGTTTTTTTCAATCGTCGCCGGCCGGATGAGCTGACAAGAGCTTTGGTTCTGTCGCCGGCGGCATGCCGGGAAAGAGTTTGGTATTGCAATTACAACAATAAGTTGTGAATAATAAGGTTAATCCGTCAACCAGGCAGGTTCGCAAAAAGGAGTGGGGAATTGAGGGCAAAATCAATTTTTATCGGCCTGTGTTTCATAGCTTTGAGCTTTTGCTTTGCGCCTGAGCTCCGTGCCGATACACCGGTGTATATAATCGGTCCCGGAGATGTGCTGGAGATTTCGGTTTGGAAAGACGACACACTGAGCAGGGAGATAATAGTGCCCCCGGACGGTGTGATTTCCTTTCCCCTGATCGGTGACATCGACGTGAAAAAGATGACGGTTTCCGATCTGCGAAGCCAGGTCACCAGAAAGCTGTCGGAGTTCATCCCTGATGCAACCGTGACCGTAATCCTGAAACAGATCAACAGCCTCAAGGCATATGTGATCGGCAAAGTGAGAAATCCGGGGGAATATTCCATCAATCTGGAAACCAATGTCATGCAGTTGCTTTCCAAGGCAGGCGGGCTGAACCCCTATGCTTCCGAGAGCAAGATTCACATATTGAGGCAGGTCAAGGGCAATATTGTCAGGATACCCTTCAATTACAGCGAGATATTAAAGGGGCGTAACCTCGACCAGAACATCATGCTGAAGCGCGGTGATGTGGTAGTCGTGCCTTGATGACAGGATTCCGGCCGTCCGGATTGACCGGTCTGGCCGGCGGGCCGTTGACACGAAACTTTACTGCTCGATTGGAGAGGCGCATTGCTTGAAAAAATCGGATTGAAAAGCACGAGACGGTGGGTCGTTGGATTGGCGGTTTCAACTTTGCTGCTGGCGGGCGTCGACAATGTCGCGGCCGCTGATTATATCTTGGTTCCGTCGATCAAAGCTTTCGCCCAGCACAATGACAATATAGAGTTCAGCCGGGTCAATACCAAGGATGACAATATATTTACGGTGATCCCGGGATTGAAACTCGATTATGACAGCGTGACCACCAAGATCCTGGCCGACCTCAAGATGGAAATAGACAGGTACCAGGAAGAGGATGATTTCGACAACGAGTTTTATAATGCCAACGTGAACCTGGCCCACAAACTGACCCAACGTTTCAGCACCAACGCGGCCTTCGGGTTTACCAAGGATACGACGCTGGAATCAGAGCTGGTCGAAACGGGACGTATCCAGTACCGGGAAGACAGGTATCGTTACGATGCCGGCGCGGGGATCAGATACAGCTTGACGGAGCTGGTCAGTCTTTCGCTCAATTATGCCTACAATAACATAGACTATAAATCGGACACCAAAGTTGATTACGACCGCCACAGGGTATGGTTTTCGGTCGGCAAGCTTTTGAAAAGTCAGGTGGACAGGATTTATGTTACCCCCGGCTATTCTTTGCGTGATTCAGACGAAAACAGGGTCAGCAGTTATAATCTCAATTTCGGCTGGCGGCACGGGCTCAGCGAAACATTCAGTCTGCTGGTCGAAGTCGGCGGCCGTTACACCGAAAACGAGAACAAGGACACCGACGAGAAGGATTACACCTGGGGCGGAGTCGTAAATTTCAGGTTCATAAAGCGCACCGAAAGATCGGAAACAGACCTTGGTTACGCCAGAAACCTTGCCACCACCGCCGATGGCCGGGAAGTCGATGTGGACAAGGTCAAGCTGTCTTTCCTTTGGGCTTTTACCGAAAGGTTCAAGGCCGGCATAGAGGGGCGCTTTTACTATACAAGGGACGAAAAAGAGGATGAAGACGTATATACCCGCTATTTCGAGCTCAGGCCGTCCATGCGTTATATGATGACAGAAAACAGCAGCCTGCTGGTTAACTATACTTACTCTCTGGAATATGACGAAGACAAAGCACCCAATGAGAGGGCTGAACGCAACCGGGTTTGGCTGGGCGTTGCTTTCAACTTTCCGTATAAACCATGAATGAACAAAACCGTGGCGCTGGCCAGGATACTTGGAGCAAATTGTAAATGGACACCGACCTTACATTCAAGGAAGTAAGCGATTTTTTCAAACGGCGGATGGGGCTGCTGGTGACGATATTCGCAGCCGTGATGCTCATTACGGCCATCGTGACTGTGGCCCTGCCGCCCATCTACAAGTCCGAAGCCGTGATCACCATCGAAGAACAGCAGATACCTGACGAGTTCGTCAAGTCCACCATAACGACTTATGCCGCCAGCAGGCTGGAAACCATAACCAGCCAGATCCTGAGCTATTCCGCCCTCAAGGCGATTATCAGGAAATTCAACCTCTATCCCGAATATACCAATGCGGGCAAGATAGACAAGGCCGTCCGCAAGATGAAAAAGGCCATCAAGATAGAACACATAAGCGCCAAGGCCGGCACCCGCTCTGCCACCATAGCCTTTATCCTGTCATACGAGGGCAGGGACCCCCGGAAAGTAATGCTGGTGACAAAGGAGCTGGCCTCCCTTTACCTGCTCAAAGAGGCCAAGTCCAGGGAAAAGCAGGTCAAGACCACCACCACTTTCCTGGAAAACGAACTCAACGGCCTGCGGGAAAAGATGAATGAATACGAAAAGAAGATCAGCGTGTTCAAGCAGCAGCACCTTGGAGAGCTGCCCGGCAACACGACGACCCTGCTGCAGATAATTTCCCGCCTGCAGACGGAATACGACAGGATCACGTCGCGCATCAGGTCGCTGGAAGACAGGAAGATATACCTCAAGGGGCAGCTGGCCAACATAGAGCCGCTGAAACCGGTCATTACCGATAAAAACAAGCTCGCGGCCAACCCCAAGGAGCGGATAAAGACCCTGCGGCTGGAATTGATCAGGATGAAGTCCCGCTTTTCAGACAAGCATCCCGACGTCAGGAAGCTGGTGGCGGAGATAGCCGAACTTGAAAGCCAGATCGGCAAGGCCGACGAGGCGGTGGTCAAGATCAAGAAACTTAAACAGGCCAGGACAGAGCTGTCGTCTCTCAGGGCCAGGCTTGGCGCCAATCATCCCGATGTGATCGAGAAATCCAAGGAAGTGGAGCTGCTGTCCAGGCAGGTGGATACCATGATCACCGACCGGGCCATGCTGGAGGTGTCAGAGCGCAAGCCTGACAACCCGCTCTATGTGAACCTGATGACCCAGGTGGTGATGGCCGATACGGAAATAAACAATTTGCGTCAGGATTTGCGCAAAATCGAGAAGGATCTGGCCGAGTACCAGAAAAAGCTTGAAAATGCGCCCATTGTCGAAAAAGAGCTGAACAATATGCTCATCGACTACGAAAACGCCAAGCGCAGATACAATGATATCGCCAACAAGCTCTTGCAGGCCCGCATAGCCCAGGAAATGGAAGAACAGCAACAGGGTGAGCATTTTACCATTACCGATCCTCCGTATTTGCCCAAAAGCCCATACAAGCCCAACAGGATCGCGGTATTTCTGCTCGGCTTCGTTCTGGCATCGGGGCTTTCCCTGGGGACGGTGGCCGTCATAGAGGCCATGGACCATACCGTCAAGAATACGGAAGAACTCAAGGATGTGGCCGGCATAGACGTATTGACCGCCCTGCCGTACATGAAAACACCGGAAGAAAAACGTGCCTTGTTGATCAAGCGGGCGGTGATTGCGGCAGGAGCGGTCTGTCTCGTAGCCCTGGTGCTGGTGGCGGTAGACAAGCTTGTATTGCCGCTTGAAGACATTTACACTTTGATCTACAAGAGATTATTGTCATAATCGAAATTTGCCGGAAAGAGCAATAATATGAGCAAGCTCAAAAAGGCCTTGACCAAGGCCAAGCAGGAAAGAAGCCAGGAAGAAGTTACCAGCCTGGGAAATGCCCTGAAGAAAATAAGGCGCCAGGAACCTGACGCTCCACCGCCCGGACCGGCTGTTGCACGTCCTGTCGGCAGAAAGGATAGATGCCGCCGGGAGGTCAACGTAGAATACCGTGTTACCCGGGTAAGACCTGTCGATCCGAATGTTCTGAGAAAGAACAAGCTTTTTACCCTTTTCAAGGACAACAAGATTACCGACCACTTTGATCTTATCAAGGCAAGGGTGCTCAAGAAACTGGACAAGGCCGGCGGCAACTGCCTGATAGTCACAAGCGCCAACCCGGGAGAGGGCAAGACCTTCACATCCATAAACCTTGGAATAAGTATCGCCAGGGAACACAACCGTACGGCTCTGGTCATTGATTGCGATTTGCGCAACCCCTGGCGCAGGCACTATGATTTTGCTTCGGATTTTTTTGAATTGCCGGTTGAATGCGGGCTTGTGCATTACCTTGAGAAAAAAGCCCGGGCTGAAGAAATCTTCATCAATCCCGGCATAGCCAAGCTGACCATCATCCCGGCCGGCAAGGTGGCCCCCAATTCGGCGGAGTTGCTCGGCTCGCCGAGAATGGAGGCCCTGATAGAGGATCTTAAAGTCCGTTATGGCAACGAACGCATAATCATCCTGGACTGCCCGGCCGTACTGGCCTGCGCGGACCCTCTTATCCTTTCCCAGTTTGCGGACGGCATTCTTTTTGTTGTCGAATCGGAACGGACCGCCCAGGAAGAGCTCAAGAAGGCCATGAGCCTGTTTGCGGAAGAGGGCAAGATAATTGGCGCCATCCTGAACAAGACCAGGACGGACGAAGACAGAATACCTGACTGAAGAGTGCCTCCATGTATGAAGAATTCTATGGCTTGAAAGAAAAGCCGTTCAACCTGCTGCCTGATCCTGAATACCTTTACATGAGTGACGGGCATGAAAACGCCTATACTCACCTTGAATACGCCATTACGGAAAACAAGGGTTTCGTTGTCGTTACAGGCGAAATAGGTTCCGGGAAGACCACCCTCATCAACTACCTGCTTTCAAAGATCCCGGACGATATCGAGATCGGCCTGATAAACAACACCTATATCCCGCCCAATCAGATCATCAAGAGCATATGCCGGGAATTCGAGCTGGAGACCAACCACAAGGACAAGGCCGAACTGATGGATCTTTTCCATGAGTTCCTGATCGAGAAATATTCCCGCAAGCAACGGGTGGTTTTGATTATCGATGAAGCCCAAAATCTTGCCAAAAAGGCTCTCGAAGAAATCAGGATGCTTTCGAACCTGGAGGCCGAGAAGCATCATTTGATACAGATCATCCTGGTGGGGCAGCCGGAACTGAAATACAGACTGCAGCACAAGAGGCTAGAGCAGATAGTTCAGCGGATAACGGTTCACTGTCATATCAGCGGCCTGAAACGCAACGAAGTAGAAAATTACATCAAGTACAGGATGACCATCGGCGGAGCCGATAACCCGGAGACGTTCACGAGTGAAGCCGTTGACCTGATTGCAAAGTATTCCAGGGGGATACCAAGGATAATCAACCTGGTCTGCGATGCCGCCCTGGTTTACGGATATGCAGACAACAAGAAGGTAATCGATAAAAAGATTATCGAAGACGTCATCCGCGAAAGAGGAAGCGGAGGGATTTTTACCGATAAAATCGGAAATGACGACAAGAATGACGCTGACCTGCTGAGTTACGATGACAGGGACGTGGGCGATGCCCTCGAGCGGATAAACGTGCTGGAAGTGAGACTGAACAATCTGGAAACCTTGTTCAAGAGTATAGATCAAAGGCTGAATTACCTCATGACGACAAGGGAAGAAAGGGACGCCATCGTGCTTGAACTTTTCAAAATGCTCAAAAACAGCATGCACGAAAGATACGAAACGCTTTTGAAGCTCAAGAAGATGATTTAGCAGATCCCTGTCTTTCAATCCTGACGAAAAGAAGAATATATGAAAACCTTGATCAATATACAAAACAAGCAGGACAGGCGCAGCGGACGTGACCGGAGGCAGTTTTCCTATACAGTCCATATTCCCGAAAGGCGCAGCCAGAAAGACAGGCGCAGCGGAAAAGACAGGCGCAGGAATGAAAGTCGCCGGCGAACGACAATCGACAATGTGCCGGACCTCTGGTCGGAGTACGATTACAACCATAATTGACAGACTTGCCCGGTCTTGCCGGCAGAGCCCTGAATTTGAAAATGCAAACCGAAAACGGGGGAAACAAAGTGACCAGAATCATCGGATGTCTTACGGCTTTCTTGCTGTTGGCGGCCATTGCAGGATGCTCGGGAAGTTCGAGTCATGTCAGGCAGGACGTCTACCTGGCCGATCAGGGATACCGGGAGCTGGTAAAGGGCAACTACGAGAAGGCCGAGGCCAACCTGAAAGTCGCCCTGTCGATCAATCCCGAAAATCCGTACGCCCTGCTGAACCTGGGAGTACTCTACCAGAATACCGGTAAGGTCGGAAAAGCAAAGGAAATGTACCGCAAACTGTTGGCCCTGGATCCGGATGACAAGGCTGTCGCCACCACCAGCAAGGACTATGATGGCAAGAAGCTGACCGATATTGCCCGGGAGAACCTGAAGATGCTGGAAAAGTACTAGCCGCTCAGGGCTTTTTCTCCAGACGGGCAAGATTTTCACAGCCCAGATCGAAACCGAGGCTGCAGCTTTTCAGATAATCGGCTGCGGCCTTTTTTGTTTCTCCCATCAGTTCGTAAACGTAACCCCTGTTGTTGTATGCCAGTGCAAATGACGGGGCCAGCCGCAGGGCCTGCATCGAATCATCGAGCGCCTTTTTCAACTGACCCTTTTCGGCATAGGCGGCCGAGCGGTTGGTGTAGGCGACCGAATTGGCAGGGTCAAGACCGATGACTTCGGTCGTGTACTTTATCACCGCCGTCCAGTCCTTGGACATAAAAGCCTTGCGGCTGGCTTCCAGCAGCGAGTTGATCCTTTCTTCTTTTTCCAGATCCGCCAGGTTGACGCATCCGAGTTCAAGTCCCAGCTCGCATGCCTTTTTGTAGTCCGCGCGGGCCTGCTCCAGCTTGCCCGCCCTGTGGAATGCAAGGCCGCGGTTGTTGTAAGCCAGGGCGTTTTCAGGATCCATGGCAAGGACGGTGTCGCAGTCCCGGATGGCCTTGGCGTACATTTCGGTTTCGATATAGGCAAGGGAGCGGTTGATATACGGATTGACGCGTTCGGGAGCCAGACTTATGGCCCTGGAGGCGGCCGTGATGGCCTTTTCATATTCGCCCCTGCGGACCAGGTCGTAGCTCGTGGCCTCCCATTGCAGGGCTTCTTTCAGCGATTTCTCATTTGAGGCAGGCTTGGGCCCGGCAGCGGGCCGGGGCGGTTTTTCTTTCCGCGCCGGTTGTGGGCGCGGCGGCTCGGCTGCAGGCGGGGCTTCCGGCTCGGCCGTTTCCTGTCGCGGAGCAGTCACGGTTACGCGGCCGCTGAACCGCCCGGAGCCGATCAGCGAGCCCGTTGCGGAATATACCAGAACGGTGGCGGACTTTATGGAATCGGCCGGAATGTCTATCTTGCCGGAAGATTCCTGAATCTTCATGCGGGCGATTGAAAAAAATCGACCCTTACTGTGCCTGGCAGGCCGGCCGCCGACAAGTTTGACCCGGGGCAAGGCTATGGTGTCTCCGGATTTGGTCTCCAGCAGCACGAAGGTATAACCTCTTACCCGTTCCTGCCGGCTTCCCGGAGCCTTGACGATATTGAAGCGGGCCGTATACTTTTTTTCGGATGGCGAATAAAGCAGGGTAAAGTTGCTTATTTTTACGGCCTCCGCCGGGCTCTTTGCTTCCGCCTGGCGGGCAGCGGGCTTTTTTTCAGCCGGCGGCGTCTTGGAAGCCGGTTTGGTTTCACTGTCAGCCTGCCTGACGGGTTCAGGCAGGGCCAGGGGCGGCAGGGGCTTTATCCCCACGGGCTCCGGCTCGGGCAGCAGCAGGTCTTCGGCATCAGGCTTTTGGTCAGCCGCGGCCGCGCTTTCAGCCGTTCCGGTTTCCACGGGCCGCTCAATGGCCGGGTCCGGTTCAGGCGGCGCTTCTGTTTTCGCATTTTCCGGTGCCGCCGCTTTGCCGTTTTCAGCTTCGGGCTCAATTGGTGGAACCGGAAACGCCTGCTCGCTTTCAGCAACGGATATATCGGGTGCGGGACCGGATGTTTCGGTTTGCGCGATTTCGCTCCCGGGGCCCGGAAATTCTGCCTTATGCTGTCGGCGCGCATAGAGGAAACCGGCACCGACGGCCGCAACGATGAGCAGGGCCGCGCCAAGTTTCAAACCTATCCGGCCTTTTCGGGGCTGTTTGAGAGGAGGCGTTTTTTCGTCTTTTTTTGCGTCTTCCGGCGTTGCTGCGGAATCTGTGGCGGCCGGAAATGAGCCCTTCTTTCTGATGGCGGACGGTTTTTCAGCCTTTGCGGCGGCAGGCCCGGAACCGGGTTTCGCGCAGGTTTCGAGCTCGGCCAGATAATCGCCGAGCAGGCGCAGATCACACCTGGTGTTGAGCTGTTCCAGGGGGTCCTGTTCGTCCAGGCCGGCTTCAAGTTTTTTGAATACCTCGCGGGCGAAGGCCCGGCTCGAGTCCAGCGGATCGTCGGTGCGCAGAACAGAGTAGGCGTGCCCCACGAGGCGGTTGATGTTGTCTATGGAATAGCCCAGTTCTTCTGCCTTGACGATGAATCGGAGGCGGGCGAGCTCGACCGGGCCGCCGGCGATCCTGCCATTGCCGGATTGCCTGAAAATGATGAGGCCTTTTTGCGCGTAGCGCTCGATCTTGGAAGGGTCGATATCGAGCCTGCGGGCCATGTCTTCTATTTTGAATGGCGGCATGAACGGTAACCCCGAACGGTCATCTCCCGGCTTTATGTCCGCCCCGGCTCGGGGCTTTGTCGGGAGACACCGGTCGTCATGAGTTTGAATCCGAAATAAACGTCTTTATCGCCCGGCGGCCCGAAAGCCGTTCCGGAGCAGCCGGGGTTTGAAAATGTTTCCACATTCCATATCAGGGGACTATATTCCAGGTTGTAAATATTGTCAAAGGTTTGGCATCCATAGGCATAGACTTTGCCCGGTGGCCGGCAGGCGCGGCCGCCGCCTCTAAAATTTCAAACGGCAATCGCGCCGGTTGATTTCCGGACAGACATTGCCTATGATCAGGATGAGCGGAAATCCTAATCCCAAGATTTGACCTTATGAAAGACATGTTCGCGCAATCGTTGAAAGGCCATCTGCTCATAGCCATGCCGGAGCTGCTGGACCCCAATTTTTACCAGACGGTGACCTGCCTGTCCGAGCATACCAGGGAAGGTGCCGTCGGTATAGTAGTCAACCGGATCCACGCTTCCATCACAACCGGAATGATCTTCCGGGAACTTGGTATAGAGTATCTCGAACAATACGGAGATCTGCCGGTTTACATCGGCGGGCCGGTTCATGTAAACGAGGTGTTCATCCTCCATTCGGAGCCGCTCAAATGGGAAGGAAGCCTGATGATCAGCCCCGGACTCGCCCTGAGCAATTCGATGGACATACTGGAGGCCATCGCCAGGGGCCGGGGGCCGTCATCTTTTCTTGTCGCCCTGGGATGCGCCGGCTGGGGACCGGGGCAGCTGGAATACGAATTGTCACAGAACGCCTGGCTGACAGCACCTTACGAGCATCAGGTGGTTTTTGAAGCACCGCTGGAGAGGCGCTGGGAAACAGCCCTTCGAAATATCGGCGTGGACCCGGATCTGTTGTCCGGCAGCGCAGGACACGCCTGAAGGCATGCATACCAGAAGTCAGCTGCGGCCGTCAGGTTAGACAAAATCGGGAACATCTTTTATGGAGGACGCAGCCGGTTTTACGGGGCTGTCGCGGCAGGGGCCTTTCAGACGGGCATGCATGCTGTTATGATCGGGGTGACAGGAATCAAATTTTCCGGGACGCAGACTATGTTTCCGTTTTTTTTGGTTTTTGTTTCGTCTTCTTTTTTTTGAGGCAAACTTTGTCCTTGCGGACGAAAGCGCAAAGTTTGGGATTGTAATATTCTTTACAGTTCAATGGATTATAGAGCGGACATTCTGGATGTTTTTCAGACATTGGGTTTTCCCCTTGAATGATATTCCACCATAAGCTGGTACCGGCTATTGGGCCTGTTTGCCCCTTTATACCATGAAATCATAGAATAAACAAGTGATTATCATGGAGGCCGGAAGGCCCTTGCCGCCGGCCGCTTTTCACGGGGGTAAAAGCCGGACCGGCCGGGGACGGATTCGAGCGGGCAAGGCAGCTTATGGAGCCGCCCCTTTTTGTCAAGGTCACGGCAATTGCCGGCTTGACAGACAACATCAGGATCATGATTTCAGGATACCGAAGGTCGATCAAATGAACCGTTTTCAGGAAGCGAAACAAGAAATCGAGAAACTCTGCCGGCAGGTGGAAGACCAGCTTGGCAGCCTGGAAACCCTGGACCCCGGGCCGGGTGAGAACCTGTCGGCCTGGAGAAGGGATCTTGAAATAATCAATGGCCATCTGGACAGCGACACCGTCCGGGTGGCCGTGGTGGGGGCCATCAAGTCCGGCAAGAGCACGCTGGTCAATGCCTTGTTCCGCAAAGATTACCTGAAAAGAGGAGCCGGGGTCATCACTTCGATCGTAACAAGGGTGCGATGCGGCGGCCGCCTGGCGGCCAGGCTCTATTTCAAGTCCTGGGACGAGATAAACCAGGAAATTGAGCGGGCCCTTGTTCTGCTGCTTTCCGGAAACTGGCGCGGCCGCGAAGGGGCTTTCGATATCCGCAGGCAGCAGGACCGCGACGACCTGGCCCGCGCTCTTGACGAGCTGGACGGAGAACTGCAGGTTCTTCAGGATTCCCTGAATGCCGACGCCGTCTTGCTCAAGGCTTACCTTGAAGGGTTTCCGAAAGTGCAGGAGATGGTCAAGGCCGATAACGCCGTTGTGGACTATGACGGCGACGATTTTCACCTTCACCGCGATTTCGTTGCCCGGGACTGCCTGGCCGTCTACCTGAAAGACTTGCTGCTGACAATAGACAGTCAGGATTTCGATGAACACATCGAGTTTGCAGATTGCCAGGGCAGCGATTCAACCAATCCCCTCCACCTGGCCATGATTCAGGACTACCTGCTGATCACCCATCTGGTCATCTACGTGATCAGCAGCCGCATGGGGCTCAGGGAGGCCGATATCCGCTTTTTGTCCATGCTCAAGAAGATGGGCATGGCGACCAACCTGGTGTTCGTGCTCAACTGCGATCTGGGCGAACACGGCTCGCCGGAAGAACTCGAAAGCATGGAGAAGAAGGTCGGCGAGCAGCTCGCGCTGTTGGTGGACGAGCCTCGGCTGTATACTTTTTCGGCTCTCTACCGCCTGTTGGACGCCAACCGCGACGGCCTGGAGTTGAAGGACCGGCGTCGTATGGAGCAGTGGAACCTGGAGCAGGAAATGGTCAGGCGATCCGAAGAGGTCAGCAGGCGGTTTATCGGAGACCTGGAAGAAAGATTGAACGCCGGCAAGTATGCCCTTTTGCTCGCAGGCCAGCTCAAACGGCTTGAAATACTGCTGGGCAGGATGGCCGACTGGATAGGCTTGCACCGTGATCTTGCCATGCGTGATCAGGACGAGGTCGCCGGACTGGTGGAAAGACTGGCGGGCCACCAGGACCACATGCGTAAGATCCGGTCCATGATCAACAACACCATCGACGGCGCCGTCCGCAAAATCAAATCGGAAATGAAGACGGCGGCGGACCGGTTTTTCGAAAACAGTGACAGCGGGCCGGCCGGGGCAGCCATTGCCTTTGTGGACCGATACCGGGTCGATGTGGACCGGTACGGGGATTCGCTCAGCCAGTCTGGCTTTACCGCCACGGTCTATCTGGTCTTCCAGGAAATCAGGCAGGCGGTGGACAGGTATTTAACCGAAAACGTGAATCCGGGTATTATCAAATTCATCCAGGAAGCCGAGCAGGGTTTGCAGGATCGGCTCGCGCAGGTGAGCGCCCCATATCGTATGATGATAGCCGAAGCCATGGCGGGTTACAGCAAGACTCTCTCTGCTTACGGCGGCCATCGCCTGCAGCCGGGCCGGCAGGAGCCGGAAACGTCCGTTGACCTCAAAGAAGTAAAACAGATAATCGGGCTGCAACTGCCGCCGGCCCGGGCCAACCTGCGTTATTCGGCCAATATCAAGACCGAGGCGGTCATGCGGCTGGGATTCTATACGGCGGTTAGTCTCTTCAGGCAGATCTTCAAGAAGGAAAAGAGCCCCGGCCCGGAACAGGGACTGCAGGCCCTGGCTGCCGCCGCCGTCAGGATGAAAAAAGAGATAAAAAGATCACTTGTGGCTCAGTTCAAGGATTACAGGGAGAATATCAAGTTTCAGTATCTGATCAGGCTCGTGGATGCGGCCGCGGCCAGGCAGAAGGAGCTGATGTCGGAACAGTTCGACAGCTATCTTACCGACCTGGGCCAGGCACTCGAAGCTATCTCCGGGACCAACCGGGAGCGCGACCGTTACGCGCGCACCATGGAAAGACTGATGGAGGAAACCGGGGCTCTGCTCAGGCAGGCCCGTTTGCTGGATGAAAGCATGGCTGAACTGAAGGCAAGCCGGATGGCAAATTGAATACGGGGTGTGTTGTTAACCAGTTTTCACCTTCAATCAGGGGAGAGGGTATGCGAAAAATTGCAATAGCCAATGAAAAGGGTGGAGTAGGCAAAACGGTCACCGTCATCAACCTGGCAGCGGCCCTTGTCCGGGAAGGCTCCACCGTACTGGTGGTGGACATGGACCCCCAGGCCAATGCCACAAAGGGCCTGGGCGTGGACCCGGAACAGCAGCAGGTCAATGTATACCGGCTGATAAAAGGGGATGATGGCGTCAGCACCCATGAGGCGATCGTCGGCACGGCCTGGAAAGGGCTGGACCTCATTGCGTCCCACGTGGATCTCGCAGGGGCGGAAGTAGAACTGGTAGATGTCGAGGGGCGTGAAGACCGGCTCAAGCAGGCCCTGGCGCCTGTTGAGGGAGGTTACGATTTCGTCTTGCTGGATACCCCGCCCAGTCTTTCCCTGCTTACCGTCAACGTGTTTGCCTATGCCGATGAAGTCCTGGTGCCGTGTCAGACCCATCCATACGCTTTCGAAGCCCTGGACGAGCTGTTCGACACGGTCGAGGCCGTCAGGGAAGCCATAAACCCGGATATCCGCATCAGCGGCATCCTGCCGACTTTTTTCGACGCCCGGACCAGGGTCAGCCCGCGCATTCTGGAAAAACTGAGAAACGACGAGCGTTACCGGCCGCTTGTCTTCGATACGGTCATCAGGGTCAATACAACCATCGCCGACAGCGCGGAAGCGGGCCGCCCCGTGGTTTTCTACCGCGGAAGCAGCTACGGCGCAACAGACTATAAGTCCCTGGCCAAAGAGCTGCTGGAAAGGTGACCCCGCGGTTTCACCCGCCGCCCAGTTCCCGAAGATGCCGGCGGGCAAATTCCAGGCTGCCGTCAAGTTTGAGCGCCAGGCGGTAATAGCCGACGGCCTTGTCCGTTTGGCCCAGGGCCCGGTAGTTGACCGCCAGGTTGGCATAGTCTATGGCCGATCCCGGATCAAGGTCGATTACTTTCTCGAAGCAGGCGACCGCCTCCGCATACTGCTGTTTCTTGAAATGGCAGTACCCCATCAGGTTGTAGATATCCGTTCTTTCACGGTCCAGTTTCGCCCCTTCTGAAAGGGCCTCCAGGGCCTGGTCGAACCGGCCCCGGTCTTTGAGGCAGATGCCGATATAGCTGTAGATGCTGGCGGCGTCCTCTGCCGGCGGGTCGCATTCCAGGGCCCGATTCAGGCAAGCCAGGGCCTGTTCGGACCGGCCCAGGTCATGGTTGAGCTTTCCCTGGTAGAAAAGAATATAGTACCTGGCGCCCAGGAGCCCGGCCATTGATTCAAGACGCGCCATGGCTTCGGCCGCCGGCAGGGTTTCGGCTGTCAGCCTGGCGCAGATCATGGCCACGCTGGAATTGGCCGCCCTTTCACGGAACTCGGCCCCGGGTACCATGGTGTAAAAGGCCGGAACCAGCAGATCCGGGTGGCCGATATCGACTGTCAGCACTTCCATGTTTTTGCGCGCCAGAGCCCCCACCAGGTTTTCCACCTCGGTTTTCAGGTTGTCGTCCGCCAGGTCCGGAAGGCGGTCGATCGTGGTGGCCGCGCCCGGGTCGGTGATGAATTTCACTTCATCCATGGCCTTCGGCTTGGGCAGTCCGCTGGCGACGTAGCTGGAGCCGCTGTTGAAATCGCCGCCCAGCTGGGCGACTTCCGTCAGGGCGCGGCACAGGGCTTTGACAGGGCAGGGCGTGGTGCCGGCCGTCCATACAATTTCGCTTCTGGCAGGGAAGGTGGCAGGATCCCATGCCAGGACGCCGACTGTCGGAATCCCCACATCGAGCGAGAAGTCCGAAATAAACAACTCGATTCCCGCTTTGTCGAATTTGTCCAGCAGCCCGAGGGCCACCGGATCTTTGATCGAAGCCTTTTCTATCAGCGGCACTGAAAGTCTGCCCCTGGCCACCAGGGCCGACACATGCCTTTCCACTATTTCGCTGATGCCCTGGACAAGGGCTTCTTCCGGGCAGTTGCCGGCCGACGAGCCGTTGTACTCGTTTATGGCGTAAAACCAGTTGAAGGGAACAAGAACGGAACGCGAATCGGTCAGGCTGAAAGCCCGGGTCCACTGCAAAGGAAGATCCTCAAACACCCTGCGGGCAAGCTCCGGGTCTTCTGACGTGTCGTTGACCGATAAGGCTATGGTCCCGAAACTCAGGGCCTGATCGGCAACCTGGCGATAGGTCGCCTGTCTGAAGTTGGCCGGATCGGCCCTGAAACTGAAAAGGCTGAAGCGTTCGGCAAGCTCCATGACCGCGCTGGCCTCCGCCTGTGGGGCGGTTGCACCCTTGCCCATCTGTTTGCGGCTGCCGGTGATTTTGCGGGCGTCTTTGCCGCATCTGCTGAAGTATACGGGGATGCCGAGCCTGCCTGAATCGATCCTCACCGTGTCCTGGAGGATGTCCAGGTCCAGGCCGGCCAGCCTGGCTTTCAGCCGTGCGACCGTCTCCCGCGGGTCGATGAGTTTGTCCTGGTCGTGACTATAGCCCTTGCGGACGTCGTGAAGTTTCAGCGAAAATTTTTCCATAGACCCTGCCTCTGACATAACTTTCAAAAGTTCATTCAGGTTTTTGAAATATGCAAAATATGGCAAGCGGTAATTCAAATCAATTTGTTTTTTTATCCGGAGCCGCGGCAATGGTTTAAAGTTTACATTCGGGCCGGTGTGCACTACAATGGCTCCAGGTGGTGCAAGACGGCAGAACCATCCTTATCCCCACGCGGTCCCATGCCGAGGAGGCCCGAGGATGGAACCCTCAGTTTACAGAATCAGGATCATGGATTTCGGCGGCAGGCGCCTGCTGTTCGATCGGCGAGTTCACGATCATCCGTTCAATAGGGTAAATCGCCGCCGGAGACACGACAGGCGCAGCGGATACGACCGCCGGAGCGTTGACAACAACATCGAACCCTGGGACGAGCTTGAGCGCAGAAACGGGTTCAGTCGGGTCAGGAAGCTGATTCCGGGAGCCGGAATGCCGGCGGGAAATTGAAGCCGTCACGGGACGTTCTGTTTGCCGGAAAAGTAGATATTGCCTTTTTGCCGCCGATGATATATGATTAGTTGGTTATGCTTGGAGCGTTTAAGAGCCGTTTGCAGAGAGGGGCCGCAGAAGGCTCCGCCGCATTCGGTCTGCCGCCTTTCGGAAAAATCATTGCGCAAGATGCAGAGACGAGATGCCCAGAACAGCCGAGATCGAGCGTAAAACCAAAGAGACCCGGATTTTTTGCCGCCTGGACCTGGACAGTGACGACCAGGTCGATATCGCAACCCAGATTCCCTTTTTCGACCACATGCTTACCCTGTTTGCCGTCCATGGCCGTTTCAGCCTGACGTGCCGGGCCAGGGGCGACCTGGAAGTGGACTTTCACCACACGATGGAGGATGTGGGGCTGGTCCTGGGAGAGGCGCTTGCACGCGCCCTGGGGGACAAGAAGGGAATTCGCCGTTACGGGCAGGCCCTGACCCCCATGGACGACGCCCTGAGCCAGGTGGTGATCGATCTGTCCGGGCGGCCTTATCTCGTATTCAGGCTACCTGCTCCGGCCGGGCCCCAGATTCCTCTGGAGGCTCCGCTGGTAAAGGAGTTTTTAAGGGCTTTTTCCGTCAGGGGGGCGCTTAACCTTCACGTCGATGTAAGTTACGGCGAGAACTGGCATCATATCCTGGAGTCGGTTTTCAAGTCAATGGGCCGCGCGCTCAAAGAGGCCGTCACCATCGACCGGAGCATCAAGGGGGTTTTGTCTTCAAAGGGAAGCCTTTGACCCGGGCCCGCGAAACCTGTGGGCCGGACGACAATTTCCAAATGCCCGTTTCAGACCATTTCCGCAAATCAAAGTCTCTGGCAGCGGTCGAAGTCTGCCTGCTGGTCGCAATCATTGCCTCAGGATGCGCCACAACCCGGAACAGACACCCGGCAAAGGGACAGGCCAACGTCCGGGACTGGTCCGGGGCCAGGCTGATCATGCTTCCCTTCATGGACGCGGCCGCTGTTCTGGGGGCCGAGACCGGCGTGCGCAATCCTTTCACCAGGCGGGTATACCTGACCGGCAAACCCGACCCGGAAGCCGCCGCCATGCTTACCGGCATGTTTCTGAACAGCCTGCGGAAGCTGGCGGATGTTTCGGTAAAACAGGTCAATTATGATCCGGAACTGTGGCCCAGGGGCATGGAGAGGGAAACCGCCCTCGAGCTGGCAAGATCTTACAATGCCGACGGGGTCCTGGCGGGCTGTCTTTATCTTTTCAGGCAGCGGCGGGGAAAACGGTATTCAGTGGTCGAACCGGCGGCAGTCGCTTTCGACGTGGTTTTGCTGGACGCCCGCAACGGCCGGATAGCCTGGAAGGGGGTTTTTATCGAAACCCAGCAGGCATTGAGCGAAAACCTGTTGTCCCTGGGCGACTTTGTGAGACGCGGCGGGCGCTGGCTGACCGCCGAGGAACTTGCCAGGGACGGAATAGAAAAAGTGCTGAAAACTTTTCCGGGACGGCGCAAATAATACCTTGACATTTCCGGAACCCCCATATATATTGAAAAATTTTAGAAGCAGGCTATGGCGCGTGGGCAATATGGGGTGTTTCTTTTTTTCAAAAAAATCCGAAGGGTCGCAACCTGATCTGTCAGGTGAGATCCTTTGGTTTTTTGTTTTGTAACTTCTTTTGATTGCCGTGCTCAAACATTTCAATGGCCACGCAGGCCGGTGGCTTTAACGGTCTGACAAGCGGAGCATCAGGGAGGGCGGCCCCAAGGCGCACAATGATCCCCGAGGATACCATACAAGCCGTCAAGACAGCTGCTGACATACTGGATGTCGTATCCGAAAGGGTGGTGCTCAAGAAGGCAGGGCGCAACTACGTCGGTTTGTGTCCTTTCCATTCGGAAAAGACCCCGTCTTTCACAGTCAGCCCGGACAAGCAGATATTTTACTGTTTCGGTTGCCATACGGGCGGCTCGGTAATCAGTTTCATAATGAAGTCTGACGGCCTGTCTTTTCCCGAAGCCGTCAGATTCCTGGGCCGGCGTTACGGAATCGAGGTTGCCGAACCGGCAGGCGACCGCGGCCGGCGGCAGATGACCGAAAACGACAGGCTCTACGAGCTGAACCGGGTCGCCATGGAATTTTACTGCCGTTGTCTCGATGGCCACCAGGGCGCCGAAGCCAGGGCTTATCTGGCCTCGCGCGGGTTTACCGGCAAAACCGTCCGGGCTCACCGGCTGGGTTATGCGCCGGACCGATGGGACGGGTTGCTGAACCATCTGGCGGGCAGGGGTATTGCCGCGGCCCTGATGGAGAAGGCCGGCCTGGTGATCGCCCGCCGGCAGGGCAGCGGTTTTTACGACCGTTTCAGGGACAGGATCGTATTTCCCATTTTCGACTACGCCGGCCGGGTGGCCGGTTTCGGCGGCCGGACCATGGGAGAGCAGACGCCCAAGTACCTCAACTCGCCCGAGACGCCAGTTTTCAACAAGCGCCGGATTCTTTACGGGATCGACAAGGTGCGGCCCGCGGCCCGCAGGTCCGGGTCGGTATTCGTTGTCGAAGGTTATTTCGATATGATCGCCCTCCGCCAGGTTGGCATCGAAAATGTGGTGGCCACCCTGGGAACGTCCCTGACGAGCGGCCATGTCCGGACCCTCAAGGGAATAGTGGGGAGCAAGGGCCGGGTGGTGCTGGTTTTCGACTCCGATCAGGCCGGGATAAAGGCCGCCCGGAGGTCGCTGGGTGTTTTCGAGGAACAATTCGTGGACGCCGGGATCATGGTACTGCCGGAAGGTCACGATCCGGATTCCTACCTGCGGGATTTCGGACCGGATGACTTCATGCGCCTGGCGTCTGCGGCCAAGTCCGGGATAGAGTTCATCATCGATTCGGCCATTACGGAATTCGGACTTTCGGTCGAAGGCAAGGTTAGGATAATCGACCAGGTCAAGCAAACCCTGGCCGCTATCGATGATCCGGTGAAAAAAGATCTCTATATCAAGGAACTGGCCGAGAAACTGGATGTGGACCGGCAGGCGGTCGCGGCCAAGATCGCGTCGGCCGGCGGTGCCGGAAGGCGTGGTGTGCCGTTGGCGGGCAAAGCCGCCGGGGGTGCGGTCCGGGCAGGCGGGGCCGAGCCCGGCTACCGGATGCAGCGGCAGGTGGTCGCCCTGATACTCAAGTACCCGGAGCTGATTTCCGAGTTCGTGGGCCGCAATCTCGAAAGCGGTATCGAGGACCGGCGCCTGCAGGAAATCAGCCGTTTCATCATCAGTAAGAACGGATCCGGAGCAGAGCTGGAAGCCCGAATAGTCGATGCTTTTCAGGGCAGCGACCTGGAAGATCTCGTGGCTTCGATCATAATGGATACCGAGAGCTGGAACCGGCGGGACTGTATGCGGCTGCTCGACCAGTTCGAGGCCCGCTGCCGCCGCAGGTATAAGACAAAACTGCAGAAAGAGATCGAGGCTGCCGAAAAGGCAAACGATACCGAGCGACTGGTGGAGTTGCTGAAAGAAAAACAGCTTTTCAACGAACGAACGCAGACGAACCTGGAGTCGTTAGGAGGCTGAACCATATGGCAAAAAAGAGTGAGCCCAAAGCAAAAACAAAGGCAGCCGGGGCTGCCAAAACAGCCAAGGCAAGCCGTTCTTCAAAGACGGATCGGGCCAAGGCCAACAAGGTGAAAACGGAAAAGGCCGGCAAGAAAATCATGGATGAAAAGTCCATGAAGAAACTGATCGCCCATGGCCGGAAGCAGGGCTATCTTACCTACAGGGAAATCAACGATGTCCTGCCCGACGAGATGTTCACCACCGAACAACTTGACGAAACCCTGGAAATGTTTGCCGACATGGGCATAGAGATCGTCGACGAGGCCAAGCGCAAGCTTGCCCCGGTCAAACCGAAAACAGCCGTTGCGAAGGCGAAGCCTTCGACCGGAAGCGTTTCGGATTTCGGCACGGTAACCGATCCGGTCAAGATGTACCTGCGCGAAATGGGGATGGTTACTTTGCTCAGCCGGGAAGGGGAAGTCGAAATCGCCAAGGAGATCGAGGCCGGCGAGCAGGACGTTCTCAAGGCGCTGCTGGAGACCACCTGCGGGGTGGACTACATCCTGACCCTGGCGGGATATATCGAGCAGAAAACCCTGCGGCCCAAGCACGTACTGCGTGATATCGACGAGGGAGACACCTACGTCGATGAAATGGACAAGATAGGGGCCTTTCTGGAGACGATCCGGCGGATCAAGGATATCCACCGGGAAAATGCCGAATTCAGACGCCAGCTTTTTGAAACCAAGCTGCCCTCCGACCAGCAGCGCAGGGTGCGGCGCTGTATAACCAGGCGAAACAACAAAATCTTCGAGCTTCTCAAGGACTGGCGTCTGGAGGGCAACGTCATCGACCGGATGGAGAAGGATATCCGCGACCTGATCACCTGGTTCGACACCCAGAACAACCTGTTCGCTTCGACTGCCGAATCCATGAACGTCACTGTCACCGGATTGCGGCAGCACCTGGCCAACAAGAAGGGCTTTGTAAAATGGGCGGCCGGCCACTGTGATCTGGCCCGCGGGGACCTGGAAAAGCTTTACACCGAGCTGAAAACCATTCAGCAGAACATAGCTGAAAAGGAAAAGGAAATCCGGGCCAACAGCAGGATCCTGAAAAGGATCGTTTCCCACGTGGACGAGGGCCGGCGGCGGGCAAAAGCCGCCAAGAGCGAACTGATCAAGGCCAACCTGCGGCTGGTGGTTTCCATCGCCAAGAAATACACCAACCGCGGACTTCAGTTTCTCGACCTGATCCAGGAGGGCAACATCGGCCTGATGAAGGCCGTGGACAAGTTCGAGTACCGGCGCGGATACAAGTTCAGCACTTACGCCACCTGGTGGATCAGGCAGGCCATAACCAGGGCCATCGCCGACCAGGCCCGCACCATCAGGATTCCGGTGCACATGATAGAGACCATCAACAAGCTGATCCGGACCTCGCGTTACCTGGTCCAGGAACTGGGGCGGGAACCCCGGCCGGAAGAGATTGCCGAAAAGATGGAAATCCCGCTGGAGAAGGTCCGCAAGGTCCTGCGCATAGCCAGGGAGCCGATTTCTCTGGAAACCCCCATCGGCGAGGAGGAAGACAGCCATCTGGGTGATTTCATCGAAGACAAGAAGTTCATGTTGCCGTCTGATGCCGCCGTGAGTCTGAATCTTGCGGAGCAGACCCGGAAGGTCCTGGCGACCCTGACGCCCCGTGAAGAAAAAGTGCTGCGGATGCGGTTCGGTATCGGCGAAAAAGCGGACCACACCCTGGAAGAGGTGGGCCAGGATTTCACTGTCACCCGGGAACGTATCCGGCAGATAGAAGCCAAGGCCCTGCGGAAGCTCAGGCATCCGACACGCAGCCGAAAGCTGAAGAGCTTCATTGAAAATTAGCTTTCTGGCGCTTGACAAACACTTTGTGTGTCGTTAGTAAGGCACAGCGATCTTTGAGGGCCCATAGCTCAGTTGGTAGAGCCACCGGCTCATAACCGGTAGGTCCCTGGTTCGATCCCAGGTGGGCCCATTCGCTTCGCAAAGTACCGGAACCTGAGTGAAGGCGTGGTTTGGCTCCGAACCGCGCCTTTTTTGGCCCTCAACCCAAAAGACCGACGGCAAGATTATGAAGTCATGAGCGTTACCGTTGCCGATATCTGCGCCCTGATGGAAGACTGGGCGCCCCTGAGCCTGGCCGAGCAATGGGACAATCCCGGCCTCCAGGTGGGCGACCCGGCCCGGCCGGTCAGCAAAGTCTGGGTGGCCCTGGATCCCCTGGGAGAGATACTTAGATCGGCGGCGGAAAACCGGGCAGACCTGATTATCACCCACCATCCCCTCATTTTTCAACCCCTGCGCCGGATCGACCTGGCAACAGCTTTGGGCAATGACATCAGACTGGCCCTGGAAGCCGGGATCGCCGTCTATTGCGCCCATACCAACCTTGATTCGGCCGCCGGCGGTGTCAACGACGTGCTGGCCGAACAGCTGGGTCTGACCTGTACCGGAGTGCTGGACAGTCAGCCCGGCACCGGGCTGGGAATCGGAAGGGTGGGATATTTTGAAACACCGGTTGCCCTGGCAGAGCTTGCCTCGAGAATAAAACAGGATTTCAGGATCAAAGGTCTCAAATACGCCGGTGACAGCAAGCTGAAAGTCGAGCGGGCGGCGATTTGTTCGGGAAGCGGTTCCGGCCTGATGAAAAATTTTCTGGCCGGCGACGCCCAGGTGTACATCAGCGGAGATTTGCACTACCATGACGCCCGCCAGGCGGAGCAGTGCGGCCGGGGGGTGATCGACATGGGGCATTTCGCCTCTGAAAGGATCGTGGTCCGGGCCGTTGCCGGCCGGCTCAGGTCATGGGCGCGCGAGTCGGGCGTGCAGCTCGAGGTGGTGGTGCCCGAGCTGGAGACCGATCCTTTCGTTTATCTGTAGAATATGGAATCCATATGATTTAACCTTAGCGTTCAGATTATCAAAAGCGAGCAGAAATGGTAAAAAACGTTAAAGAACAGTTGGAAATTTTGGCTGACCTGCAGCAGATTGAAATTTCCATCGCCCGCCTGGAAGAGTCCCTGGCCAAGGTGGATGAAAGCCTGGCCCGGCTCGACCGGGAGCTGTCGCAGTTTTCCGAGGCGGTGGACAAGGCCCGGGCCGACGTGGAAAGCGCCAGGGAGAAGTACGACGAGGATGAAAAGAAAGTCCGGTCCATCACCGACCAGATAGCCAAGAACGAAGCCCGCCTGGGCACTATCAAGACCAACAAGGAATACCAGGCGGCCCTGAAGGAGATAGACGATCTGAAGCGGGAGCGTTCCAAGCTGGAAGAGGCCATGCTCGGAACCCTTGAAAAGATCGAAGCAGCCGAAAAAATCCTGGCCGAAAAGCAGGAGTTTGCTGAGCAGCAGCGGGCCGAGATCGAGGAGCAGAAAAATGACATCGCCGGGGCTGCCGCCGGTAAAAAGAAGGAACTCGAACGGCTCAGGCGGAAGGCACGGGCGATTGCCGACAAAGTTGAACCGAGGCTATATAATACTTATACTAGGATCAAGCGCAACGGTGGCGGAGTGGCGGTGGCGGCGGTTGAAAATGCCGTCTGCCAGGTCTGTCATATGAACATTCCGCCCCAGGCTTTCAACGAGTTGCTGAGACTGGACGAGATCAAGATCTGCCCCAATTGCCAGCGCATCATCTACCCCAGGCAGAGCGATTGATCAGGGGACGGAGCGGTACGCAAAACAGGTTTCGGCCGGAGCAGGCCAGGTGATCGCCGGCGTTGGTAGCGCCGGAGGAAAGTCCGAACACCGCAGGGCAGGGTGCTCCATAACGTGGAGTCGCGGTGACGCGAAGGCAAGTGCAACAGAAAGCAGACCGCCTCGCCGTTCAGGCGGGGTAAGGGTGAAACGGTGCGGTAAGAGCGCACCAGTTCTCCGGGTGACCGGGGAAGCTGGGTAAACCCCACCCGGTGCAAGACCAAATAGGGAAGCGTTCGAGGGCGGCCCGTCCGAGCTTCCGGGTAGGTCGCAAGAGGTGTCGGGCAACCGGCATCCAGAGATGAATGATCACCGCCTTCTGCGCGGGTAACCGCCGGAAGGAACAGAATTCGGCTTACGGCCTGCTCCGGCCGATTCAATTACACAGGGAGATGGGCGATGCTCAAGATTGAAGACCTTCAGGTGCGTGTGGGAGACCGCACCATCCTGGACAATGTCAATATGGAGATTCCCGAAGGTGAAACCCACATCCTTTTCGGGCCCAACGGGTCGGGCAAGACGACCCTGATGATGACCATCATGGGGTTTTCCGGCTACGAGGTGACCCGGGGCCGTATAATCTTCAAGGGCCGGGACATAACCTATCTTCCGATTCACGAGCGGGCTAAGATGGGAATCGGGGTTTCCTTCCAGCGGCCTCCCACCATCAACGGCCTGAAAACCCGCAACCTGGTTGAAATCTGCGCCCGCAACCGGAAAGAACCGGTGGAAATAGAGAAACTTGCCGAACGCCTGAACTTTACTTCTTTTCTGGACCGGGACGTGAACCAGAACTTTTCAGGCGGTGAGATCAAGCGCAGCGAGCTGCTGCAGCTCATGGCCCAGGACCCGGACCTGATCCTGCTGGACGAACCGGAGTCCGGTGTCGACCTGGAGAATATCGCCCTGCTGGGCGAAACCATCAACATGCTGCTGGGCAGGGGAGTTGCCTGCAAGACGGAAAGGTTGCCCAAGGCCCGGCTTGGCTGCGGAAAGAGCGCCCTGGTCATAACCCATACGGGGCATATTCTCGATTACATAACGGCCGACAAGGGCCAGGTCCTTTACAACGGCCACCTGTGCTGCAGCCAAAACGCCCGTGAGATCCTGAAGTGGATAAGCGAATACGGTTACGAGGAGTGCCTGCGATGCGCGATATAGATAAACGCGACCCGGACAAGACCGGCAAGGACGAACTGGCGGTTGATCTGGATGCCTACCAGGTCGAAGCAGAAGATCATCCCTACGTTGAAGACCTGCGGGCCTTGCCGGAAAAAGACGCCGGCCGTTTCCTGGATGTCGGCATCGACACCCGGGAGTCTTTCAGGTCCGGCACCTTCATTCAGAAAGACAGCTCGGTCATCCATTCCTGCGCCAGGCAGGAAGGAGTCGAGATAATGGGCATCGGCCAGGCAGCCGCCAGGCATTCCTGGCTCAAGGATTACCTCTGGCGCGGTTTCGATCCCCAGGCCGATCCTTTCGTGGCCCGGGCGCGCCAGATACCCCACGAAGGATATTTCATCCGCACCGAACCGGGTGTCGAGCTGGACAGGCCCGTCCAGTCGTGCCTCTACATAGCCAAGAACGGTTTTTCCCAGAACGTGCACAATATCGTCATCGCCGAGCCGGGCTCCAGCATGCATGTCATCACCGGATGCGCCACGGCTCCTCACCTGGATTCGGGACTCCACGTGGGGGTTTCCGAGTTTTACGTCAAGAAGGGCGCCAAGCTGTTTTTCACCATGATCCACGACTGGGGCGAGCAGATCAACGTCCGGCCCAGAACCGTGGTCCATGTGGAAGAAGGCGGGGTCTTCGTCTCCAATTACATCAGCCTCAAGGCGGTGGGCTCGCTGCAGATGAACCCCACCACCTATCTGGACGGCCCGGACGCCGTGGCCCGTTTCAACAGCGTGCTGGTTGCTCCGCGCGGCACCACCCTGGACGTCGGTTCGAGGGTGATCCTCAATGCCCCCGGGTGCCGGGCCGAGATAATATCGCGGGCCATCACTTCGGGCGGAACCATTATCGCCCGCGGGGAGCTGGTGGGCAGGGTGGCCGGGATAAAGGCCCATCTGGAATGCAAGGGCCTGATCATCCGCGACGGGCTGATGCATGCCATTCCGGAACTGCAGGGCTTCAAGCCGGGGGTGGAGATGTCCCACGAGGCCGCCGTCGGCAAGATCGACCAGCGTGAGATAGAGTACCTGATGGCGCGGGGCATAGACGAAGAAGAAGCTATTTCCACCATCGTGCGCGGTTTTCTCAACGTCGACATAGAAGGCCTGCCGCCGGGGCTGGCCAAAAAGCTCGATCAGATCATAACCGAGACCCAGAAGGACATGATGTAGCCATGGACGTGCCGCAGCAGTGCTCCGAAAAGGCCTGCGATTTGTCCTTTTCACGCAAGGTATGGCTTTTCTCTCACGACTACCTGAAGTGCTGTGTCTATATCAGCGAGGTGGAAGAGCCCAAACACGCCTTTAACAAGAAGCTTTACTCCAAGCTGATCGGCACGTCCCAGGTTCTTGAAGACTTCCTTGACTTCCACGGCGCCAAGAACAATACCGACTGGTATTTCTACCGCGAGCTGACGGCCGCGGTGCGCCACCTGAGCCTGGGCGGATACAGCCAGAAGCATATCAACAACCGGCTGATCTTTTACGATCTGCCTGACAGCGAGGATTTCCGTAGTGAAGGGGAGAAAACCGCTTCTTTCCTCAACGCCTGCCTGATGAAGATTGCTCCGGTAATCCTGCGGGAAGCAAGGCGCCTGAACATACCGATACCCGAAAGCAGGTTCACGGCCGAGGATTTTCCCGGCATAACCACCGGCGAGATGCTCGATTACGACATCGACGATGAGGCCAAGGCCCTCCAGAAGAAGCACGTGGTCAAGATAGCCAGCGACTTTCTGAACATCGCCGGAAGATTCGACCAGCTTTCATTCTACGGGCCGCGAAAGCAGGAAGAGATCTTCGACCTTGTTCCGGACAAGGTCAACGAAGTCGAGATCAGGCGTTTCGAGATGGTGGTGCACAATCTGCAGTCATCCTTCGACACCTACGTGATTCACGGCGGCATGCGTTTCGGCGACCGCAAGCTTAAACAGTTGCGCAGCTATTTTTCAGTGGTTTTTCACCTGCTTCAGCTCATGGGGCGGCTGCTCCATTTCTACGAGCGCCACCTTCACGATGCAGGCTACAAGAACATCTACAAGATGGTTCAGGAAAAGATGGCCGCCCTGGTCGATCCAGCGATGATGCTGGACCGCACCGTCAACTACGGCCTGTACTATGCCTGTCACTACCTCAACTCCGGCAAGGAACTGGCCCGGCAGATTCTCAACGAGAATATCGAGCGCGGCCGGATCAAGGTCGGTATCCCGGTCAAGCTCGGTTTTCACAGCCGTCCCAGCCTCCTGGTCGCCAAGATAGTCCAGCACTACGGAGGACAGGTGGAATTGTGCGTCGGCGAAGATCGTTTCGACGCCAGCAGCGTGCTCGATATCCAGTGGGCCGGGGGCAAGATCCAGAAAGAGAACATCACCGAGGTGGTGTTCGAGGGCGATGTCAGGGCCTTGAGGGATATCGAAATCCTGGCCGGCGTCAATTACGGCGAAGACACCATGGGAAAGGGTGTGCCTTTGCCCAAGGAACTCGATTACCTGAGATGATTGCCGCTGTCATCGTGGCCGCCGGCAGGGGCGACCGCATGCAAACTTCCACGCCCAAGCAATACCTCGAGCTTCAGGGCCGGCCCCTTATCGTCCACAGCCTGGAGGCTTTTGCCTCCGTCGCCCTGGTGGACCGCACGGTGGTGGTCCTTCCTCCCGGGGACCGGGAGCGCTTCCGGCAGCTGGTCTTTCCCCACCTCGGGGATATTCGCCCGCCTCAGCTGGTGGAAGGCGGCGCCCACCGCCAGGAGTCTGTTTTCAACGGCCTGTCCGCCCTGCCGGAAGATGTCACTGAAGACGATCTCGTCCTCATCCATGACGGTGCCAGGCCCCTGATCACACCGGAGCTGATTGCCAGGTGCATCGAGGGCGCCGGACGCCGGGGAGCCTGTCTGCCGGTGCTGGAGCCCCGGGAGACGGTCAAGGAAATAGGCGGCGCCGGCGAGGTGGTTCAGACCATTGCCCGCCAAAAACTCGGCCTTGCCCAAACTCCTCAGGCCTTCAGCCTCAGACTGATCCGCCAGGCCCATGAGCGTGCCCGGCAGGCGGGGCTCAGGGCCACTGACGATTCTTGCCTGGCGGAGATGATGGGGATCAGGGTGGCGTCTGTTGCCGGCGACCCTGACAATATCAAGATCACCTTTCCCGTGGATCTGGCCCTGGCCGAGCTTATCCTGAAATCCCGCCGGAACGTCAAAGACTAAGCAGTCTTGCGATCAGGTTGACCGCTTCTTTTGGCTGTCTGTCTGGCAGGACGGACCTGATTTGAAAATGGAATCCAGCAGCCTGGCGAGCTTTCCGGAATTGTGGCGGATGAGGCCGCCGGATGTTTCCAGCAGTTTGCCGGCAACCAGGACGCGGTCCTGCCAGAAAGGGTCTTCGGGGTCCAGCCGGACCAGCTCGGCTTTCTGGGGGCGGTAGCGTTCCAGCAGCTGCCGGCCTGGGTCCTGGGTGTTGTAGACCACCATGTCCATGGGCCGGCCGGTAAAACTTTCCAGCCGGCTGACAAAGTCCTTTCCCCGGAAGTTGTTGGTTTCGCCGAACTTGGTCATTATGTTGAGGACATAGATAAGGCGGGCCCCGGTTTGCTGCAGGGCCTCGGCCACGCCGGGAACTATCAGGTTGGAAATGATACTGGTGAACAGATCTCCCGGCCCGATGATCACGAAGTCGGCGGCCATGATGGCATCGATTACCGGCGGGTATACCCTGATGCAGTCGCTGTGGTGAGGAACAAGGTAGACGTCGCGTATCTTTTCCCGCTGGGTTCCCCGGGGCATGTCGATGGCCCTTTCCCCGAAAATCCGCGTTCCGTCGGTTAGTTCGGCCACCAGGGTCGCCCGGTCGATGGTAACCGGCAGGATCGCTCCGCGGGCATTGAGGATTTCGGCCAGGGCCTGGATGCCGGAAGGGAAGCTGCCGGTGTAACGGGAAAGCATGGTAAGGAGCATGTTGCCGGCGTTGTGACCCCGCAGCCGGCGGTCGGCCTGGAATCTTTTCTGCAGGATCTGGCGCACCACGTCCTGGTGGGGCGAAAGGGCCAGGATGCACTTGAGGATGTCGCCCGGCGGCAATGTGCCGAACTCGTCCCTCAGCCGTCCGGTGCTCCCGCCGCTGTCCACCATGGAAACAACGGCGCTGATGGCGACGGATTTCAGGTTGCGCAGTCCGGAAAGCAGGGTGAAGTGTCCGCTTCCGCCGCCGATGGTGACGATTTTCCTGGTATGGGTCATGGCTTCGGATTCATCCTTTTACCTGAGCGGTCCAGAGTGTTTTCCCAGAATATCGATAATTTTGCAAAGCCGCAAGACCTGTCGGGCCCGGTGCCCGTAAAAGCCGCCCGCTTTTGATGCGGTGATTTTCACCGCAGTCACAACATATGATTTTTATTGACATTATCGCCTGCCTGAGACAAACATGTTTCATGGCTGCAACAGGAACACTCCCGCAGAAAGGACAAAGGAAAGGAGGGTTATGACACAGGGAGCAGTCAGCTGGTTCAACGATGAAGAAGGCATAGGATTCATCCGCAGCGATGACGGTGAAGACGTCTTCGTCCATCATTCTTCCATTGAAATGGCCGGGCACAAAACCCTGATCAGGGGAGAGCGGGTCTCTTTCGAAGTGGTGATGACCAAACGGGGGATGGAGGCCAGGAAGGTCCGCAGGCTTTCCTGAGCCGATCAGAGCAAAGAGGCCATCGCCCTCAGGGCCAATTCGTAACCCAGCGGCCCAAGTCCGCCGATCTGCCCCGTGACCACATCTGCCAGCATGGATTTCTGTCTGAAAGGCTCCCGTCCGTAAATGTTGGACAGATGAACCTCGATGGCGGGAAGGTCCAGGGCAAGGACGGCGTCCCGGATGGCGATGCTGGTGTGTGTATAGGCCGCCGGGTTGATGATCAGGCCCCGGCATACTCCCATGGCGGCCTGGATCCTGTCGACGATGGCGCCTTCGTGGTTGGACTGAAAAGTCTCAACTTCGAGCCGCAGCTTCCGCCCCAGTTCTTTCAGGCGCTTGTCGATGGCGGCCAGACCGGTCCTGCCGTAGATGTCCACCTCCCTTTTTCCCAGGAGGTTGAGGTTCGGGCCGTGGATTACGAGTACCTGCTTCAATTCTTCCATTTGGAATCCCCCGCCTGGGCCGGCACGGCCCCTTGTCAGGTCCCGGACATCAGTTCGCGGAATTTTTTGATTGTAGCGGCGTAGTCCTGCGAACCGAAAATGGCCGATCCGGCCACGAAGACGTCCGCTCCGGCAGCGGCGGCCCCGGCAATGGTGTCGGCATTGATGCCGCCGTCCACCTGGATCATGATATCGTGTCCGGCCGGCTCCAGCATCTGTCTGATGCCGGAGATCTTGTCCAGGCTTTGACGGATGAAACTCTGGCCGCCGAAACCGGGGTTGACGCTCATCACGAGGATGAAATCAAGGTCCGGAAGAACCCAGCGCAGGGTTTCGGCGGGGGTTGCAGGGTTGAGGACGGCACCGGCTTTTTTCCCGAGCCCGCGGATCAGGTTCAGGGTGCGTTGCAGGTGGGGGCAGGTCTCCACCTGGACAGATATCAGGTCGGCCCCGGCCCGGGCGAAAGCCTCGATGTAACTGTCCGGCTGCTGGATCATAAGGTGAACGTCCAGGGGCAGGCCGGTGCTGCGGCGTACCGCTTTCACCACCAGCGGTCCCATGGTTATGTTGGGAACGAAGTGACCGTCCATCACGTCTATGTGGATCCAGTCGGCCCCGGCCTCGTCCACGGCTTTGACTTCTTCGCCAAGCCGGGCAAAGTCCGCAGATAAAATAGAAGGCGCAATCAGTTTCGGCATAATGAAAGACTTTCCTGGTTTGAGGCTGGCCACCGGCAGCCGGTTGATATCGCCCCCCTTTTTTTCGCGGGGGGCCGGTGCAAATGTTCTGCCAGGGACTTAGACTGCTTTTTAGCCGGGCGTCAATCGAAAAATTCCATGGAGGTGAGTTCACCGTCCACGTAGAGGGAAACGGTCGCCGGTTGGCTGCGGTCGATCAGGAGCCAGACGCTCTGTCCGGGCCTGAGATATTCATCCAGCATGGTAATGGTGCTGCCGGGCCGGCTCACCAGGACTTTGACGTGACGGTTCAGAAAACCCTGGGGGGCCCGGTAGCGGAACAGGCCGATGGCGGGCTTGCCGGTCTCGTTGCCGGTTTTCTTGTGACGGTTGACCACCAGATCCACGGCCGTACCAAGGATCACCGGAAAGCCGGCGTCGGGAACCTGCCTGATCACGTTGCCGTCTGCCAGATCGGCATTGAAAACGTTCTTGATGGCGCCCAGGGACAGGCGGGCTGCGTCCAGTTTTATCATTGCCTTGGAAAGATCGATCCCGGTGACGTCGATCATGGTGGTTTTGACCGGTTCCGGCCCGAGGCTGACGAGCAGGTCGAGGCGGCGGCCGCGTTTAACCGTGGCGGAACAGGGCGGATACTGGGCCAGGATCATCCCCCGGGGCTGGTCACAGTCATACACCCTGGTTATCTTGCCCGGGCGCAGGCCGTTTTCTTCCAGAATGATGCGCCCCTTGATTACCGGAATTCCGGCCAGCCTGGGAACGACCACCGTGGAAGGACCCTTGGACAGCACCAGCCTGACATCCCGGCCTTTCTTTATCAGGCTGCCGGGTTCCGGGTTTTGAAAGATGACGTGGTTCTTGGGTACCCGGGCGTCGAATTCAACACCCTCCACCCTGGTGTTGAGGCCCAGGTCGGACAGGATCTCCAGGCAGTAGACGATGTCTTTGCCCTTCAGCCCGGGCACTATCACCGTATCCTGGCTGCCCACCAGCAGGTTGACCGTGAAGTAGGCGCTCAGCCCGGCCACAACGACGAAGACGGCCGCTATGATCAGCCATTTGACAATCGGTGTTAAAGCGCGAAGTGACACCATGACAGTCTTGCCGACACTTTTAAAATGTTATCCTGAGGGCCAGGGCCGGTGCAGCCGGCGCCCCGTGGCCCGGGTGGCGGAAATAGACAAAGCCGCGATCATCGAGATGGCGCCTGCGCATGGTATCCACAAAACGCCCTGTCTGCTGCCGGTTGAATTTGTGGGCGTCTGTGACCGCGCCGTAGATATTGCCCATGTAAAAGCCGAGGGCGACAAAGGAGATAAGCGTCCCCAGGGCCTGGTGGCCTTCGTCGAAGGATTCCCAGGCGGCCCAGACGAGTCCGGCGTTGACACCGAAAGCTATCAGGGCGTCCTGGTACCTGCGGCAATAGAGCTGTCCGCCTCCGGGCACCAGGGAAAGGACCCCTGCGAGGGTGGGATTTTTGCGGGGCAGATCATCGGCCCGCGAAAGATCGGTCAAAATGGGGTCTATGCCCAGGTCCGGTCTACGTTCGGGGCCGACTTTTTCGAATGACTCGCGGGCCTTTTCCCAGTTGCCCTGTTCAAGGTAGATCCAGCCGAGCCTGTAGGCCACCTGGTCGTCGATGGCCGGGTCCCGCACCAGGGTGGTCAGGTTGTGCAGGGTGGCAATGGCCTGGGTGGGAGAGTTCATCAGCTGGTAGCACCGGCTGATGAGGAAATAAGCCCTGGCGGTGATCTGATGGCCGTAACCCGCGTGAGCGAGCTTGTCGGCGGCCTTCAGAGCCTGCCGGTACCGGCCGGCATGCAGATAGGCCCGGGCGATTCTGAGACCGGCTTCGGGAACCCTGGAGTCGCGGGGAAAAAAGAATACGAAGCGCTGGAATTCGGCGGCGGCCCTCAGGTACTGTTGATTCGCAAACAACTGCCGGGCAAAGGAATACTGGCTGTCGGCATCGATTTCCAGGGCTGCCGCCGCCAGGGGCAGGCAGGCCGAAACCAGGCAGAAGACGATTGTCCGGAGCATCAGGCGGTTGAAACCGGTGGCGGGCCTATTTTTTCTTTGACCACCAGAAATCGTTGTTCTCGATAGGGTCATAGATGAAAATCCTGCCGTTGATACGGATTCTGGGCGCCAGCCGCTTTTCGTCACGACCGCAGCGCAGCAGGCGGTCGCAGGTCATTATCCATCCGGTCAGGGCCCCGTGGCGCCTGAAGGCCCGGCGGGCGTAAGCCGAACAGCTCGGGGCCATGGGGCAGCGGTCCGAATCGGCCCTGGTCAGAACCGATCTTATCAAATCGAGCGAGCTTACCAGACTGCCTCCGGTTGCGCTTTCCCGGTCGCCGGCAAGGGCCGGGGCGGCGGACCACAAGGTGAAGGCGATCAGGAAGACAACCAGACCGGCATTGCCGCGGCCAAGATCGCGGATTCTTTGCAGTGCCCTCATTTCTGGGTCACCCTCAAAACTTCTTCGATGGTCGTAATACCTTTCAGAATTTTGTCCACCCCGTCCTGACGGAGGGTAACCATGCCCCATTTGAGGGCTTCCTGCTTTATCAGGTGTGAGTCGTAGGTCTCCTGGACGAGGGCTTTCAGGCCGTGGCCCAGCACCATGATTTCAAAGATTCCCACCCGGCCGCGGTAGCCGGTATTGAAGCAGGCCTCGCAGCCGATGGCCTGGTAAAGGGTATGGCCGCGGAGCTGTTTTTCCGTGATTCCCAGGGCCGCGGCAGTGCCTTTGGGGTCATAGGGCTGCTTGCATTCCGGGCAAAGCACCCTCACCAGGCGCTGGGCGATAACGGCGATCACCGAGGAAGAAATAAGGAAAGGCTCCACCCCGATGTCCACCAGGCGGGTGATGGCGCTGGCCGAATCGTTGGTGTGGAGGGTCGAAAAGACCAGGTGGCCGGTCAGGGCGGACTGGACCGCTATCTCGGCCGTTTCCCGGTCCCGGATTTCACCCACCAGGATCACGTCCGGGTCCTGGCGTACGATGGAGCGCAGGCCGCGGGCGAAGGTGAGATCGATCTTGGGGTTGACCTGGATCTGGCTGATGCCTTTCAACTGGTATTCCACCGGGTCTTCGATGGTGATTATGTTGATGTCCGGCGTGTTGATGGACGACAGGACCGAATACAGGGTCGTTGTCTTGCCGCTTCCGGTCGGGCCGGTGACCAGGATGATGCCGTTGGGCGATTTCACCAGTTCTTTCAGTTGTTCCAGGCGGCTGTCTGAAAGGCCGAGCTCGGCAAGGTCCAGGACGGCGGCCGATTTGTTGAGCAGGCGCATGACGACCCTTTCGCCGAAGGATGTCGGCAGGGTCGAGACGCGCACGTCGATCATGTTCTCTCCCACCCTGACTTCGAAGCGGCCGTCCTGGGGCAGGCGTTTTTCGGCTATGTTGAGCTTGGCCATTACCTTGATGCGGGAGGTCAGGGCCGGCTGGATCCAGCGCGGAGGCGTCAGCAGATCGTAGAGGATGCCGTCCACCCGGTAACGGACCTTGAAGCTGTCCTGGTAAGGCTCGATGTGGATGTCGCTTGCCCGGGCCTTGATGGACTGGGAGATGATGTGGTTGACCAGCTTGATGATGGGGGCGTCGCTGGTGTCGTCCAGCAGGTCGGCCGCGTCGTCGAAGCTCTGGATGATCATCCCTTCGCTTTCTTCCATGTCCTGGACCAGCTTTTCGGCCGAGTCCTGGCCCAGGTCGAAAGCCAGGTTTATGGCCGTCAGGATCGACTCCCGGGTCGAAAGGATGAACTGGCAGTCCTGGATGTCCAGCATCCGGCAGAGGTCGTCCAGGGGCTGAAAATCGGCCGGATCGTTCAAGGCGACGAACACTTTCTGGTCATCGGCCCCGGCCGCGCGGGAAACGGTTTTCTTGCCGCCCGCAAGCGGCTTGTCCCGGGGCAGCAGAAGGGGGATGATCAGGTGCCGGCGCAGGAAGTTGACCGGCACTTTCTGAATCCACCGGCTGTCGATCTGTTCCAGGGGCAGTTCCGGCCAGAAGTGCATCCCGAAAAGAATGCTGTATGCTTCCAGCAACTGGGCCTCGGAGATCACCTTGCGCTCCAGCAGCAGGCGGTCGATGCGCGCGTTTTTCTCACGCTGCAGGCGGCCCGCCGTTTCCAGATCTTTGTCGGAGACCCCGAAACGGCTCCGGAGAATATGGACGAGGTCGCTTTGCATGGCTAGAATTTGATCAGGATCGGCTGGTAGTGGTCAGTTTTCAGCCGGCTTGCCATCTCGAGGGCATCCTTGCGGCTTTCGAAATAACCCACCCTCAGCCTGTACCAGGTGGCGCCCTTGGCGGTGGTCCGGACCGTATAGGCCGGATACCCTTTGCGGGTGAGCTCGCCGAGCATCTGTTCTGCTATGGCCGGCGTCTTCAGGGACGCCACCTGGACCGTGTAGCCGGTAGGACCGGCTTCGGGTTTCGTGTTTGCCGGACCTTTCGCGGATTTTGCGGCAACCGCCGCCGTGCCGCCGGCAAGCTCGATCCCGGGCGGCTCGGGGACCTCTGCCGGAGTCAGCAGCGGGACCGAAGACTCCGGGGCGGGTTCCGGGGCTTTGTCCGGTTGCTGACCGCCTGCCGGGTGTCGGTCCCGGGCCGCAGCCGGCTGCTGGTCCAAGGTGGCCGGCCGCGAAGGCGGTTCAGGCCTGGCTGCGGCGGCAGCCGGCCGGCCGGCCTCGTTTTGCGAGTATTTGAATGATTCCACCTGGGGGGGGCCGGGAAGGGTCGATTCTTCCGGAAGCCCGTCCGAATCGTTGTAGAGTTTTATCTTGCCGCCCCTGATGATGTCGATCTGGTTCTTTTTACGTTTGTAGACCGATGCGGCTTCCTCGGGTGTCTTGATGACCCGGGGAGTAAGGAATACGTAAAGGTTGCTTTTCATCCGCCCTTTGGAAGTGGAGCGGAACAGCCAGCCAAGCCCGGGTATCGCGCCCAGGCAGGGCACCCGGTAGTCGGTTTTAGAAGTGGCGTCGTCGATCAGGCCGCCCAGCACAACGGTGCTGTTGTCTTTT
>JAMOUQ010000062.1 GCA_027068085.1 Desulfobacteraceae bacterium | reverse complement strand
CCGCCGGCCATCCACTCGGTCCCCAGGCGGAAGTCCTTGTTGACGTTTACTTCCATTATCAGGGCCTCGATGTAGACCATGGAGCGGGGAATGTCGATCTTCTTGATTATGTTTTCAAGCGCCAGGTAGTCTTCCTTTTCGGCCATGATGATCAGGCTGTTGGTGGCCTTGTCGGCGGTGATCCTGACCTTGCCGGAAATGACCGGCGTCTTCTGCTTGGCCTTGCCGGCGGCGGGCGACTTCTGGGGGAACTCCTGGAGCACCTTGGCCAGTTCTTCGGCGTCGGCGTGGTTCAGGTAGTAGACATGGATGTCCTCTTTGCCCTTGGGAGTTCTTTTGTCCAGTATCTTGATCAGGCGCTTGATGCGGTCCGTGTCGCCCTCGGAAGCCCGCAAAATGATGGTGTTGGTGCGCTGGTCGGCCACGATTGTCATCTGCCGGTCAAGCTGGGTCCTTTTCCGGGCCCTGCGCGGATTGAAGACCGTGGTCAGAATTTTCACCATCTTGGACGCATCGGCATATTGTACCGGTATCACGGAAACCTGCTGACCGACTCCGGTGATGTCGATGGCCTTGAGGATGCTCAGCAGGCGCTTGATGTTGGAGTAGTAGTCGGTGATTATCAGGGTGTTGGTGGGAGGGTAGGAAACCACCAGGCTGCTCTTGGAGACAAGGGGGGCGAAAAGGCGCTTGATCTCGGTGGGATCGGCATAGCGCAGGGGGATTATCTGGGTTACGATTTTATCTTCGGCCTTTCCCGGATGACCGGGCAGCCGTGTTTCCACGCTCTTGGAGCGGGCCTCGGGGCTGGGAACGATCTTGATTATCTCGCCGGCCGGCACGGCCGCCAGCCCGTTTACTTCCAGCACCGACTCGAAGACCTTGTAGGCTTCGGCCACAGAGATCTTGCCGGGAGAGATTATGGTTACCTTGCCCCTGACCCGCTGGTTGATGACGAAATTCTTGCCGGTAAGTTCGCTGATGAACTTTATGAAGACACCGATATCGACGTTGTTGAAATCTATGGAGACTTTGCGATCGTCGCCGGCCGTCTGCTTGGCCGAAGCAGAAGAATTGTTTGCGCTCTGAGCCGCGGCCCTGACGGGCAGCAGCGACAAAAGGCTCACGCAGACCAGGATGACGAGGGTTCTAGCCCCGGTTTTCAGTATCAGCTTTGAATTTATGTTCATCTATTTTATTCCACCAGATGAAGCGGCAGGCCCTGGCCGCCATTTCAGGATCGGTGCAAATTGCCATAATAGCTCGATATTCATTTGCCGTCAACCCTTTGCAACGCCGCCCGGCGTTAGCGGATATTGTATTCTATCGCCCGCAGTCTTCCCCTGCGCTTGATGGCCACGGTCACGCTGGAAGATGTCTTCAGGCTTTCGTACAGTCCGAGGGCGTCGTCCAGGGAGCGGATTTCCTGTCCGTTTACTCCCACCAGGACATCGCCGTTGCGCAGCCCCATCCGGCGGAAGATGGAGCTGGGTTTGATGTTCGACAAAGCCAGGCCGGCCGGCTGGCCGTTTTCCATGTAAGGCCGGATGTTGACCTGGGTCATCAGCTTGGAGACGTCCCGGGTGGCGTTTTCCAGCATGGAGCGCTTCAGGGTGATTTTCTGCCTGGTCCTGGGCGTCAGCCGGGAGTTGCCGGCGCCTGACGATGCAACGAAGCCTTCCTTGAGACCGGTCTTGGGTTTTTCCATTTCCAGAATTTCGTCCCGGCCGTCCACCCGCAGGACCACCTTTTCCCGCAGGATCATCTTCACGGTGGCGTTCTGGACGGTATCGCCCACGTGATACAATCTCTGCTGCCTGGTTTTCTTGTCCTCGATCACGGCATAGGCTTTCTGGCCTTCGCCGGCCACCGTCCCCCAAAGGGTCAGCTGGAGGCGGGTTTGCCGGAGCCCTTCCAGATCGATTTTCTGAGGCGGAGGCACGTTTTTGGTGGCCTTGGTGCCGAACAGGTTGCGTTCGACTATTATCCGGTAGTCGGCCATCTTGGGAATTTGCCTCCGGCTTGGCCGGTTTTGGCTCCGGGACGCCACGGGCCTTGGGGCAACCACGGCCACGGAGGTATCGAGCCACTGGTATCCCAGGCTTACCCCCAGGTAGGCCAGCAGGGTGATCAGAACCAGGTTTATGAATGTAAGCGCCAGTCTGAAGTACATTTCCCTTACCGTATGGTGTATCTCGGCCTTTCAAACGTGCCGTTTATTCTGATGGTTACAGGTCCCGCCGTGCGTTTGCCGGTCAAAAGCCCCAGGGACATGCTGGCGGCCGGCGGAAGCCCGGCCTCGGGCTTGAGGACGCAGGTCAGGTTCAGGCGGCTGCGCTGGCGGGGTTTCAGCAGGGTTATGAACCCGGAAATCTTGCCGCTCACCTGCTCACCGTCTATCTTGCAGTGCCTGACCGCGAGCCTGCGCCCGTTCAGGACCAGGCGGGCATCGATTCTGCCGAAGGTCAGCTTCTCCAGGGCAAGCAGGGGCAACTGCAGTCCCACCGTCACGTTGGAAGCCGTCACCTCTATATTGGCCGTTCCGTTTATCCCCTTGCGGCCGTCGTAATCCAGGCGCGCGTCCGCCTGTCCCCGGACCTTAAGCTGAGGCCACTGCTTGAGCAGGGCTATTGTTTCCAGGGGGATGCCGGATGCGGTGGCAACCAGTTTTGCCGGGCGGTCCTTTATTTTGTCGTCCAGGTCCAGCCGGCCGTTGACCATCCCTTCGCCTATGCTGGCGGTGAACCCGATCTCTTTGTGCCGGGTGAACATGCTGGTCAGGGCCGGGGTTATTTTGACCTTGTCGGCCTTGACGACAGGCAGGCCGTTCCAGTCCAGCTCCACCTGGCTGAATGTCAGGCCCGGCGGCAGTTTTGGCTTCACCCGGCCGGCCCGCAGGTGAAGCTGAGGATCCATGCGGGTCACAGCCCGGGACGCCATTTTGAGGACCGTCTGCTGGGGAAAGAGGTAGTAGGCGAAAAAGACCGCCGCCAGCAGTCCGTAGAGTATGTAACCGGTTATTTTATAGGGCCGTTTCATATACCAATTCTCAGGCGCGGTAAGTCTCGGCCTGGATGACGGCCGAAATGGTTCCCTGTTGTTTGTCCGAAGCCACGATAGACATCCTTTTGATCCAGATCAGATTGTCCGATGTCTCCACCTGGTAGAGAAAACCGACCAGTTGTTCCATGGTGATACCCTGGAGTTTCAGCTCGACCAGGGACAACTTGTAGGTGCTGTTCTTGAGGTTCTTGGTGGAAGGCTTCATGTAGACAATATGATTTTTAACACCGGTTTGTCCGGCGAGCTTTTCAAGGAAAGAAAAAAGGGTGAAGTCGGCGGGGCGGTTTTTTATCAGGCCGCCGCTGTAACGTCTTTTTTCCCGGATCTGTCTGAGTTCTGCGGCCAGGGACTGGATTTCGGCCAGGGTTGCGGTCTTTACTTTCAGCTGTTTCCTGGCCCTGTCCCTTGCCTCCAGCATGGGAAATACCACCAGCTGGAAAAACAGGAAGACAACCAGGGTCAGGCCCGCGGCCGCCAGGGCCAGTTTGTCGCGCCGCTGGAGGTTGATGTTCATCGGGCGTCTCCCTTGATCCGGGCAGGTTTGATGCGCAGCTTGAACTGCACCTGGTTGCCTCTTTTGTCGGTGGTTGCCGAAGTTATGGTGACTTTTTCAAAGCCTTCCAGCTTTTCCAGGCGGCTCTTTATGGTGTCGACCACCTTGAAACCGGTGGTTTTCCCGGCAATGGTGATTGATTCGGCCCCGGCAACCAGCCTGGTCAGGCGCACCTTCATCCCGGGGTCGATGCAGCTGCTTATCATGGACAGGACGTCGAGCATCTTCAGGGGCGCCGGCCCGCCGGTGGGGCCCTCGATCTCCCGCTTTTCCTTTTCAAGCCCGACTTTCATCTGGTGCAAAGGATCCACCAGGCGCTTGGTGCCGGGAAAAGATTCATGGAAGATGTCGGCGATATTTTTGTCCAGGCGCGCCACCTGACTTTTGAGACGGGCTGTTTCCAGGCCGACCTTTCCCAGGGCCAGGAAGCAGACCAGTGCCGCCAGGACACAGGTTGCCACCAGATTCTTGCGGTACTCCGCCAGGGTCGCCATCAGGGTCGAACGGCGTTGATAGAAGTTGAGGCTCCGGCCGCCTTCGGCTTCCAGCAGGGCCAGGGAAAGGGCGTTGTCCAGAAGGGGAGCCTGCCATTTGCCGGCGGATCCGTTGAGTTTTACTTCGGGTAACGACTCCAGCAGGTCGACGTGGTCCGGGGAGTGTTCCAGCTTGCCTGCGATCCTGCGCAGGAACGACTTGTTGGCCAGGCCGCTGCCGGTAAGCAAAATCTTTTCCGGACTGAAGGTCCGGTTGTACCGCAGGGAAAATCCGAGCATGGCCTGACGGACGAGGTTGACGCAGTTATCGATCCTTTCCCGGGTATTCATCGCCGTTTGCGGAGTGCGCACCGTAGCCACGCAGCCGGCGGTTATGACGAATACCGACAGGCGTCTGTCCTCGGTGTCGATCACCAGCTGATCCGCTTCCTGCCCCTGACTCCGAATGACACGCAGAGCCAGCGGATATCCGGAGGGAACGATCATTGAAGGGCGGATTCCGGCCTCTTCCAGGGCCTTCAGATGGCGTTCCAGAACACTCTTTTCGATTGCGGCCGTAAGCAGGGTGCCGTCCATGCTCCTGATGGTTTCGAAATCGATCACCGTGGAGTCGACCGCCATGGGCAGCGTCGGTTCCAGTTCGAAAGGCAGCACCTGTCTGATCTTTTTGGGGTCGTCAAAGGGCACTTTCAGGTTGCGGAAGACGACCTGGTTGGCGGCAATTGCAACCACGGCGGCGGCGTTGCCGAAGTCCATCTTGCCGGTCAGGGCCTTGAGGGCATCGGCCAGGGGGTCGCCGCCTTCATCACCGGCCACCATCGTGATCCGGGTAAAATTCTTGACCACTGTCTGCTTTAACCCCGAAACCAGGTGAACCGCGCTGATGCTGGTCTTGCGAATGTCTATTCCGATAACCGATCTTGGCATCTTTTTTCGCCGCAGTTAGAAGATGAATACCGCCGTCCGGAAAGCTTTTCCGGGAAAAAGTTCTGCAAAACACATGCCACTTTATGCCCGTCTTTTCCGGCCGGGCCGGGCTTTTTGCGAAGTTGTCAAAAATATTAAATATATATCAATACATTTCCCAATTCAAGACCCGACATCTCCAGCGGCCGGTTTTGGCGTCTTTTTCACGCCGGACGACAGCCGAAAGGGTGAGAGTGCCGTTTTCGACGGACGCCGTGGCAATGATCCGGAAAATGTCACTGGCGATGGTGATCAGGCCGGTATCCAGGTCGATGCCGGAAAAGCCCGGAACGTCCTTGTACCAGTCCTTGCGGGAAAGATCATGAAGGTACTGGTCGCCTGTTTTGGCTTCCCGCCAGTCGATCAGGGACTGGGCGAAGGCCTCGTTTTCCGGCGGCATCATGGCCGCCAGGACCGGCAGCTCGGCGGTGTTGATATTGATCTTGCCCGGAAAGGTGAACCGGCCGTCTTCGCTTTCCAGCGCGCCGTAAGTGGTTATGTAGCGCGCCAGTCCGGCCGCCCCGCCGGCGCCGGCAAGAAGCTCCGGGGTTATTCCTTTTACCAGGCCCACTTCGGCCAGATGATCGAAGGGACCGTTCTTGCACGGATAGGGCCGCTCCAGCGACAGGTAATAGCTCGATTCAGCGCCGCTGAGTCCGGTTATGGCGTCGTCGTCTCCTGAATCGAGCCAGTCCTTGATGGAATTGATGATGGCGACAGGGTCGGTTTCTTCACCGGTTTCGTACATGGCCAGGATACGCTCGGCGAACCTGTTCCATAACTTATACTGGGCGCTGTTGAAATAGCGCCCGGTGGGAAAGTCCACCAGGGCGTTTATCTGAATCTTGGCCATTTCATCGAATATTCTCAGCTTCACCCGGCCTTTTTCAAAAGGAATCTGGGATGTCACACCGTCAAGGAACTGGTCGTCGGCCCAGTCCTCCTGGAGGGAATCGGCCTCGGAATCCAGCTTGTCCTTTACCAGCAGGGCCATTGCCAGATTGATGGCGGAAGCGGCCATTTCTTCCATGGTGACCGAATTTCTCAGGGCCGCGGCTTCAAACAGATTGTCCCGGGTGGACACGTGCAGTTCGGTTACCGCGGCCACCAGCACGGCCACCACGGCCAGGACCATTATGATGGCCACGCCTTGCCGGCCGGTCGTTTTAGTCAATCTGCAACGGTCAAGTCTCATTTTTTCTTCCAGGGCGGGCGGACCACCGGGAGCACGACCCGGGTGATAAAGTCCACCGTGCCGCCATGGGCACGGATGCCGAGACTGACGGATATGCTCCCGGCCGTGGCCCAGTCGTAATCGCCGCTTTCAGAATCCCATTGCTCATGGGGATCGCCTTTGTCGTCGTAAAGGACAAGATCGAATCCGGAAATGTTTTCGGCAATCAGGGGGTCGCTGGAATCCGGCTCGAATTCCGGCCAGGGATAGGGGCGGTCCTGGCGGTGAAGCCGGTAATTTCCGTCTTCGTCCTGGGTGACGTAATATACGATTTGGGCTATTCCGGCCCGTCCGCTGCCGTCCAGATCGACATGGGCCAGGCTTGAAAAACGTATCCAGGAAAAAGTCTCCGAACCAACGGTCTTGCGGGCGGCTTCCATGCGGTAAGGGTCCGGCCGGTCCCGCAGGTCGGGTTTGAGGAACAGGGGAGCCGTGGTGACATGGATTGATTCCAGGTCGGCCATGATCCGGTTCAGGCAGGCCCGGCCCATGGCATAAGTGTCGCGGCTGCTTTCCACGGCGCCGATGGTTCCCAGAATGCCGTTGAAGGCTCCCAGGGCCGCGGCCACCACGGCCGCCAGAATAACCACCGCCACCAGGAGCTCGAGCAGGGTGAAACCGTCTGTCCGGGACGGCGGCAGCCTACCTGACGACGAAACGGTAGGTGTCGAGGCTGTATTGCTGCTTGTCGGAGTCATTTATGGTGACCGTTATGTGGAAAAGGTTATAGTCCTTGGAACTGAACAGCCCCAGGGGTACGGGTTCGACCCTTGTCTGCCAGTGATATCCCTCCAGCCGGTCCTGGAAATCCCCGCTGTCGTCCGACCAGTCTTTCATCGGCCGGCTTACCAGCTCTGCAAGGCGTTCTTTGGCCAGCAGGGGTGCCTGCGTATAGAAACGGCTTATTTCGTTCAGAAAAATACTCTGGTTGTGAAGCCGGTAGATGGCCGTAAGGGCTATTGCCAGCACCGCCACGGCTATCAGCACTTCAAAGAGGGTGAAACCTTTCTGGGACCGGTTTCCCGGCCCATATGGCGCGGTTGCGGGCAGCATCAGTAAGTGACGTATTCCTGAAGAAGCTTGACCGACGGCAGGAACGGCTCGATCACCAGTGACCAGCGCCGGGCCTCTTCGTTTTCTATGTGGATGATGGCCTGGTCGGAATAACCCCGGGGATAGAAATATACCTCGGTCCGCCCGCTGGCGACCTGGCCCCTGCCGGGGAAGACCACGTCCATGAAGCGGATGGCCCCCGGCAGCTCGTAGCCCCGGCTCGCGGCCGCGGCCATCTGTTCAGGCTTCATCCCCTGGTGGATGGTCCACATCTTGCGGTTGGAAAAATCTATCACCAGGGCCTGGGTCCGGCGGCTTTTGATCGCTCTTGTCTTCAGAAGGGTTATGGTGTGCATCAGCCTGCGCGAAACATGCTGCAGCTGGCTGGCAGCGGTGCCGGATTTGAGGTTGACCAGGGTGAAGGAAAGAAAGATCGAAATCAGCAGCAGGACCACCATCAGCTCGATCAGGGTGAACCCGCCGGTGATTGCATATCCGCGTTTTCTCCAGACCCGCGGCCGATCGAGTGCGTCCCCCGGCATCGCCCGCCGCCCGGGGTGAGCAGCTGCCCCGGTTACGAACATTGTGCAAGGCGGTTCGCAAAACCATGGTTTCATGCTCTTTGCCAGGCCTTTGCATAACTTGTTGACAGAGTAATCTATAAACATTTAACCGAAATTTGAAACGCTCAATCCGTGTCCCAGCTGGTGATATCCCTGTCCTTGCCTTCTCCGCCCGGCACACCGTCTGCGCCGTATGAGATGATATCGAAGTCACCATGGGCGCCGGGACACAGATAGATGAAGTCGTTGCCCCAGGGATCTTTTGGGACTTTGCCCTTTTCCAGGTAGCCTCCCTTGCGCCAGTTCTTGGGGATGTTGCCTGTCTCGGGCGGCCGGACAAGGGCCTGGAGCCCCTGCTCGGTGCTGGGGTAGTGCCCGTTGTCGAGCTTGTAGAGTTTCAGGGCCGTGCTGAGATTTTCTATCTGCACCCTGGCCTTGGTCTGCTTGGCCTCGTCGGTGCGGCCGATGAGCCTGGGAGCGATGATGCCGGCCAGCAGGCCGAGAATCAAGATGACCACCATCAATTCGATCAGGGTAAAACCCCGGTTGTATCCTTTTGTAGACAGACTGACTGATTTCATGTATCCTCCACGTGGGTTTAACCTTCCAATTCTAACAGCAAAACAATGACTTCCTCTTGCGGTCTCCGGGACAGCCGGCGGGTCCATCATCCGATCAGAGTATTCATTTCGAAAATAGGCAGGCAGATGGACAGCACGATGAACAATACCGCCCCGGCCATCACCAGCACCATGACCGGCTCCAGCAGGGCCGTCAGGCGCATGATGGTGGTTTCGACCTCTTTTTCGTATATATCGGCTATTTTGTACAGCATCTTTTCCAGTTCGCCGCTTTGCTCGCCCACCTGGATCATCTGGATGGCCAGGGAAGGCAGCAGCCCGGCGGATCCCAGGGACGCGGCCAGGCTCTGGCCTTTGCTGACGCCGGCGCCCGCGTCCTTGATGGCCCGGGCCAGCAGGGTGTTTCCGACGATGTTTTCCACGATCTGAAGCGCCGGCAACATTGAAACCCCGTTGTCGAGCAGCGAGCCCAGGGTGCGGGCCAGGCGGGCCACGGCCGCCTTGGAGGTGATGGCGCCGAAAACCGGCATGGCCAGCATGGCCCTGTCGTAAATGTTGCGGCCTTTGGCGGTCTTGAGCCCGGCACGCAGGGCCGCCGCCGCAACCGCCGCCAGTATCAGGCCGATCCACCAGAAGGATTTAACGATTTCACTGGTGCTTATCAGGATCCTGGTCGGCAGGGGCAGCACCTGATGAACGTCCTCGAAGATGGAAGTTATGTTCGGTATCACATAGATGAACAGGAACAGCAGGATCAGGGAGCCGGCCGCGGTCATGATGACCGGGTAGAGCATGGCGGTCTGGATCCGGGCCTTGAGGGCCTGCTGGCTTTCGGTGATGTCGGCCAGCCTTAAAAGGACGATTTCGAGGGTGCCCGAAGTCTCCCCGGCCCGTACCATGTTGACATAGAGCTGGGAAAACACCTGGGGGTATTTCTCCAGGGCGTCCGCGAAACTGCTGCCTTCCACCAGGGCATCCTTGATGCCGGCGATGACCTTTTTGAAAGTCTTTGAACGAACCTGTTCCACAAGGGAATCCAGGGCCGTTACCAGCGGGAAGCCGGCGCTGATGAGGGTGGACAGCTGGCGCGTCATGACGGCCACTTCCACCGGCCTTATCCTGCCGAAAAGCGAGCTAAGGGCCGAGGGACGGCTCCGGGTCTGGCGCTGGCCCTGATCGCCTATCTGACGGATATCCACAGGATAGTTGCCCGCGGCCCTGATTTTCTGCCGGGCTGCGGCCACGCCTTCGGCATCGATAATACCGGTGACGGTCTTTCCCCTGGAATCCAGCGCTGTGTATTCGTAGACCGGCATGGGCTTGCTTTCGTCCGGTTCAGGTGCGGTGCTTGACGGCGGCGGCGAAAAAGCCGTCCGTTCCGTGTTCATGGGGCAGGATCTGCAAGAATCCTGCCGGGGTGATCGCATCGGGCAGCCACGGGAAGTCCCGGGGAAGATATATATCAAACTTCTTTTCGGTTTTCAAAAATCTCTCCAGCACCCAGGTGGTTTCTTCAGGCTCAAAGCTGCAGACGGAGTAGACCAGGATGCCTCCGGGGCGCAGAAAACGGGCCGCCCGGCGGAGCATGGCAAGCTGCCGCCGCCCGTTTTCCTCCAGGCGTTCCGGGCCGGAGGTCCATTTGACGTCCGGATTTTTCTGAATTACGCCCAGGGAGGAGCAGGGGGCATCCAGCAGGATGCGGTCAAATTCCGTTCCGGGGCCATTCTTTCCTGTTGCCAGCAGATCCATGGCCCTGGTTCTGATACAGCCGATGCCCAGGCGGACGGTTTCGCGGCCCAAAGACGCCAGCCGGCGCCTATTGTTGTCGGTGGCCAGGATTTTTCCCCGGTCCCGGATCATGGCGGCCAGCTGGCATGTCTTGGTGCCCAGACCGGCGCAGGCGTCCCAGATTTTCATCCCCGGCTCCGGCTCCAGCAGGAGGGCCACCAGCTGGGAGGCTTCCGCCTGGACCTGGAAGAATCCATCGTCAAAGCCGGGCAGCTCGGTTACCGGACGGCCGATACCCCGCAACATGATGCCGTCGGGGGCGGCCCGGCAGCAGACCGCCTGCCGTACATGGGGCCTTACCGCTTCCAGGACCTTGCGCCGGCCTGTTTTGAGGCGGTTTACCCGCAGAACGATATCCGGCACCTGGTTTAGAAACCGGCAGAGCCGTTCTGTCTGCCGGAAGCCGAAACGCCGTATCCAGCGCCGGACCAGCCAGAGAGGCATGGACTCGGCCACGGCGAGGCGGGCTGCCGGGTCCTTTTCCCGGTCAGTCAGCCCGGTGGCGTCCCTGCCGCGCAGGGCGCTGCGCAGGATAGCGTTGACAAAGGCCCCGGTCCATTTGCCGGACAGATCCTTGGCGATTTCAACCGCGGTGTTGACCGCCGCAGAGTCGGGCACCCGGTCCAGGTAGAGGATCTGAAACAGCCCCAGGCGCAGGGCCACGCGCACGCCGGCATCAAGTTTTGCAATAGGTTTGCGAGAATAACCAGCCAGAATACTGTCTAATTTGCCCTGCCAGCGTATTGCGCCGTAAACCAGGTTGTGGAAAAGGGCCCGGTCCCTGTAGGCGAGCTTTTCAATCCGGCCGGAATAATTTTCCAGCAGGCGGTCGAGGGTACAGCGCCGGCGTTCCATTTCCACGAGCAGCCGGGCAGCCAGATGGCGGGCGCAATTCATGGTTCGACAGTCATGGCAGCGGGCAGCTGTCGGAAGATTCGGCCCGCAGGCCGGGTTCGAGCCGGCAGCCGCGCAAAAAGTCCCTGATGGCGAGTCTTTTGCCGGAGGCTCCCTGGATTTCGAGAATCGACAGGGCCCCTTGACCGGTTGCGATCCGCAGCTCATCGCTGAAGCCCCGGAGGATGGTCCCCGGGGCCGCCCGGCATTCCATGGGTATCACCCGGGCCCTGAAAACCCGGTATCGTTTCTTGTCGCAGATGAACCAGGCTCCGGGCCAGGGGGTCATGGCGCGGATGAAGGCTTCGATGGCCGCCGCCGGCCTGCGCCAGTCGATCTGTCCGTCCTGTTTGCTGAGGGCCGGGGCATAGCTTGCCCGGCTGTGGTCCTGGGGGCGGGCAACTATGGTGCCGGCCAGCAGGCCGTCCAGGGTTTTAACCATCAGCCGGGCCCCGATTCCGGCCAGCCGGTCGTGGAGGCTGGCGGCGGTGTCGTCCGGCAAAATGGGGGTGGATTCCTGCAGGAGGATGTCGCCGGTGTCCACCCCGGCGTCCATTTGCATGGTTGTCACCCCGGTTTCCGGTTCGCGGTTCATGATGGCCCACTGGATGGGGGCCGGGCCGCGATACTTGGGCAGCAGGGAGCCGTGGAGGTTGACGGCGCCGAATTGCGCCCGGGACATCAGTTCCGGCGTCAGGATGTGGCCCATGGCCACCACGACGATGAAGGCCGGCCCGATATCCGCTATCCGTTCGATGAAGCGGTCGGTTCTGAGAGTCGCGGGCTGGGCGGTTTCAAGGCCCAGGCCGACGGCCGCGGTCTTGACCGGCGGCGGGCTGAGCTTTCTTCCGCGGCCCTTGGGTCTGTCCGGCCGGGTAACCACCAGGGAGACGGTGAAGCCGGCCCCGTGGATCGCCTCCAGGGCGGGCACGGCGAAATCGGGCGTGCCCATGAATACAATCTTGGCTTCGCTCCTATTCATTTCCGGATCTCATCTTTTTTTTGATTCGCCGGGCATACATCTGTCTCTTCAAGGCGCTTATCCGGTCTATGAAGAGGGTCCCGTCCAGATGGTCGATCTCGTGTTGCAGGACTATGGCCGGCAGTCCTTCGGCTTCGAAACGCAGGGGTCTGCCCTCGCGGTCGACCGCTTCCACCAGGATCCTTTCGGCCCGTTTCACGTCGGCCCTGAAGTCGGGAACACTGAGGCAGCCTTCGTTTTCCGACAGTATTTCCCCCTCGCTGGTGACTATCCTCGGGTTGATCAGCACCCGGAGGCGGCGTTGGTCATCGTCGGACGGGTTGATGTCGTAGATCAGCAGGCTTTTGTCCACTCCCACCTGGATGGCCGCCAGACCCACGCCCGGGGCGCGGTACATGGTTTCGGCCATGTCGTCTATCAGCTTTTGCAGGCTGCCGTCGATATCTGTTACCGGACTGGCCTTGGTCTTCAGGAAACGGTCCGGAAAAGTGAGAATTTTCAATTCCATTTTCAAAACCTTATCTATCCCGGCAGGTTCCGCACGGGAGATGAAACCTGCCAGATGTTGACGCTGGTCACCATGGCTGAAATAAGCCCCACGGCGATGACCGGCAGCATCTGGACCGCGTGGTTGACCAGAGTGTAGCCGGCCGCGTCGGTTGTATTCACCCCGAAGATCGCCATGGCGAACACCCCTCCGGCTTCCCAGAGGCCCCAGAACCCCGGAACGGAAGGCAGGGCGATGACAAAGCAGATGATTACCATCACCGTGGTGATCTGGACCAGGGAAAGTTCTATTCCCGGGCACCCCAGGGCCATGGTGTAATAGGACACCGCCGCCGTGGTCCATACCAGGACCGTCAGCCCGGCACAGGCCGCCAGCCGGCCGGGATCTTTGGCCAGGGCCAGGCCGGCGGCCACGTTGTCGATGATCCGCAGCAGGAGGATGCAGCCGCGACGCAGAAAGCGGGCAGCCGTACCGGGCCTTTTCTCCAGGTGGGCGGCAATTTTCCCGATGACGGCCCGTCCCCATCCCCTTGTGCGGTCGAAGCCGATCAGGCCCAGCGCCAGGATGAAGATCCCGGCCACCTGGGCCATGGCCAGGGCGACGGTTTGCAATGTTCCGCGGTTAAGATGGTATTTACCGAAGACCATGTCAAGGGAAGGGGATATGGAAACCCTGGTCATAACCAGCACAAAGAGGATCATCAGCATGGTTATGTCCATTACCCTTTCGGCCGCCACGGTGGCCAGACCGGTGGTAACGGGGATCTTGCGATTGCGGCTGAGAATTGCCGGCCGGGCCAGTTCACCGACCCTGCCGGGCAGGATGCAGTTGATCATGAAACCGATCATCAGGGGGTGGAAAGCGTCCCAGAAGGTGATTCTGGCTGCCGGGTGCAGGATCAGCTTCCAGCGCAGGACCCGGAGTCCGAAGCTCAGCAGCACCAGCAAGACGGTGAAAGCCGTCCAGGCCGGGTCTATGCTTCCCATGTAGGCGGCAAGCTCGGAAAGGGGCACGTTGCGCAGGGCCAGCCACAGGGCCAGGGCCGAAAAGGCGCTGCCGATCAACAGCGATATGAGTAACTTTTTACCCATAGGATTCTTCTGGTGGTCCGCCGGAAGCCGGATATGGCGGACCGGTATCGGGGACCGCCCGCCTTGATTGGAAACCCGGGATCAGGCTTTGAAGTCTGTCAAATCTGCCAGGATCCGGCGGGCTTGCCGGGCGTCTCTTTCTATCTGGCGGGCCAGTTCCTCGACAGAGGTGAACTTTTTTTCGTCCCTTAGCCTTTCGATGAAATTGACCCGGATAGGCTGATCATAGATCTGCTGGTCGAAATCGAAGATATGGACTTCCACGGTGAATATATGATCACCGAAAGTGGGGCTGTAGCCGATGTTGGCCACCCCGCCGTATTTGTTGCCGGCATACTCCACCGTCACGGCATAGATTCCGGTTTTGGGGCACAGCTCGTCGTAAAGGTTGATGTTGGCCGTGGGAAAGCCCAGCAGCTTTCCGCCCCGGTTGCGGCCCCGGGCCACGGTGCCGCGGATCTGATACCAGCGGCCGAGCAGCTTGCGGGCCTGACCCACCCGCCCCTGCTGAACCAGTTCCCTGATCCTGGTGCTGCTGATGCGGCCGGCCGTGCCGTTGAGAGTCTGGATCCAGTCGAGAACCACCAGTTCGAAGCCCATTTCAGAGGAAAACCTGCGCAGCAGGTCGACGTTGCCCTCGCGGTTGCGGCCGAAAGTATAGTCTTTGCCGACGACGATGGCCCGGGTCCCGATCTTTTCCACCAGCAGGTCGGCGACGAAGCTGCGGGCCGAGATGGCGGCAAACTCGCGGTTGAATGGTATGCAGATGAGCACGTCCATGCCGGTGCGCTCGATGAGTTCGCATTTCTGCTCGTAAAGGGTGATCAGCGGCGGATGGCCGTCGGGTTTCAAGACACGCAGGGGATGGGGTTCAAAGGTCAGGGCCACCGAAGTGCCCCGGATTTCCTGGGCTTTTTCGATGGTGGCATGAAAAAGCGCCTGGTGGCCGATGTGGACACCATCGAAATTTCCGATGGTGACGGCAGCGTTTTGAAAAGGTTTTTCAATTTCTTCAAGTGATTGTATTATTTTCATCAGAACTTGACGCCCTCGCAATTATCTGCTTGACACATTAAGCAAAAACATTTAGATAAGTCATCTTCCAATGGAATTCAACCTTTTTCAGGGTGGTTGAATTCTTTTCGTGCCGAAGTGGCGGAACTGGTAGACGCGCCAGGTTCAGGGTCTGGTGGGGATGCCCCCGTGGAGGTTCGAGTCCTCTCTTCGGCACCATCCAAAAAGCAAGGCCAGGGAATTTTTCCCTGGCCTTTTTCAGTTCTGCAGGACTAAACGCGAAGACAGAGCGCCGTTCGTTTATCGGGCCGGCTATTGGGCCGGCCGGGCAGGGGATTCGGTGGCTCCGGGCTCCGGCCCGGTTTCGGTCCCGGAGGCTTTTTCGGTCTCCGGTTTTGCCGCTTCAGGCGGCTGTCCGGCCTGCTGAACCTTGACGGGCGCCTGCATGCTCTCTTGGCCTTTTTGTCCGGTTTCACCGGCCGGTTTTGGGGCCGGCGGGGCGGTAACCGGCTTCTGGCCGTCTTTTACGGCGCTGACAGAAGGTTTCGCTTTTGATTCAGCAGCCTCGGCGGCAGCCGGTTTGGCCGGTGCCGGCTCCGGTTGCGGGGCAGCAGGAGCGACGGCTTCAGCCGGTTGTTTGGCGGCCGGCACCTGACCGGCGGCAGGGACGGGCTTTGCCGCGGGCCGTTCCGTCTTGGGAGCCTCGGGTTTGGCCTCGGGAGCCGGTTTTGGTGACGGGGCCGGTTTTGTGGTTGGCTTGACCGTTTTTTCAGCCTCGCCTGCGGCCGGTTTGGCCGGTGCAGGAGCCGGGGGTTCCGACGGGCCCTGTTCGGGCTTGACCACGGGCTGACTTGCGGCCGGTTTTGAAGGGGCCGCCGGCTTGGCGGCAAGCTTTGCCTTGAGCTTGGCCAGGGCTGCGCGCAGTTGCTGGTTTTCTGCCTGTTTTGCCCTGAGCTGGCTTTCCAGGCTGGCGATCTGCTGTTGGAGTCTGGCCATTTGGGACTTGAAGGCCTCGATTTGCGAATCGTTGCCCTGGCTTTGGGACTGCAGGGCGGCCGCCTGCTGCCTGCTCAGCCTGGCTGCCCGCAGATTGGCGAGGAAAGAAGCCACTGACGCCAGCATGGCCAGCAGGGCGCATACCACTACTACCAGCTGCAGCCTGGATATGGTCGAATTCATCTTTTTCAGAGTTGAAGGTCCGTTAGCCATGACTGTTTTCTTCCTGTTTCAGATTTCAAGCTTGCCCACGATGAGGGTCAAAGACCATTCCCGGTATTTCTTGATCGATCTGGCCGATACTTCCAGGCCGATGGTGGTAAAGGCCCGCTGGAGAAAGGTCGCGTACGACGGGGCGGTCTGCTTGCTGTGCACCGCCAGGATGATTCCTTCCGGTTCGCTCGAAAAAGCGCTTTCGATCACCTGGGAAACCATCCAGCCCTGTTTGGAAAGGATTTTATGCAGTTCCCGGGCCATTTTGAGGGAGGTCTCGTTGCCCAGCAAAGACACGATGTCCAGCTCTCCCTTGGGGCCGTTCTGCAGGGTTTTGATCAGAATTTCGACCTGCTTGGGTTCCAGGATGTCCTCCTGGGTGTCTTTGCCCGGTTCGAGGCTCCGGGAGACGCGGCCTGCTGAAGAAGGAGCTTCTTTCAGGGCCTGCTGGGCCGCGGTGAATTTCTGATGCAGCCGGTCCAGTTCCTTGCGCAGGGCTTCAGCGTCCATCTCGGCCAGGCGTTTTTGTTCCTCGACGGCATCGACCTGTTTTCTGGCCGCCTGCAGTTGTTTGCGGGTTTCTACGGCTGATTTCTCAGCAGATTTCACCCGGGTTTCCATCTGGCGGTCTTTTTCAGCCACCAGCCGCAAGAGAAGCCTGCCCCTGGAAAGCAGGGCCATGGCGGCAAAAGCGCAGACGAGCCCCAGCAGGGCGGCGGCGCCCTGCATCCATATGCCGAAGGCAGCAACAGCGTCAAAATCGTTCCACCAGCTAAACATGCTCAACTCCTTTAAGCTTTTCGACAGCGCGATAACCGCTTGCGGCACCTGAAGCATGGCCGGCTTCAGGCCCGGCGGACCTCATGCCGCGGCGACCTGGATTGAAGCGGCACCTCCAGGCAAGGTGGTCGGCGATGGGCTAGGCGTGGCTAAAGATCGATATTACTACTTGTAATACAAGGTAATCGAAGGCATGGCAAGTGCAAATTTCGTTCCGGCCGTGAACTCGTTGCCTGCCGGATGCCTGCGGCCGCAGGGACTGCTTGGCGCCCCGGGTTGCCGCGGCGGCCGGAATTGCCACATGCTTTCTGGCAATAACGGCGCTGAAGTGATACATAAAGAGCGGTTTTCAGGACGGCATCAAGGAGGTGTCCCGTACAATGGCAATGATAGGCAAGTTGGTGGGCGGCACCATCGGATTCGCCCTCGGCGGTCCTCTGGGAGCAGTCGCCGGGGCGGTTTTCGGTCACATCTTCGACCAGAATAACCAGCAGCTTCCGGAAGATCAACGGGACCGGCTGTCAGGGGTAGAGCAGTCCCAGCTGGCTTTTTTCGTGGCCGCATTCTCCATGCTGGCCAAGCTTGTCAGGGCCGACGGGCGCATCTCGCGCCGGGAGCTGGCCGAAGTCGAGCAGTTCGCCCGCTTCGAACTGGGCCTGGATTCCGGCAGTCTCCAGGTGGCCATGAATATCTTCAACGCCGCCCTGAACTCTCCGGCGGCATTCGAGGATTTTGCCAGGCAGTTCTACCGGCTGTTCCACGCCCGGCCGCAGATGCTGGAGATGATGGTCGACATTCTGTTCCGGGTTTCGGTGGCAGACGGACAGATGAGCCCCATGGAAAAACAGATGATAGAATCGGCGGCCGCCATTTTCCGCTTTTCCCAATTCCAGTACCAGGCCATAGCCTCCAGGTACATCCGCCCGGACGACCGGCCATACGAGGTGCTGGGCTGCCGGCCATCAGATTCTGATCAGCAGATCAAGCGGCGTTACAGGCAGCTCGTGCAGACCTACCATCCCGACAAGATCGCCGGCAAGGGCCTGCCCGAGGAATTCATCCGGCTGGCTGAAGAAAAGTTCAGGCAGATACAGAACGCTTACGAGGCCATCAAGGCCGAGCGCGGCCTGCGTTAGCCGTCTTTTTCTACAGCAGGCCGCGTTCCCTGGCGATGTTCAGATAGGTTTCAAAAACGTTGTCCGGAGGCACCCAGCGCTCCTGTTCCGGCTTGGCCTCCAGGGCCAGGGCGTCGAATTGGCAACCCGCCACGCAGACACCGCAGCCGATACAGCGTTGAAGATCCACCACGGCCGTGTCCTCGACGGAAATGGCATCCATGTGGCAGCGCTCGGCGCACAGCCCGCAGGCGGTGCAGTTTTCCGGAACGACCCGGGCATGGTAGCTGCTGCAGACAAGCTCGGCCGGCCGGTCCATTTTTTTCAGGTTTTTGAGGATCTGGCAGCAACAACCGCAGCACATGCAGATATTGAGCGGTTTCTGCGAGTTTCCGGGTTGCAGCACCAGGCCGGCGTCCATCCCCTTTTGCAGGATTTCCAGGGCTTCTTGCCGGGATATCGAGCGGCCCAGGCCGTTTTCTTCATAGTAGGAGGCGCCGGTGCCGAAAGTCAGGCAGACCTCAAGGGGATAGTCGCATCCGTTTCCGGCCATCCTGTGCTCCTTGCGGCAGATGCAGGGGGCCACCACTATCTTGGACTGGCTGCGGATGATTGTTTCGGCCTCTTCGTAAGGCATTGTCGTCATCCGGGCCTCGATGCTCTTTGAAACCGGAATTACCCTGAGCTGCTTTGTCTTCTGCCGTTTCCAGTACTCGATCAGGTGGGGGACGTACTGGTTGAAATCCCTTATCAGTTCCGGCGTCAGATCCTTGACGTGGTATTCCCAGATGCCGATTACGAACTGGGCCGCCATGTAGAGCGGGGCAGAGCCTTTTTTCCTGATCCTGAAAATAAGTCCCTTGCGGGACATGCTTTCCAGAACCGGAGCGAGCTGTTCCGGTTTCATCTCCAGGCGCCGGGCTATGCTTTCCACCGGCTCGGCCGACATGGAAAGGGCGGTGGCGATCACGGCCTCCTGTTCGGTGAAAAGATGCCTGAGAATCCTGATTTCCACACCGCTTTCCGTCCTGGGATAACCGGCCGGAAGACTGTCGAGGTGATCTGCAAGCTTGTGGTAGACGTCACTCATCCTTTTTCGCCTTGTCCTTTCCTTTTTGCTGCCGGTCTTCTGTTTTTGCTGCGCGTGACAGTTCAGGACCCTGGTCTTTGCCAAAGAACCGGGTTTGAAATCCCGTGCGCTCGGATGTTCGGGGGAAAGGCCGGCAACGGCGGCGGCGAAAAGACTGTCAGGCTTCGCCCGGAAGCCCTCTCATATACCTCAGCCGCCGGGAGCGCAGGAAGGAGCCTTGAATCCGCCCGAGCCCCTGGGGATGCCGTCGGGTCTGACGGCCCCGGCCGACATGAGCTTCTTTACCCGGGAGCTGCCGCAGGAAGGACATGGAGGATCGCCCTCTCCGGCGGAAAGCTTCAGGTGTTCAAACTGGCATTCACAGTCCTTGCAGAGGTATTCGTAAATCGGCATTGCAACTCTCCTTGAACGTTATCTTGGTTGCGGGCCGCCGCAGCCGCGTGCGGCTTTGCCCCGCAAAGTTTGCTCCCAAACCGCCACCGGTTTAATGGTTAATCCTGAAATCGTTTCAGTCAAGGCCGGCGGCCGGATTTGTCCCCGTCCGGCCGCAAAAACGCGGGCCGCCTGTCATGATTTCACGGACCCGTTCAGTCCCAGGATGAACCTGGCCATGGCTTCCAGGGTCGCGGCCGGTTGCTGAAGGTGGGGACTGTGGCCGCAGTCGGGCAGGATCAGGGACTCGGCCCCGGTGTTTCTGATGATGGCCTCCACCTGGGCCTGGGTGCCGTAGGGGTCATTTTCGCCCTGGATCGCCAGGACCGGAACCGTCACCGTCGCCAGGTAGGGCTCGATGTTCCAGTGCAAAAAGTCCGGATCGAGCCAGGGGCCGTTCCAGCTGTAGAAGGCCCCGTCGGTGTTGTCGCCGTGGTAACGCGCCAGGCGTTGCCTGAGGTCGCCGGCCTCGAAGTCCTGTTTGGCCCTGATGATGCTGCTTATGGTTACGGCTTCGCAAAAGACGTGGGCCGCCTCGGTCACCACGCCCAGCAGTTCGATACCGGGCATGCCGCTGCCGGCGTATATCAGGGCGATGGAACCGCCGTCGGAGTGGCCCACCAGGACAGCGCGCCGGATTCCGGCCGCCCTCAGGACCCCGGGCAGCACCCTGAGAGCTTCGTGGTGCATGAAATCGACCGTGCGGGGCAGGCGGGCCGGGTCGCTGCGGCCGTATCCCTGCCGGCTGTAAACAAAGGCACTGCAACCGGTGGCTTCTGCCAGACGGTAGGGAAAATCGCGCCAGAGGGCCAGACAGCCCAGCCCTTCGTGCAGAAAGACCAGGGTGGGAACCTGGTCGGCCGCCGGACCGTACCAGGCGGCTTCGAGACGGATACCGTCGACTATGATATCGACGGCGGTGGCACCATTGCATTCAATATTCATGATCCGGCTACCATATGAGGTGGTTGTGTTGGCCAAACATACCTGATATGGTGGCAGATGTCGACCCCTTTTGACCCCCGCAATGCAGCAAAGGAGACCTTCCATGAACGCCATAGACAAGCTCGAACTCGCCCCGGCCCAACTGCGGCATCGCTGCGACCATAGTCTCTTCGATTTTGCCAGTACCGCCGAAATCGAGCCTCTGGACGAGGTCATCGGCCAAAAAAGGGCCGTCCAGGCCCTGACCTTCGGGCTGAACATGGACAGCGCCGGTTACAATATCTTTGTAACCGGCCGGGAAGGCAGCGGCAAGACCACCATCGTCAACGACCTGGTCACCCGGCATGCCGCAGACCTTGAAATTCCGTCCGACTGGTGCATGGTCAACAATTTCCAGGACGAGTACCGCCCCCTGGCGGTGGCCCTGCCGCCGGGCAAGGCGGTCTTTTTCAGCCGTCAGATCCAGCGGCTGATAGGGGCCCTGAGGCGCAAGCTGGCCGAGGTTTTCGAGCAGGAAAGTTTCGGGCGTGAACGGGATGCCATTGAGCAGCGTTACGAGCAGGACGAGCGGAAGCTGCTGGAAAAGATAGAAAAGGCCGCCGGCGAAAGACAGCTGGCCCTTTCCAAGGGGGCCGAGGGATACCGGGTGGTGGCCCTCAAAGACGGCAAGCCCATGAGCCGCCAGGACTACGAGGGCCTGGACCGGGAAGCCCGCGAAACCATCGACGCCGATATCCGCAAGCTGGTGGGCATGCTGGAGGATACGACCCGCCAGGTTCAGAAACTCCGTCAGGCCCTGCGGGGCGAGATAGACCGGCTGATGGAACAGGTGGCCCTGGGAGTCGTTCAGGAAAGAATTCAGATCCTCAAGGATGATTACGCCGACTGGAAAGGTGTCCGGCAATACCTGGATGCCCTCCAGGCCGATATCGTCGAAAACGTCGACCGTTTTCTGCCGTCCAGCTCGGATGCTTCCGAGGACCCCCTGTCCCGTTTGGTCCGGGAGGAGCCGGGCGATTTTTTCAGGCGCTACCGGATAAACGTCCTGGTGGACCGCAGGGGGGCCGAGGGCGCGCCGGTGGTTTTCGAGCCCAACCCCACCTATCCCAATGTCTTCGGCTGGATCGAGAAACGTTCCCACATGGGCACGGTTACGACCGATTTCAGCAGGGTCCAGTCCGGCTCCCTGCTCCAGGCCAACGGCGGATTCCTGATCATGGAGATCGAGTCGGTCCTGATGAATGCCGGCGTCTGGGAGGCTTTGAAAAGGGCTCTTCAGAACAAGCAGCTCTATATCGAGGATCCCGGCAGCCTGGGCCCGTACCTGACGGCTTCCCTGCGTCCCCGGCCCATCGACCTGGACGTCAAGGTTATCCTGATCGGCGACTACGAAACATTTTTCCTGCTCCAGAACCACGACCGCCGTTTCAACAAGATTTTCAAGGTCCGGGCCGACTTCGACTACGAGGTGGACCGTAACCGGCAGACGGTCGGACTGTACGCCCGTTTCATCGCCCGGGTGTGCCGGGAAAACGACCTGCTGCATTTCACCCCCCAGGGGGTGGCCGCCGTGGTGGAATTCGGTGAAAAATTCATCGCCAGCCAGAAAAAACTTTCCATACGTTTCGGCCCCATCGTGGGGATAATCAAGGAGGCCGATTACTGGGCCAGGCAACAGCAGGCCGAGCTGGTAACCGAGCAGCACGTGGTCAAAGCCTTCGAGGAACACCGTTTCCGGCACAACCTGCACGAGGAAAAGATCCAGGAAGCCTATGCCGACCGCACCCTTGTCATAGACCTGGACGGAGCCGTGACCGGCCAGGTCAACGGCCTTTCGGTTCATCAGCTGGGCGACATGGCCTTCGGGCGGCCGTCCCGGATAACCGCCGAAACCTTCATGGGCCGCGAAAAGGTGATCAACATCGAGCGTGAGGCCGGCCTTTCGGGGCAGACCCACGACAAGGGAGTCCTGATCCTGTCCGGCTATCTGGGGCGGACCTTTGCCCAGAAACACCCCTTGTGCCTGTCGGTGAGCATAACCTTCGAGCAGAACTACGGCGGAATCGACGGCGACAGCGCGTCGTCCACCGAACTTTACGCGATCCTGTCCAGCCTCTCGGGCCTGCCCGTCTCCCAGGGCATCGCCGTTACCGGTTCGGTCGACCAGAAGGGACGCATTCAGGCCATCGGCGGGGTGAACCAGAAGATAGAGGGTTTTTTCGACGTCTGTAACAACCGTGGTCTGACCGGCAAGCAGGGGGTCATTATTCCACGATCCAATGTCCAGAACCTGATGCTCAAAACGGAGGTGGTCGAAGCCGTGTCCGGGGGCATGTTCCACGTCTGGGCGGTGGAAACGGTGGAGGAAGGGATCGAGATTCTTACCGGAATCCCGGCCGGCCGGCCCGACGCCAGGGGCAACTGGCCGCAGGACACGGTTTACGGCAAGGTCCAGGCCCGGCTGAAGGGCTATCTGGTGCAGGCCCTCAAGCTGCACAAGGTTATGGAAGGGCTGGAACCTTAAACCGGGAGAATGCTGCCATGACAACTTACAGGATTCACCCCATCGTCATGGGGACCAAGATCTTCGACAAGGGGATGATGACCTACCAGCACGATTACGGCAAGCAATACGTGATTCCGATCTACTGCTGGTACCTGGAAGGAGGGGACCGCAAGATCCTGGTGGATACCGGCGAGATGAGTCCCATAATCTCAGATGACCGCCAGGAGGCCATCGGCGGCAGGATCCATACCTTTGAAGAAGGTCTGGAACGCTGGGGGCTCAAACCGGAAGATATCGATCTTGTCATCCATACCCACCTGCACAACGATCATTGCGAAAACGACTACAAGTGTTGCAACGCCCGTTTCATGGTTCACCGCAGGGAGCTTGAAAGGATTCACGATCCCCACCCCCTGGATTTCCGCTACCTGGAAGACTACATCGAGGACGTGGAAGAAAACGGGCAGATCGAGGTGGTCGATTCCGATGTCCGGGCGGCCGAAGGCATCCGGTTGATCCACACCCCGGTTCATACAGAGGGCGGCCTGTCGGTGGCGGTCGATACCGACAGGGGCCTGGCCATCATCACGGGGTTTTGTGTGATCCGGGAAAATTTCTTTCCCCCGGCCTCCGTCAGGGCCATGGAAATGGAAGTAATTCCGCCGGGAACGCTGGTGAACTCCTACCGGGCCTACGACATAATGCTGGAGATCAAGAAGCGGGCCGATATCCTCATCCCCCTGCACGAGCCCGGCTTTGCCGGCGTGGAGACCATCTGAGCCCCTTGTTTGTGCTTGTTACGGCGGCGCGGATATGCCACAATCATTGCAACCTGTTCCGGCCAGGGAGGCGATCGTGGAAGCTTCAGACTCACCCCGGCGGCATGTGCTGGGAGACCTGATAATTCTGGAAGAAGAATCCGGTACGGAAAGTTACGAAAAGGCCAGCCTGGCGGCCAAGAAGGCCGCGGCCGAAACCTGCAGCGACCCCATGCTGCTCGCCTGGCGTGACGAAGCCGGTGACCGTTACTGGCCCAGGTACGAGTGCGGCAAGGGAATCGAGCCGCCGTGGATAGTGTGGGCATCGGCCCGGGGGGCGGATCTTACCGTCTGCGTCGGCCGGAGGTGGTATTTCTACTTTCTTTGCTGGCGCGAAACGGATGATCCGGAATAATTCCCCCTTGCAATATGCGGCCGACAAAGCTGCGGTCGGCCGGCGCAAAAGCAAATTCCGGCAGCTGTTCCGGCTCGATCCATCTGGCGTCGGAATGATCATGCAGCACGATTTCACCGGAGGCTGCCGCGGCTTCGAAGAAGTTGATTTCCAGGGTCTTGCCGCCGGAGATGGTGGTGGTGCTTCCCAGATGGCGGCCGACATCGATGACAAGGCAGAGCTCTTCCATGATTTCCCTTGCCAGGCACTGTTCGAGGCTTTCGCCCGGCATAGCCTTGCCGCCGGGAAATTCCCACAGGCCGGCCAGTTCCGGCGGATGACGGCGGCGGGTGATCAGAATCTTCGATCCCCTGGTTATGATCGCGGCCGCAACCTTGACTACCGGCCTGATGTGGTCTTTATGCCGCACGGGCTGTAACCCTCCATCGCCGGCGGCGGGAACCTTATGCCCGCAACCGGTTGGAGATTGTAAAGGAGATAACGGCCATGAGCCAAAACGTCGCGCTGTTTCTCGGCCTCGTGTCGATTTTTCTGGCGGCGGCTCTCTGCCTGGCCGCCGTCAGGATCCGTAACCTTAACCGGGAAAAGCTCCGATTGCAACAGGTCCTCTCCCGGGCCAGGAAAAGGATCTCGGCCCTGGAGAGGAAAAAGGACCGGTCGGGCGTCAGCCGGCACCAGCGGCTGCGCGGCTATCTCCAGCTGATGGACACCCTGGTGAACACCATTCCGAACCCCATCTATTATAAGGACGCCGACGGCGTCTTTCAGGGGTGCAACCGGGCTTTTTCACGAGATCTGCTCGGCCTGAAGCGGGACCGGATAATCGGCAAGCGGCCCCAGGAACTGCCCGAGGCTGTCGATCCCGCCGCGGCCGCTCTCTGGCGCAGGCACGAGCTGAAAATGATGGACAAGGAAGCCCGCCATCAGTTCGAGATGGAGCTGTCCTGTGCAGACGGCACCCGGCGGGAGTTTCTGGTGACCATGGCACCGGTCAAGGACGACAGGGGCCGTATCGTGGGAAGCGTGGGGGTGATGCTGGATCTTACGGAGAAAAACCGTGCAGCCAGGGAACGCATCCAGAAGGAAAAGCTTCAGGGGGTCCTGGAAACCGCCGGCGCCATCTGCCATGAGCTGAACCAGCCTCTCCAGGCCCTGTCCGGATATGCCGAGCTGGCCCATTCCGGAACAAGCGCCAGTGACGATTACATGACCATGGTGGAAAAAATCAGGCTCCAGGTGGAAAGGATGGCCGGCATCACCCGCAAGCTGCACAATATAACCCGCTACGCCGCCAAGGAGTATATCGGTGATTCGCGGATCATAGATATCGACAAGGCCTCGGGCGACTGACCTGAAAACCATTGGCGTTGTTACGGAATCGTTTTCTAAACAGCCTTCTGTGCTTTTGACTCGCCTCCTGCTTCGGCCACCAGCCTGCCGGCCAGCAGGGTGCCCAGGATACAGAGGCATTCCATGTCCAGAAAGGCCTCGGCCGACCGGCGGAAAAGGACCGCGGCCTGTGCCGGAAAGGATTCGTCCCGGTCGTTGAAGGTCAGGCCGATGGGAATGCGTGGCAAAGCGCAGAACCTTACCGTCAGATCGCATTCGGGTCCCAGCCGGTAGTTTTCGCCGCCCAGCCTGCGGCAGGCAATTTCCAGACCCTTCAGGTTCCCGGCGTAGGTGCTTTCGATGATCTTGTTGGTGTTGGCCGTAAAATAGCTCAACAGCGGCGAGGCATCCCTGAATTCCCGGTAGGTTACCCAGTCGCCTTCAGGAGGCGGGGATGCCGGGCATTGCAGCACGTACCTTGCCAGCACGACCCGGATGGCGAAATTGGGCTTGCGGCCCGGGCGTTCAAAAACGCCGTCGGGACCGACCTGGTAATGCCTGTCGAACATGGCGATTTCCAGGCGGCCCTGCTCAAAGTAGGCGCCCAGTGTCCGCGCCCGTTCTTCCAGGTCGATCCGGCGGATCTGTTCAAGGTAGTAACGATAGGTCTCTTCGAACACGGATGCTGGTTGCATTGCGAAACTCCTGGCAGTCGTCTTCATCAAATATACATCCGCGTCAAAGCTTGAGCAAGCTTTTCGCCGGCTTCATCTCCGGAGGCCCCCCAATGTATATTTCCGCGCCGCGCGTTGACGGGAAAGCGTCCCGCAGCCCGGCTCCTTGCGAAATCATCATGTTTTGACATTGATTTGAACTGGATATATCCTAGAAAACATCCGATGATTTCCAAAAACCCGGGCATGACGGTAACCAGACTGTAAATAAGGTTTCTTCGGAGGCAGGTTTCGCGCATGACTGAAAAAAATGCTTCAGGGCCGGACGGGATTTCCAAAACGGCAGAGGCCAGCCGGAACCTCTTTCTCCGGCTGACAGACGGATTGTATGTCCTTTTGAAAGGCAGAGAGGGAGTGCTGGCCGAGTTCAACCGGGCCTTTGGCGCAGCCCTGGGATATGGCCTGCCGGATCTGGAAAATCAGTCGCTTACGGGCCTGGCCCATCCCGATGACCGGGAGGCGGTAGCAGAGGCACTGGCCGCCTGTCTGTCAGACAAAGAGAAAGTGGCCGGCCTGCGAAGCCGTTTCCGTTGCTCCGGCGGCAAATACATCCGCCTGCAATGGAAGCTGCAGCAGTTACCGGGAAGCAACCTGGTCTGCGGCGCCGGCAAGGTGCCGGCCGAAGCGGGCCGGCGGGTCGGTTTGCCGGACCCGGAACTGCTCGCGGCCGTGCTGGACGGGCTTCCTTTCGGAGTAATCGTCCGGGCGGCGGACGGACCGGCGGTACTGGTCAACAAGTGGTTTTCCGATCTTGCCGGCTGTTGCCGGGAAGATGCCGCTGAGTTTGGCAGCCGGTTCCGGCGGTCTTTTGCCAAGGAGCGGCTGCTTCAGAAGATACTGAGCAAAGCCGGGGCGGACGGCGATGAACAAGGACGCCCGTGCCGACACCGGATCACCTGCCGTGACGGAAGCGAAAAAGAGCTGGAGTGCCGGGCTTTCCGGCTCAAAGACGGCCGTATGCTGGTGGTCGTTGAAGATATTACCGCCGATCAAAGGTGCAGTGAACAGGAGCTCAGGCGCCAGCGTTTTCTGGAAGCCGTGCTTTACCAGGCACCGGACGCCATTGTCACCATGGATGAAAAACACCGGGTTATCGACTGGAACCCCGGTGCGGTGGAGATGTTCGGTTACATTCCCCAGGAGGCCATCGGCAAAGATCTCGACGACCTGGTGGCCGGCATCGACCGTAGTGCCGAGGCCAGGGAAAAGACCAGAGAAGTGCTTTCCGGCAAGCGGGTCGAACCTTTCGAGACCGTACGCTACCGCAAGGACGGATCTCCCGTGAGGGTGATCGTAGGCGGCTCGCCAATTATCATCGACGGCTCCCTGGTGGGTGTGGTGACGGTATATACTGATATCACCGCCAGGGTGCAGGCGGAAGAAGCTCTCAAACGGAGCGAGGCCAGATTCAGGGCCCTGGTGGAGAAACTGCCCCTGGGAATCCTGCTGGTCACCGAAGACAATCGCTGCCTGTACTGCAATCCTTTCATAGAAGAGCGTCTTGGCTACAGAGTGGAAGAATATCCGGATGTCAATTCCATGATGCTGAAGGCGGTTCCCGATGACCGGTACCGCAAAAAGATCCGGGCCATGTGGGAACATGACATGCGGCTTGCCGCCGAGGGGCGGGCCAAGCAAAGAATGGTGACGATCCGCTGCACCGACGGAACCCAGAGGCAGATGCAGACCCTGCTGGTGGGCCTGGAAAGCGGTGAGCGTTTCCTGGTATGCGAGGACATTACCGACAAGATCAAGCTGGAAAGGCAGTTCCAGCAGGCCCAGAAATTCGAGGCCATTGGCACCCTGGCCGGCGGTATCGCGCATGATTTCAATAACCTGATGATGGGCATTCAGGGGTTTGCCTCCCTGGTCAAAATGGATCTGGACAAGAGCCATCCCCACTGGGCGCACCTTCAGTCCATCGAGGATTACGTCCGCAGCGCCGCGGACCTGACGGGCAAACTGCTGGGCCTGGCAAAAGGTGGCAAGTACGAGGTCAAACCGCACGATGTCAACAGGCTGCTTGCAGACAGCGCGGTAATTTTCAGCAGAACCAGGAAGGAAGTACGCTGCCACCAGAGAATATATCCGCAACCCCTGGTGATCGAGGCCGACAAATCCCAGATCCAGCAGGTTTTTCTCAACATACTGGTAAATGCCTGGCAGGCGATGCCCGAAGGCGGGGATATCTACCTGGAGACTTCCAGGGTCAGCTTCAGAAAAGAAGAAAGCCGGGTCTACAGCCTTTCTCCGGGCGATTACGCCAAGATTTCTATCGTCGATACGGGCATCGGGATGAAGGAAGATGTCCGCAGGCGGATTTTCGATCCGTTCTTCACCACCAAGGCCAAGACCCGCGGCACCGGTCTGGGGCTGGCTTCGGCCTATGGCATTGTCAAGAATCATGGCGGAGCCATCACCGTTTACAGTGAACCGGGCAAGGGAAGTTCTTTTCACATCTATCTGCCCCTGACGCAAAGACAACCCGAAGTTGCCGAAGTACATGAAGAGGAAATAGAAAAAGGGGCCGGCACCATTTTGCTGGTGGACGATGAAGATATAATCATTGACGTGGGAAGCAAGATGCTCGAAAAGCTCGGCTTCAGGGTTATCGCGGTTAAAAGCGGCCGCAACGCCATAGATGTGGTAGAAAAAGAGGGTAAAGACATCGACTTGGTTATCCTTGACCTGATCATGCCGGACATGGACGGCGGCAAGGTGTTCGATAAAATCCGCGAGCTGAATTCCCGGATGCCTGTTTTGCTTTCCAGCGGATACTCTATAGACGGTCATGCGAGAAGTATTATGCAGCGGGGATGTAACGGCTTCATCCAGAAGCCGTTCACGGTATCAGAGCTTTCGGAAAAGATAAATTCCTGCCTGAAAAAGTAATGCTGTCATTGGGAGGAAACTGGATATGATGCGGTTGACTTCTTCAGGGATAGGTTTGGTAATATGCGATTTGAGAGGGACGCTCTCACATGGAGAGCCCTTTGTCGAGCTTGTCAGGGCCATGCTGCCGCGGGAGACCGGGCGCTGCCGGACGGCGCAGGATGTGATTCAAAGTCTCGACGAAGGGGAGATCAGCCTGAAAGAAGCACTGAAGCAGATCGCGCATCTTTGCAGGTCCGGCAGCCTGCGGAGAGCGGTGGAATACGCCACGTTCAAGATGAAGATGGTCAACGGCTTCGACCAATTCGTCGATACTCTCCATAGGGCCGCGATCGGCCTTGTCATCATTACTCCCCTGTTTGACGTGGTGACCGAGACCTTGCGTAACGTTTACGGCCGGGACCGTTTTCTTGAAATTGTCGCCAATCATATCCAGTTCGCCCTGGACGGAGAGGCCGAGGCCGTCGTGGACGGCACCAGGCTGTGCCGGATGATAGAACGTTTTTTCATAAAGGCCCGCGATCACAAGGCGTTTGACCGCATGCAGGCCACCGGAAAGGTGATTTTGGCTCTGGATGATGAAAGCCGCAAGGCCGAACTGGTGGGCAGGATTGCCGGCCGGTTCCAGGTGCCCATGGAAAGAGTAGCCTATCTTGCAAGCAGTGCTCAGGAGACAGACGTGCTCACCCAGGTGGTGCGACACGGCGGAACGGCCATTGCTTTCAATTATCACCACGAGCTTGTCCGGCGGATTGACGGTTCCGACGCCATCGACGCCGATCAGATTCACTGGACCGACGCCCGCAGCC
>JAMOUQ010000061.1 GCA_027068085.1 Desulfobacteraceae bacterium | reverse complement strand
ACGCCATCATCCTGATGCTGGCAGGCTACCTTGTCAGCTACCTGGCAAGCTGCGTGGTGACAAGCTGCGTCCTGGTGCCGGGCCGGCCGGTGGCCGTGGCCGGCACCGGCCTGAAGCTGGAGCTTGTAGCCTGGAAGCCGGAATACTACCGCTTGGGCCGCATGCCGGCCTTCGCCGGACGGGTGGTCAGGCCCCGGGCCGTGTTGTCGCTGACAGCCGGCCGGCGCACCAAAACCGCCGTGCTGGAGGCCACCTGCCCGGTGCGCTTTGCCGGCTACGGCATTTTCATGAAAAACTTCGGTCCCAAGAAAAAAGGCGGCATGTCGTCGCGGGTGTTTCTGGAGCTCAGCGTGCGCCGCGACCCGGGCCTGCCGTTCTACTTTGCCGGCATGGCCCTGTTCGTCGCAGGACTTGCCTTATACCTCTACGACCAGGTGCCGGCAAAAAGAACCGACGGAGAAACAGTATGCAAACCGGCCTGAAGATATTTCTTGCCTGCCTGCTGGCGGCCATCGCCCTGGCAGGCTGCGGCAAGAACAAGCCTGATTCTAAAAAGTCTTTCATCCAGATCGGCGAGTTTGCCGTCAGGCACATGGCAGACGGCCTTGTCCAGGTGCGCGACGGCGCCGGCCGGACCCTGGTGCTGGTGCCCCGCAACGCTCCGGCCCCGGCCGGCTACCGGCCCTGCCAGATCGTGCGGGTGCCGGTAAAGAGGGTGGTGGCCTACGGGTTTTTCGACATATCCACCCTGCGGGCCCTGGGGGTGCTGAAAGACACCCTGGTGGGAGTGACCCACCCGGCCGACAAGTGGTACATCCCGGAGGTCCGCCAGGGGATGGAGGCCGGCCAGATCGCCTACCTGGGAGATGCCTCCAGCATCGATTTTGAAAAGCTCAAGCAGGTCCGGCCGGAGCTGGTGCTCACCTGGGACTACTCGGCCATCGCCATGCTGGAAGAGCTGGAAATTCCCTGCGCCATCACCTCCACCCCGGTTGCCATGTGCCTCAACGCCCGGATGCGCTTCGTCCAGTTCCTGGCCCCGTTTTTCGGGCGCGAAAAGCAGGCCGAGGCCTTTTTCAACCGGGTGGCCAGGGCCCTGGAGGACATCCGCGATCGCACCGCCGGCTCGAAATACCATCCCCGGGTGATGTGGGGCGACATCTACGAAAAGCGGGTCCTGGTGGAGCCGGGCAACGCCTGGGTGGGCGAGCTGGTGGGCCTGGCCCAGAGCAACTACCTGTTCAAGGACGTCTACGGCACCTCGTGCATCGAAATCGCCCTGGAAAGGTTTCTTTACAGCGGCAAGGAGGCCGACATCATGTTCACCTACCGCACCCCGGCCACCGGGGCCACCTCCAAGGCCGCCCTGGTGCGGATCAATCCCCTGCTGGCCGACGTGCGGCCCCTTAAAGAGGGCAAGGTCTATGCGCCCCTGCCCCACTACGTCCAGTCCGGGGACCGGCTGGACGAAATCCTGACCGAGATCGCCGCCATCCTCCATCCGGACGTCTACCCGGGCTTCAAGCGCCGGTTTTTCACCGAGCTGCCCGACACCGACCCGCAGCCGGCCGGAAAGGCGGCCTGCGTTCCGGGCGCAAAAACAAATGGAGGAAAATCATGACCGCGGCCCGGCAGGTCATGCAAGGCAGATCCCACCTGGCCTGGCAGAGGCCGGCGGTGGTCTTTTTCATCCTGGCGGCCCTGGTGCTGGCCATGATGGTGCTCAACGTGGCCATCGGCTCGGTCTTCATCGGCCCGGCCGAGATCCTGCGGACCCTGGCAGGAGGCGGCCTGGATTCCACCGCCTGGTTCATCCTCTGGAAGATCCGCATCCCAAGGGCCATCGCCGCGGTGCTGGGCGGAGCCTTCCTGGCGGTCTCGGGCCTGCTGCTGCAGGTCTACTTCCGCAACCCCATCGTGGGACCTTTCATCCTGGGAATCTCCTCCGGGGCCACCCTGATGGTCTCTTTCGTCATGCTGACCACCCTGACTGTGGGCCTGACGGTGATCAGCCCTTTCATGACCACCCTGGCGGCCTTTGCCGGGGCCTACGGGGTGATGCTGATCGTGCTGGCGGTGGCGGCCCGGGTAAGAAGCGGGGTCACCCTGCTGATCGTGGGCCTGATGATGGGCTACCTGTGCCACGCGGTGACCTCCATCCTGACGGCCCTGGCGGAAAAAGAGAAGATAAAAGGCTTCGTCCTCTGGCAGCTGGGCAGCTTTTCCGGGTTCAAGTGGAGCGAGATCTACGTCCTGCTGGCCTGCGGCGGCCTGATCCTGGTGCTGATCTACATGCTGGGGAAACCCCTCAACGCCTTTTTGCTGGGCGAGCAGTACGCCGCCTCCATGGGAGTGAACATCAGGCGCTTCCGGCTGCTGATCTTGCTGTGCGCCTGCGCCCTGGCCGGGATGATCACCTCGGTGGCCGGGCCGGTGGCCTTCGTGGGCCTGGCCGTACCCCACATGGCCCGCCTGCTGATGGGCACCTCGGACAACCGCATCCTGGTGCCGGCCGCCTGCCTGACAGGGGCCCTGGTGACCAGCCTCTGCGACCTGGCGGCCCGGATGCTGCTGGCGCCGGTGGAACTGCCCCTTTCGGCCATCACCGCCTTTTTCGGCGCCCCGGTGGTGATCGGGCTGCTGATCAGACGCAGGGTGAAGCTATGAACAGGTTTAAGGCTTTCTGCCAAGCCATCAAAATTGAAAAGTTCGCAAAAATACCGTCCCGCCCAAGGGGGCATGGTCTCCGGTTGCCTGTCGTCCTCGTTGCCGTTGTAGCAGCCCGCTACGCTATGGGCCGCAAACTCGGTCCCTTGCGGGACCTCAGACATGCGGCCCATGGCCGCTCCGCTTGGCTGACAACGGCGACCCTCGGACTCCAAAGGCACTGTGAGACCATACCCCCCTGGGCGGGAGAGACCATGCCTCCCTGCCCTGGGCTGGGAAACAAATCGTAACAATTTTTGCGAAGCCATAACAGGAAAAGGTCATGAACAACAATCCAGTGCTCGAATGTGAAAACCTGACCGTGGGCTACAAGGACAAGGCGGTCCTTTCCGGCCTCGACCTGGCCCTGGAGCCGGGTCACTTCGTCTCCCTGCTGGGGCCCAACGGCGCCGGCAAGACCACCTTGCTGCGGACCCTGTCGCGCCACCTGCCGGCCATCTCCGGCCGGGTGCGGGTCCTTTCCCGGCCCCTGGAAGAAATGGCGCCCCTGGAGCTGGCCCGGGTCATGGCGGTGGTGCTGACCGACAAGGTCACCCCGCCCCTGCTGACCGCCTTCGAGTTCGTGGCCCTGGGACGTTACCCCCACACCGATTTTCTCGGCCGCCTGGGACCTGCCGACCGCCGGGCAGTCGAAAAGGCCCTGGAGGCGGTCCACGCCGCCGACCTTGCCGGCCGCCAGTTCGCCAACCTCTCCGACGGCGAGCGCCAGAAGATCCTGGTGGCCCGGGCCCTGGCCCAGCAGCCCCGGATCCTGCTGCTGGACGAGCCCACCGTCCACCTGGACCTCAAGCACCGGGTGGAGGTGATGGCCATCCTGGGCGATCTTTGCCGCAACCGGGGCATCACCGTGGTGGCCTCCCTGCACGATGTGGACGTGGCGGCCAAGGTTTCGGACCGGGTGGCCCTGGTCAAAGACGGCCGCCTGGCGGCCTGGGGCCGGCCCGAGACGGTGCTCACCGGCCGGGCCGTGGCCCGGCTCTACGACTTCAACGGGGCCGACTTCAACCGTCACCTGGGCAGCATCGAGCTGCGGGGCGACGGCCGCCGGGGCAGGGCCTTCGTGGTGGCCGGGCTGGCCAGCGGAGCCTGGATCTTCCGCCTGCTGGCCAAGCAGGGTTTTTCCATTGCCACCGGCGTGATCCATACCAACGACCTGGACTACTACGTGGCAAGCTCCCTGGGAGCCGAGTGCATCGCCCAGGCCCCCATGGAAAAGATAAACGGCACGGCCCTGGAGGCGGCCTGTCACCGGATGGCCGGCTGCGACCTTGTCATCGACAGCGGCTTTGCCGTCGGCCCCTGGAACCGGGGCAACCTGGAACTGCTCAAAGAAGCCCTGGCAAGGGGCAAGAAGGTCTTCAGCCTGAGGCGCAAGGCCCCGGGCGAAATAGCCGTCGGCAACCCGGAGCAGTGGATCGCCTGCAGCGATGCCGACGGGCTGCTGGCGGCCCTGGACGCCGTCGTTCCGCCTGCGGCCAGGTCCGCAACCAAGACGGGGACAAGCCTATGAAACCTTTGAAGCTTTGCTATTTCAGCGCCCACAGCCTTGAAATTCCGTCCCTTTCGGCCGGCGTGGAGCTCTTCAATCAGCGCTGGGGAAAGATCGAGGTGACCGCCCGCACCGGTCAGCAGCTTTTCGACGACTCCCGGATCGAGGCCTTTGTCGGCCAGGCCCTGGAGTCCGACGCGCTGATCCTGGTGCTCCACGGCGGCCGGACCTCCTGTCCGGCCTTCGACCGGCTGATGCAGGCCCTGGAAGAGGGCCGCCGGGCCGGCCGGAAAGTTCCCTACCTGCACATCCATCCCCAGGGAAGCGACGAAGACGG
>JAMOUQ010000060.1 GCA_027068085.1 Desulfobacteraceae bacterium | reverse complement strand
GACCGCTGGCGCCAGCGTTTCGACCACCTGCTGGAAGAAATGGCCGGAAACAGAAGTGCGTCCATCTGTCAACAGGTGCCGGCAGCCCAGCCAGCATAGCCCCACCCATCGCCGACGTTGATCCCGGCCGGCTTTTACACTGCCCGCCCAGGGTTGCATTCCGGACAATAAATGTATATTTTAGAAATTCTCGCGTTAGCCGCGATCTTCTGGTGAAGGAGGATTTTACCAAATGGCCAAGATCAGAATCGCTATCGTCGGGATCGGCAACTGCGCCAGCGCCCTTGTTCAGGGAATCAATTACTACGGAAACGACCCTTCACGCCATCCCATCGGCCTTATGCATCAATACATTGGAGGTTACAGCCCGGGTGACATCGAAGCGGTCATCGGTTTCGATATCGACCGGCGCAAGGTGGGCCGCGACATCGCCGAGGCAATATTCGCTCCGCCCAACTGCACCCGCATCTTCTGCCCCGAAATCGCGCCAACCGGCGCCACGGTCCAAATGGGGCCGGTTCTCGACGGCCTGTCGGAACACATGCTCAAATACGATCCGGAACGGACTTTCGTGCCTTCGTCCGAACCCCAGCCGGACAAGGAGGAGGTGGTACGCCTGCTGCGTGAAAGCGGGGCCGAGATCATGCTCAACTACCTGCCGGTGGGCTCGGAAAAAGCCACCCGTTTTTACGCCGAGTGCGCCCTGGACGCAGGGCTGGCTTTCATCAACAACATCCCGGTCTTTGTCGCCAGCGATCTGGACTGGGCCCGGCGCTTCCAAGAGCGCGGCCTGCCCGTGATCGGAGACGATATCAAGAGCCAGGTGGGAGCCACCATCACCCACCGGGTCCTGACCGATCTTTTCCGCAAGCGGGGCGTGAAGCTGGAGCGCACCTATCAGCTGAACACCGGCGGCAACACCGATTTTCTCAACATGCTCAATCGCCGCCGGCTGGCATCGAAAAAACTTTCCAAGACCGAGGCGGTTCAGGCCGTATGCGCCAGCCGCCTGGCCAGCGAAAACATCCACATCGGCCCCAGCGATTATGTCGCCTGGCAAAAGGACAACAAAGTCTGTTTCATCCGCATGGAAGGCAGGCTTTTCGGCGACGTGCCCATGGAAATCGAGCTGCGCCTTTCGGTGGAGGATTCACCCAACTCGGCCGGGGTGGCCATAGACGCCATCCGCTGCGCCAAGCTGGCCCTTGAAAGGGGGCTGCGGGGAGCCCTGGAAGGACCGGCAGCCTACTTTTACAAACATCCTCCCCGTCAATTCACCGACGAAGAGGCCTGGCGGCTGACAGAAGAATTCATCGGCCGGCAATAGGCAGCGGCTTCCGCCCAAGCCGGGCATGAAAAAGACAGGGGCTGTTGCGCCCGGTCCCTGCGGGTTTTTACCCGATATTCGATGGTCACCTTGGAGGCACTGTCGGCAGCCACCTTGACCGAGGCCGGAGATATGACCAGGCTGGCGCTTATCCTGCCGGAAGACCTGATGTTTCCAAGGTTGATCTTTTCCGTATAAACCGTGGTCAGGGATGCCAGGACCCGGCTGGGGCCCACCACCACCGTATATTCCGGATAAAGGGTGACTTTTTCCATAACCACCCCCTGTGGCAGCCGCCCCACCCAGTCCACCTGAATTGGCAATGACTTGGCCACGATCCGGTCCACGGTGACCTTCACCTTTGCCGGTTCTATTCTGGTGAGCCTGATACCCGGCGGAAGGACCACATTGTCGGCCGTAATCGAGAAAGTGTTGGTACCCACCACGGCCCTGCTCAGGTCCAGCAACACCTTGACCTGCTCGGCCCGGAGCGACTTGATCAGTGCCCGCGAGCCGGTCAGGTGGAGGACCGCCCGGTTGACCGAAGTGTCGAGAATCTCGACTTTCTGGTCGCGGTTCATATACTCGATGGGCACTTCCACGGTGGTCAGGGTCTCAAGCCCGCGGGCAAAGCGGAACCAGATCCCGGTCACAAACAGCAGGCAGACCAGAGCCGCGACGGCCAGTCTGATGCTCTGGCGCCTTCCGGCCCGGTCGAGTCCGGCCACCGGCTGGCAATGGTGGCGTATATGCTTGTTGAGAGCCAGATTGTCGGGTATCTCGTACAGCTGGCCTTCCTTGGCGACCGCCACCTCGCCCCTTTCCTCGGAGACCACTATGACCAGGGCGTCGCTGCTTTCCGACAGCCCCAAGGCCGCCCGGTGACGGGTGCCGTATCGCTGGGGCAGGTCGTCACGATTGGAAAGCGGCAAAATAGCGCCCACCCGCTCTATGAAGCCGTTGCGCACCAGGGCTGCGCCGTCGTGCACGGGGTTGCCCGGCCAGAAGATGCTTATCAGCATCTGCTTGGTGAGCCGCCCTCCCCAGGGAACTCCTCCCTGGACCAGATCGGTCAGATCGTCCTGGCCGGGCAGCACGATCAAGGCTCCGATCCGGCGCCGGGCCAGCTCGTAGACACTTTCCACGATCACCCCGGCCGGGGTCAGGTCTCCGTGCTGGGGCCAGCCCCACAGCAGCACCCTGAGATTCTTTGCCTGGATTACTCGCCGGATTTCATTGCGAAAAACGATGATGATGATCAAAGCTGCCAGGGCGATGATACCCTGCAGGACCCAGCTGGTGACGATCAGCCCCAACTGGCGTGAAATACCCTGTAAAATCCACAGGCAGCCTACCCCGATGACCACCCTGATGACCTGGGTGCCCTGGAACAGGACGTAAAGCCTGAACATGATATAACTGTTGAGGATGATGTCTACAAGATCCTGCCATCGCAGGGTTGCGACCAGGTAATCTGTGGCCAGCATCATTTCAATCCGTCAAGCTGAAACGGAGCACGTGGAGGACCGCGCCCTTTCGATCGGTTATCTCAACCCGCCAGGGTCCTTTGTCGGCCTCGCGCAACTGGATACTGCTGTAGCTGGACCAGCGGGGAGGCTTGAGGGTCAAACGCTTGGTGGTCACCAGCTGATCGCGACGGAACCATTTGTGATAAACAACTGTTTTGGCGGGAACAATGTCGAACTCGGTGTAGCAAAAGATGCGCCCCACTTCTATGGAAAACACAACCGCCACTCCGCGGGGAACATAGTCTGCCAGGCTTTCACACATCACGGCCCTGGCCAGGTGCGGGCTCTTGTCGGCACCGGCCGCCGCCGGAACCGCAGGCAGGCCCGGTGTCAGGGAAACGACCAGTCCGGCTATGATCAGACGCATCCAGAACATGGTTTCTAAATTAGCGGTTCTGCATGCTTTTGCAAGTAAAAAACCATCCGGCGGCCGGCTGGATGCCGCCCCGGCAAGGCGGCGGCCGGACGGGACCGGGTCAGGGACGCCGCCTGCGGGCTAAAAGGTCGGCCAGTGTTTTTTCCACCAGGATGTCTTTCTGGCGGCTGCAATCGCTTATCTTTTTGATAATAGCGGGATCCACCACCCATCCGAATCCCAGCTGGTCAAAAAAGATTATCTCTGTCTTCTGCATGGATACCAACCTCCAGGGCGCTGAATTCGCTTCAGTCCGTTTCCATCTGAGCTCACCCTAGATATCGGCCCCGGCGGTCATCTCTTTAGCAGAAGGAAGCACAGCCGCGGATTGCCCTTTTCAGGCCGGCGGCATCATGATCACGCCCCGGGACTTGCGGCCGTCGCATTTTATCAGCAGGCAGCCTTCCAGGCGCACGTGCCGCAGATAGGTGGTCTGCTGCACCGGTTCAAGACGGCGGATCATTTCCCAGCGGATGAAATCGTCACTGCCCTCGGTGACCGTCAGGTAAGGCAGGCCCTGGGTGGTGATGTGCTGAAAGAAATGAGAGCCCTGGGAAGCGTCGGCCAGCAAAAGCTTGGTGCGCCATTCAACGAAAGCGCCCACGGCGTCGATGTCGTCCCACCTGACGGGAATTCCCAGCCAGCGGTCGAAAGATCCCCAGCGGCCCGGTCCCACCAGGAGGTAAGGCCGGTTGGCGGCCTTCAGTTTGCGGTTGAATTGGCGCAACTGGGCGGCAATCTCGACCGTGGCCTCGGGCTGAAAGGTCTCCGGCGCCACGTATACGATATCGGCGATCTGCTCGTTCTTGCCGTGACCCAGGGCCTGGCCGGAATAACAGAAGGCGCTGCGGATCTGTTCCGGAGTGATCTCCACTTCGAAGGGATCCTGGCCCATGGCCATGGGCCGCATCTGGAGGATGAAAAACTCATGCGGTTTTTCAGGCGGCCGCCCGAAATTGAGGGCAAACTCGAACTCCAGATTGCATCCCATCCCTTTGCGGCCGACAGACAGCAGTTCCTGCAGGAGCTCGGCCAGAGGGAAGGTTCCGTGCTTGAGGACAGAGGCAAAGGTCACCAGCTTGGGGCCCGCCAGCCGGGCCGTGTCCCGGATGCGGTTCTCGGACGCGATGAAAGTGCTGACCAGCTGCTGAACCGGCGGCTCGTCAAGGGCATCTGAAACCTGCCGGCGTTCCACGATCAGACCCCGTTCAAAGTTGAGTTCATCCGGATGGCCGGCCAGGCGCAGGGCGTAGAAATGGCGCTGGGCATGCTCCAGGATGTCGGCCACGTTGGAAAAATGGGGCAGGATGCGGGGATACTTGGGACAAAAACGGAGCCCCCCCTCGCCTTCGGAGATAAACGTGCCCAAACCAAGAGCCACCTGGGCCACTCCGTCTTCGGGCCGGATGCGCTCGATGGGGTAAAAATTCTGGGAGCGGGCCACGCCGGAAAGGGCCGGGTAATAGAAGTCGCCGTAACGCCGGCCGGCAACCTGCTGGATGATTACGGCCATCTGTTCCTTGCGGTGACGATAGGCCGTATACCGGGAATACTTGCGGGGTTCCTGGTACCAGGTGGAGGCATAGACTCTCTTGACGGCGTTTACCAGCTGATCCAGGCGCACTTCCGGCCGGGGATGATTGTTGGGTATCATGAAAGTCTTGTAAAGTCCGGCCAGGGGCAAATGGTGGGCGTCTTCCAGCAGGCCCGAGGAACGCACCGACAGGGGATAGTCTATTTTTTCCAGAAAGGCCCGCAGGTCCTCCACCAGATGATCCGGCATCCTGGCCTTTACAAACGCCCGGGTTATCTCCTGGTCGGGCAGATCGCTGTGGGCCAGGCGCCCCAGGTCGTTGGATTCGACAAAGGCATCGAAACCCTCGGTGCTGATCACCAGGCTCTGGGGCACCTTGATATCGATACCGCAGAAGTTGCTGGCCAGGTGAGGCGACTGGCGCAGCAGGCTGCCGACGAACGCCAGCCCCCGGGCCTTGCCGCCCAGGGAACCGTTACCTATCTTGAGAAAATCAGAGATGTCCGGATCGAACTGGCTGCGGTTGAACTGGACCACCACCCCTTTCTGGCGCCACTTGCGCAGGGCATGGATGCTGTCGGCGATGAAACGCCGCATCTCGGCAACATTCCTGAAATCCGAAGCCTTGGCCTGACGCAGCCTGGATGCCAGGACTATCTCCGAGCGGGCCATGATCCAGTTGGAAAAACGGTTCCGCTGGGCGTGGTAGACAAACGGCTCGTCGGGAATCTGGGGAATTATCTTTTCAAGCTCACGCAGGCTGGAAGCGCGGGCCACCTCGGTTCCGTCGGGCATCCGGAAGACGAAGGCCCCGAAGCCGAGCCAGTCCAGAAAAAACCGGTGCAGCTCTTCCATCAGGTCGGGTGAGTTCTTGTCAAGAAACACCGCCGGTATCTGCTCGGCCCGGCGGCGGTTGCCCGACTCGGAACTGAGCAGCAGCAGGGGCAGGTCCGGGATCTGCTGCCTGATCATCTTCAGGTAGCGGTAGCCGGCATCCGGACTGAGTTTGCCGCCGTCGGGAAACCGGGTATCGGAAAGGACCCCGAAAAGGTACGGCCGGTAGCGCCGGTAAAGATCCATGGCTTCCTGGAAGTCTGAAGCCACCAGGATCTTGGGCCGGGCCCGCATCTTGAGCAGGCGGTGCTCCTCGTTGAGGCTCTCTTCCAGTACTTCCTGGGTCTGACGGACCACCTCGCGGTAGATCAGGGGCAAGAAGTAGGAACGGTAAAGAGGGGAATCCTCCACCAGGATGATCACCCTCACCTGGGCGCTGCGGGTATCGGCATCGACATTGAGCCGGTCCTCGACGCTCTTGACGATGGCCAGCAGAAGATCCGAATCTCCGGACCAGATAAAGATCTGGTCGATACCGGAACAGTCCTTTCCTTTCGGGGCGGGATACAGGCCCTGTTCGCTGTGGGCCAGCAGGATCACCGGCAGGCGCTCCTTGCGCTGCTTTACGGCCAGCCCCAGGTCGAAAGGATCCATGTCGTCCAGGTTGGGCATGGATATGACAAGGTCGAATTCTTTTTGTTCCAGAGTCTCCAGGGCCTGGCGGGCATTTGGAACCCAGGTCAGGCGGGGCGGCCGGCTGAGGTTCAGGCCCCGGTATTCGTTGATGATCTTGGAGGCCAGGCTGCCGTCTTCTTCCAGGATATAGGCATCGTAGGCGCTGGCCACCAGCAGGATCTCGAGCACCTTGTTGGCCATCAGCTCGTGGAACACCTTGAAATGGGTGTCGAACTCGAATTCCAGGCAGCTGAGTTTCGAATTCAGAGAATCTCTTTCCATGGTCCCTTGCCGGTATGGGGTTAGTTCGTGTCTTGATCATCGGCCCCGGGCCCGGATTTCTTTATCCCCAACCGTATTCCGGCCAGGCTCAGCCCATGGCCCCGCGGAGCTGCTCCAGGCGCGCCTTGACCCTGGGAAACCGGTTCATGTCGGTATGGGGCAGGAAAAGGGCGGCAACATAATGATCCATGTAAGACGGGGTTTCGGACAACTCGAAATTGGTCATCATGTCGGTGACCGCCACCACTTCCTGGCGTATCTTGTTGGTCAGGGCGGCCATGCGGGCACCCATGAGGGAAGCGTTGCCCACGTAAGTGACCCGGTCGGGGTCTATTTCAGGCAGCAGCCCGATCACCATGGCCTTTTCCAGGTCGACGTAACTGCCGAAACCGCCGGCCAGAATGATCTGCTCCAGGTCGTCGATATTCATGCCGACTTCCTCCAGCAGGGTCATGCACCCGCTGTAGATGGCTCCCTTGGCCCGGATCAGGTTTTCGATGTCGATCTCGGTCAGCACGATGTCCCGGTCGACCTGGGTCTGGTCCTTCCAGGCCAGGACGTATTCCCAGATGCCGTCCTGCTCCCGGATCCGTTCGGTCTTGAGATTGCGGTTGAACTTGCCCTGGTTGTCGATCACCCCGAACTCGAACATGGTGGCCACGGTTGTGATCAGCCCCGATCCGCAGATTCCTTTGGGCCGGACGTCCCCGATGGTCACGATCATCGGCTCCAGGGTCACCGGGTCGATGGAAAAATCCTCTATGGCGCCCTTGGCGGCCCGCATCCCGAACTTTATGCCGCCGCCTTCGAAGGCCGGACCGGCCGAACAGGCGGCACAGGCCATCCACTCCCGGTTGCCCACCACGGCCTCGGCATTGGTGCCTATATCGAGAAAGAGGGTCAGTTTTTCGGTGCGGTACATTCCCGAGCCCATAACCCCGGCCACGATGTCCCCGCCCACGTAACTGGATACCTGGGGGTAGACCAGGGCCGTGACATGCTCGTCCAGCTCCAGGCCCAGATCGCTTACCCGGATGGGAGGATAGATCCCTGCGGTCGGCACGTAGGGAGAGCGCCGGATGAACCGCGGGTCGACCTTGAGCAGCAGCTGGGTCATGGTGGTATTGCCGGCGATGGTGATCATGGAGATATTGTCCTTGTCCACCTTGGAACGCCTTATGATCTTGCCCAGGACATTGTTGATGGTCTTGATTACGGCCTTGTGCAGAATATCCAGGCCGTCTCCTTTTTCGGCAAAGACGATCCTGGTGATCACGTCCTCGCCGTAGCTTATCTGGCCGTTGAAATCGCCGTACTCGGCCAGAACGTTGCCTGAAATCAGGTCCACCATCTGTCCGAAAATGGTGGTGGTGCCGATATCGATGGCGATGGCCAGGTTGTGATCGGTGGTGTCCCCGCTCTGAACGTTCACGATTCTGGTCTTGCCGCTGGGCCGTACCGGACGGGCCATGGTCACGGTGACATCGAAGTCCTTTTCACGAAAGACATGGGGCACCTTGCGGATCACCGCCAGGCTGACCTCCAGCCCGTGTTCTCCGTGGTGCTGCCGCAGGTGCTGGATCATGCGGGTAACGTCAGGCTGGTGGTTGGTGGCATCGGGTGGCTCCATCCGGATATGGATCTTTTCCACCGGCGGAACGAACAGCCCCTGTTCCTTGATGCTCTCAAAGTCCACCTGCTTGATCCGGGCGGTACGGCGCGGTTTTTTGGCCAGGTTGAGGACCGAACGGTCGATGGCCGACTCCACCGGCACCCGCACCACCACGTCGCTTTTCACCAGGGCCTGGCAGGCCAGGCGGTAACCCTTTTCCCGGTCTTCCTGACTAAGTTGCTCGGAAATACCCCCTTCCACCTGCCCCTGTTCGATGATCACCCGGCACTTGCCGCAAACCCCTTCTCCGCCGCAGGAAGCATTGATGTGGACTCCGGCGTTCATGGCCGCCCGGATCACGGACTGGCCGTCTTCGACTTCGATGGTGATCTCATGGGGAAGAAAAGTAACTTTGTTCGTTGCCATACTGGCTCCTTTGCTTTTGGCTTTCCGGTCCGCGACAGGGCACTGTCCCGGGAAAGCCTACCGGGGGATGAACAAACTGGGCAACCTGACTTCAGCGGCCGCCATCGGCAGGAGCAGGTGCTCACCTTTTACCATAAAACAGAGAATCAAACCATGGCTTTCAGTTACAAAAAATCCTGCAAACCGCAGCCAGCTCCGATCCCTCTTGCTTTGCCGGTCTGTTTGATCTAGATCAATTCATAGCTCTCTTGGCTGGTATATTGTCTTTGACAGAAGGCGACAGCCGGACAAACATGAAACGGAGCAAGCAGATGGAATGGACCAAAGATGCCGAAGCCGCCGTCAGGAACGTGCCTTTTTTCGTCCGCAAGAAGGTACGCCGCCGCATCGAACAGCAGGCAAAAGCTGCCGGCAAGCAAACAGTCACCCTGGCAGAGGTCAGAGCGGCCCAGCAGCGCTTCCTGGCGGGCATGGAAAAGGAAGTCAAAGGGTTCCGGGTCGAAACCTGCTTCGGTGCCGGCGGATGTCCCAACCGGATCCTGGACTCAGGCCCCCTTGTGGAGCAGATTGAAAAGGTACTGGCCGAAGCCGGTCTGCTGGCGTTTCTCAGGACCACCGTCTCCGGTCCCCTGAAGTTTCACCATGAATTCAGGGTGGCCCTGGCCGACTGCCCCAACGCCTGCAGCCAGCCCCAGATCAAGGACGTGGGTATCATCGCCGCCTGCCGGCCGGTGAAAACTTCCGAGCCCTGCACCGGCTGCGGCGCATGCGCCGATGCCTGCCAGGAAAACGCCATAGTCCTTGAAGACGGCCAGCTGGCCGGGATCCGGAATGACCTCTGCGTGGCCTGCGGCAAGTGCATAGAGGCCTGCGATTCAGGCACCCTCCGGCAGGGAAAGACAGGTTACCGCATCCAGGTGGGGGGCAAACTGGGCCGCCATCCACGCCTGGCCACCGAGCTGCCGGGGCTCTATGACCACCACCAGGTGGTGCGGGCCCTGGAATCATTGCTGAAGTCGTACAAGAAGCGCAGCAGAGGCGGCCGGCGCCTGGGAGAAATCCTGGACAGGCGGCAGATCGAAGACCTGGCGGCTGAACTCAGGAAGGCCTGATCCGCCGGTAGAGATGGTAAAGAACGGCTCCGCCGGCAATCAGAAAAAACAGGAAAAAGAGAAAAGGGCCATAGCGGGTGGTGTACTGGAGCTGTTCCGGAACGAAATACCCGTCCAGGTAGGCCCGCCGGACCACGTCGCGAATCAGCACCATGGCGCCCACCGTTGTCAGGGCCGCCGCAACCGCAGGCAAAACCCTGGCCTGGATGGCAAACATCAGGGCCAGGCCGGCCCCGGCCAGGGCCGCTATCAACAGGGTGGTCGCCCGGGGGTCCCTGCCAAGCATCAGGGTCATCACCTCCGTCCGCAGGGCCAGCAGCAACCAAAAGCCAACCCCCACCTGGAGAGCCGAACCGGCCACGAACCAGCCCAGGCCGCTTTTGACCAGGACAGAACCTTCCCTGTTGCCGCGGTGCAGCCGCCAGCGGCCAACCACGGCCCGGAACAGTCCGCCCATGGCCAGGGCTCCTGTCAACATGTGGAGATACCGCGGCCAGAACATGGGATTGTCCAGGTTGAGGAGGCTGCCGCCCGGATTCTGAAAGTATCGCCGCCAGGTTTCCGGCATCAGCATCAGGGTCATGTTGTTGGTCAGAACAAAGGCCATGGCCAGCATGCAGACCACGGTGGCCGCAAGGACGGTCAGTTTGAGCCCCGCGCGGCTGTCGGAAATCCCCCGGTGCCAGTAGGCCCCGGCATAGACCGCCAAAAGGACCGGGATGGCCCCCATCCACCAGCGGGCCATCAGGATCGAGCTGGTGTAGATGAAATTGCCGTACAGCACCTGGAGAAAAAGCAGGGGCACGATGCCGGCATTGATGGTAAAGGCGATGATAAACGGCAGCTGCCGGGCCATGACCTCATGGCCGGGTGACGGCCTGCGCCCCGGCCGAAGCCGCTCGGCAAGGCAGATCAGGGCCGTTCCCAGCATGGCGTTCATCACCAGCAGGTGGATGAAAAAGCCCGCCAGCAACAGGGCCTGGAACCACTGCCAGGGCACGGCGATCGGATCGGCAATGGGGATCAAATCGGCAGGATTCATCATCATTCCTTTTGGCCGCCGGCCGGGTTGTCCGGGCCGGCTTTTTCAATTGCGCGCATGATGGGAAGCGGCCTGCGCCAGCCATCACCGAACCCGGCGGCCTCAAGAAGCCCGATGCCCTGATCGATTCCCGCGCCGACGGTGGCAACTCCGTGGGAATCGTCACCCGGGGCCACGGCGATGCCCATCTTCCCGGCCTCCCGGATGAGGGCCGCGGCCGGGTACGGCTCCGGGGCCCCCTTTCTGAGGGCGGCCACGTTGTAATCCAGCACCAGCCGCAGCCGGGCCACCAGGGCCAGGTTGCGCTGCCAGCGTTTCCTGACCTCCGGCACCTCCAGGGTCTTTGCGTAGTCAGGATCGAAAATCCTGATCAGGTCGAAGTGGGCCACCACCTGGGGCTCAAGGGCCTCTATCATGGCGTACTGAAGATCGAAATAGCGGCAATAAAGCTTCTCGATGCCCCCGCAGGCTTCAATGGCCCGCCGGTACTCCTCCGGGTTGTAGTCAAACGGAATGTCGTCCACGTGGTGGACCGCTCCCACAACGATATCGGGAGCAAACTCCTGTTTCAGCCTCGTCACCCAGCCGGCATAGTCGCCGCAGGTTTCGGTCTCCATGGCCACTATAATTTTCAAAGAAGAAGATTGCCTCTGAAGCCGCCGGCAATGCCGGCAATACTCCGCAAACCGCCGGTACAGGCCCCGGGCATCGAAACCGGCCTCTTTTTCGTCCGGATACAGGAAACCGTCGTCCCGGGGAGGGATATGCTCACTTATCACCACCCAGTCGAAGCCTGCTGCTGCATAGGCCGCCACCACCTGATCGAGGGTGTCTGCGGCATGACAGCAGTACTGGCCGCTGTGGCCGCCGTGGACCGATACCCTGGGACGCCGGACCGCCGGCCTTGTGTCATAGATGGTCATCGTTTCCAGAAAAACACAAACAGCCGTCTATTGCAATCGGCTTCAGGCATCTATCCGGGTTGCCAAAAAGACGATCGATAATTATGATGAGGTTGTCCGGCCCCCAATAATTCGCAACAAGGTTGAAAGGACAAGCCAATGCCCCCTCTCAATGCTCTTGAAATCCTGAAGGAAGCCATCTTGCTGGAACGCCATGGAAAGGCCTTCTACCAAAAGGTGGCCGAACAGGCCAGCCAGAAGGAAGTCCGGGAATTTTTCCAGGCCATGGCGGCCGAAGAGACCAAGCACATGGAAGTTCTGACCAGACAAATGCAGGCCCTGCTCGATTCGGGAAAATTTATCCAGGATCCGGCCCCGGCCGAAGCCGATTTTTCGGCCCGGGTCATTACCCCGGCTCTGGTGACCCAGCTGGAAAAAGCCGAATTCGAAGCCGCCGCCGTGGCGGCCGCCATGCTGATGGAAAAGCAGGCCATCGAGCTTTACCGCCACCGCCATGAAAAGTCCCAAGATCCGGCCGAAAAAGATCTCTACGGCTGGCTGGCCAAGTGGGAAGAAGGCCACCTGGAGCTGCTGGCCAGGCTGGACAGGGAAATCAGGCAGGCGGCCTGGAACCAGATGGGATTCGAACCCTTCTGATGGCAGACTTCAGTCAACAAGCCGTCCCCAGGCCGGCGGTGGGCGCCGTGGTTTTCAAGGGGGAAAAAGTGCTGCTGGTACGCCGGGCCAATCCTCCTTCCAAGGGCCGGTGGGCCATTCCCGGCGGCAAGATCCGCTGGGGAGAGACCCTCCAGCAGGCCGCCCGGCGGGAAGTACTGGAAGAAACGGGCATTACCATCAGGGCCGGCCGGCCCGTCCATACTTTCGACAGCATCGTCCGGGACGACGCCGGACGGATACTTTTCCACTATGTTATCGTCGACCTGGAGGCCGAATACGTTTCCGGCAGGCTGAAAGCCGGCGACGACGCCGACAAGGCAGCCTGGGTGACCCGCAAACAGATCGACCGGCTCGAGGTCAGCCGGCCGACCCGGATGCTTCTGGCCTCCCGTTACGGCTGGTAGCCGTCTCCCCCAAAGGCCGGACCTAAATTGCGGCAGCACGCCGGTTGACAAAGCCAGGGCTCCCATCTAAGATAGCCGCCTGTTTCGATTCACGAGACCATGTCGAATCGGGCCGGAAGCGCCGGAAAACCCGGGGGCCGGTCCGGCAAGTACGGAACGGGGAATTTCCAGATGAAAATTGCGATACTCGCCGGTGACGGAATCGGACCTGAAGTCATGACCGAAGCCATCAAGGTTCTGGATGCGGCCCAGAAACACCTCGGTTTTACCCTGGACTATGTTCACGCCGACGTGGGCGGGGCGGCCATCGACCTTCACGGCCAGGCCCTGCCGGAGGCGACCCTGAAAGCCTGTGAAGACAGCCGGGCCATCCTTTTCGGATCGGTGGGCGGACCCAAGTGGGAATCACTGCCGCCGGACAAGCAGCCGGAAAGAGCGGCCCTGCTTCCCATGCGCAAGCATTTCAGGCTGTTTTGCAACCTGAGACCGGCCAGGGTCTTTCCGGCCCTTGCCGCGGCAAGCCCCCTGCACCCCGGGATCGTGAAAGACGGGTTCGACCTTTTGTGCGTCCGGGAGCTTACCGGCGGAATCTACTTCGGCCAGCCCAAGGGGCGCGAGGGCACCGGCGCCGAAGAAAAAGCCTTCGATACCATGATCTATCACCGCTATGAAATCGAGCGGATCGCCAGGGCGGCTTTCCGGGCCGCCGCCCGGCGCAGGGGCAAAGTCACTTCCATCGACAAGGCAAACGTCCTTACCACCATGGTTTTGTGGCGCCAGGTGGTAGAAGAAGTGGCTGCCGATTTTCCCCGGGTCGAGCTGAACCACATGTACGTGGACAACGCCACAATGCAGCTTGTGAAAGATCCGCACCAGTTCGACGTCCTGCTGTGCGGCAACATGTTCGGCGACATCATATCCGATGAGTGCGCCATGCTCACCGGCTCCATGGGGCTGCTGCCGTCCGCCAGCCTCAACCAGGACGGTTTCGGGCTGTACGAACCGGCCGGAGGATCGGCCCCCGACATAGCCGGCAAGGGCATCGCCAATCCCATCGCCCAGATACTGTCGGCGGCCATGATGCTGCGGTACAGCCTCGGGCTTGCCGAGCCGGCCGCAGCCATCGAACAGGCCGTGGCCCGGGTTCTGGAAGACGGAATCTTTACCGCCGACATAGCCCCCGGGGGCAGCCGGGCGGTATCTACAAAACAGATGGGCGACGCCGTCGCCGACCGTCTGCCACGGCCCTGAACAGGCTCCGGCACACATCTTCACGCCTTTTTGCCCCGGACCATCGCTTTCAAAGCCAGGTTGACCTCCAGCCATTGCCGGGCCAGCCAAGTGGCGTCCTCCAGGTCCGGACGGCGCTTGAGGAAATCGTCCAGGAACCCGAAGGCATCCCCGGGACAATCGAGACCGCAAAACGGCACCAGGCTTACCAGCACCCTTTCAAACAGGATCGGGTGCAATTTTTCGAAACGCTCCAGGTTCCGGACGAACCACTGCAGGATCTGCGCGCCGGCGGCCGGGTTTTCGGCCGCTGCGGCAAAGACCACGTGCCGGATCCGGGCCGGAACCCTGTCCAATGCCAGATCGAGCACCTTGCAAAGCACCTTTTGATCCCCGAACCATCCCAGGGCGCCGGCAATGGCCATCCGCAAATGCTCGCTGGCGGTCTCTTCAAGCCTGGCCAGCATGGCCTCGGCCTCTGGCAGGGCACCTGCCCGGGCGCCGATTTTAAGCACGCTGGCGGCAAGGTCGGGCTCCAGCCGCGCTCCGGACATCCAGGCACCGAAAAGCTCCCCGCCCCTGGCTGCGGCCCGCCCGTCTCCCAACAGGGCCGCGGACCAGATCATCCGGCTGCGCAGCATCACCTCAGGCAGGCTGTCTTGCGCCTTCCCCTGCCATCCGAGAGCGCCCAGAACCGCCAGGGCCACCCTGAGGCCAAGCTGTTTCGCCCGGGGCACATTCGACGGCCCGCAAATCCTTTCAATCAGCGCCAGGTGGCGGCAAATCGTGGAACAGACCGGCAATTCAGGCTCAGTCCACGGCCGGACGGCTTCCACCAGATCCAGGTACTGCTCCATATCCAGCAATCCCTTGCGCATGGCGGCGAAAAAGTCGTCTTCCAGGCTCCAGCGGTCCACAGGATCGAGCGCGCCGGAGCCGGCAAGACCCGCCAGGGCCGAACGCATGGAGGCCGAAGCATAAAATACGCGCCAGAAGCCTGTCCGCCCCGGATTGACCAGGCAGGCGTCGGCCTTGTCATCCAGGGCCAGCTCAAGCTCCGGTTCCTCCATCAGCAAGGTACGCTCCGAGATCTGCTTTCCCTGGAAGAAGAAACTGATCCGAAGCGGCAGGGGCCAGGCCTGCCGTCTCTTTTCACCGCCCAGATAGGTAAAGCGGGCTTGACGCAGTTTCAGGCGGCTCCGGTCGCCGTCGACCGTCAGCAGGGGATATCCGGGCTGTTCCACCCAGCGCCTGATGACATCGGCAACCGGAAGGCCTGAAGCGTCCTGGAAGCTGTGCCACAGATCGGTGCTGGCCGCGCAGCCATAGGCATGTTTCTTCAGATAGGCCCTTAAGGCCGCCCTGAAGGCCTCGCTGCCGATATAGCCTTCCACCATGCGCAGCATGCTGCCTCCCTTGCTGTAGATGATGGGAGCGGTGGAAGCATTGATGGCCGCCTGCTCCCGGCCGGGAATCTCGATGGCGATGGTGCGCTCCAGGCCGTCGCGTTCCAGTGCGGAGGCCATCTCCCGGGTAAGAAACATATCCGCGCAGCGCCACTTCGGGTGCGCCGCATCCACGGCCTTGTATGCCAGGTAGGTTGCGAAGCTCTCGTTGAGCCACAGGTACTTCCAGCCGTCCGGGGTCACCAGGTTGCCGAACCACTGGTGCACGATTTCATGGGTTATGACCTCGGCCATGTAAAGCCTGGCTTCGCGGGGGGTCGTTGCGGGATCGTCCAGGAGCAGATTTTCCCGAAAAGTAATGGCGCCCCAGTTTTCCATGGCGCCGTAAGCGAAATCGGCAACGGCTATCAGGTCGAGCTTGGAAAGAGGATAGCCAAGACCGAAATAGTCTTCACAATACCCCAGGGCCTGGCTGGCCATCTTCAGACCGCTGCCCACCGCATTTTCCTGTCCGGGCAGGATCCTGACCCTCACCCTGGGATCATCCTCTGAAACCACCGTGCCGAACGGTCCCACAGCCCAAAACAGCAGGTAGGTGGACATCACCGGGGTGGGCAAGAAGGTCACCTTCTTCTTTGCACCGGCCAGAGGCTCTGTCTTTTCGATCTCGGTGTTGGAAACCGCCTCCAGCCCCTCGGGGATTACCATCGCGATCCGGAAGGCAGCCTTTGCCTCGGGGCGATCCACACAGGGGAAGGCCTGGCGGGCGTAGTCTTCCTGGAACTGGGTAACGGCCACGAAGGCCCGGTGTCCGCTTCTGTCACGGTAAGCGCTGCGGTAAAAACCGGTCATCTGCCTGCCGATCGATCCTTTGTAGATTACCCGCAAGGCGAATTTCCCCCCGGCAACCTCCGGCATATGGACTACCAGACGCCGGTCCGAAGCCGACAGGTCAAAGCGGCACGCCTCTGTCCGCTCCTGAACTTCAAGGCGGCAGCTTTCTACTTCGAGATTTTGGCAGTCAAGCTCCACCTTGCTACAACGGCCGGCGGTGGAAAAAAGGATTTCAACCTCGCCTTTGAAAGTAAAGTTTTCAAGATCGGGTTCAATGTTCAGATCGTAGCGTAACGGTTCGGGGTCGATCACAGTTCAAAGCTCCTTTCCATGGCCGCGCCGGCCGGACGCCATGCCGGCTGCCGCATGTACAACCATTTGTATTCTTACACGATATAATCCCGGCCACCGGAGGATGACCTTTCAAGCAAACCCTTGCAATCCGGCGTCACCTGGCGTATTGTGAAAAAAACCGGACGCTGATTGACCACAATCCAAAATTCTGCGGTTGCCATGGACAAGACCATCAAGATTTTAGTAATCTGCTTTGCCACCATCGGCATCGGCCTTTTCGCCTACCATTGGATACACCAGTGGCACGACAAGGCCATAGAATCCGTCCTGGAAAATGAAAAATCGGCCTGCCGGCGCCGCATCGACAGGCTGCAGGCTGAAATCCGACGCCTGGAAGAGCAGCTGCGCCGGCAAACAGCCCCTGTTTCCGAACCCGACCTGAGCAGTATTTTCGGCACAGCGGCCCCCAAGAACGTGGCGGAGCCGGTGGTGGACTGCAAGAAGACCACCCGCCAGGTGGTGGCCTTTTTCAATTACCTGGACCGCAAATCGTACCTGATATGGCCCGACATAAATATGCGGGCCGAAGCTCTTTTCGAAGAAATCTTCAAAAAACTGGCCGCCAATCCCCCCACAAACGTGGGAGAAATGGACAATCTTTACAGCCTGGTCAAGAATGTGACCCATTTCTACCGGGTTCTGGGCAAAGACCGCATCGATCTGCTCAAAGAAATCCTCAAAAGTGAAAAGCAGGTGATCGAACCGGCCATGGCCGTCCTGTTCAACTGGATATTTTACTGCAATGCCGGCATGCCGTCCTCAACCGCCGGCAAGACCCTGAAGACAATGTATCAATATGCCGGTTTTTTCCTCAACACCCTGGGCGGACGCAGCTATCTGCTGCGCCGGGACTCAAAACTGAGAATGCTTGTCAGCTATTACAGCCTGCTGGTGATCGACAGGGCCAATGACGCCAAGGTGAATGCCTACGGAATCGACGTGCGGCCGTATATAGACTATCTGCTCTATGACATCAACAATCAAAAAGGCCTGCTCTACCACAGGCTCTATCTCACCCGCCTGAACGCCCTGCGTGAAAAATATCAGTGATCTGCGCAGGAGCGGACAAAACTTCCGCAGCGCACCGGCAGGGGCTATGACCCGCCGTTTTTCACCTGGTAGGCAATCGTCAGGGGTGAACCGGGATCCGGTTGCTGGCCGCAACCTATCAAGCCTTTTCCTTCGAGCGGCTGCTGTTCTCTGTGCAGGAACAGGGGGGCACCTGTCCGGCTGTGGATGTACGTGCCGTTGGTGCTGTGATCGATAATGAAAAAACGCCGGCGGACAAGTTCTATTCTGGCGTGAAGTCGCGACACGTGACGGTCGTCAATCACCAGGTCATTGGTGTCGCCCCTGCCGATTGAAAGCGTAGGCAGGTCAGTCCCGAGGGTCCATTGCTTCCCCCCGTATTGCAGGGCCAGGGTGACTGAAACGGCCGGCCCGGACCGCCGGCCGGCATCTGCACCACCGCCGCCCACCATGGTCATCTCTTCTATTTCGCCCCAGAAAACCTCGTAAAGACGGACGGGCTGCTGTTTCCCCTTTACCCTGGTCCGGTCCACCAGCCGGGTCCCCTTGAGGGTATCGGGATCGATCTGTTCCAGAGTCTGTTCGGTCGTCAGAATCTGGTCCGCCTTGGCCTGGCCGGCCACCCGGGCCGCCAGGTTGACCGCATCCCCGAACACGTCACGGTCTTCATGAATCACCTGCCCGTGGTGCAGGCCGATCCTGAGCTTCACTCCATGCCGGGCCAAGCGGGCGTCTGCAGATACGTTCTCCTGAATGGCCACGGCAGCCATGACCCCGCCCGCAGCCGAATCGAACACGCTCATCACCTCGTCGCCGATGGTCTTGATGACCCTGCCATCAAAGGCATTCACGGTGTCGGTGACGAGCCCGAGACAGGCGGCCACTAGCTGCCTGGCCGGCTGGTCCCCAAGCACTTCATAGAGCCTGGTACTGCCGGCCACATCGGCAAAGACGACAGTGGCCATCTGCAAGTCGGCCATAAAAGGCACTCCCGGGTCAGACCGTAAGGTTCTGGCCTGTATCGAGCGTTTCAAATTTTCGATCTTACCGGATCTGCTGCGTTGCCGGCACCTTGAAGAACCTTGGTACGTCTTTGCCGCCGACACGCCTTGCGGCCTCCGGCAAGCTCAAAAAGCGCTCAACTCAGGTCTGAAAAACTGCTGGCTGGACAGCTTTTAATGCCATGCCTGCAAGCCCCTGTCAAGACAAGAGAAACCCGGTCTGCGGGAGTTGACTGCCGCCGAAAAGGAAGTGGCGGTTTGTCAAAAGGGTCAATCGGTATCCGAATAGAGTTCTCCGTGCGGAATCTTCTCGCCCGGCTTCCAGGTGGAAAACTCTCCTGTTCTCACATAATCACCGGCCCTGACCCTCTTGTTGACCCATACTATACGCGTATTGCATTCCCAGACCTTTTTGCCCAGTTTGCGCTTGCGTTCCTCCAGGGCCTTGTCAGCCGCTTGCCGGCTGCGATGGACAGAAATCACCACCTTGTTTGGCTCACCCAGCTTGTGTTCATCGTAAATCAATGCGTACATGGTAACCCCCTCGTACTCAATCTGGTGCCGCCTTGCGACGTGGTTTGAAAACACTTCCCTGCATCAAAGGCCTCTGCATGGATAATCGCACGAACCGTGCCATCTGCCGGAATGAAGGACGGCAAGGCCGAAAGATAGTCTTAGGCTATCTTATTGTCTATTATTTCCATGTATTATAGAATAAAGGGGCATTGATCCGGAAGATGGCCGCCGAGACACTGGTTGCGCACCTCATGACAAAGTAACGTTACCTTGTGTTAACTTGCCGGCCGCGCCCTCACCCCTGACGATTCCATCGATGACGGCTTTGCCGGCCGGAAATCAGAAAGCGGAGAAAACGGTCAGGCGGACAATTCGGCAAGGATCGGCCAGGACAAGTATTTTCCCGTCCGGGATGCGGTCCCAGCTCATGGCGGACGGTTCTGTGTCCGGCATCAACCAGCCGGCGCTCAGATGCAGGTGGGCTCCCGGCCCCTTGCCGGGCTTGGCAGGTGGAGCAAGCGCCGCAAAAGGCTTGCCGGCTGCGATCCGGCTGCCGGTAAAAATACCGTCCAGGCGCCGGACATGACCGAAAATCGTGCACAACCGCCGCCTGTCGGGTCCCGTGAAGTCATGAACCAGCACCAGGCTTTCGGCCATGAAATCGTCCATTACGGCATGGAGGGTGCCATCGAAAGCCGCCGGGACCAGGCATCCGGCGGCAAGTCTCCGGATGCCCCCGTTTCTTCGGTGAAAAAAACACAGGTCCAGGCCTTCGTGGGGTGCAGGCCGGAGGCCGCCGGGCCCCCACCACTTTTCCCGCTGTCCGAAACCCATTCCCGGCACCATCTGCCAGCCGTCAAAATCATCCAGCCGATTGAGAGCCACAAGGGAATTTTCAAAGCATCTTCCATCAGAGGGCATAAAGTCTTCGGGTTCCATGCCCATCGGCCGTGACGCTACCATGACCTGTCCTTTCCTGAAAAAGTGGCGGCCTCCCCGGCAGCTTATGCCAAACCATACATCTTTTGGCAACCTTATCCCGGCTTCAGGCGGCCGGAAATTGTCCTTGACAAAAGGTTTACCAGCTGCAAATAGGTTTTAACCGTCTTGGCAGGGCAACTGTACCGGATTATAAGATGATATCTTTTTTTATGAACTCGGGGTTCGCATGGTGCCGGCGGCAAGATTGCCTTCGGCAAGGGTATGCTTAGGCGGTATAGGCAGGCCTGAATTCATGGCGGGAGGATTCAACGGCCGCGGGCATCCCGCTTTACGGTCGTAAGCTCAGGGGTCGTGGGTGGGCATCCACCACGGCCCTTTACTTTCAGGAGGCGCGCTCATGCTGGTGGTCATGGACAGGAACGCCACGGAAGAACAGATCCAGGCGGTGGTTGCAGCCATCGAACGCCAGGGATACACCGCCCGGCCAATTACCGGAGGCAACCGGGTATCCATCGGAATAGTCAACAACCCCGGGCCGGTGGACCCGGCCCTTTTCATCGGCCTTGCCGGGGTCAAGGACGCCATTGCCATAACCAAGCCCTACAAGCTTGTCAGCCGGGAGTCCAAACCCGCCGATACGGTTGTGGAAGTCGGCGGAGTCAGGATCGGTGGCCGGCAACCGGTATTGATAGCCGGTCCCTGCGCCATCGAAAGCGATCAGCAGGCCCTGGCCATAGCCCGCCATGTCAGCCGGTACGGGGCATCGATTTTCCGGGGCGGGGCCTTCAAGCCGCGGACTTCACCCTACTCTTTCCAGGGTCTGGGTGAAAAAGGGCTTGAAATCCTGGCCCGGGTAAGGCAGGAAACCGGAATGCCGGTAGTCACCGAAGCCATGGACTGCGAGACCTTCGGCCTGGTGGAACAGTATGCCGACATGGTGCAGATCGGTGCCCGGAACATGCAGAATTTCAGCCTGCTCAAGCGGGCCGGTCAGTCCGGACTGCCGGTCCTGCTCAAGCGGGGCATATCCGCCACGGTGGAAGAATGGCTGATGGCCGCCGAGTATATCATGGAAAGCGGCAACTCCCGGGTGGTGCTCTGCGAGCGGGGAGTACGCACTTTCGTGCGCCACAGCCGTAACACCCTGGACCTTTCGGCCGTGGCCGTGATCCGGCGCGAAAGTCACCTGCCGGTAATAGTGGATCCGAGCCATGCCGCCGGACGCCGGGAACAGGTTCTGCCCCTGGCCCGGGCCGCGGCGGCAGCCGGCTGCCACGGCCTGATGGTGGAGGTCCACCACCGGCCCGAAGAGGCCTTCAGCGACGGGGCCCAATCCCTTTACCCTGAGCAATTTGCCCGCTTGAGCCGCGAAACCGGCATGCTGTTCAGGCTGCTGTACTCTCCGGACAAGGATACCGAGCCATGACTTTGCACCCGCCCGTCTACGTGGATGGCAAAACAGGCCGCAGCCTGATCCTGGTGGGAGAACCACTGGCCAATCTCCGGCGCCACACCGCCGGCCGGCGCACGATAGTGGTGACCGACCAGAACGTAAAGCGCCACTGGAAACACCTTCTCGACGGCCTGGACACGATCGTCATCGGATGCGGTGAAAAGTACAAGAACCTGGTAACGGTGGAATTCATCTACGATCAGCTCATCAATCGCCAGGTGGACCGTTCGGCCCTGCTGGTGGGTGTCGGCGGGGGCATCGTATGCGATATCACGGGCTTTGCGGCCTCCACCTACATGCGCGGCATAAGTTTCGGCCTGGTGCCCACCAGCCTCCTGGCCCAGGTGGATGCCAGCGTGGGTGGTAAAACAGGGGTCAATCACCGCGGATTCAAGAACATGATCGGTGTTTTCAGCCAGCCCGAGTTCGTCATCTGCGACCTGGAGCTGCTTTCGACCCTGCCGGCCGAGGAAATCACCTGCGGACTGGCCGAAATCGTCAAACATGCCACCGTCTGCGACCAGAAACTGTTCGCCTTTATGGAAGAGAACATGGACGCAGTCATCGGCCGCGATCCCGAGGTGCTGGCCCGTCTGGTTCACCGCTCGGTGACCATCAAGGCCGGAATCGTCAACCGCGACGAAAAGGAATCCGGCCTGCGGCGGCTGCTCAACTTCGGCCACACCTTCGGCCATGCCCTGGAAAAAACCACCGGGATCTCCCACGGCCGGGCCGTAAGTATCGGCATGGTGTTGGCGGCCCGCCTTTCCCAGGAACTGTCCGGATTGCCTGCCGAAGCCACGGCCCGGCTGGAAAACCTGCTTCACGGGCTGGGACTTTCGACCCGCCTGCCGGTGCCGGGTTCAAAAATTGCACAGGCCATGGTCCTTGACAAAAAAAGGAAACAGAACGCGATATTCTTCGTCCTGCTGCGGGCCATCGGCCAGGGTTACATTCATCAGATCGGTCTCAAGAGCCTCCAGCAATGGCTGGCCCGGTAGGTCTATGCTTTTGAGCCGGCGCGGCCGGCATGTACAAGGGCCGCATCGGCCAGCACCAGGGCCGCCATGGCCTCGACCACGGGCACGGCCCGGGGCACCACGCAGGGATCGTGCCGCCCCCCGGGCTCCAGGACCACCGGGTTTCCCTGAAAATCGACCGTCTCCTGGGCCTTGCCGATGGTGGCCGGCGGCTTGAAGGCCACCCGGAAGAAGATCGTCTCGCCGTTGGATATTCCGCCCTGGATGCCCCCGGAAAAATTGGTCACTGTTCCCAGCCGCTTCCCTTTCATCACGAACGGATCGTTGTGGGCCGAACCGGTCATCTTGGCCCCGGCGAACCCGGAACCGATCTCAAAGCCCTTGCTGGCCGGAATCGACAGCATGGCCCGGGCCAGGTACGCCTCCAGCTTGCCAAAGACCGGTTCTCCCAGGCCGGCCGGAACGTTGCGGCAGACACAGGTGATCACCCCGCCCACCGAGTCCCGCTCCTGCTTTACCCGCCCGATCAGGGCAGCCATCTTTTCCGCGGCCCTGGTGTCCGGACAGCGCACGGGGCTGCGGTCCACCTGCTGCCGGCTCACCGTCTTCCGGTCTATCTCCCCGGCCTGAACGGAACCGACGGCCGACACCCAGGCAACTACAGTGGCGGCAAAGTATTCCTTGAGCAGCTGTTCGGCCACGGCGCCGGCCGCCACCCGGCCCACGGTCTCCCTGGCGCCGGCCCGGCCGCCGCCGCTTGCCGCCCGGATGCCGTACTTTACCTGGTAGGTGAAATCGGCATGGGAAGGACGCGGCACCTGCCGCAGGCCGGCATAGTCGGCCGGACGCTGATCGCGGTTTTCCACCACCAGGGCGATGGGCGTTCCCAGGGTTAGTCCGTTTTCAACCCCGGACAGGACGGCCACCCGGTCACTTTCCCGGCGGCCGGAGACAAGGCTGCTCTGGCCCGGCCGGCGGCGGTCCAGCTGGGCCTGAATATCTTCTGTTTTCAGTTCCAGTCCGGCGGGACAGCCGTCCACAACCGCCCCCACGGCCCGGCCGTGGGATTCTCCGAAGGTAGTCACCCGGAAAAGGGTTCCGAAGCTACTGCCCATCGTGCTTTTCCTCCAGAAATTCTGCAACCTGCCGGCAAACCTCTTCCACGCCGGCCTCGTCGGTGTCAAGTTCCAGGTGGGCGGCCGCGGCATACAACGGAATCCGGCTTTCGAGAACGGCCCGGATTTCAGCCTGACTGTCGAGGCCGGTCAGGGCCGGCCGGCCGGCAGCTCCGTCCGGATCGGCGGCCATCCGGGCGGCTATCACCTCCGGTGAGGCCTTCAGCCACACAACCAGGCCGCTTCGGCGCATGGCCGCCACGTTGTCCCGGTTAAGGACGATCCCGCCGCCGGTTGCCACCACCTGCCGGCGCCGGCCGCAAATATCTCGCAGGACTTGCCTTTCCCGCCGCCTGAATCCTTCCCAGCCCTGCCGGGCCACGATGGCGGCCACGTCCATGCCGGCAGCGGCTGTGACCAGCCGGTCGGTATCGACGAAATCCCATCCCAGCCGCCCGGCCAGGGCCGAGCCCACGCCGGTTTTACCGCAACAGCGGTAACCCACCAGGTAAACGTTCATAATGGTAACGTCTTGGCAAAAATCAGATATTTGCATTGCGCATCGCTTTGATCTCGAACTTTTTGCAAAACCACCTGAAACCTCCTGTTGTAAGACCTCCGGCAAACTTGTAACCGAGAAACCAAATTCGGCCCGGCCAGGGGGGATGGTCTCACGGTGCCTTTGGAGTTCGAGGGTCGCCGTTGTCAGCCAAGCGAAGCGGCCATGGGCCGCATGTCTGAGGGCCTGTTAAGGCCCGAGTTTGCGGCCCATAGCGTAGCGGGCTGTTACAACGGCAACGAGGACGACAGGCAACCGGAGACCATCCCCCCTGGTCAGGCATGAAAAACAATCTAATGGCAAACAATCTTGGTTACAGCTATTTTTGCAGAGCCATCATCATTGGTATAGTTCACCCAAAACCTTCCAGAAGTCGGGAAACGACTTGGAGACACAATCTTCACCGGCGATCTTGATTCCGGGCACCTTCAGCCCGGCCACGGCAAAGCTCATGGCGATCCGGTGATCGTCGCAGGTGTCGATCACCGCCGGACGTGGTCTGCCGCCGGTGATCTCCAGGCTCGATCCATCGCTGCGGGTCTTGATCCCCATGCGCGCCAGGTTACCCGTCACCGCTGCCAGGCGGTCACTCTCCTTGGCCTTCAGGTGTCCCACGTTGAGCAGCCTGGTGGTTCCTCCGGCAAAGGCGGCCACCACCGCCAGGGTGGGCACCATGTCGGGCATATCCCCCATGTCCGCCTCGATGGCCGCAAGTGACCCTCCTTCAATGAGGATGCCGTCGTCTTCCACCTCTTTCCGGCAGCCCATGCGGGCCAGCAGGTCTGCCAGGCGGATGTCGCCCTGGGCCCGGACCCCGCCGGTTCCGGCCACCTTCACCCGCGTGCCGGCGACCGCCGCCGCGGCCCAGAAGTACCCGGCCTGGGATGCGTCCGGCGGCACCCGGTAGGTACCCGGCCTGTACTGCCGCGGGCCGGCCACCTTAAACCAGGCATAGCCCCGGCGCCTGACAGGCACGCCGAATTCTTTCATCAGATCGACGGTCAGATCGATGTAGGGCCGCGAAACCGGACCTCTGTCAACCTCGATCAGGGTCTCGCCTTCCAGGCAGGGGGCAATGAGCAGCAGGGCCGAAAGAAACTGGCTGCTTACGGAACAATCGACAGATACCCGGCCACCGCTTTTCAGCCCGCCTCCGATCCTGACCGGCGGACATCCGGTGTCCTCTATGGACTCGGCCGCAACCCCGAGCCGGTTGAGGGCCTCCAGCAGGGGGCCGATGGGACGATTGCACATGCGGCGGTTGCCGGTAAGCACGCAGGGACCTTTTGCCAGGGCCGCCACGGCGGTCAACAGCCTCATGGAGGTGCCGGAATTGCCGAGACAGATCTCGTCCCGGGCAGGTTCGAGCCTCCCGCCGCCCCGGATCTCCACCTGCCCGCCCCGGCGGCGGCAGGCCACGCCGAAATCCTCCAGGGCTGCCAGGGTATACAATGTATCCCGGCTGAACAACGGGTTTTCGATTACACATGGGCCCGCAGACAGGGCCGCGGCCACAAAGGCGCGGTGGGTGTAACTCTTGGAGCCGGGCACCTGGATGGTCACTTCAGGTTTGAGGGCGGCGGTGGCTATCTCCAGCATCGCTTGCCCCTCCTAAGCCGGCGTCATGGTTTCCAGCTGCTGCCCGGCCGCCCGGCGCATCACTTCCAGGGGGGCCTTGCGGCCGGTCCACAGTTCGAATTGCCGGGCGCCCTGGTAAACGAACATGGCCAGCCCGTCCACCACCCGGCAGCCCGCAGCTCCGGCAGCCCGTAAAAAGGCCGTTTCAAGCGGATTGTAGACGATGTCCATCACCACCGTGCCGGGCTCCAGCACCGCCGGATCGACCACCATGGCAGAGCTGTCCGGCGCCATGCCCACCGAAGTTGCGTTGATCACCACCTCCGGCCTGAGCCGTTCAAACTCGTCCAGGAGATGAAATTCAGCCCCCAGCGCCCCGGCCAGCGCCCGCCCCCTTTCCGGGCTGCGGTTCAGAATCAGCAGGCGGGCCCCGCTTTTTACCAGACCGTAGCCGATGGCCCGGGCCGCACCCCCGGCACCTATCAGGGCCACGGTCCGGCCGGAGGGGGATATCTTTTCTTCCAGGGCCTTGAGGGCCCCCCAGGCATCGGTGTTGCATCCCGCCAGACGGCCGCCGCGGTTTATCACCGTGTTGACGGCCCCGATGGCCCGGGCCTCGGGATCTATTTCGTCCAGCAGGTCCATGACCGCCACCTTGTGGGGAATGGTAATGCTGACCCCGGCAAGCGGCAGTGCTCTCACCCCGGCCATGGCCTTTTCCAGGTCCCTGACCCTGAAAGCCAGATAGACGGCGTCGATGCCGGCATGGGCCAGGGCCCGGTTGTGCATGGCCGGCCCCAGGCTGTGGGCCACGGGATCGCCGAACAGTCCGAAAAGACAGGTTCCGGTATCGATCAACTATAGACTCCTTCGGGTCTGCCGATGCGCCGGCAGAGCATTCCGGTTCGCCATCTGCTGTGCCCGGAACAAACAGGGCCGCTGAGGATATCCCCACACGGCCCGGACCGACAAAAAAGCCGTGGGAGAACTCGGTCTGCCCACGGCTTTGTTTTTTTCAGGTGCGCATCGTCACACCCACCGCCCAGGCAGATCGAGCCGGTAAAAGAAACACCCTGAACAAAAGCTTGAATTGGCCTGCCTGGTTTTGGAAATCACGAAAACGGTTCCTCTCCGATGGCTTTCAGCGACCATAGCCGGAGGTAAAAAACCTGTCAAGCGATTTTCATCCTCTCCGGCCCGAGCCTAGATGTCATAGTAGAGGAAAAATTCATGCGGATGGGGCCGCAGCCTGACCGGGTTGACTTCGTTTTCGATCTTGTAGTCGATCCACATCCGGATGGCGTCCCCGGTAAAGACATCGCCTTTGCGCAAAAACTCGTTGTCCTCCTGCAACGCTTCCAGGGCCTCTTCCAGGGAACCGGGGGCAGACGGTATCCGGTCCAGTTCCTCGGGCGGCAGACCGTAGATATCCTTGTCGAGCGGGTCGCCCGGATCGAGCTTGTTTTCGATGCCGTCCATGGCGGCCATCAGCATGGCGGAAAAGGCCAGGTACCCGTTGCAGGAAGGATCGGGGGTCCGGAATTCGATCCGCTTGGCCTTGGGCGAAGTGGAATACATGGGGATTCTGACCGCCGCGCTGCGGTTGCGGCTGGAGTAAGCCAGGTTGACCGGAGCTTCAAAGCCCGGCACCAGGCGCTTGTACGAGTTGGTGGTGGGGTTGGTGAAAGCGCACAGGGCACGGGCGTGTTTCAGGATACCGCCGATGGCGTAAAGGGCCTCCTGGGAAAGGCCGGCATACTGGTCACCGGCAAAGGTCGGCCGGCCGTCTTTCCAGATGCTCAGATGGGTGTGCATGCCGGTTCCGTTGTCCTCGAAAAGCGGCTTGGGCATGAAGGTCACCGTGTGGCCGTATCGGTAGGCCACGTTCTTGAGCACGTACTTGAACCACATCAGCTGATCGGCCATCTGCAGCAAGGGCTTGAAGCGCATGTCGATCTCGGCCTGGCCGGCAGTGGCCACTTCGTGATGCTGGGCTTCCACCTCTATGCCCAGGGATTCCAGGGTCAGCAGCATTTCACTGCGCAGGTCCTGGAACTTGTCCATTGGGGGCACTGGAAAATAACCTTCCTTGTGGCGCGGCTTGTAGCCCAGGTTGGGTTCTTCTTCCCGGCCGGTATTCCAGATCCCCTCGACAGAGTCTATCTCGTAGAAGGCGAGGTTGCGTCCGGACTCGAAGCGGATGTCATCGAAGATGAAAAATTCCGCTTCCGGCCCGATAAAAGCCGTATCGCCGATCCCGCTGCCCTTGAGGTAGGCCTCGGCTTTCTTTGCTATGTGACGGGGATCGCGGCTGTAGGGCTCCCTGGTGACCGGGTCGACTATGTCGCAGATCAGTACCAGGGTGGGATCTTTGTAAAATGGATCTATCCTGGCAGTTTCCGGATCGGGAATCACCAGCATGTCACTGGCGTTGATGGGCTGCCAGCCGCGGATGCTCGACCCGTCGAAGCCGAATCCGTCTTCGAAGCTGCCTTCGTCCAGTTCGGCTACCGGCACCGAAAAATGCTGCCAAAGCCCCGGGAAATCCATGAATCGCAGGTCGACGATCTTGATTCCCTTTTCCCTGGTCAGTTCCAAAACGTCTTTGGGTGTCATGACAATACTCTCCTTTCAAGGATTGAAATATAAAGGTCCTGATGAAACAAAATCCCGTGTTTCGATTCCGGCGGCCGAAAAGCCGACAGCTTGGTTCTCAGATGGCATTTTCGCCCGTTTCGCCCGTTCTTACCCTGATAACTTCTTCGATGGGAGTTATGAAGATCTTCCCGTCGCCCACCTTGCCGGTGTAAGCCGCCTTTAGCAGAGTATCGACCACCTTCTGGGCCCAGTCGGCCTGGACGATGATCTCGATCTTGACCTTGGGTATAAAGTCTACGACGTACTCGGCGCCCCGGTATATCTCCTTGTGACCCTTCTGGCGTCCGTAACCTTTTACTTCCGTAATCGTCATACCCTGAATACCTATTTCATTGAGAGCCTCTTTGACATCATCAAGCTTGAACGGTTTGATAATCGCTTCGATCTTCTTCATCTTTTTTCCTCCATTCGGTTAGCTTTCCGCAAAGCCTCCCGCCCATTAAACCACTATCTTCGGTACAAGTCACTTGCAATTCGTCATTTCAGGTTCAGCGCAAGGCCATACTTTCACTGCAGTATGGCTGCGACCGCTTTGCGGACGGCTTCTTCCTGCCCCGGCCGGTCTGCTTTCTCTCCCTCTATGCTGCGCACGTAAAAAACATCCACCACCTGGTCGATCCTGGTGGCGATCTTGGCAACCCATATATCGAGACCGCACTCATAGAGGGCGTTGGTGATATTGAAAAGCAGGCCGGGATAATCCCAGGCAGTCACTTCCACGATCGTAAAAAAGCTGGAACTGGTATTGTCTATGACCACTTTCTGAGGACGGTGTTCCCCGGCCGTCTTGGGCCTGACAAATGCATGCCGGGACCTGGCCAGCCTTTCGGCAAGCTTCATCCTGCCGGCGAGGGCATCTTCCAGTTGACCGGCAATCTTTTCCCAGCGCTGGCTTTCAAAAAGCCTGTCCGGCGGCGGAGTCACCTCGAAAATATCCAGGGCCACCCTGTTGTGCCAGGTAAAAATTCTGACGTGCATGATATCGACATTGTTCAGGGTGAAGACGCCGGCTATCTTCGAAAGCAATCCCGGCCTGTCCTGGGCGCATATCGTAACCACCCTGCTGTCGCCGGCAAGCTCGGAAGCGTCGATGCGCCAAACGAACTCGCGTCCCTTCAGCCGGTGATAAAGACGGACATGTTTCTGGATCTCTTCCGCCGAACAGTGAATCAGGTAACGCCTCGACAATGCCGGAAGAACTTTCTCGACAGTCTCCTGGTCTCCTTCCTGCCGGTACAGATCGATCACTTTCCTTTTTTTCCCGGCAATGGCGTTTTCCGTCCGGTCGGAGAAAAGTTCCCTTTTCCCCAGCACTCTGCGCACGCGCAGAAAAAGATCCCGCATCAGGCTGGCTGTCCACCCGTTCCAGGCCTTGGGCCCCGTGGCCATCGCATCTGCCACACTCAAAAGATACAGCATCTTCAGCCGTTCGACAGAACGTATCTTGTGGGCACAGGCAACGACCGTTTCTTCTTCACTTATATCCCTCCGGGTGGCGGTCTTCATCAAAAGCAGGTGATGGCCAACCAGGAAGACCGCCGTGTCGATATCTTCGTCCTCAAGTCCTTTTTCTGCGAGTATCTCCCCGGTCAGCTTCGCCCCGCGTTCGGCGTGCCCCCTGGCGGGCACGGCTTTTCCGATGTCGTGCAGCAGCGCCGCCCAGAACAGAGGCCGCTTGCCCTTGATCTCCTTGTAGACCTGGCGGGACAAGGGATCGTCGTCGGATTTACGGCCAAGACCTATCTCTTTCAAACACCGTACGGTAAGCAGCAAGTGGCGGGCGACCGGATACAAATGGTAATGGTCGAACTGCACCCGGTTCACCACCCCGCCCCAGTGGGGAATGTAGCGCTCCAGGAAACCGGTCACCAGCATCTGGTTCAGGGCCGGCAGGGCATCGGCCGGCCGGATCAACAAATGCTCGAACAAGACCGCCGCCTGCCGGTCTCCCCGCAGGCGGGTTTCCACCAGCTCTCCGAACTCGCGTACCAGCCGCTGAGCTTCAACTCCCAGGGGCGCCTTGCGCAGGGCGCTTTCAAAAAATATCTCCATCAGCAGAAGCGGCCGCCGGACAATGGCTTCAGGCGCACGGAACCTGATAACCCCACGTTCCACCACCAGGTCCGGAACGCCGGTCTCGACCGGTCCGGCTTTTTTACGTCGCTGGCGGCCACCTTGTTCTATCTCGGAAATGAAATTCCGGTGGCACTGTTTGATATGCTCCATGTGCCGGTGCAGCTCGCCCAGCAACCGTTCTACCGGCAAATGCCCGTCACCTCCGGTAAAGCCCATCAATTCCGTGATCTGAGTCTGATATTCAAGATGGAGCTGATCGCATTTGCGGCCGGTCAGCTGGTGAAGATTGTTGCGCACGCGCCAGACAAATTCCAGGGCTGAGTCCAGAAGCCGGAATTCGGCATGAGAGAGCAATCCATAGTACTCCAGATCCCTGAATGACCGGGCACCCACCTTGACCCGCCCTATCCACAAAATCGTGTGATAGTCCCGCAAGCCGCCCTGGCCTTCCTTGAGATTGGGCTCCAGCAGATAGGAAGAATCACCAAAACGGTCGTGCCGCTTGGCGTTAACGCTCACCAGCCAGTCCGTGATTGGCCGCGGCTTGGTGTTGATCAGCTTACGCCTCAGCTGTTCCATCAATTCATGGTACAGAGGCGACATCCCGCAAATGAACCGCGCATCCAGCAAAGATGTCAACACTTCGAAATCCCTGCGGGCCAGCCCGATGGTCTCCTTGATACTGCGGGTGGCATGCCCTACTTCCATACCAAGGTCCCAAAGGGGGTAGATTATCTCCTGTACCAGGGATTCGGCTTCCGGAGGCACCCTGCCCTTGAAGAGGATCAGGAGATCGACATCCGAGTGAAGACATTGTTCGGCCCTGCCGTAACCTCCAAGCGCCAGAAGGGCATAGGGATTTCGCAATATGTCAAGCCGCGGGCCGGCAGTGCTGGCGGTAAAACAGGTCTGGAAATAATCATCCAGAAGACCGGCGTTGAGCTTGATCCACGCTGCGGCATCCATTTTCCGCAAACGGGAGACCAGTTCCTGCTGACCGGCTTTGAGCCTGGCGACGGCTTCATTGGAAGTAACCGTTGTTGAATCGGAAGAGGTGATAATCATTGTTTCCCGCAAGCCGTCCGGGCGGTTTTCCGGCAGTCGATGTCCTTGCCGGGCCGTTTTCGTTTTTCCAGCAGGGTGTGCCGGTCAGCGTAAGCCGGTGAATAATTTCTTGCTCCATGACCTTGCAATTCCCGGTAACGGCTTTTGAATTAGTCAAGCATTTGTCGTGCCAGCGGTCAATGCCATAGTTACATGCTGTAATAGTTACATATTGTTTATTTCTTAAAATTTGCGTCCGGATTATATAATTACATATATGTAATATTGACTGGCAAAAAACTACAATTTTGAAACCGGCGGCATTCGGCCCGCATGTGTGCACCGGCCGCCTGGTGGCAAAATTCCGTCTGGCGACACGGGAAACACGGAACCCGGCTTCAGCGCCGCGAGTTTCGCTTGGTTGTTTGCAACTTATTTTAACGGTAAGTTATACGGCAACCTCGTATCGACGCCTGCAATCCGTCAGGTGGCGCGCATACAGCCTGGACAAGGTGTGAATCAGGTCAAAGGGAGGGCGGGCCGCACCGGGATACGGCTTTCTGTGGCCAAGCCTGCAACCGAACGCGATGCGATCATACACGAGGCGCTATTTGGCAGTCAGGTAAGGCGAATACTTTTTGTCTTCACCGCGGATATGTTCAATGAGCCAGCTGTTGAGAAATTTCGCCAGATTCACGCTTACAAGCAGGTCTCCCTCGTCCCTTTTCTTTTCGAACTCCAGGATCTTGCCGACGAAAGCAGCATGGATCTTCTTGTGCTTGTCCAGGTCGGGATACCCGGCCTCCTCCATTCTCTGTTCCTCGGACTGAAAATGATACAGGGCGTATGCCTTCATCTCGGCGAATATGGCGTCCATGATATTCTTGCCCCGGCCCTTGTTCATGGCGTTGTAGTACTTGTTGAGAAAGCCCAGCAGATTCTTGTGCTGGCTGTCTATCTCATCATCGCCAACGCTGTAATCCTCGCTCCATTCAAAAAATATCATCCTGACCTCCTGCTTGGTTTTACCTTGATTGATCGGTCCCGATCTTGGTTGCCGGACCCCTGCTTTAACCGTCCCCGCCGCGCGGGGCAGATTAAAAGTCCTGCCCGGTGGCGGCCTACCAAAGACTGCAATTTCAGAATCACTTTGATAGAGCCAAAATCACAAAATCGTTACACAGCAAAATCCGTTCCAAAACAGCCTTTCGGCATCCGGTGCAGTGATACTTTCATCGATGAATTGCCGCCTGCGGTTTTGCTGTTGACTGCGGAATTGTTTTGGCATAAGCATCAATAACGCTTCGGCCACGGTGCAAAAGTGCTCAAAAGGGAATCCCGTGCAAATCGGGAGCGGTCCCGCCGCTGTGACCCGCACCCCTGCAAAAGGGGCGCCTGTCGGCAATTTGAAAGCCACTGTGTCAGTTTACTGACATGGGAAGGCCGCCGGCAGGACGGGGAAGCCAGAAGACCTGCCTTGGCCATGGGCGTTGCCTGAATCCACGGGTAATGGATTACGGCCGCACTATCCAGGGGTGAAGAAAACTGGGTGCAACCCTTCCGGCGGTATTGCCTGAAGGGTTTTTTTATTCTCAAAAGGAGGCAAAGGACATGAAAACCGGTTTAATAGTCTATGTCACAGGCAAGCAACCGCCGGGGATCGACCAGGACAACCTGCCCATCATAGAAAACCTTGAGTTCCGGCCCGACGCCCTGGAAGTCATCACGGCTTCCGAAGGGCACTTCGACATCAGTGACGCCTGGTGGTCGCTGGTTTCGCGGGGAATGGACCATGTGATATGCACCATCGCCCACTGGACGGCAGACGGCAAGATCTGCCTTACAACCCGACAACTGCGCCTTTGCGGGTAGGAGACTACGGACATCACGGTGTCTGCATCCGCTCTTGCCGTTTTTTCATGAACCTGTTCCGGGCCGACTGCACGGTCCGGCGCAGGCCATCGAAATGATCGCCGGAGACAAGGGCCGGGCGGTCCTGGAGGTTGCAGCGGTGGGCCTGGGCCCGGTAAATCAGATAGGCTCTCCTTAACAGATAGGCCGTCTCACGGTCCATCAGACCGGTTTCGGTAAAACTCCGGAGCAGGCGCACGTTGTCGGTCCACGTGACCAGTTGCCCGAAACGGGCGGCATGTTTGAGCACCAGGTACTGGACCAGAAACTCGATATCCACCATGCCGCCGAGACCCTGCTTGAGATCGAACCGGTCCGCGGTCGACTTGTCCTGGGCCTGGCGGAGCTTTTCGCGCATCCTGACCACTTCCGAACGCAGCCGGGCCGCATCCCGCTCCATAGTCAGTACCCGGCGGCGCACGCCCTCGAAGGCCTCCTTCAGAGCCGGATCGCCGACCACGGCCCGGGCCCTCACCAGGGCCTGGTGTTCCCAGGTCCAGGCGTCTTGCAGCTGATAGCGGCCGAAAGCTTCCAGATGGCTTACCAGCAGGCCGGAATCGCCGCTTGGCCGCAGGCGCATGTCCGCCTGGTAGAGGACCCCGGCCGCCGTATGGGCCGTCAGCATGTGGAGCACCTTTTGTCCCAGGCGGGTGTAGAAATGAGCCGAGTCGATGGGCCGCGGGCCATCGGTCTGCCCTCCGGCGGCGGCATGCAAAAAGACAAGATCGAGATCCGAGCCGTATCCCAGTTCCAGCCCCCCCAGCTTGCCGTAGGCCACGACCGCAAAACCCCGGCCGCACTCTGTCCCTGCCAGCTTCGCCGCGGGCTTTCCGTGACGACCGGTCAACTGCTTCCAGCAAAGATCCAGCACCTTTTCCAGAATTGTCTCCGCAAGATCGCTCAGCCTGTCACTTACCTTCATCAGGGGCAGCACGTCGGTTATATCGGCCGCCGCCACCCTTAGGGTGTTGATCTGCTTGAAGACCCGCAGCACATCCATCTGCTGCTCCAGGTCACCGGCAGCGATGGAATCCATCTGGCGTTCCAGGTCACGCGCAAGACTGTCGCGGGTAAGCGGCTCGTAAAGGGTGCGCGGATCCATGAGTTCATCCAGCAGCACCGGATGGCGGCCAACGTACCTGGCGATCCAGGAGCTGGCCCCTGTCAGACGGATGAGGTGGGCCCTGGCCGTGGCAGATTCTATCAGCAGGGCCAGGTAGGGAACCCGGCCAAGAATATTGGCCAAAAGATCCATTACGCGCCGGAAAACAAGTTCGGGAGCCTGGGCTGCATGGGCCGCCACATCGGTGATCAGCAGCGGCAGCAGCTGCTGGAGCCTGATCCGGCCAACCTGGCTCAGCCTTTTCATGGCGGGACTTGCCCGCAGCTTGTCCAGGGTCTCCAGGACCTGGCCCGGCTCCTTGTAACCCAGCCCCCGGAGCAGCCGGCGGGCAGATTCATGGCCGGCTACGCCCATGCACAACCTTGCCAGGGAATCCTGCTGCGGGCCGCCGGTTTTTACATGCCCCCTTTTGGCACCGCCTTCGTCCAGCAGCAGGTCGAAATGCCGCTGCACCTGCCGGCGGTGAGAAGCCAGGATTTCCTCGAAATCAGCCGCCGTCTCAAAACCCAGGGAAACGGCCAGCAGCAGGCGCCTCTGCCTGTCCGGGGGCAACCTGTGGGTCTGACGGTCTTCCCACTGCTGGAGCCTGTTTTCAACGGTCCGCAGGAAACGGTAGGCTTCGGAAAGCTGAATCATGGTCTGCTCGTCGATGGCCCCGTGGCCGGCCAGGCAACTCAAAGTGGCCAGGATGGAGCGCTTTTGAAAAGCAGGCTGGACGCCTCCCCGCAGGAGCTGGAAAACCTGACCGAAAAACTCGATTTCACGGATGCCGCCGGGTCCCAGCTTGATGTCGTCCTCCATTGCCTTGGCCCGCACCTCGGCCATGATCTTGGCTTTCATCTCCCGCAAAGCCTCGAAGACTCCGTAATCCAGGTAGCGCCGGTAGACAAAGGGTTTCAGGCGTTCGAGCAGCCGGCTTCCGGCCTCCAGGTCACCGGCCACGGCCCGGGCCTTGATCAGGGCATACCGCTCCCATTCGCGCCCCTGCCTCTGGTAGTAATCCTCCATGCGGCTGAAGCTCATTGCCAGGGGGCCCACTTCCCCGAAGGGCCGCAGCCGGGTGTCCACCCGGAAAACAATCCCCTCGGCCCCGGTCCTGCCCATGGCCTGGATCAGTTCCCTGAAAAAGCGCTGGAAAAACTCCTCGTTGCTTATGCCCCCTGCAGAAGCATCGCCGCCGGTGGTCCTGCCGTCCCGGCTGTAGGCAAAGACAAGATCTATGTCCGAGGAAAAATTCAGTTCCCGGCCGCCCAGCTTGCCCAGGCCCAGGACCACCGGCACCGCCGGCTGTGACCCTGAATCCCGGGGGATGCCGAATCCGGCGGCCAGGCCTTCCCGGATGACATCCACCGCCACCTTGAGGCAAACATCGGCCACGTCCGAAACTTCTGCCATCACCTGCTCCAGGGGCATCCGCCCGGCAAGATCGCAGATGGCAATGCGCATCATCTGGCTCCTGCGGAACCTGCGCAGGGAGCTTGCCAGCACGGCCCGCCAATCGGAACCGGAAGCGCCGCTTAGCCGAGACCGCAGCAGGCTTTCCAGGCGTGCTGAATCATGGGGCTGCCACAGGCTCCCGTCTTCCAGCATGGAGGACAATACCGCCGGGGCGGAAAGAGCGCTGCGGAAAACGAACTCGCTGAAAACAAAGGCTTTTTGCAGATCAAGGGCGACATCGGGATCGATGCCGGGCATGCGCCCGCCAACCTGACTTGCCTCGAAAAAAGCTTCCAGCCGCTCCCGGCCCCGCTGCTTCAGGGCCGGCGGCAGAACCGAGGCCGAAAAGTTTGTTTGAATATTTGACATTGTTGTAATTTTTTGGATAGCTTTATTTCATTTTTGTAATTACCCGTCCAAACCGGCCCTGCTTTTCCGGGTGCGACTGCCCGGATACCGGGCTATGGCAACAATCGGCAGGCCCCATGGCATACAAATTGCGTTACAGCCAGACATCCCTTTGTGCCCTGTTCACAAAAAAACAGGGCCGCAATCCTGCCGGAACGTGTTAAAAGTTAAACGGCCCAAGGAGGCCTCCAAAATCCGGACCGGATTGCCGCTGCCCGGCTGCCGGAAAAGGCCGGATACATAGTAGGGTTACCGGCTCGCGGCCGGCAAAACAAGGAGAAAATCAAACATGTGTCGTCTATTCGCCATCACCAGCCAGGAGCCGTTGTCGCCCATGAAAGCCATCGAGGCCATGGACGTAATGCGCGAAGGCCATGACGGCTCCGGAGTAGGCCTGTTTCTCAGGGACCTTGCCGGCCCCTTCGAAGAGATCAAGGACGCCCCCATCCTGTCGGGCATTTTTACTGAAAAGGGCCTGCGCCGCCTGGACACCTTCATGATGGACCTGGGCTTCATGACCAAGTACAAGATCACCATCAAGGTGCCCAAGACACCGCCTCCGGGGGTGCCCAAGCGGGACATCTACCTTATCCGGGCCTACGAATATCCCGAGGAGTGGGAAGACCTGCCCGTCAATGAACTGTATACCCGCCTCCTGCGGACAAGGCTCAGGCTGAGACAGATGGGCGAGGCCGAGGGCGACATGATCGTCTTTTCCTTCTGGCCGGATGTCATCATGATCAAGGAAATCGGTGACCCCATGACCGTGGCCCGGTACCTCGACCTCGACCGCAAGGAGCTGTGGGCCCGGGTGATCATGGCCCAGGGAAGGCAGAACACCAACTACGCCATCAATCTCTATGCCTGCCATCCTTTCTTCATCCAGGGCTTTGCCAGCATGACCAACGGAGAAAACACGGCTTTCATCCCCATCCGGGAGTACCTCAGCTCCCGCGGTTTCGAAGGTTATATCGGCTACCAGTCCGACTCGGAGGTCTTCACCCATATCCTGCATTACGTCCATACCCATCTGGGCCTGGGAATCGAAGCCTACAAGCACGTCATCACCCCCTTGAAGGACGAGGATATTGCCGCCCATCCCGACTCGGCTTTCCTCAAGCAACTCAAACACAGCTGCCGCCAGTTGATTATCGACGGTCCCAACTGTGTCATCGGCTGCCTGCCCGACCATACCCTCTTCATGGCCCAGGACCGCAAGAAACTGCGCCCCGGAGTGGTGGGCGGCCGGCCCGGTCGTTTTGCCTTCGCCTCGGAAATCTGCGGCCTGGATGCCGCCATCCCGGACCGGGACAAGAGCAAGGATTTCCAACCCATGTACCTGGACACGGCCATAGTCGGTCCTGATCGCCAGGAGGTAAAGATATGTTGCCAGACAGACCCATTGCCCCTTCAACCCTGAGCGTCAAGGATCTTAGCTGGCAGATCCTCTGGAACCGCGACAAGTGCACCCTCTGCGGACGCTGCACTGCCGTGTGTCCGGTCAACGCCATCGAGCCGGGTGTTTTCCGCAAGCGCAACGTGACCGCTTCCATTGATCCCGCGGCCCCTCCGGAAACCCGTTTTTCCCTTTTTTACGGCATCCGCCAGAGAACCGACCCGGCCTACGCCTGCGTCGGCTGTGCCATGTGCAGCCTGGTCTGCCCCAACGACGCCATCATCCCGGCCCGCAACGACGAGGCCGACAAACAGCGTTTCCACATCAACCGCGGGGGCCAGCCCCGACGCCGGGGCGGGCGGCGCAACCAGCCCGCGGGGATTCTCGACAGGATCAAGTTCATCCGGATTTCCATGCTGACCGACCCGGCCCTGGACGCCGGGCGGCACGAGTTCGAGCTGCGCACCCTGCTGGGGCGGGTCCTGCCTCCGGAACAGAGCCTGAAGTTCATGAAAGAAAACGGCTGGATACCTCCGGTGCGCGAAATCTACCCCCTGGTAATCGGCGGGATGTCCTTCGGCGCCCTGTCGCCCAACATGTGGGAAGGCCTCCAGATGGGGGTGGCCTACCTCAACGAGGAGCTGGGCATGCCGGTGAGAATCTGCACCGGCGAAGGCGGATGTCCTCCCCGGCTGCTGCGCAGCCGCTTTCTCAAATATGTCATCCTGCAAATCGCCAGCGGCTATTTCGGCTGGGACGAGATCATCCATGCCCTGCCGGAGATGAAAGAAGACCCCTGCGCCATCGAGATCAAATACGGCCAGGGCGCCAAACCGGGCGACGGCGGACTGCTCATGTGGCACAAGGTCAACAAGCTGATCGCCGCCATCCGGGGAGTCCCGCCGGGTGTCAGCCTGCCCAGCCCGCCCACCCACCAGACCAAATATTCCATCGAGGAATCGGTGGCCAAGATGATCCAGTCCATGTACATGGCCTGGGGCTTCAGGGTGCCGGTCTATCCCAAGATATCGGGCACCTCCACGGCCCTGGCGGTGCTCAACAACCTTACCCGCAACCCGTATGCCGCCGGCCTGGCCATAGACGGCGAAGACGGGGGCACCGGGGCGGCCTACAACGTCTCCATGGACCACATGGGCCATCCCATCGCCACCAACATCCGGGACTGCTACCTCAACCTGGTCACCATCGGCAAACAGAACGAGCTGCCCCTTTTCGCCGGCGGCGGAATCGGCAAGCAGGGCAACCTGGCGGCCAACGCCGCGGCCCTGATAATGCTGGGAGCCAGCGGGGTCCAGACCGGAAAGTACATCATGCAGGCCGCCGCCGGCTGCATCGGCTCGGAATCCGACCGCTGCAACATCTGCAACATCGGCCGCTGTCCCAAGGGGATCACCTCCCAGGATCCGCGTCTGTACCGCCGGCTGGACATCGAAAAGGTGGCCGAAAGGGTGGTGGACGTCTTTCTGGCCTTCGACACCGAACTTAAAAAGATCGTGGCACCCCTGGGCCGTTCCACCTCCCTGCCCATCGGCATGTCCGATGCCCTGGGTATCGACGATTATCACGCGGCCGAGCGCCTGAAAATCAAGTATGTAATCTAAGCCTGGAGACAATGAGGCCATGACCAGCAGCAGCCAGTACAATATCATTTCCGGAAAAAAAGACGGTCAGCGGATCGATTCGCGCATCATGGAAGAAACCATCCAGGAAGCCGTGGCCCTGGGCAAGCGCTACCTGGTGGTCAAGGCCTACGGCCAGCACGGCATCGGCGGCCGCCTGTGGCGGGCGGGCAACGAGCCGGTCTATATCAAGATCGACGGCCATCCCGGTCAGCGGGTCGGAGCCATGGGTTTTGCCAACACATTCATCGAGGTGATGGGGCCGGCTTCCGACGACGTGGGCTGGCTCAATGCCGGCGCCCAGATCGTGGTCCACGGCAATGCCTCCAACGGAGTGGCCAACGCCATGGCCCAGGGCAAGATCTTTATTGCCGGCAACGTGGGCGCCCGGGCCATGACCATGACCAAGCGCAATCCGCGCTTCGACCCGCCCGAGCTGTGGGTCCTTGGTTCGGTTGGCGATTACTTCGGCGAGTTCATGGCCGGGGGCATCGCCGTTATCTGCGGCTACAACCCCCAGCGGCCAGACAACGTGCTCGGCTACCGTCCCCTGGTGGGCATGGTGGGGGGCAGGGTCTTTTTCAGGGGCCCCCACCGGGGCTACAGCCAGGCAGACGCCATCCAGGTGCCCATCGACGACGAGCAATGGACCTGGCTGCGGCAGCACCTGGCCACCTTCCTGGAAAAGATCAACCGCTCCGAGCTGCTCACAGAACTTGCCGACCGCAGCCAGTGGCAGCTGCTGGTAGCCCGCAAACCCCACCAGCGGACCGGAACCATGCGCCGCTCCATGACGGAGTTCCGCCGGCAGGTCTGGGACAATATCCTGGGACCGGGAGGCCTGGTGGGAGACCTGACCGACATCGACCGCAGCCCGATTCCGGTGATAACCCGCGGAGAGCTGCGCCGCTTCGTGCCGGTCTGGGAAAACAACCAGTACAAGGCGCCCTGTGAGGCCGCATGTCCCACCGGCATTCCGGTGCACCAGCGCTGGCGCCTGGTGCGCGACGGCTGCATCGACGAGGCCGTTGACCTGGCCCTGGCCTATACCCCCTTTCCGGCAACCGTCTGCGGCTATCTTTGTCCCAACCTGTGCATGGAGGCCTGCACCAAGCAGGAGGCCGCCCTGCCGCCGGTGGACGTCACCCGCCTGGGCAAGGCCAGCGTCGATGCCGCCGTACCCCGGCTCCCCGAGCTGAGCGGCAAGCGGATCGCCGTGATCGGGGGCGGTCCGGCCGGTATCTCCGTTGCCTGGCAGCTGCGGCTCAAGGGACACCAGGCAGTGGTCTATGATGAAGCCGAAACCCTGGGCGGCAAGATCGCCGCCGCCATTCCGGAAAGCCGGCTTCCGGCAGATGTATTTGCCAAGGAGATCAAGCGGGCCGCCAAGGTCATCCCCCACGTCCACCTCCGGCAGAAACTCGACCGCAGCCAGGTGGAGCAGCTGGTGGAGGAATACGACTTCGTGGTGGTGGCCGCCGGGGCCCGCAAGGCCCGCACCCTTCCGGTTCCCGGAAAGCAATACGCCCTGACGGCCCTCGATTTTCTGGCCGCCGCCAAGCAGGGCAAGGCAAAGGTGGGCCGGAAAGTGGTCGTCATCGGGGCCGGCAACGTGGGCTGCGACGCCGCCACCGAAGCCTTCCGCCTGGGGGCAAGCCAGGTGCTGCTGCTGGACGTGCAGCAGCCGGCCTCTTTCGGCAAGGAAAGGCAAGCGGCCGAGGCCCTGGGAGCCAAGTTCCGCTGGCCGGTCTTCACCAGGGAGATAACAAAGAGCGGGGTCGTGCTCGAAAGCGGAGAGACCATCGCCGCCGATACGGTGATCATTTCCATCGGCGACATGCCCGACCTGGACTTTTTGCCCGAGCAGGTTACTGTCAACCAGCAGGGGTTCATCGAAGTCGATGAAAACTACCAGACCACGCATCCCAGGATCTTTGCCATCGGCGACGTGGTCCGGCCGGGACTGCTGACAGACGCCATCGGTGCCGGCCGGCGGGCCGCCGAGACCATGGTGGCCATCCTGGAAGGCAGGCGCCCGGATCCGGACACAAGGCCCATGATCTCCAAGCAGCGGGTCCACCTGGAATACTACGATCCCCGGATGGTGAACCTTGACGACCTGGACGGTTGTGCCGGCCAGTGTTCTTCCTGCGGCAGCTGCCGTGACTGCGGAATCTGCGTCACCGTCTGTCCCGAAGGGGCCATATCCAGGGCCGAGGAAAAAGACGGCGGCTACAGCTACCGAGTGAACGACAGCAAATGCATCGGCTGCGGTTTCTGCGCCGGGGCCTGTCCCTGCGGTGTCTGGAACATGGTGGAAAATACGCCCATTGGTTGATGCCATCAATTCTTTGCAATACCGTCCAAATGTGCTAAGCCAACCCAGGACACAAAACGGTTTGTAAAACACCCGGCCTGCCGGCTCCCCCCCGGGGGGGGCCAGATGCCCGCAGGCCGCCTGGTCTGAACTCCGGATAAATCTATGCAAGCGTTGTTAGCCTTAGAAGACGGAAGGACCTTCCCCTGCCGCAGTTTCACCGGTGACGGCGAGGTAGGCGGTGAAGTCGTGTTCAACACCGGCATGACCGGCTACCAGGAGGTTCTCACCGACCCGTCCTACAGCGGCCAGATGGTAACCATGACCTATCCCCTGATAGGCAACTACGGGGTCAACCCACAGGACGTGGAATCGGACCGCATCCAGGTGGCTGCCTTCATCGTCAGGGAATACCAGCCCTGGCCGAGCAACTACAGGTCCACCGCCACCTTGGCCGATTACCTCAGGGAAAACGGCACCCTGGGAGTCGAGGAATTGGACACCAGGGCCCTGACCCGCCACATCCGCAACGCCGGAGCCATGCGGGCCATGCTCTCGACCAGGGACACCGATCCCCGCTCCCTGGTGGCCAAGGCCAAGGCCCTGCCCGGCATGGTGGGTCTCGATCTTGCCCGCACCGTTTCGACAGACAGGCCTTACCGCTGGACGGGCCAGGGTCGCGCCCGGCTGCCTGCCGGCACGAAACTTGAGCCGTCAGTATGGCAAAACCGCCGGGAAAAACCGTCTGTAGTGGCCCTGGACCTGGGCATCAAGTACAACATCCTGCGCTGCCTTACAGAGGTGGGCCTGGAAGTGCTGGTGGTGCCGGCAGCCACTCCAGCGGCTGCCATCAAGGCCCTGGAGCCGGACGGCATCTTTCTTTCCAACGGACCCGGAGACCCGGAGCCGGTAACCTACGCCGCAAAGACAGTAAGGGAACTGCTTGGTCTTTTTCCCATGTTCGGGATCTGCCTGGGACACCAGATCCTGGGGCTGGCCCTGGGCGGCCGGACCTACAAGCTCAAGTTCGGCCACCGGGGAGCCAACCAGCCGGTCAAGAACCTGGCCACCGGCAAGGTGGAGATAACTTCCCAGAATCACGGCTTTGCCGTGGACGCCGATTCCCTGCCCGGCAGTGAAGTCGAAATAACCCATATCAATCTCAACGACGACACCCTGGAAGGTTTCCGCCACCGGAAGCTGCCCCTGATGGCGGTGCAATACCATCCTGAAGCCGCACCCGGTCCCCACGATGCAAGGTACCTTTTCCGCCAATTTCGCAGGATGATCGCCGACTGGAAAGGACAGGGCTGACCGCGCAATGATTTCACCTGCAAATTCCAGCATGATTGGTTCTCCAGATGCCTAAACGTACCGACATCCATAAGATCCTGATAATCGGCGCCGGCCCCATCATCATCGGCCAGGCCTGCGAGTTCGACTATTCCGGCACCCAGGCCTGCAAGGCCCTGAAAGAAGAAGGTTTCCACGTAATTTTGGTCAACTCCAACCCGGCCACCATCATGACCGACCCCGAGATGGCCGACCGCACCTACATCGAGCCGGTGACCCCCGAGACCGTGGCGGCCATCATCGAAAAGGAGCGGCCCGATGCCCTGCTGCCGACCCTGGGCGGCCAGACCGGTCTCAACACGGCCGTGGAGGTGGCCGAGGCCGGGGTCCTGGAAAAGTTCGGCATCGAAATGATCGGCGCCTCCCTGGAGGCGATCCAGAAAGCCGAGTCCCGCGATCTTTTCCGGGCCGCCATGGAGCGGATCGGGCTGCGGATCCCCAAGAGCGGTTTTGCCACCGGCATGGAGGAAGCCCACAAAATCGCCCAACAGATAGGATACCCGGTGATCATCCGGCCCAGCTACACCCTTGGCGGTACCGGGGGCGGGGTGGCGTACAATCCCGAGGACCTGGAGCAGACGGCAAAGGCCGGCCTGGATGCCAGCCTGATTCACCAGGTGATGATCGAAGAATCGGTCCTGGGCTGGAAGGAATACGAGCTGGAAGTGATGCGCGACCACAACGACAACGTGGTCATCATCTGCTCCATCGAGAACATGGATCCCATGGGGGTCCACACCGGCGACAGCATTACCGTGGCCCCGGCCCAGACTCTGACCGACGCCGAATACCAGCAGATGCGCAACGCCTCCCTGGCCATAATGCGCGAAATAGGAGTGGACACGGGCGGATCCAACGTCCAGTTCGCCATCCATCCCCGCACCGGCGAAATGGTGGTGGTGGAGATGAACCCCCGGGTATCGCGCTCCAGCGCCCTGGCCTCGAAGGCCACCGGCTTTCCCATCGCCAAGATAGCCGCCAAGCTGGCGGTGGGCTATAGCCTGGACGAAATTGCCAACGACATCACCGGCCAGACCCTGGCCTCCTTCGAGCCGACCCTGGACTACTGCGTGGTCAAGATCCCCCGCTGGACCTTCGAAAAATTTCCCGAAACCGAAGACGTGCTGACAACGGCCATGAAATCGGTGGGCGAGACCATGGCCATCGGCCGCACCTTCAAGGAGGCCCTCCAGAAGGGCCTGCGGGGCCTGGAGATCGGCCGTTTCGGCCTGGGGGCCGACGGCCGGGGACGGCTGGCCGAAGAGGGCCGTTTCCCCACGGCCGAAGAGATCGAGCAGAAGCTGGCCATCGCCAATTCCAAGCGGATCTTCTACCTGCGCTACGCCCTGATCCAGGGCATGAGCGTCGATTCGATCCATGAAATCACCGGCATCGACCCCTGGTTCATCAACCAAATCCGGCAGCTGGTCGAACTAGAACGGGAGATCGCCGGCCATGCCGGCAATCAAACTGAAACCCTGATTCCCGACCGGCTCCTTGCCAGGGCCAAGGCCTGGGGATTTTCCGACCGGCAACTGGCCCATCTGCTGGGAAAACAGGAGGAACAGATCGCCTCCTGGCGCAAGCAGCGCGGCGTCCGTCCGGTCTACAAGCTGGTGGACACCTGTGCCGCCGAATTCCGGGCCGCCACCCCTTACTATTATTCGACCTACGAAACAGAATGCGAAGCCCGGGTGTCCCGGACCCGCAAGGTTATGATCCTGGGAGGCGGCCCCAACCGGATCGGCCAGGGCATCGAGTTCGACTACTGCTGTGTCCACGCCAGCTTCGCCCTGGCCGAAATGGGCATCGAAAGCATCATGGTCAACTCCAACCCCGAAACGGTCAGCACCGACTACGATACCTCGGACAAGCTCTATTTCGAACCGCTGACCAAAGAGGACGTCCTGCACATCATCGAAAAGGAAGAACCCGACGGGGTGATCGTCCAGTTCGGAGGCCAGACCCCCCTGAACCTGGCCACACCGCTTGCCCGCCACGGTGTCAGGATCCTGGGAACCCAGCCCGAGAGTATCGACCGGGCCGAAGACAGGGAGCTTTTCCAGGCCATGCTCAACAAGCTCGGCCTGATCCAGCCGCCCAACGGCACCGCCATGAGTGTCGAAGAAGCGGTTAAGGTGGCCGAGTCCATCGGCTACCCGGTCATCGTCCGGCCCTCTTTCGTCCTGGGCGGCCGGGCCATGAAGATCGTTTACGACCGCCGGGGCCTTGAAAACTTCACCCGCCTGGCGATCCTGGCCTCGCCCGGACACCCGGTGCTGATCGACAAGTTTCTCGAAGACGCCATCGAAATCGACGTGGATGCCGTCTCCGACGGCAAGACCACCGTCATCGGCGGCATCATGGAGCACATCGAGGCGGCCGGAGTCCACTCGGGAGACTCGGCCTGCGTACTGCCGCCTTACAGCATCGGCCGCGGTCTGCTCGATGAAATCTCCCAGGCCACCATGGACATGGCCGCCGAACTCAACGTGGTCGGCCTGATGAACGTCCAGTACGCCATCAAGGGCCGCCAGCTCTTTCTGATCGAGGTCAATCCCCGGGCTTCCCGGACCGTTCCCTTCGTCAGCAAGGCCACCGGAGTGCCGCTTGCCAAGATCGCCACCGGCCTGATGCTGGGACGGACCCTGGCCGAAATAGGTCTGGACCGCCAGCCGGTACCGGAACACACCTGTGTCAAGGAAGCGGTCTTGCCCTTCGACCGCTTTCCAAACGTGGATACCCTGCTGGGGCCGGAGATGAAATCGACCGGCGAGGTCATGGGGCTGGGGCCTGATTTCGGGTCGGCTTACGCCAAGGCCCAGCTGGGAGCCGGCCAGAAACTGCCCCAGAAAGGCTGCGTCTTCATCAGCGTGCTGGATCCCGACAAGCCGGCGGTCCTGGCCGTGGCACGCCAGCTGGAGCGACACGGTTTTACCATTCTGGCCACCGACGGCACCCACCGTTTTCTGAGCAATCACGGCATAAACAGCGACCGGATCAACAAGGTGTCCCAGGGCCGGCCGCACGTGGAAGACGCCATCAAGAACGGCCAGGTACAGCTGGTGATCAACACCGGCTCCGGGGATACCCCCCGCCGGGACGGGTTCATCATCCGCCAGGCAGCCCTCAAGTACGATGTGCCCTATGTCACCACCATTGCCGGTGCAATGGCCATGGCCAAGGCCATTGCGGCCCATCAAAGCCGGCGCTTGACGGTATGTCCTTTACAGGATTACTATGGCCGGGCACAAGCACCCGGGGAGACCTGATCACCCCGGATCATCAAGGAGAAACAACCATGGAAAGCGAATGTCAGCCGATCCGTGCCGCAGAAACGTCCGGCATGCGGCAGCGACCGCGGGAAGCCTGCGGGCTGTTTGCCGTCAGCGGTCATCCCGAAGCCGCCAAACTCTGCTACTTCGGCCTCTATGCCCTCCAGCACCGGGGACAGGAGAGCGCCGGCATAGCGGTGGTGGATCAGGGCCACATGGACGAACACAAGGCCATGGGCCTGGTCTCGGATGTTTTTTCAATGCATACCCTGGACAGACTGAAAGGCCCCAGCGCCATCGGCCACGTTCGCTACTCCACCACCGGCAGCTCGGTGCTGGCCAACGCCCAGCCCTTCATGGTGCGCCATCGCAACAAGGCCTATGCCGTGGCCCACAACGGCAACCTTGTCAATGCCCATATCCTGAAGGAGGAACTGGAAAAGTCCGGCTCCATCTTCCAGTCCACCATGGACAGCGAAGTCTTTCTGCATCTTTTCGTCAAGAACCTCAACCTGGGATTCGAACAGGCCCTCAAGGCATCGGTGAAGCAGATGCAGGGGGCCTTTTCCATGGTCATGCTTACCAGCCGGGGAGAAGTCGTGGGAATCAAGGATCCCAACGGTTTCCGGCCGCTTAGCCTCGGACAGCTGAACGGCAACTGGGTTCTGGCATCGGAAACCTGCGCCCTGGATCTGGTGCAGGCGGAATACGTACGCGAGCTGGACCCGGGTGAAATCGTAATCATCGACAAAAACGGGATCCGCAGCCTGGGCGCACCCCAAAAGACCAGGAAATCCTTCTGCATATTCGAATTCATCTATTTTGCCCGGCCCGACAGCACCATCTTCGGCCGCAACGTATACCTGACCCGCAAGGCCAACGGCCGGAGGCTGGCACAAGAAGCACCGGTCGAGGCCGATCTGGTGATGCCTTTTCCGGACTCGGGCACCTATGCCGCCCTGGGATATTCGGAGGCCTCCGGCATTCCCTTTGAAATGGGAATGATCAGGAACCACTACGTGGGACGTACTTTTATCCAGCCCACACAGAGCATGCGCGATTTCGGAGTGCGGGTCAAACTCAACCCGGTCCGGGAACTGCTCAGGGGCAAGGACATAATCATCATCGAAGATTCCATCATCCGGGGAACCACGGCCAGGACCAGGGTCCGGACCCTCAGGGAACTGGGCGTGCGCAAGGTTCACCTCCGGGTGGCCGGCCCGCCCCACCGTTTCCCGTGTCATTACGGAATCGATTTTTCCACCAAGGGCGAGCTTATCGCGGCCAGAATGTCGGTCGACCAGCTCCGCGACCACCTGGGCCTGGATTCGCTCTACTATCTGAGCCTGGAAGGCCTGCTGGAGTCGACCGGAATCGAAAATCCCCGCGACCACTTCTGCAAGGCCTGTTTCGACGGCTGCTACCCGGTGGATTTCGACGTCAACGTATCAAAGCACTGTCTTGAATGCTGATTTTGATCACCGGCTAGGATTTCGGCAGCGCGGCATGTCGCCCATCCGGCCCCGGGCCTGCACTTTGGCCTTGCCTTTAGGCGAGGCAAAGCCTAATATTGAGCTATCGCTTGTAATCCTGCCGGTGTGCGTATATCCCGATTGACTGGAGATCATTCATGATCGAATCCAAATACCTGAAAGAAAACATTGAAAACATCCAGCGGCTGATGACCATCCAGGCCCTGCGGCATTTTGAAACCAGAAACCTGGGCAAACTGCTGCGGCTGAGCAAGATCCGCCAGTATGAAGACGGGGAACAGATCATCCAGGAAGGCGACATGGATCCCTGGCTGTATTTTCTTTTGTCCGGCAAAATCAGAATCACCAAAGAAGGGGAAGAAATCGGCACCATCAGCCGCAAGGGGGAAATCTTCGGAGAAATGCGGATAATCGACGATCAGAGCCGTTCGGCTTCTGTCTACGCGGTGGGCACGACAGTCTGCCTGGCGGTGGACACCTCGGCCAAAAGCCGCCTTTCCACCTCCGATGAAAAGGATGAGCGCCTCGATTTTCTCCTGCTGCTCTACCGCATATTCGCCGAATACATGACTGCCCGCCTGCGGCTGACCAACGAAGAACTGATCCGGGCCAAGAAAACCGCCAAGAAGGCCAAGGCCCGTCTGCTGCAACCCAAAACCACGGCCGCCGCACCCCGTACCGATATTGGCTGATGCACCGGACAGTAGCATTTTCCCGCAGTGCAGTTAACGTATTTTTTCACATCCTGACAGCTTGCAACCTCAAGTGCCGCCACTGTTACATCAATCCCGAGCAACACGGTAAAAACAGCCTTGATCCGGCGACCATCAGAAACTGGCTGGCGGCCTTCAACCCCCGCCACAAAAAGGCCAACGTGATTTTCCTGGGCGGTGAGCCTACCCTCCATCCCGGACTGCCCGGGGCCGTCCGGGACGCCCGCCGGCTGGGCTATCACTCCGTAACCATCGACACCAACGGCTACCTGTTCAACGACATCCTGGAAAAGGTCACCCCCGGCCAAGTGGACGTGATCAGCTTCAGCCTGGACGGAGCAGTGGCCGAAACCAACGACCGCATCCGGGGCAAAGGCTCTTTCAAAGCCTGCCTGGAAGGTATCGCCAGGGCCAGGGCGGCCGGTTTTTCCACCAGCCTGATCTATACCGTCAGTAATCTCAACCTGGACGAACTTTCCCGGATGCCTGAATTGTTGGAAAAAACAGGCATCGAGCATTTCTTCATCCAGGTAATCGGCCTGCGGGGGCCCTGGGCCGAAAAGGATCATCCTGCCGGGACCGCACCCCGGCAGGTCGCGGCCAGCCGGTGGCTGGAGGTGGTCCCCCGTGTTGCACGGCAGGCTGCAGCCCGGGGCATTATCGTCACCTATCCCAAGGTTTACCTGGAACCTGACGAGCCTTTCGAATGTGCCGGCCTGGTGGCGGAAAACTATTTTGTCTTTCCCAACGGCAGGGTCTATCGCTGTCCCCTGTGCGAAGACTATCCTCTTCACAGCCTGGAATTTGCAGACGACCGCCTGGTGGCAAGGCCGGGAATCACCGAAGCCCGTCTGTTCAATCTCTCCATAGCCGAAGGCTGCGTGATGAACAAACTAATCCAGCCCCAAAACCTGGCCTGCAACGGCCGGGAAAATCCCCGTCACCGGATAGCCTGCTGCATGCTGAAAGAAGAGATCATTCCGGACTGAGAAAAGTTTCGTCTGCGGCCGGGAATACCAGCTCACCGTCGAAAAACGTCATCAGCACCCTGGTGTCCGAGATGGACCCCGAACCGTCGCCGATGTCCCGGTCCAGCACCGCCAGATCGGCCTTCTTGCCGGCCGTAATGCTGCCGAGCCAGGCTCCGGCGCCGGCGGCTTCGGCGGCCGTGCGGGTATAGGCGGCTATGGCCTCTTGGACTTCAAGGCATTGGTCCGGATACCAGCCGCCTTCGGGCAGCCCCTGCCGGTTGCGGCGCTCAACGGCGGCCTCTATTCCCAGGAGGGGATCGAAGGAGCAGACCGGGTGATCCGAACCGAAGACAAGGGGTATGCCGGCAGCGGCCATCTCCTTGAAGACATAGCAGCGCCGGGCAAGCGGCCCCAGGGCCGCTTCGAGCATCCCGATATCGTCGGCCAGGTTGACCGGCTGGACGCTGGCCACCACGTTCAGCCCGGCCAGGCGGTCCAGATCCTGCCTGCGGACCATCTGGAGATGCTCTATCCGGTGAGCAAGGGCCGGCCTCTGACAACCGGCACCCTGTTCGAGACCGGCAAAAGCCTCGATCACCATCCTGCAGGTCCGGTCGCCGATGGCATGGACCATGACCGCCAGGCCGCTTGCATGGGCCTTGCGTATTTCTTCAACCAGTTGCCGCGGATCGGCCAGGGGCATGCCGGTCCCTCCGTCGCGGTAAGGTTCCAGCTGCCAGGCCGTCCGGGCCCCCATGCTGCCGTCGCCGAAATACTTCAGATGCCCGATCCGCAGGCGGTCGCCGCCGAATCCGGTCTTCAGTCCCAGGGCCGCGGCCAGGCTGAGCTGTTCGCCGGCCAGGCTGGTCCAGCAGCGCAGCTTCAACAGCCCCTTGTCCCTGGCGGACTGCCAGAAGGCCAGGGCCGCCGGGGCATCCAGGCCGCCCATGAGGTGAACGTCGTGGACGGCGGTTATGCCGCAGGCATGGAGCCCGGATGTCAGTTCGCAAAGCGCTTTTTCCAGTTTCCCGCTTTCAGGCCGCGGCATGACCTTCTTGACCATGTTGATGGCAAGATCCCGCAGGATCCCGGTGGGCCGCCGGTCACCGTCGCGGTCGATCACCCCGAACCCGGGATTGGGAGTGTCCTGACCGATGCCGGCAGCCTCCAGGGCCCTGGAGTTTGCCACGGCAAGATGCAGGTCGGCCCGCCAAAGGAGCACAGGATGTTCCGGAGCGACTGCATCCAGATCCCGGCGGCCCGGCAGCCGGCAGTCGGGCCAGGCAGGCTCGAACCAGCCGTTGCCCCAGATCCATTGCCCGGCCGGCAGCCGGGCCGCCTGCCGGGCCACCGCCTGCTGGAGCTGCTCCATACCGGTCACTGATGAAAGATCGAGTCCCAGGCGGAAAAAACAGGTTTCATAGAAATGGAAATGCGAATCCATGAACCCCGGCAGGACCAGAGCGCCGTTTAGTTCCACCACCCGGCTTGAACCGTCGCAAAGCTCGAGGATTTCATCGTTATCGCCCACGGCGACGATGCGGTCGCCGGCCAGGGCCACGGCCCGGGCCGCAGGGGCCTGCGGATCCTGGGTGCGGACCGTTCCGCCCACAAGAGCCCAGTCACAGGGTTGTCTCAGACGCGCCATGTTTCATTCCTCGCAGGGGTATTCAAAGATGCGGCCCTGAAAATTGCGTATTCGCAGAAAATCCGGCCGGCGTTCGACAATGTACTCCGGCAGCAGGGGGATCTTGCCGCCTCCTCCGGGCAGGTCGATCATCAGCTGGGGAACGGCCAGGCCGCTGATATGGCCCCGCAATCCGGCCATCAGATCCAGGGCGCGGGACAGGGAGACCCGGAAATGGGCCGTTCCCGGAAGTCTGTCCAGCTGGTGAAGATAATACGGCCGCACCCGCATCCGCACCAGGCCGCGCAGCAGGCGGGCCAGGGTCTCAGGATCATCGTTGATTCCGGCCAGCAGGACCGTCTGGCTGCCCAGGACAATTCCGGCGCCGGCCAGAAGGCTGCAGGCCCGTCTGGCAAGGGGTGTTAGTTCACGGGGATGATTGAAGTGCACCATCACATACAGGGGGTGGAAACGGGCCAGCAGCCTTGCACGGCTTTCGGTCACCCTTTCCGGCCAGACGCAGGGAATCCGGGTGTGAATCCTGATCACCTCCACGTGATCCATCCGCCGCAGACGGGCCAAGATTCTCTCCAGGTCCCGGTCGGGCAACATCAGGGGATCTCCGCCGGAAAGGATCACCTCCCTGACAGCAGGGGCGGCGGCAATATAATCCAACACCCGCTCCAGGTCTGTTTTTCCGAAGGCGACCTTGCGTTTGCGCATGCAGAAGCGGCAGTGGACGGCACAGCTGTCGGTTGCCAGCAACAGAACCCGGTCAGGATAGCGGTGAACCAGGCCCGGCAGAGGCGACTGGCCTTCTTCGTCCAGGGGATCCGGATCGGTGACCGGATCTTCCAGTTCCCGGCAGTCAGGAATTACCTGGCGGCCGACGGGATCGCCGGCATCTTTTATCAGATTCAGATAATAGGGGCTTATCCGCAGCGGGAAACGGGCTGCGACAGGCTCGAGGCCGGATTGTTCAAAGCCGGGAATACCGGCCAGATCCTCCAGGCGGTCAATCCAGCCGGCGGGCCTGGCGGCCGGCGGTGAAACGACCCGGCGGACCTTTGGAAATGTTTCCCGCAGCATGGCTTCAGACGTTGAACCGGAAAGTTATGATATCTCCGTCCCGGACCGGATAGGTCTTGCCCTCAAGGCGGACCAAACCTTCCTTGCGGGCGGCCGGGTAACCACCGGCTTTCTGCCAGTGCTCGAAAGCCAGTACTTCGGCCCTGATGAACCCTTTTTGCATGTCGGAGTGAATCGCTCCGGCAGCTTCCACGGCCGGGGTGCCTCTCCGGATGGTCCAGGCCCGGACCTCGTCCTGGCCCACGGTGAAAAACGATATAAGGCCCAGCAACTGATAGGACCTGGCGATCACCCGGTCCACGGCCGATGCGGAAATATTGAACTCGGCCAGAAAATCCCGGGCATCGTCTTCGGACATCTGGGCCAGTTCCTGCTCCAGTTTTGCCCGCACGACCATGCAGGCCTCTTTTTCCATAATCGCCGCCGCCGACCGTGGCAGGGCCTCGTCTTCGTCCTGATTGTTGAAAACCACCAGCATGGGTTTGGCCGAAAGCAGGGCGTACCCGCGCAACAGCTTCTGCCCGCAAAGTTCGGGATACCGGCGCAGGGGTTGCTCAGCTTCCAGGTGGTTGCGGCATTGCTCCAGCAGGCTCACCTCCTCGGCGCCGGGCTTCTTGCCCCGCTTGCGATCCAGCTCCAGACGTTCCAGACGTTTTTCCACCACCATGAGATCTGCCAGGATAAGTTCCTGGTCAAGGGCATTGAAGTCGGCTTCGGGCTCCGGAGCCTTTCCGTCCAGGCCGGTGAAATTGCGGATCACGTGGATCAGGGCATCGCAATCACGCACCTTGTTCCAGGCCGGCTGCCGGTCCTGTCCCTGATTGTTCTGTTCCGATGCCGCCGGAAGAAAATATTCCACCTGCGCGTAGATGGTCTTGCGCGGCTGATAAGCCCGGCTGAGGATATCGATCCGCCGGTCCGGCACCTTTACCGTACCGATCCTGTCGGACCGTCCGAATCCTTCGTCCCCGGCTCTTGTCAGGGCCGTGAAAAGAGTCGATTTGCCGGAACCGGCAAGCCCGATTATTCCCAAACGCATTTTCTGTCTTCACCTTTCGATTGCTGGTTTGTCCGCCTGTCAGGTGGCGGCTTGTTTCCCATAGCCCGCATTCGAGTTTTAGGCAAGACAATTGCTCCGGAAAATGTTGCCAAACATGCGGCTTGCCGGATATATTGCCGGGCAAGGCAACCAGCCGGGAAAACTTTGATGACAAACATTCCTTGGTCAAGCCCTGAATCGTGGCAACAGGCAAATGACAGCTTCCGCCACCACCTGCACAGGCTCGGCCGCCGGTCTGACCGGCTGCGCCGCCAGGGCCTTGCCGTTGCCGGGTCGATCGCTGTTTTGGACCCCCTCATGTCGGCCCTGTGCGCTGAAACCTGCCCCCGGTGCCTGGATGTATGCTGCCGGCGGGCCACTGTCTGGTTCGATTTCAGGGATCTTCTTTTCCTCCACCTGACAGAAAGCGGCATCCCCCCGGGTCAGCCCATGACCGCCCGGGGCGAAGATTGCAGGTACCTTGGCCCTTCGGGTTGCCGGCTGCCGCGCCGCCAACGCCCGTTTGTATGTACTTGGTACCTGTGCCCGGCCCAGAAGATCATGCTGGCAACCGACGCCTGCTCCGCAAAAATCATCCGGCAACAGGTGGATGCCATCAAAAAGTCCCGCGATATCATGGAACTGACATTCATACGCCTGTGCCGGGCCAAATAAGATTCCGAACACCATTTCAATCTCCGCCGTCCAAGTGCCCGGAACCTGAATTTTTTTTTGACAACAACATGATTTTCCTATAGCAGGTTTACAATATATACCGCAAAAGTCACCTTGAAACCCAAGATATAGCCACACCAGGAGTTCCCATGACTTTGCCCCCAAAGATAGAAAACGAAAATTTGCCTGCAAAATACCAGTCCCTGTTAAAAGAACTAGACCAGTTACGCAGCCGGGTAAACCAACTGGAAAGCCAGCAGCAGGAATTCAAAAAAGTCCATGCCGAACTTCGCAAAAGTGAAGAGCTCTACCGCTCCCTGGCCGACAACATTCCCGACCTGGTATATTCGCTGAACGAAAACGGCGTCATTCAGACCATAAACCAGGCCACGCGCATGTTCGGCTACGAGCCGGAAGAATTGATCGGCAAATCTTTCCCGGAATTCATCTACGAGGAAGACAGGGACAGAATAGTCAACGCCTTTTTCGAAGTTGTGGCCCAGGGAAAAACTTACATGCGCAGCCTTCAGTTCCGGATACAGACCAGGTCCGGAGAGCTGCGCTGGTTCGAAGCCAACTGCAGGATCCGCTTCGACGAAAACGGCAAATTCATTCTCCAGCAGGGAGTTTGCCGGGACATCACCGACCGGATCGAAACCCAGCAGGCCATGATGCAGGCCCAGGAAAGGCTGGAAGAACTCATCGCAACAAGGACTGCCGATCTGAAGGCCAGGAACCGGACACTGCAGGAAGAAATAGCCCGCCTCCGGGAGACTGAGACCAATCTGCGGCAACAGGTGATGGAACTGGCAAAGGAAAAGGCCGGACTTGAAGAAAGACAGACGGAAATTGAAAAATTACTGGATCAAAAAGAAAACGCTTTCAAAGAATTGGAAGAAAGGATAATGTTCAATATCAAGGAATTGATAATTCCTTATATCGAAAAAATCAGGGAACTCGGCCCCGGCAAGCAGGAGCTTTCATACCTTGAAATCCTCGAAAACAACCTGATGGAAATAACTTCCGCCTTTACCAAAAGAATGGCCGTGGAGCTGCACCGCCTGACGCCCTCTGAACTGCAAGTGGCCAATCTGATCCGTCAGGGAAACCGGAGCAAGCAAATCGCCTCCAAGCTCAACCTTTCGGTCCGCACCGTGGAAGCCTATCGCAACAATATAAGAAGAAAGCTTCAGATAAAGAACAAGAAGGTCAATCTCAAGGCATATCTGGCTTCCCTGCGCTGAAACAACCGCCTGCCGGGATTGAGGCAAGATCTGGCCGGCAACCGGAGAGACTGTGCGCCGGCCGCGGCCCGACCGGACTCAGGACTGGGTAAGGATCGGCATCAGGATATTATAGAGATTCTGGAGTTGCTCCCGCAATTCCTGGAGTTTGCCCTCGATCATGAGGCACAGGACAGAGAGTCTGTTTTCCGCCGGCCCCGAATTGTCCAGAACCCGGTCGATTTCGCGCTGGTAGCGACGCATTCTGGGATGAGCCTCGAGAAAAGCTTCCCGCTCTTTCAACGCCCTGTCCAGAGCTGATTCAGGATCCCAGTTCCCGGCCATGGCGGCCTTGGCCGAAGCGTCTATTTTTACCCTGTGAGCCATGGGGCCTCCTGTCGTACATTACGGGTACTTTGTCAATTTGAGAACCAGCTTATCAGATCAGCGGTCAAAAAACAACGTCAAGCTTACGCAGCCGGGGTATCTATCGATTTGACAGGACTGACGGCGCCGGATCTATTCCGGCCGGTTGGCCGTCATGACCCGGATGATCTGCGGCAGGTAGGTGTCTTCCAGGTCGGTACTGAACCGGCAAGCGCCGGCCCCCCTGTGGCCTCCGCCCCCATAGGATGCCATAAGCCGGCCCACGTTCACCCGGCAGTTGCGGTTTACGATGCTGTGGCCGATCTTGACAACGGTCCGGCCCTCGTGGCGATAGACCTTCAGATTGGCGACCGCCTCGGGAAACAGGCAATAGACCAGGAAGCGATTGCCGTCGGGCGCGGGCGAGACTCCACGGAAGTCGGTCACCGAAAGAGGCCCCTGAACAGTGGTGTGACGTTTCAGAGCCACGGCATATTCCCGGTTGGCCTCGATGGTCAGCTCGCTGTAACGCGCCACCTCCGGATCCTGCATGACTTTTTCGATCGGAAGCGATCCGAGCAGGTTCACCAGCCTGTCCCAGTAAGGGCGCTGTTGCATGTCGTTTCCCGAGATCGTCATGGAAAGAAGAATGAAAGGATATTTTTCCGGATGCAAGATTTCGTCCCGGTCCAGATCCGCAGCGTCGATCTTGTCGGCCTGCCGGACCAGGCCGCGGAACCTGTCTCCGAACTTCGGCCGGAAATAGCGGTATATTACCCGGGCGGCAGAAGGCGCAAGGTCGAATTCTCCCGCGAAGGGCAGATCGATCCTGTTGGAATAGTGATGGTCGAACCACATTCCACATTCCGGATGATACGGCAGGTTGGCCACCACGTCGCGGGGCCCGATCTGCACCCGGCCGTGCTGAATCCGGCCGGGCTGAACCCAGAAGACGGGTTCTTCGATCCCGAGGGCGTATTTCAAGAGTACCGCACATACCACGCCGTCGAAATCCGGCCTGGTTACAACCCTGCTTATATCGTTGCGTGAATCCAATGAACGGGGTTTCATTGCAAAATCCGCCTGTTTTTCTCTTTGTGGCAACCCGAGGGCGCCGCTTTGCCGCAAACCGTCTTCCCGATGGGTTGCCGGCTGCGGGTTCAATGCCGTTGCACCCCGGCAATGGCCAAATCCCGGGGAATCTGCTATGATGGCTAAGATCCGTTTGCGGATCTCGGCAACAGACTACCGGCAGGCTGGCATGAAGACCGACAGAGAAAAAAAACAACTGGCCGATCTAATCGACATGGATTCACCTTCGGCCGTCCTGGACGAAGTGGTCTTCCTGCTCACGCTTACCGATCCGGCCATGGATCCTTCGCCGGTGATCAATGCCTTCAACCTGACCGTCAGCCTGTACCGCGGATACTGGCCGGCGGAGCGGGCCTGTAATACGGGCTACCACGATCTGAGGCACATAACCGACACCACCCTGGCAATGATGCGCCTGATACACGGGGCATTCCAACAGGAGCAGAAGTTCACCCAAAGACAGATACTGACGGCCCTGGTGGCGGCCATGATCCACGATTCAGGATACATCCAGGACAAAAGTGACCTGGAGGGCACCGGGGCCAAGTACACCCTGGTGCATGTCCAACGCAGCATGGATTTTGCCGGCCGGTACGGCCGCCGCTTCGGCCTGACCGCCAATGAAATTCCTGACTGTCAGGCAATGATCAAGGCCACCGACCTTGCCGCGGATGTCAATTCCATCACGTTCCCGTCCGAGTCGGTCGCCATGCTGGCCCGCATGCTGGCCGCAGCCGACCTGGTGGCCCAGATGGGCGACCGGATCTATCTGGAAAAACTGCTCCTGCTTTATCGCGAATTCAGGGAAGGCTCCGTATCCGGCTACCGTAATTCACTGGAACTGCTGGACAAGACTGTAGAATTCTTCAATTTCATTCAGGAGCGTTTCCGGTCCCAGCTGCGGGGGGTAAACCGTTTCCTGCAGTCACATTTCAACGCCAGATGGGGGATCAACTGCGATCTTTACGCCCGGGCCATGCAAAATCACCAGAACTATCTGATTTCCATCCTCCAGAACCGGGAAAGCGATCCCCGCCGCAGCCTGCGGCGCAAAAGGATCGTCCAGCGGCTGCAGGAGCTCTACGGCCACAACTGGTAGCAGCCCGGCCCGGCCGGATCAGGGTGCCCTGCGGTCGGTCACCTTGCCCTGGTCATCGATAAAAAACAACCAAAAACCATTGTCACTGGCGTAAAGCGACAGGTCGTCATAACAGATGGCCTGGATCTCGTACCGATGCCCCAGGGGCTTGGCCAGATGCGGTGCCAGGGCCAAGGCCGCGTCCTTGTCCCTGAAAACCGGCACATAGGCCAGGCCGGTCCTGGTTTCCCGCTGGCCCAGGATCTGGGCTTCGGTCTCAGGGTCCTGCACCAGGACATAAACCCAATTTGCCGCATCAACCGGCTTCAGTCGCTCTCCGTTCATCAATGGCCTTCCTGATCTTCTCTGCAAGCATATACAAGGTAAACGGTTTATTGATCAGGCCCCGGCAACCTCTTGCCAGCAGGCCTTCGATCTCGGGATTCATGCTGTAACCCGAGGCCAGAAGAACAATAACCCCTGGATCGGTCCTGCGCAAGTCTTCATAGACCTTGCCGGCTTCCATGTCGGAAAGAATCACATCCAGAACCACCAGATCGATTTCGCCGGCACGGGACTGGAAAAGACTCAACCCCTGACGGCCTCCGGATGCCAGAAGGAGACGGTACCCGAGCCGGCTCAACATGCTGCGGGCCACGGAAAGAGCCATCTGGTCGTCGTCGATCATTAAAATGGTCTCATCCCCATTTGGAAGGCGTCTTGGAAAAATGTTCTGGCAACGGCTCTCACGTTTCGACACCGGCAGATAGATGACAAAGGCCGTTCCGTGTCCCAGTTCGCTGTAGACGTTGATCATACCTTTGTGACCGGTGACAATTCCGTAGACCGAGGCCAGGCGCAGGCCTTCACCGGCCAGCCGGTCCTGCCTGAAAAAGGGCTCGAAAATACGCTGACTGACAGACTCGTCGATGCCCGGCCCGGTATCGGCGATGGACATTTTCACGTAGGCTCCCGGCCGGACCTTGCAGCCCTGCACGTCCTCCGGACCCAGGATCGCGTTTTCCGTATGCAGGTAAAGCTTGCCGCCGCCGGCCATGCTGTCTGCGGCGTAGGCGAAAAGGTTCAGCAAAGCCTGGCCCAGTTGCACCCTGTCTATCTCGACTTCCCACAACTCAGGGTCGTAGAATTCACGAATCGTCAGGTTGGGCAACTCGCGCGCGAATATCCTGGATGTGCTCTGGAGGATATCGTTCAGGTTGGTGGGCATCACAACGAACTTGCTGGCCCTGGCAAAGCCCTGAATCTGGCGGGCAAGCTCGACACCTTTATTGATGCATTCTTCTATCCGGTCCAGCTGACGTTCCACATTCTGCTGACCGTCAAGGTTCATTTTGATCAAAGCCAGGCTGCCCTGGATGCCCATCAGGACATTGTTGAATCCATGAGCCACGCCGGCGGCCAGGGTTCCGATGGCTTCCATCTTCTGGGCCTGCTGAAGCTGCCTTTCAAGTTTTTTGCGATATTTTTCCAGTTGCCGGCGTTCTGAAACGTCTTTGATCAAGCCCCGGAATCCGGCCACTTTACCTTCCCTGTCGCGGACCGCGAACAGATTTACTTCCACTGTCAGCTTCAACCCCTGGCGGGTTACCATCTCGCAGTCGGTAATCGAAACACTCCGGCCGCTTGCCGCCACTTTCTCCAATGCCTGCTCTACCCGCTCGACGGTCACGGGCTGGCAAAACCGCCGCCAGTGCTGACCGATAATCTCCTCCCTGCTGTAACCGCTCATGTCGGTGGCGGCCTGGTTGCAAAAAACGATGATTCCGGACAAGTTGATCTCGAAACAGCCGTCGGAAATGTTGTTGACTATGCTGCTGTAACGCTCTTTGCTTGCGCGGACCCTGTCCAGCTCCAGGCGGCATGTCTCCAGGGAGGACATCTCTGCCCCGCACTGTTCGGCATGCCCCCGGTGACGGTCTGTTTTGGGTGAGTCTGTTTTTTGGGCCATATCTTCCTGTCCCGCTGTAAAAATCATCTGCAATCAGTCTGTCTGAAATTATCGACCACCTGAACAACAATCATAAATTTACAGGCTGCCATGACAAACCGTTTCAACCCCTATTGCAAAAATCCGCAGCCACTGCAAGTGTGATGCCATCGCCGGACATCGGCTCCGTACTTTCGGCTAAAGAGAATACAGCCCATTAAACAGCTTTACTTTTGGGCTGGCTTGATTATATTTGCTGAAGCCGGAAGGCAGCCATATATCAAAGCAAACCGCTTTTGCGGCCGAGGAGCTTTTAGCAATGAACGAAACCCTGGAGATCCCTGAGGCGCTCAGATTTACCTGGAACCGTCTGCTTAACCGCATGCCCATCAAATTGAGGCAAAAAGAAGAAGTGCTTGAATCCGTCCTGATTTTTCTCAAACTGGGAGGCGAACGCCTGGCGAAACAGGCGATCGAAGCCGCCAAAGCTTCACTTACACTCGAACAGACCCGACTCAGACGCCAGCAGAAGGCCGAAGCCATGCGCCGGGCGGCCGAAGAACGCATGGAGGCCGAAAGCAGCGAAAACAGCGAAGATGAAGATGAAAACGAGACGGGAAATAGCAACCCGGGCGAAGACGTACTGCTTTAACCCCGCCCCGTAGAATCGGACGGGAATTATAATTCAAAGGGAGTAAGGCTCTCCCAGCCATCCTCGTAGACCAGAACAGTCTGTTCGAACTGGGCCGAAAGGCTGCCGTCCCTGGTAACGGCTGTCCAGCGGTCTTCAAGGATATCAAGCTCCGGGCCGCCCAGGTTGATCATGGGTTCGATGGTAAAGACCATGCCCGGCACCAGGCGGACGCCCTCGCCCCTGTTTCCGTAATGCGGCACCTGGGGCGGTTCATGAAAAGCCAGTCCAACCCCATGGCCCACGAATTCGCGGACGACCGAACAGCCGTTTGATTCAGCCCATTGCTGAATTGCCCATCCGATGTCGCCGATTGTGTTGCCCGGCCGCACCATGGCCAGCCCTTCCTTGAGACAGCGTTTTGCCACGGTAACGATCTTGAGCGCATCAGGTCCGGGATCGCCGACGAAAAAAGTCTTGTTCACATCGGCATAGTAACCATTCAGAACGGGGGTGACATCCACATTGATGATGTCGCCGTCTTTCAGAACCCTTGGTCCGGGAATTCCGTGGCAAATCACTTCGTTGACCGAGGTGCATACACTTTTGGGGAAACCGCGGTAATTCAGGGGGGCCGGCCGGGCCCCATTGTCGATGGTAAAACGGTGCACCACTTCGTCGATCTGGCCGGTGGTAATTCCGGGCCGGATCATCTTCTCCACCAGGTCCAGGGTCTCGAGGGCAAGCTGCCCGCATTTGCGGATACCTTCCACCTGTTCCCTGGTTTTCAGCCTTATCCGGTACCTGGCGGCATATGTCCCGGGGTCCTCCGGCATATTCCGGGCCTGCTTTCCAAGGCAACATTTCTTATATTTTTTCCCGCTGCCACACGGGCAGGGATCGTTTCGCCCTACTTTCATCTCAACATTCCTGAAGAAAAATATTTACCCTCCGGCCGGCCGAACAGCCGTTTCTTTCCGGGCCGCAGCTTCTTTTGCCCGGCCGGCTTCCCGGGCCGGCGCGCAGGTTCATCAACACGATAGAAACTAACACAGTTGGGACGGCTTCGCAAATGTATGCAACTTTTGGCATGCCAAATGACGCCGCCGCCTAAATTCCAAACTTTAATTTGTTCCCGCTTTGGGCTATTATAGCCAAATTGACCGGCTTTCAACGCTTAAGCTCGAATGGATGATTCAAATGCCTTCTGACACTGAAAATGACAGTCTGGAACGCTACTGGCGGGAAAGAACCCTTTGCAGCGACGAGGCCTGCATCGGGGTCATCGGACCCGACGGCCGCTGCAAGCAGTGCGGCAAACCATATATTTCCGGTTCCGGCGGGAAAACAACCGAAGACCGGCAACAGGCCGCGCCTGCTCATGAAGATGAAGCGCCACAAACAGGCGACGGCACGGCCCGGCAGGTTGCCACAGACGGCCCGGCCGACGAGGACGATTACTGGCGAAAGCGGATCCTGTGCAGCGACGAGGCCTGTATCGGAGTCATCGGACCCGACGGCCGCTGCAAGGAGTGCGGCAAACCCTACAAAGCCCAGGAACCGGCCGGGGTTGAATCCAACCGGGACCACGGGCCGCAAAAGGCCTGAAAGCTTTCTGCCATGCGAATCAAGACAACAGTCATCGGCGCGGGGGTAATCGGCCTGGCCGTGGCCGAACGCCTGGCCGGCAGCAAGGGACCGTTGCTGGTCATCGAACGCAATCCCGCCATTGGTCAGGAGACCAGCAGCCGCAACAGCGAGGTCATTCACGCCGGCATCTACTATCCCCGGGGATCGTTGAAATCCGAACTTTGCCGCAAGGGCCGCCTGATGCTCTACGAGCGTTGCCGTGCGGCCGGAATCCGGCATTTGCGATGCGGCAAACTGATCGTGGCCACCAGCCCGGAAGAAGAATCAAGGCTGGAAAAAATCAAGCGGCAGGCCGAAGCCAACGGGGTAAATGACCTGCGCCTGCTTTCGGCAGGCCAGACAAGACAGATGGAACCGCTGGTCAGGGCCACGGCGGCCCTGTTTTCTCCGTCTACCGGAATCATCGATTCCCACCGCTTGATGCGCCATCTGGCGGCCCGGGCCCGCAGGGCAGGCGCCCTGTTCTTTTTCCGGACCACCGTCGAAACGATCCGACTCCGTCCCGACGGCCGCTACACCATCTCTGTCAGGTACCGTGACGGAAAAACGGATACTTTTGCGACCGATCAGGTCGTCAACTGCGCCGGGCTGGAGGCTGACCGCGTTGCAGCCTGTGCCGGTATCGATATCGACGCCTGCCGGTACCGCCAGCATTTCTGGAAGGGCGAATATTTCAGTTGCGACCTGCCGGCCGGATTCATCAAACACCTGGTATATCCCGTACCCCTGCCGGCAAACGTCGGTCTGGGAATCCATGCCACAATCGACCTGGCGGGCCGCATCAGGCTCGGGCCCAATGCGACCTACCTTCCGGACAGGCAATACGACTACACCGTCAGCATGGAAAACCGGAAACTGTTCCACCGGGCTGCCCGGCGTTATTTCCCCGACCTGAAGGAAGAACAGCTTCAGCCGGAAATGGCCGGCATCAGACCGAAGCTCCAAAAGCCGGGAGACGGCGTCCGGGACTTCATAATCCAGGAAGAATCGGGCAAAGGACTGCCACGGCTGGTCAACTGTATCGGAATCGAATCTCCCGGACTGACCAGCTGTCTCGCCATCGCCGGGCATGTCGCCTCCGTGCTGGAGGCCGGCCCGGTCTAGAACCGGCGGAAAAACCCGGCCGGCCTTCAGTGGTTCAGGACCATCCTTATTGCTATCAAAACCAGCACCGATGCTCCGGCCATCTCCGCCCAGCGGCCCAGAATCGTCCTGCCAAACACGGCCCCCAGGTAAATGCCCAAAGTCGTGAAAGCCGCCGCCACGATCCCGATAACCAGGGCCGGTATCCAGATGGCGACCTCCAGCAGAGAAAGGCTGAAACCCACCGCCAGGGCATCGATACTGGTGGCCACCGAAAGCATAATCAGCGACATGCCGCGGGTCGGATCCTTCAGCGGCCTGTTTTGCTCCCGGCCCCCTGCCGCCGACCGGAACATCCCCTGGGCGACGAAGACGAGCAGGGCAAAGGCCACCCAGTGAGCGTAATGCTCCACCCAGGCGCGGATTGTCAGACCCCCGGTCCACCCGACGACAGGCATCAGGGCCTGAAAGAATCCAAAATGCCAGGCCAGCCTGAAACACTGTCTGGGTTTGACGCTTGCAAGGCCGGCACCGGTTGCCAGGGCGACCGCAAAGGCATCCATGGCCAGGGCTACTGCGATTGCCAGCATGTTAAAGACGGAAGCGTGCATCCATGTTCCGCGAAAAGAGGTAAATTGCCCCCCGGGGGCGGGGCAGGTTGCGCTGCCGGTGCTCCTCACCGGTACTGTGTCACTCAGCTTGCCGTACTTTGCCGGAATTGTCCACCGGTTTCGCAAGACCTGCCCGGCGCAGTGCCAAACTGCTTCCGGCCCGTGCCTCCGATTGCAATTATGTAAAATTTACGGGCAATTGAACCGCGTCGATCCAGACCGGTACGAGTTTTTCAGAAAAAACTAATCTTTTCACCCTGCTGACCGATATCTTCCTCGGCAAGCCATAGAAACACCCTGAGCCAATAAGCGGGAGGAACAAAATGACCACCAAATTGAAACTCACAATAGCCACAGGCGCTTTGTCGTTAATTATCCTATGCATGTTTTTTGCGACCTTATGGGTCACCGGGCAGCAAAAAGACGACGGATTGTTGATAAATCTGGCCGGCCGCCAGCGGATGCTGACCCAGAAAATGACCAAAGAACTGTTGCTTTCCGAGATTTCACGCCGTCAGACGGGCAGGATCGACACCATCCAGCTGGCCAACCTGAGAAACACCATGGCCGTTTTCGACATGACCCTGAAAGCCCTGCGGGACTCGGGCAAGGCTCCCATATCGCTGGACATGAAAACCACGAAGTTCCGGACCTGCCCGCCTGCCAAGCAGCCGGTGCTGGGCCAATTACACAAGGTGACCGAACTGTGGGAAGGGTTCAAAGCCGAAATTGAAAAATACCTGCAGGCGCCGGACCAATCCGCCAAAGTACTGGAGCAGATCAAGCTCAAGAACATGCCTCTGCTGGCCGCCATGAACAAGGCCGTCTCCATGATGCAGAAAGAATCCGAAGCCAGGGTAAGCCTGCTGTTGGAATTACAGGTGTTGTGCGTGGTGCTGGGCTTTCTGGCAACCGTGTTCGCCATCTACACGGTCATCAAACTTGTCAAACGCATGGACAAGATCAGAGTCTTTGCCGAACAGCTGGGAAGCGGCGATTTGACCGCCACCTCCGGTTTCACCAGCCGGGATGAACTGGGCACCATCGGCCAGAGCCTGGACACGATGGTGGAAGGTCTGAAAAGCATGTTCCGGAAAATCATGGAAAAAAGCGTTCAGCTCAACGATTTGTCCTCCCAGCTTTCCGACATCGCCACCAATGTATCCCAGGGCACCAGCGAAGTTTCCCATCATTCCAAGGCCGTATCCGAGGCAGCCTCCGTCATGAGTTCCAACATGAACACCGTGGCGGCGGCGGTTGAAGAAACGGCCACCAATGTGAGCCTGATGGCCGATGCGGCCGAAGGGATGAAAACCACCATAAACGAAATCGCAAACAGCGCCGAAGAAGCCAGCCATATAACGGAAGCGGCCGTAACCCGCTCCCGCCAGGCTTCCGACCGGGTGGGAACCCTGGGCAAGGCAGCCCTGGATGTGGGCAAGGTGACCGAAACCATAACCGAGATATCGGAGCAAACCAATCTGCTGGCCCTCAATGCCACAATCGAGGCTGCCCGGGCCGGTGAAGCCGGCAAGGGTTTCGCCGTGGTGGCCAATGAAATCAAGGCCCTGGCCCACCAAACGGCCGAAGCGACCCAGGATATCAAGGCCAAAATCGACAGCATCCAGGATTCCACGACCGAAACAGTAAGTGAAATCGAGGAAATCTCGAAGGTTGTCAATCAGGTTAACGAAATCGTATCCGACATAGCCTCGGCCGTGGAGGAACAGTCTTCAACCACCACGGAGATCGCCAACAACGTCAGCCAGGCCTCTGAAGGCATCAGGGAGGTTACCGAAAGCGTGGCCAACAACTCCACCACCGCCGACAATGTCGCCCACGACATTACCGACGTGAGCAAAACCTCCAGTGAAATCGCTCACAGCAGCACCATGGTGGAAGAAAACGCCGCCACCCTGTCCAGACTGGCCAAAGATCTGTCTTCAGCTGTCAGCCGTTTCAGAATTTGACGGTCTGGATGGTTACACCGGCGCGGGACCTAATCGAGAGGATTTGAATGCGCCAAAGGCGCATAAACCTCCTCCGAGGTTTACTTTACCCGCCCCGGGCGGGCTCCGACAAAACAATCACCGCATCATGGAAAGGCTTTTGGTCGGGGCGAGAGGATTTGAACCTCCGACTCCCTGCTCCCAAAGCAGGTGCGCTACCAGACTGCGCCACGCCCCGACATGTTCACAAAAGGATGAGGGCAAGACCGCCATCCCCGAGCGGCTTTAGCATGGTTTCAGAATCGAAGCAAGTTTTTGATCCGGCCGTGGCAATTGCCCCTTCCGGACTTCAATCCTTGCCCAAGAACCTTTTCAGGGCCTCGGCAAATGCTTCCGGCAGACGCCGGGCTGTCGGTTCGCCTTCGCCCGGACTGCTGAGCAGCATGCCGATTTCCACCAGCACGGCAGGGGCCCTGACCCCCCGTAAAACCAGTATGGGCGCCTGGCGCACACTGACCTTGACGTCCGCCGGCATAAAGCGCGCAAAACTTGAGGCAAGGAGCCGGGCCAATCGCCTGCTGGCCTCCTGGTAAGCCGCCTGGTTATATATCCAGGCAGCGGCGTCAGCATAAATTCCACGACAAAACCCGCTTTGCCGCCAGGCATCGTTTTTCCTGACAAAGATGGTTATTGAATTCCGGTTGGGATATTTACAGGTTCCGGCATGCAGACTTATAAAGGCTTCGGCCCGTGCCTGGTTGGCAATACCCGCCCTTTGGCCGGGACTCAGACCGTAATCGTCGTCGCGGGTCAAAATGGAATTGAAATCGTCGCCCAAGGTTCCGGCCAGTTCCTTGGCCAGCCTGAGTACGGCTGTCTTCTCAATGCCGCCCCGGGGATCGGCAAGGCCGCCGTCGGCCCCTCCATGGCCGGGATCGACAACCACCACCGGACCGGCCTCAGGCCACGGTGACTGCCCTGACGCTGACTGGGGCCAGCCTGCCAGGGCCGCCAACAATACCGCCGCCAGCGCCGCCAACCCGGCGGGTGTCCGGAAAGAAACCCTTCTGCGGATCATCGCTTCACACCATTTTCAGGACATAATGCCTTGATAGCCATGCGATCATTATTCTTGACACAGGCTGGGTTTGATTATATTTTTTCAGTTTGTTTTTGACCGGATTCGTGGAAAAGTCAAGCCTGATGGCTGACCTGAATTTTGCGAGAGTGGCGGAATTGGTAGACGCACTGGACTTAGGATCCAGCTCTGGAAACAGAGTGGGAGTTCAAGTCTCCCCTCTCGCACTATTTTTGTCATTCAACCGGAATACCGGCTAATTGCGGCTTTTTCCGCACGCGGATTTTAAAGACAATACCCCGCCGGCTCACCGGGTGCTGACCTGAATTTGGTCCGGGTTTGAAGGGCGCTGAAATTTCAAAAGGCCCAAAGCGGCAAGAAAGACCGCCCCGGAAAAAGCCCCGCGGGAGGGTCAAACAAGGTGCCTGAATCAGTATTGCAGCCAGGCACTTTATTTTATTTGGGAGAAGACAGAAATGAAGGTAACCGTAGAAGATCTAAGCAGTGTCAAGAAAACCCTGCACATCGAAGTGCCGGCCGAAGAAGTCTCGGAAAAACTGGACGAAGCTTACCGGAACCTGAAAAAAACGGCCAAGGTGAAAGGATTCCGTCCCGGAAAGGCGCCCCGCTCGGTGCTGGAAAGGCTTTACGGCAAGGAAGTGAATGCCGATGTCGCGGCCCAGCTCATTCAGTCGACCGTCATGGATGCAATCCGGGAGACCGAACTGGATGTCGTCGGCAACCCCAAGGTCGACCCTCCTGAATTGAAGTCCGACGGGCCGTACGAGTTCGAGGCGCAAGTCGAGGTCAAGCCCCAGATCCGGGATATCGATTTCAAAGGCTTCAAACTGAAAAAACCCCTTTACAAAGTCAGCGACCAAGAGCTTGATATCCAGCTGAAGATGATTCAGAAAAACATGGCCAAGCGGGAAAAGATAAGCGAAGAGCGCCCGGCCCGCATGGGCGATATTGTCCTGCTGGACTACGAAGGTTTCAGGGACGGCAAGCCTTTCGAGGCGGCCCAGAAAACTGAAAATTTCGTCATGAAACTGGGCGAGGCCGGTATTCACCAGCAGTTCGATGAAGGCGTGGTCGGCATGCAGGTCGGCGAGACCAAGCAGATAAGCGTGACTTTCGACAATGAGCATCCCAACAGCCAGCTGGCCGGTCAGACCGTCGATTTCCAGGTCACCTTGCGCGAGATCCGCCAGGAAGTGCTGCCGGAGATAGACGACGAGCTGGCCCGCAGCGTGGGAGAGCGCTTCGAAACCCTGGAGGATCTGAAAGAGCAGATCCGCCAGAATCTGCAAAGCGGATACGACAAGCGGACCGAGCAGGAAATCAACGAACAGATATTCTCTCAGCTCCTGGACCAGGCCGACTTCGAGGTGCCCGATGCCCTGGTGGAAATGGAGCTGGAACATATCATCCGGGATGCCGAGCGATCCTTCCAGTATCACAACATGACTTTCGACCAGGTGGGCCTGACCATCGACAAGCTGCGCGAAAAATACCGCGACACGGCTTTGAAACAGGTCCGGCGCCAGCTTATCCTGGACAAGATAATCGAGCAGGAAAAACTGGAGCTGACCGACGAGCAGCTCGATAAAGGCTTCCAGGAAATGGCCGATACTTATAACCAGCCGGTTGACGAAATAAAAGCCTATTACGGCAACAATCAAAGCGGATTGAACGCTTTCAAACACATCCTGCTTGAAAAAGAGGCAATCAAACTTATCATTGATAATAGTGAGATCGAAGAGGTTGAACCCGAACCGGAGACGGCAGGCGGCGATGCGGCCGAATCCGGCAATGAAAAAGAACAATAATTCCCCGCGGCCTTTCGTTGAGGCCGCCGGAAGGCAAGGAGAAACGGCGTGACCATCATACCCATGGTAATCGACCAGACCAGCCGGGGCGAGCGGGCCTACGACATATATTCCAGGCTGCTCAAGGATCGGATAATCTTTCTGGGCACCGCCATCAACGACGAGGTTGCCAACCTGCTCATAGCCCAGCTGCTATACCTGGAATCTGAAGATCCCGACAAGGACATCAATTTTTATATCAATTCACCGGGAGGGATTGTAACCGCCGGCTTGGCGGTGTATGATACTATGCAGTACATCAAGCCGGATATAACCACGGTCTGCATCGGTCAGGCGGCCAGCATGGCCGCCCTGCTGCTGGCCGCTGGCACCCGGAACAAACGCTATGCCCTGCCCAACGCACGCATAATGATTCACCAGCCAATGGGTGGATTTCAGGGGCAGGCATCGGACATAGAAATTCAGGCCAAGGAAATCTTGCGCATGAAAGAGACTCTCAACCGCATCCTGGAACAGCATACCGGTCAGAAACTGGAGCAGATACAGAAAGATACCGACCGCGATTATTTCATGTCCGGCAAGGAGGCCAAAGATTACGGCATCGTGGATCATGTTATCCGCAGCCGTGACGACCTGGATCACCTGGACAACCTGGAGGCATAAACCCATGGCCAAGAAAAACGATCCGAACGACAACCTGTTCTGTTCGTTCTGCGGCAAAAGCCAAAAAGAGGTCAAAAAGCTTATCGCCGGACCTGCGGTCTATATCTGCGATGAATGTATTCAGCTTTGCAGCGAGATCATCGAGGAGGAAAGCGAAAAAGGATCCGGCCAGTTCGAAAACCTGATGGCCCCCAAGGACATCAAGAAAAAGCTGGACGAATACGTAATCGAACAGGACACGGCCAAGAAAATCCTGGCGGTGGCGGTGTACAATCATTACAAGCGCCTCGATTCACAGGTCGCCTCCGAGGATGTCGAAATCCAGAAGAGCAACATCCTGCTTATCGGCCCCACCGGCTGCGGCAAGACCCTGCTGGCCCAGACTCTGGCCCGCTTTCTCAACGTGCCTTTCACCATTGCCGATGCCACCAGCCTGACCGAGGCCGGCTACGTGGGCGAAGACGTTGAAAACATCATCCTCAGCCTGCTGCAAAATGCCGACTACGACGTGGAAAAGGCCAAGCGCGGCATAGTTTACATCGACGAAATCGACAAGATAGCCAGCAAGTCGGACAACCCTTCCATCACCCGCGATGTCAGCGGCGAGGGCGTTCAGCAGGCCCTGCTGAAGATCATCGAAGGCACCACTGCCAGCGTGCCCCCCAAGGGCGGGCGCAAGCATCCCCAGCAGGATTTCGTCAAGGTGGACACTTCCAACATCCTGTTCATCTGCGGCGGAACCTTCAACGGGCTGGAACAGATAATCAAGCGCCGGCTGGGCTCCAAGACCATGGGGTTCGGGGCCAGGATATCCAAAGCCAAGGAAGAGAGTATCGGCGAAATCCTAAAGGAAGTCCAGCCCGAAGACCTGATCAAATACGGTCTTATTCCCGAATTCCTCGGCCGGCTGCCGGTGGTGGCCACCCTGGACGAGCTGAGCGCCGTAACCCTGGTGCGGATTCTGACCGAACCGAAAAATGCGCTGGTGAAACAATACAAGAAACTGTTCGAGATGGAAGGGGTCAACCTGCGCCTTACCGACAGCGCCCTCAAAGCCGTGGCCGACGAGGCCGTCAAGCGCAAATCGGGCGCACGGGGTCTGAGGGCCATCATGGAAGAGTGCATGCTCAACATCATGTACGAAATTCCGTCCATCGAAGACGTGAAAGAGTGTGTTATCAGCGAGGAAGTGGTCCTGAACAAAGAGGATCCGATCCTGCTGTATGAACAAACCAAAAAACAAGCCTAGGCTCTCGGATCGCCGGCTTGACGACCGACAGGCCAGAGGGCCGGACGACAAACCGGCTCCGGGGCCAGGCTGCTTGTGAGTACCCATGGTTAGCATCACCCGTTTTTTCAACAAAGGTGACAATGAGGAAAAACCGTCCCTGATTCTACCCCTGCTCCCGCTGAGAGACATCGTGGTCTTCCCCCAGATGGTGGCACCGCTTTTCGTCGGACGCGAAAAATCGGTGGCCGCCCTCTCCCAGGCCATGAGCACCCAGGAAAAGACGATTTTCCTGGCCACCCAGCGCAAGGCGGGGGTAGACAATCCCACGGAAAAGGACATCAACCGCACCGGCGTCATCGGAACGGTCCTGCAGTTGCTGCGGCTGCCCGACGGCACGGTCAAGGCCCTGGTCGAAGGCAAACAAAGAGCCCGTATCAGGCGCTTCATCCGCCAGGACAACTATTTCGAGGTCGAACTGGAAAGGATGGTCGAAGCGGTGGGCCCCGAGGCCGAAGCCGAGGCCCTGGCGCGGGCCGTCATGGAAAGTTTCGAGGAATATGCCAAGATAAACAAGGGCATTTCCAAGGAACTGATAAACAAGGTGGCTTCCATTTCGGATTATTCCCAGCTGGCCGATACCATCGCGGCCAACTTTGCCTTCAAGCTGGAGGACAAACAGCGTCTGCTCGATGCGGCGGCTATAAACAAGCGCCTCAACCTGCTGTTGCGCCTGATCAAGCTGGAAATCGAGGTTTTCCGCATGGATCAGCGGATCAAGGGCCGGGTCAAGGAGCAGATGGAAAAGACCCAGAAGAACTATTACCTCAACGAACAGATGCGCGCCATCCGCAAGGAGATGGGGACCGACGACGACGGGTCCGACGAACTGCAGGAACTGGAAAAGCGGATCAAGCGCAAGCGCATGTCGCGCGAGGCCGCGGCCAAGGTCCGCCAGGAATTCAAGAAGCTGAAGCTGATGACACCCATGTCGGCCGAAGCAACGGTGGTCCGCAACTATATCGACTGGATCATCAACCTGCCCTGGTACGAGCGCAGCCGGGTGCGGCACGACATCGAAGAGGCCGAAAGAATACTCGACGAAGACCACTACGGCCTGGAAAAACCGAAAGAGAGGATCCTGGAATACCTGGCCGTCCAGTCCCTGGTGAAAAAGATCCGGGGCCCGATCCTCTGCCTGGTGGGACCGCCCGGAGTGGGCAAGACATCCCTGGCCCGTTCAGTGGCCCGCGCCACCGGACGGCGGTTCGTCCGCCTGTCCCTGGGCGGGGTGCGCGACGAGGCGGAGATAAGAGGCCACCGTCGCACCTACATCGGGGCCATGCCGGGAAAGATCATCCAGTCTCTGCGCAAGGTCGGTGTCAACAATCCGGTCTTCTGCCTGGACGAAGTGGACAAGATGAGCATGGATTTCAGGGGTGACCCGTCCTCGGCCCTGCTGGAAGTGCTCGACCCGGAACAGAATTTTGCCTTCAACGATCATTACCTGGATCTGGACTATGATCTGTCCGAGATCCTTTTCATCACCACGGCCAACACCTTGCCCGACATTCCCCTGCCCCTGCAGGACCGGATGGAAATCATCCGCCTGCCGGGCTATACCGAATATGAAAAGTATCACATCGCCAGGGATTTCCTGGTTCCCAAGCAGATAAAGTTCAACGGTCTGAAACCGGAACAGATCCGTTTTTCGGAACAAGCCGTCTACACCATAATCCAGCGTTATACCCGGGAAGCCGGGGTGCGCAACCTGGAGCGGGAAATCGCGTCCATCTGCCGCAAGGTGGCCCGCAAGGTGGTGAAATCCGGGACCGACGCAAACCGGGTCATCAAGATTACGGCAAGCTCCATCCAGAAGTATCTCGGCCCCCCCAAGTTCCGCCATGGCCAGATCGAACAGAAAGACCAGATCGGCATTGTCACCGGCCTGGCCTGGACTCAGGTGGGCGGAGAGCTGCTGTGTGTGGAGACCCTTACCATGCCCGGCAAGGGCAAGCTGATCGTTACCGGCAAGCTGGGTGAGGTGATGAAGGAATCGGCCCAGGCGGCCCTGAGTTTCGTCCGCTCGCGGGCGGCCTCCCTGGGACTCGAGCCGGACTTTTACCAGAAACTCGACCTGCACATTCACATCCCCGAGGGTGCCATTCCAAAGGACGGTCCTTCGGCCGGGATTGCCATGTGCACCGCCCTTGTATCGGCCCTGACCCGCAAACCGGCCCGCCGGGAAGTGGCCATGACCGGCGAGATCACCCTGCGCGGACAGGTATTGCCCATCGGCGGTCTCAAGGAAAAGCTTTTGGCCGCCCACCGCGGGGGTATAAAGAAAGTCATCATCCCCAAGGAGAACGAAAAGGATCTCAGGGACATTCCGGCCACCATTTCAAAGCAGCTGGAAGTGGTTACCGTGGAGCACATGGACGAAGTGTTGCCCCATGCCATCATAACCGAAAAGGGCGAAACCATATTTGCCAAGAACGACCTGGCCTTCGAAATTTCAGGCTCCAAGCCTGAAAAGCACGTACCGTTGAACTGAGCCCGGCCCGGGCCCCGCGGCCATACGGCCGAATTGGAATGCGGACGCAATTTTCCCTTGACAGGCCTGGCATCAGTTGTTAAGAAGTCAATTCTTTCGGGCGGATAGCTCAGTTGGGAGAGCACCGGCCTTACAAGCCGGGGGTCACAGGTTCAAGCCCTGTTCCGCCTACCAAGCACCGGATGCAGTAAGCCATGCGGTTTGCAACGGCCGCTGAAAATTTATACGGGGGCGTAGTTCAGTTCTGGTTAGAACGCCGGCCTGTCACGCCGGAGGTCGCGAGTTCGAGTCTCGTCGTCCCCGCCAGTTTTGAAAAGGGCTTGTCTGAATGACAGCCCTTTTTACTTAAACCGGGAACCCTTTTCAATCGGCGGTTAGAACGTCCCGCACTGCATGCGGGAAGGTCGCCAGGTCGAGTCTCGTCGTCCCCGCCAGTTTCGAAAAGGGCTTGTCTGAATGACAGCCCTTTTTACTTAAACCGGGGGCTCTTTTCAG
>JAMOUQ010000059.1 GCA_027068085.1 Desulfobacteraceae bacterium | reverse complement strand
TAGAACGTACTGGGGATCGACCATGCCGGTGCACATGACTCTGATCAGGCGCACGTTGGGCGGGTAGGTCAGCCGGGAGGTGCCTGCCAGGTCCGCGGCCGTATAGGTGCACCAGTTACAGACGAAAGCGATGATGACCGGATCGAATTCACTCATTGTCCCCCCCCTTCAAGTTGGTGATCTCTATCTGCCCAGGGCCGCAACGGCGTCCATGAGGCCGTCGATCTCGGCGAAAATCTGTTTGCTGACAAAATGGCGGCTGACCGCGGCCCCGCTGGGACAGTGGGCCGAGCAGCTTCCGCACCCCTTGCAGACCGCCGGGTTGACCACCGAAATCTGCTTCAGGGCGTCGAAGTCGATTGCTCCGTAGGCACAAAGCTCGATACAGGCCTGGCAGCCGATGCACAGGTCGGGATCGATCCAGGAGGTCGTCGGCTCTATTTCGACCTTGCCCCTGGCCGCCAGGGCCAGGGCCTTGGCGGCGGCCCCGGAAGCCTGGGAGACCGTGTCGGGGATGTCCATCGGTTTCTGGCAGCAGCCGGCCAGAAAGACTCCGTCGGTGGCGGTGTTGAGAGGCCCCAGCTTGGGATGCTCTTCCAGGAAAAAGCCGTCGGCGCCCTGGTTTACCCCGAAGATCCGCCCGACCTGCCTGGCGTCGGCCCGGGCCTCGATGGCGGTGCACAGGACCACCATGTCCGCCGGAACCCGGATCCTGCGTCCCAGCAGGGTGTCTTCGGCCACGGCGACCAGCTTTCCTTCTTCTTCCGGCGTTTCTGCCTGGTCGGTGATTTCAGCCACCTTGCCGCGGATGAAAATCGTGCCCTCTTCCTGACAGCGGCGGTAGAATTCTTCGTAGCCTTCCCCGAAGCAGCGCATGTCGATGTAGAAGTCGTACACCCTGGTGTGGCGGCCCACCTTTTCCTTTATCAGGTGGGTATACTTCAGGGCATACATGCAGCATACCCTGGAGCAGTATTCGTGGTAGTTTACGTCGCGGCTGCCGATACAGTGCAGCAGGGCGACGCTCTCGGGCGGCCTTGTAAACTCTCCCTTTTCATCACGAATGAGAATTTTACCGGCAGTGGGGCCGGTAGCGTTGGATAGACGTTCAAATTCCAGAGCAGTATAGACGTTCCGGAAACGTTTGTAACCGTAAGGATACATGGGGGCGGGGTCGAGCACGTCGTAGCCGGTGGCCAGGATTATGCTTCCCACCTCCAGCCTGATTTTCTCCGGCTGCATGTCGTGATCGATGGCGTTTGCCTCGCATACCCGGACACATTCCATGCACCGGCAGCAGTCGCCGCAGTTCAGACAGCGCCCGGCCTCCCGGCGGGCTTCATCTTCGTCCAAGGCCGGCTCCACTTCGCAGAAAGAAGCGAGCCGCTCATCGACCGGCATACTGGCGGCAAAGGCCCGGGGCCTGACCGTGGTCCCTTCGGGGATCGGAGCCCAGTCGGCGTCCGGCTTTTGCCCGATTCCTTCCGGCGGAAGGTCGCCTGCCAGGCGGCCGTTGATGAATCTGTCAATGGCCTCTACCGCCTTGTGGCCGGCTCCGACGGCCTCGATGACCGTGGCCGGGCCGGTCACGGCGTCGCCGGCGGCAAAAACGTGCGGCAGACTGGTCCGGCAGGTGACAGGATCCACCCGCAGGGTGTCGCGGCCCGTCCATTCCAGGCCTGTTATGCCGGCAGCCCAGCCGGTGTCCGTTCTCTGGCCGATGGCCGGGATCACCGCGTCGCATTCGATGACGAATTCCGATCCGGCAACCGGACGGGGCCTGCGGCGGCCGCCGGCATCCGGCGGGCCCAGCTCGGTGCGCAGGCATTGCAGGCCGCTGACCCTGCCGTTGGCGGAAATTATTTTTACAGGAGCCGCAAGATATTCGAAGCGCACGCCTTCTTGCCGGGCGTCCTCGATTTCTTCCCGGTAGGCCGGCATTTCTTCAACGCTGCGGCGGTAGACCACGGTTACCTGCCTGCACTCCAGTCTCAGCAGGCTGCGGGCCGTGTCTATGGCCACGTTGCCTCCGCCGATGACCACCACCTTTTCGCCCGGCCTGGTTCTTTGGCCCAGGTTCACCCGGCGCAGGAAAGCCAGGGCGTCGATCACCCCTGCCGCCTGCTCGCCCTCGATTCCCAGGCAAATGGGCAGGTGGGCCCCGATGCCCAGGAAGATCGCCCTGAAGCCTTCATTGGCAAGGTCTTCCAGGGTGAAGTCTTCGCCCAGCCTGACACCGGTGCGCACCTGGATTCCGGTCGACAGAATATAGTCTATTTCCCTGTCCAGGATCTCAGGCGGCAGGCGGTAGTCGGGGATGCCGACCCGGAGCATGCCCCCCAGCACATCCAGGGCTTCGAAGATAGTGACCCGGTAGCCCTTGAGGCGCAGATAATAGGCCACCGTGAGGCCGGCCGGACCCGATCCGATCACGGCTATCTTTTCCTCGCGTTCGGCAATCGGTGGCGGCTCCAGCTGATCGAGCCGTACCTGATCGGCCGCAAAACGCTTCAGGGCCCTGATGGCAACCGCCTGGTCAACCTCCCTGCGCCGGCACCGGCCCTCGCAGGGATGGGGGCAGACCCGTCCCAGTACCCCCGGCAGGGGCAGGCGTTCCATGATCAGTTCGACGGCGCGGCGGTAATTGCCACAGGCGATCATCTGCACGTAGCCCTGAACGTTGATGCCGGCCGGGCAGGTGGTGACACACGGAGCCAGGTCCCTTTTTTCTATGTTGAAGGTGATGGGGATGGCCTGGGGAAAACAGCGCCCGATGGCCTTGCGTTGCCCCAGCCCGGCATCCCAGTGATTGGGGATTGTGACCGGGCAGACCTTGGCGCACTCTCCGCAGCCGGTGCAGGCGTCTTCCTTGACAAAGCGCGGTTTGCGGACCACATCCACAGTGTAATTGCCGATGAAACCGGAGACCTCTTCCACCTCGCTGTAAGACAGCAGCTCTATGTTGGGGTGCTGGGCCACCTGAACCATCTTGGGCGTGCCGATGCAGGCGGCGCAGTCCAGGGTGGGGAAGGTCTTGTCGAACTGGAGCATGTGGCCGCCGACGGTGGTGTCCCGTTCCACCAGAAAGACCTTGTAGCCGCCATCGGCAATGTCGAGGCAGGCCTGCATTCCGGCAATGCCGCCGCCGACCACCAGCATGTTGGGCTTTACTTCGGCCTGGCGGCTGAAAAGCTGGTGATGGTAGTTGACCCTGTTGACGGCGGCAGCCACCAGCGTCTTGGCCTTTTCGGTGGCCTGGTCTTCATCTTCGGTGACCCATGAAACCTGCTCGCGGACCGAGGCCATTTGGAAATAATACGGATTGAGGCCGGCCCGCTGGCAGGCCCCCATGAAGGTCTTGGCATGCAGCCGGGGCGAGCAGGAGGCCACCACCACCCGGTTGAGGCCGAATTCGGCGATGTCGTTTTCTATCATGGCCTGTCCGGGGTCGGAACACATGAACTTGTAATCGCGGGCAATGACCACGTTGTCGAGCTGCCGGGCAAAGGCGGCGACTTCCTCCACCCTTACCCGGTAGGCGATGTTAACCCCGCAGTGACAGATGTAGAATCCTATCTTTATGGTCATGATCCCTCCGCAGTTCCATTGCCGGCGACAGAGAAAAAACCCCGCACCAGATTGAGCAGTTCATCTGCTTCCGGGGGTTTGGAAAGATAAGCGTCAGGTTCGGCAAGCCACGACTTGGAGATAAAAGCGCCGCCGAGGCGGTGGGCCCGGCACAGGGTCCGCTTGTCCAGGGTTGCCATCATTATTATGGGTATTTTCTTGAGAGAGTCGTCGAGCTTGAGCTGGCGGTAGAGATGAATGCCGCTTTCTTCGGGAAGCATGGCGTCGATTATTACAAGGTCCGGTTTTTCCCTCCACACCTTTGCCAGGCCGTCTGTTCCGTCCATGGCACCGATGGTCTTGTAACCATCGGCGGTAAGGATGTTTTTCAGAAACAGGCTGGTATCCTCATCGTCTTCGATAATCAGGATTTTCTTGGCCATGGGCATCGGGACGGTTTTCCATAAAAGGTGTTGGTTGTAACTCCGGTAAAGAACTGCACATGGCGTGCCAAAAATAGTAACTATCCGAGTTTGCAATGATTATCGGTATTTTGCCCATCTGTTTACGGTCCGGGGAGGGATGATTGTGAAACATGTATGTTGCATCATGTTGCGTATTGCATGTGAACATACGGATTTAACAGACAATATGAATCATACCATGTTGCAGTTGTGGATGCAACATTATGTTGCAATATCTGAGGGGCGGTAAATTGAGCGGCTCATCCGGTCACTGCAAGAAATTTTATCTTCCTCAAAGCCCATTTTTGTCCTCGGAGACATGCCAGCCCTTGGCGGCACTATAGCTGAGTCTGTACTGCTTCATCTTGCGCCACAAGGTGGTCCGGTTGATGCCGAGGGAAGCGGCCGTCTTGCCGCGGTGTCCGCCGTGCCCGTTTAGCAGGCGGGCTATCTGCTCGGCCTCTGACGGCAACCGGCCTTTATTCGCCGGTGTGCGGTTTGGATTCCGGCGTTTGACCGCCTGCAGGTAGTCCGGGAGGTGTTCGGGCCTGATGGTGTTGGATGTGCACAGGATCAGGGCATGTTCGATTATGTTCTCCAGCTCCCGGATGTTGCCGGGGTAATCGAAATTGAGCAGAATTTTCATGGCGGCTGCCGACACCTTCGGTATCCGCCGGCCTTTCAGGGCGCAGACCCTGCGCATTATGTGTCTGATCAGCAGGGGAAGGTCGCCGGGCCGGCTGGTCAAGGGCGGCAGCTCGATGCGCACCACGTTCAGGCGGTAGTACAGGTCTTCGCGGAATTTGTGGGCGGCCACCAGGCGCTGGAGCTGGCGGTTTGTGGCCGACAGGATGCGCACGTCCACCTTCTTGGTGCGGTGACTGCCCAGGGGGTAGAATTCCCGGTCTTCGATGACCCGCAACAGTTTCGCCTGCAGGGCCAGGGGCAGGTCGCCGATTTCGTCCAGGAAGATGGTGCCGCCGTGGGCCTCATCGAAACGTCCGGGCTTGTCCTTGTCGGCCCCGGTGAAGGCGCCTTTTACATAACCGAAGATTTCCGACTCCAGCAGGTTGTCGGGAATGGCGGCGCAGTTTATCTTGACAAACGGCTTGTCGGCCCTGTGGCTCGAAGCGTGAATCACTTTGGCCAGAAGATCCTTGCCCGTTCCGGTGGGCCCTTCCATCAGGACGGTGGCGTCACTGGCGGCAACCATCGAAACGACCTTGAATATTTTCTGCATTGCGGGGCTTTTGCCGATCATGTCTTCGAAAGTATAGCGGTTGTCCATGGCCTGGTGGAGCTGACGGACCAGGGTCAGATCGTTAAAAGTCGCCAGGCCGCCGATACTGACCCCTTTTTCGTTGCGCAGGGCCATGTAGCGGATCTGGACCGGAATGACCGAGCCCTCTCTGTCTATGAGTCTTCCCTGATGGCTCTGTCTGGATTTTCCGTCCTTGATGGTACGCTGCAGCAAGAGCAGGTCGCGGGCGCGGGGGCCTTCGAAAAGCAGGGCGCAGGAGCGGCCCAGCAGTCGCTTGCGGTTGAAACCGGTGATCTGTTCGGCGGCGGTATTGAAAAAGGTTATCAGCCCGCCCCGGTTTACGGTGAAAACACCGCTGTCGAGGCTGTCCAGGACATTTTTGAGCTTGCTCTCTTCGTGGTGAAGCCGCTCGATCAGGTCAGAAATAGGGGAATGATCCTGCAGGATGGTCAGGCAGCCGGCCAGTTTGCCGCTGTCATCGTATATGGGGGTTGCCATCCGGGTTATCCAGAGGGTCATGTCGTTTTCGTCGGTGACGGCCACGTCCGGGTCCATCACCGGTGCCTTGCCTGAATCGGCCAGCACGCACCGGCTCATGCAGGGAACTCCGGTGAACACTTCGCGGCAGTCCCTTCCGACGACCTCTTCCGATTGCATGCCGATCAGGGCCTGGGCGTTGTAGTTGATGGCGATAATGGAATGATCACAGCCGACGGTGAAAGCGCCGATGGTCAGCTCGTCCAGGACTTCCAGCCACTGGCCGCATTTGAGAAGGGCCGTTTCGGATCTGGTTCCGTATCTTACGGTCATTTCAAGGTTGTCCCCGGGTCAGGCCTGCCTGCTGGCCGGCAATTTGATGACGAATGTGCTGCCTTTGCCTAATTCGCTGTGAACATCGATGCTGCCGCCGTGGCTGGTAATTATTCCGTATGTCGTGGCCAGCCCCAGTCCGAGCCCCTGCCCCTCTCCCTTGGTGGTAAAGAAGGGTTCGAAAATCCGCTCCATATGCTCCGGCTCTATCCCGCATCCGGTATCGGCGATGGTGACCATCACCCACCGGCCGGCTGCGTCCGCTGTGGCCCGGATTGTGATTTTGCCCTCCTGCCCGATGGCGTCGGTGGCGTTGAAAACAAGGTTGATTATACATTGCTGGAGCTGGTTGGCATCGCCCCAGACCGGAGGCAGATGCGGGCTGAAATCGGTTTCGAGCTCTATCTGGGACAACTCCAGGCGGTGGCGGCTCAGCAGGATGCAGTGCTCCAGCATTTCAGCCATATCTATGTTTTCCTTACGGATATCAGACTTGCGGGAAAATGTCAGCAGGCCGGAGACTGTTTCCGCACAGCGGGCAGTTTCCTTTTCGACCACCTCCAGGTAGCGTCTGAACTTTTGGGCCTGCTCTGTTTCGGAATCCCGGCGGTCGAGAATTTTTAGCATCAGGCGGACGTAATTGAGCACGGCCGAAAGCGGATTGTTGATTTCGTGGGCCACACTGGCTGCCAGCCGGCCCAGGGACATCATCTTGTCCTGGTGCAGCAAGCGGGCCTGGTCGGCCATCTCCTGTTGCAGGCGGTGGATCATGCGCAGGTCGCGAATGAAACATACCAGGCCCTGAGGGCGCAGATCTTCCTTGATTCTGGTCATGGAAAGCTGGACCGGCACCCTGATGCCGGAACGGTCCAGCATCCAGGTTTCGTACATGAACAGGCGGTTGATTCCGCCGAAGCCCTGACCGGCAAGGTCCTGACGCAGGCGCTTTTCTTCTTCAGGGCGGAAAAAATCAGACAGCCTCATTCGGTTGATGACCTGGCGGCGACTGTAACCGAGCAAACGCGACAGGCTGGCATTGAAAGTCACCACGGTTTCTTCGGCATTGCAGCCCAGAATGCCATCCATGGAGCTTTCGATGAGATTTTGCTGGTACCTGTTGGTTTCGAGCAGTTCCCTGGTGGTACGGGTCCAGCCGTTTTCCAGAAAGCGGGTGTAATCCTTCAGTTTTTTCCTGTTCTGAAAACGCTCCTGGGCCCGCTCTGTGGCGACCATGAGGGCATCGATGCTTATGGGTTTGGTGATGAAATCGGAAGCGTCCAGCTTGAGGGCTTCCACCGCCGAGTCTATGTCGGCATGGCCGGTGACCACGATCACTTCTGTTTCCGGCCATTTTCTTTTCACCCGGGCAAGAACTTCCAGGCCTGACAGGCCCGGCATGCGGATATCGGTCAGGATGATGTGGGGGCGGAAGCGGGCCGCTTTTTCAAGTCCCTGCTTGCCGTTCAATGCGGTTTCGACGCTGAAGCCGTCATCTGCCAGCGCGATGGCGGCCACCTCGGCAACGTCGATTTCATCGTCGATGACAAGTGCCCGCCAGGTGAATTTGTCGCCCATCTCCGGTCTCCTTCCTGTCGCGGCAGGCGTGGAATGTGAAGAATCCAAACCAGTATAGGCCAGGCAGGGCACAAGGTCAAACCGCAGAAGTGATACTGTTGCCCGGGTTGAGCGCTTTTTTGGCTTGTCTTGGGGTGCAAGGCGCGAGCGGCGGCGAAAATTTGAAACGCTCGATTCAGGATATATTGGATTGCGATTTGATTAGAATTAGGGCATTCAAGTTATGAGAGCCTTGCAAAATGTCCGGCCCCGCCAGGCTGCGGTCCGGGGAGCCCGCAGCCTGGCGGGCGCGGGAAAGGAAACCGGGGATGGCAAATGAAAACCGCGACATAAAGGCAATGGCTTCAATAATTTGAAATCCTCAACCCGGGCTTTTTACGCAAGGGCCGGGTTTGAACAGGGAGAGTACCTTGGACCCGTTTTTACTAGTGGCTCTTTGGGTTTTGTGGTGTGCGGTCCACAGCCTGCTGATCGCCCCGGCAGTAAAAGACGGAATGGCTGCTTTCTTGGGCCCCCGGATGAGGTATTATCGGTTATTTTACAATGCCGTTGCCGTGGTCACGGCCGCGCCCCTGGTCTATTTTGGATTGGCCCGCAATGGACCGTATCTGCTTGTCTGGCAGGGCGGTCTGCGCGCGGTCCGGCTGCTGCTGCTTGGCCTGGCGGTGTATCTTTTTGCCGCGGGCGCCAGAAACTACGACGGGGCTGGCATGCTCGGACTGCGTCAGCTCAAAGAGGGTGACGACTGCACCGTGCCGGCAAAGGACTGCCGGCTCGAAACCGGCGGTATCCTGGGTGTGATCCGTCATCCCTGGTACACCGGGGGAATAATCCTGCTTTGGGCACGGGACATTGATTCTGCCGGCCTGGCGGTCAGCAGCGTGCTTTCGGCCTACCTTCTGCTGGGCGCCTGGCTCGAAGAACGCAAGCTGACAGCCCTCTACGGCGACGCCTATCGCCGTTACCGAAAACGCGTATCTGCTTTCATCCCTTTGAAATGGATCGTCAGGCTTGCCGGCAAAGGCCGTTTAGCGGACTGACGAAATCAAATTTGTCCTGTCGGTAGCGTTGGTCATGCTCCGGCCGGTAATCAGACCGGCAACCCATCCTTCCGGTTCGGTAAGCCGGAGTGCCCGGCAGGGGACCCGGGCCTGTGGTTGGATTGAGTTTTGGCACGACCCGTTGTATATATCCGGATATCATGGGGGCTGTTTGGGATGCCGGATAGCCGGGCAGCCATGCGTTTTGAAAAGCAGACGGTTATACACCGTCGGGAAAGCGGGGGAAGACCATGAATATCGCCGTTGTCGGGGGAGGCAAGAGGTGCCAGCAGTTGATCGAGATGATCGGCCGGCAGATTTTCCAGCAAGTCGATCCCAGGATTCTGGTGGTTGCCGAACCTGATCCTGAAGCACCGGGCGTTGTTGCCGCCCGCAAAAGGGGTATCCTGGTGGTCGACGATTACAATCGGATACTCGAGCGCGATGATCTGGACCTGATCGTGGAACTGACCGGAAGCATGGATGTCTACAACGACATCATCGCCCGGAAGAAAAACGATGTGCGGGCCATCGCCTCCCAGACGGCCCAGTTGTTCTGGGAGATCGCCAGGGTGTCGACCCTGCAGAAAAAAACCGACCAGGAGCTGCAGGAGACACGCTCCCTCTATTACATGGTCATCAACGAGTTGCTCCAGGAAGACGTGCTGGTCATCGCCTACGACCACCGTATTCTGGATGCCAATGACAACCTGCTTGGCAGGCTGGGGCTGACCCGGGAGCAGGTGATCGGCCGGCCGTGTTATGAAATCACTCACAAGAGAAGCGCTCCCTGCGATGGCGATCGCCATCCCTGCCCCCTGATCGAGACCCTGGAGACCGAAAAGCCTTCCCAGACGACCCACGTTCATCTGGACAAGGAAAACAGGGAGATATACTACTCCATTTCCACCTACCCTTTGATAGAAAACGGTGATGTCATCGGCGCGATAGAAATCTCGCGGGACATAAGCAAGGATATCAACATCCAGAAGACATTGATGCAGCAGGAAAAAATGGCATCCATAGGACGGCTGTCAGCCGGTGTGGCCCACGAGATCAACAATCCGCTGACCACCATTTTGACGACCACCATGCTCGTCCAGGAGGACCTGGACAACGATGACCCGATCTACCAGGAACTGGAGACCATCGCCCAGGAAACCCTGCGCTGCCGCAAGATCGTCACCAGCCTGCTCGATTTCGCAAGGCAGAACAAACCTGTCAAAAAGCCCCACAAGATAAATGAAATCGTCCTGGACAGCATCATCCTGACCAACAAGCAGGCGGCTTTCAAGGATATCGGCATCGAACATGACCTGGAACAGGGGCCTGATCAGGTGGCCGTGGACAAAGGGCAGCTGGAGCAGGTCCTGATCAATCTGATTCTGAACGCCATCGATGCCACCGACCCGGGAGGCTGTATTGCGGTAAAAACCAGGCGCGATGAAAAAGGAAGGCGGTTTCTGATACAGGTCATCGACAACGGTCACGGCATAGCTGCGGGGAACCTGGACAAGATCTTCGAGCCGTTCTTCACCACCAAGGAAAACGGCACCGGGCTGGGACTGGCCCTGGTCCATGGCATCATACAGGAACACGGCGGAACCATAAAGGTCGACAGCACCCCGGGACAGGGAACCACTTTTACCATAGTGCTGCGGCAGGACGAGGTGGAAGATCATGGCCTGTAGGAATGCCCGTCTGCTGGTAGTTGACGATGAGCCCCGGATCTGCCGAAGCTGCGTCAGGATACTGTCCAAAGTCGGTTACAGGGTCGATTTTGCCGTGGACGGAGTGGCCGCCCTGAAAGAGCTGGAAAACGACGATTACGATTGCCTGATTGTCGACCTCAAGATGGGACGGCTGGGAGGCATGGAAGTACTGCGCCGGGTAAAGGCGCGCAGGCCTGCAATAAAGGTAATCGTCATAACCGGGTATTCCAGCGTGCCCTCGGCCGTGGAAGTGATGAAACTGGGGGCCTACGACTACCTGCCAAAACCATTTACGCCCGAAGAATTGCGGGCCGTGGTCGGCCAGGCCCTGGCCGAGAAAATGCTGGAGACCGAAAATCGCCGCCTGCAAAAGGAAATGGGATCGGGGCCGGTGTTGACCCATCAGCTGATAGGCGGCAGCCCTCAGATGAAGAAGGTCGTCAAGATGGTGGCCAAGGTGGCCCCGACCGAATCGACGGTTGTCGTATGCGGCGAAAGCGGTACCGGCAAGGAACTGGTGGCAAGGGCCGTGCACGCCAACAGCCTGCGTGCCGGCAAGGTTTTCTTTGCCGTCGATTGCGGTGCGCTTTCAAAGAATCTGCTCGAAAGTGAGTTGTTCGGCCATCGGAAAGGGGCCTTCACCGGGGCATATAAAGACAAAGAGGGGATTTTCCAGAGGGCCGACGGCGGCACTGTTTTCCTGGACGAAATCGGTAACATAGATCTGGATGTCCAGGGTAAACTGCTGCGCTTTCTCGAAACCCGCGAGTTTTTGCCCCTGGGGGCCGCCAGGCCGGTCAAGGTCGATGTCCGCCTGATCTTTGCTTCCAATCGCAACCTTAAAGAACTGGTGGAAAGAGGCCTTTTCAGGGAAGATTTCTATTATCGTATCTTTGTCTACCCCATAGAGCTGCCGCCTTTGCGGGAAAGAAAAGAGGACATCCTGCCGATTGCATATCACTTCCTTTCCCTTTTCAGCCGTAAGCTGGGCAGGGAAATAAAGGGCTTTACCGATGACGCCATCAGGCAGATGAATGCTTTCCAATGGCCGGGCAACGTCCGCCAGCTCAGAAACGTTATCGAGCGGGCTACCATCTTGTGCGAAGGTGAACAGATAAGAGCAAGGGATCTGTCCCTTTCCGACGAAAGCCGCGACCTGGAGCACCTCATAGATTACGTGCCCGAGACCAATGCCGCTTTGAAGCAGGTCAAGAAACAGATCCGCCAGAAGGCTGTCGCCAAGGTGGAGAAAAGCTTTCTGCTCAACGCTCTTTCCAAGGCCGACTGGAATGTCACCCGGGCCGCCGCCAGGGTGGGGCTACAGCGCAGCAATTTTCAGGCAATGATGAAAAAACACGGTATCACCCGTCCCCGTAGCAGGTGAGAAACTTATGCATTGTGCTGAGACGAGCATTTCTAAGGAACACCTTTCTCCTTGACAGGCGAAGGCCATATAGAAGTTACTGACTTAATATTTCCTTTTCAAATTCAAAGGAATAGGACAACAATGAGGTTAAATCCAGCTTTTTGGAAGCATTCAGAATTTCAATCCCTATTATCTTGTCATCAGAGGTCGTATCTATATTCACACCCTCCGAGATTTCTATAACTCCATTTGGAGAATCATCACTAAGTTCTAAATATAACGCGTCTACTTCATCGTCATAATAGACTTTCATTTCTTTCTTCCTTTTTTTAAAGGATAATTTGTAATCACTGTTATTGTATCGTCATCTGCAAAGACAACAATCTTTAATGGATATTTAAAACTTTCAACGCGTTCTATAATTTCATGATTACCTTGAGAGAAATTCTTACTTTTTAAAATGTTTCTAACCATCTCTTCTGGAATTTTATATAATTTACCTCTTCTTCTTGCATGACGAGAAAATGATATCTTCATGTGGTATAATCTTTTTATTTATCAATTTTGACTAACTTATAATTATCTGGCTGTTATTGATTACGGAATCTACTTATTTTGGCATAAGTGTCCAAGATAAGTCAATAATTTTTCATTGTACATAGTTACATGCTTCAGCTTCTTATCCTTCTGATTTTTACGGCAATCAGACGTCCAGGCAGGGCCTAAGCGAAGACGGAGCCCACCAAAGAGTGGCCCGCCTTGTGACAGGCAATTCCTTTGATCGGCAGCCTGAATTTGCAATACACTGTATATGAAAAATATACACTTGGTTTTTGCTGGGCGCAAACAAGAACCACGGGCGAGCGCGGATCAGGTTGCCGGTTGCCGTGTATGGGAAAAATATACAGTCTGGCGCTTTGATTCCCTTCTGGTGAATATTAACATCCTGTAATAATAAGAGATCTTGTTTTGGCACGCAAATTGATACTCTTGTTGGCAGAAACATTCCGGCAATCCTTATCTACTTTTAAGACTCAAACAGACGATGAAAGGAAACGCCATGGAAAACGCGGCCAAGATTATTGTGATCGATGACGAACCGGGAATCTGCAAGAACGTGGAAAAGATACTGGCCAAGAAGAATTACCGGGTGACCAGGGCCCTGAGCGCCCGGGAGGCTCTGGAAAAGATGGCCAAGGAAAGCTTTGCACTGATGATTTCAGACATCGTCATGCCGGGCATGAACGGGGTCGAGCTTCTCAAACTGGTGAAAAAGCAATGGCCCCTTACCAAGGTGATGATGATGACAGCCTATGCTTCCACCGATACGGCCTTAAAATCGATCCGGCTGGGAGCCCTGGACTACCTGCCAAAGCCTTTCACGCCGTCCGAGCTGCGGGAAAAGGTGGAAAAGGCCCTTGCCGGCAAGCTTGTGGAAGCCAGGATTTCGGAGGCCGAAAGAGACGCCATCGACGTCATAGACGTGGACATACCTTTTGAGATCGATGAGGTCGAAAGGCAGACCGGGGAAGCCTATGCCAGGTCCCTCGGGCCTTCGGACATGCCGGTCGTCGAAGTCAGGCCAGACAGTCCGCCGGCCGGATTCTGTGAAGTGGGGCAGATGGTTTGTGATATTTTCAAGAAACTGGGGTCCACCTGTAAGGCGGGAGTAAAAAACGCCAAGTGTCCCCGGACGGCAAAAAGAAAAGCCGCCTCCAAAAAGGGGGCCAAAGCGCGCGATACCAGGAAATTGATAGGAATCGACCAGCCTTTTGAATACGATGCGGTGGCGGCCGTGACCGGGCCCGAATACATAAGATACATGCGTTCAGACGGGGTGGTCATGCCGACTTACGAACAACTCAAAGAGAATGTGGCCCGCCTGGAGAAAAGAGCGAAAATCGACGTGGACTCTCCCTTCGATACCCGCGAGGTGGAACTTGTCACCGGACGGCAGTATGCCCGGCAGGTGGGCCGCTCCGATATGCCGGCGGTCGAAATTACCGCCTCCGAATCACCGGAGGGTTTTTGCCAGGTGGGCAACCAGGTCTGCGATATCTTCAAGAAGCTGGGTGCCACCTGCAAGGCCGGGATCAAGACTTCCAGGTGCCCCCGGCTGGCCAAAAAGAAAAAGGCGGCCGCGGCAGCCGGTTTTGACGCCTCCCGCCTGATAGGCCCGGAAATGCCTTTCGACTACCAAGAAGTGGCTGCCGTTGCCGGCAAGGCCTACCTGGAGCATCTCCGGCACGACGGCACGGTCCAGGTCTATTACGAACAGCTCAAAGCCGATGCCGAGCGCAGGGCCAGGCGGCGGACCGAAGCTCCGGAGCTGGTTGCTATCAGGGGCGGGGCGGCGGGAAAACGGATCCTGGTCATCGACGATGAGGTGGCGGTAAACAACAACATCCGTAAGATACTTGCCAAAAAAGGCTATGGCGTCGACCAGGCGGTAACCGGCCGGCAAGCCCTGGAAAAGATCGACAAATATCCCTATGACCTGGTTATCCTGGATTTGAGGATTCCAGGAGTAAAGGGGCTGGAGCTTCTGAAGGCCATCGTCGAACGCCGGCCGGAAGCCAGGGTGATAATGATAACCGGTTATGCCAGCATCGAAACCGCGGTGGAAGCGGCCCGGATGGGGGTGGTCGGTTATCTTCCCAAGCCGTTTACGCCGGATGAGATCAGAAAAGCGACCGAACAGGCCCTGAGCCTGGCGGCCTGAGCAGGGCCTGCCAGGCAGATTGCCGGCGGCGGTCGTCCGTTTCCGGGCCTGCTTTAGAAAACCGCGGGTCCGGCCCGCTCCGCCGGTAGCTGATCAATATGCTGTCGCAGGCAAGGGGGATTTCAGGGCAGGTTGGCAAGATCCCTGTCGGCATCCTGCCAGGCGGGGAAGCCTGAACGGTAAGCGGTGACTGCCGAGGCGGACAGGGGCACCGTCTTGCTGCAGGGGGCGTGACTCATGGTGAAAACCGTTTTGCCGGCCGGATCGATGACCGCCGAATCCCCGCTGTGATAGTAGCCGTTACCGTCGTCTCCGATACGGTTGACCCCGATGACATAGGCCTGGTTTTCTATGGCCCGGGCCACCAGCAGGCAGCGCCAGTGGGCCGACCGGCGTTCGGGCCAGTTGGCCACGAAGATGGCCAGGTCGTAGGCATTGTCGAAGTTGCGGGTCCACAGGGGGAAACGCAGATCGTAGCAGATGAAAGGCCTGATCTTCCAGCCTTTGAGGCTCACTGTCAGAAGCCTGTTTCCGGGGCTGTAAACCTTGTGTTCCCCGGCATAGCGGAAAAGGTGCTTTTTGTCGTAGGTTGCCAATCCTCCGCCGGGTTCGGCCCATATCAGGCGGTTGTAATAGCTGCCGTCTTCCCTGATCATGATGCTGCCGGTTATGGCAACCTCCCTGGATGTAGCTTTTTGCCTGATCCAGGTGACGGCCCGGCCGTTCATGGATTCGGCCAGCTTTTGGGGGCGCATGCTGAAACCGGTGGAAAACATCTCCGGCAGGATGATCAGATCCCCGGGCGTTTGCAGGGCATCTATCCTGGCGTCGAACATTGCCAGGTTGGCTTCGATGTCCTCCCAGAAAAGGGCGCTTTGAATCAGGGTGACTTTCAGATCTTGCATAACTTTGCGGCGGCCTCTTTGAGGGTTTGATCCTTTTTGGCGAAACAGAAACGCAACACCCGGTTGTCTGTTCCGTCGTGGTAAAAGACAGAAGGCGGAATGGCGGCCACGCCGTATTGCCTGGTCATCCGGCGGGCAAAGTCCGTATCGGGCTCACTGGTTATTTCCGAGTAATCCAGCATGATGAAATAGGTGCCCCGGCATGGCAGGGGTTTGAAGCGCGAGGGGGCGACAAGTTCGAGGAAAAGGTCTCTTTTGCGCTGGTAAAAAGAGCCCAGCTCCAGGTAAAGCTCCGGCTTTTGCAGGATGTCGGCATAGGCATATTGAATCGGGGTGTTGGAGGCGAAGGTGAGAAACTGGTGCACCTTCTGGAATTCCTTGGTCAGTTGCGGCGGGGCGATGCAGTATCCTATCTTCCAGCCGGTGGTGTGGTAAGTCTTGCCGAAGGAACTTATGACCATGCTCCTTTCGGCCAGCTCCGGGTAGCGCAACATGCTGTGATGGGCAAGGTCGTCGAAGATTATGTGTTCGTAGACCTCGTCGCTGATTATGAAAAGGTCGTTGCGCGCAACCAGCAGCTTCAGGGCTTCGATGTCCTGGCTGTCCAGGACCGTTCCGGTGGGGTTGTGGGGTGAATTTATGATGACGGCCCTGGTCTGCGGACCTGTCATGTCCAGCACCTGATCCCAGTCGATGCGGTAGTCCGGCCAGGTCAGCCGGGAAAAGACCGGTATTCCCTGGTTGAGCAGGATCGCCGGAACGTAGGAGTCGAAGGCCGGTTCGATCACCATAACTTCCTGGCCCGGATGAACCAGGGCCGTGATGGCTGAATAGAGTGCTTCGGTGGCCCCTGAAGTGACCGTGATCTGGGTATCAGGGTCCACGACCGCCCCGTAGAGCTTTTCGGTCTTGGCTGCCAGGCCGTGGCGCAGGCTCTCCACCCCCTGCATGGGCGCATATTGGTTGCGGCCGGCGGTCATGTGGGCATTTACCAGTTCGATCAGGCGCGGATCGACGTCGAAGTCGGGAAAACCCTGGGAGAGGTTGACCGCGCCGGTATCGGCCGCCAGCTTGCTCATGATGGTGAAGATGGTAATACCGACTTCCGGCAGTTTGGATTCGAGTTTCATCGCTTTGACTTGCCTTTACTGAGTCTTGCAGAGCTTGCTGAAGGTCAGGAGACCTTGTGAACAGCAAGGATGGCTTCGGCCTCGTCCCGGACGGCTTTTGCCAGTGAAGGAGGCTCAATCACCCTTGCTGCGCCACCCCATTGCAGCAGCCAGTGTTTGATTTCTTCCAGTCCGGCCACCCTTACCGTCAGCACCAGGCTGCCGTCATCGCGCCTGGCGATTTTCTGGGATGGATGCCAGATTTTTTCTTCGATATATCCTGCCACCTTCGGAGAAAATTCAACCACCACCCTGTGGGGCTCGCCGCGAAATACTCCGAAGCTGTCCGTCATCCAGGCCGCCGGGTCGAAATCCGAGGGCGGCTCGAAAACCTCGTCATTTAATACCAGCTGCCTGATCCGGTCAACTGCAAATATCCTGATCTGGCCCCGCAGGCGACAGTGAGCGATAAGATAGAAGGTGCCATCGTAGAACCAGAGATGGTACGGTTCCGCCTGGCGGCGTTCTGCGCTGCGGCGGCTCATGGTGAAATAGTCCATGGTTACAACCCGCCGGCCGGAGATGGCTTGCTGGAGCAGTTCCAGTTTGGGCTGGATTTCAGTCCCCTGCCGGCGGGCCTTGAACCCCACATGGAGATGGCCGAGGCTGCTGTTGACATAGTCGCGCACCTGGGGCGGCAGGGTGGCCGAAAGCTTGTCGATTAGTTCAGAAAGCGATTGGTGAAAGATGGTGCCTTCCAGGGGCTTGAGCATGTCACGGCTGAAGTAAAGGGCCATGGCCTCGGTCAGGCTCAGGGGCAGGGGAAGCTGCCGGCGGGCCTTTTCCAGGATGTGCCAGCGGCTCTTGCCGTCGTTCTTGTCGACGTAAAGGGGGAAACCGCTTGCCTCCAGAGCCTCCAGGTCGCGGTATATGGTGCGCACGTGGCAGCCCAGGTCTTTAGCCAGTTCGCTGGCGGTCCGCCCCCTTCTGGATCCCATCAGGGTCTGGATTATCTTCCACTGCCGGGCCAGTTGATCACCCCGTGCCATGAAAACGCCCCCGGCCGCTTGGGCCTACCGGTTCAAGGGTTCCAGCTCGAAAACAGCAATCTGCACCGGTTCCTGTTGTGATTTCAAGGTGATCTTTTTGGCCTGGATGGAATAGTCCGGTGCCATCTTGCGCCAGAAATTCTTTCCGGTTTCACGTATCTGCTCGGCCAGCACCACCTTGCCTCCGGCTGCCAGGTAAGTGTCGAACAGATTCTTGAGGCAGTCCAGATCCTGTTCCCTGTAGACCACTTCCGAGCCTATTATCAAGTCGTATTTGGATGTGAGCCGGGGCCGGCTCCAGTCCAGATGGGCTACCTCGGCCCGGCGGCAGCCGTTCAGGACGCAGTTTGCCCGGATGAATTCCAGGGCGTCCTGGTCGTACTCGGTGATGGTGACTTTGTGGCCGAGCCTGGCGGCCACCCCGCCCACGACTCCCAGTCCGGCACCGATTTCAAGAATCCGGCGTTGGGGGTCCGGTTGCAAGCGGGCCATGTAGTCGATCAGGACCAGAGCCGCCTCCCAGACCTTGGCCCAGAGGGGAAAATTGTGCAGGGGGTCTCCGCTGTCGATGAAATCGGTGATGTCCCGGGGTACGAAAAAGGTGAATTCCTGTCCGTCCACCTTAAGGCTTTTTGTTTCCGCACAATAGGTGGACAGAAAACGCTGCAGGTCGGGATTGTCGTGGACAATTTCCATGGTGCTCCTTGAAGTAAGGCAAGGGCAGGGTTGAAAGATCAAGCCTGCATGATATTTTTCCGACTTGAAGGGTCGGGATGAAGATGGGCTATAATGCATGGCAAACTCGCAAAAAGTCAAGACCATACTCTCCTGACCGGCAAAGGTGAAAATTCCAACACAACCGACGGACTCGCAAAGAGTCCCGTCGGCTCAGGGAGCATCGATAAAAAAGGGAGCAGAAAAAGGCAAACGGAAAGCTTTGGGATGCAAAACACGGGTTTTCAGCAAAAGACAAGGTACCTGTCGGCTTCCAGGGCGGTGATCCGGCCGATTATCCCGGCACCGGTCACCTGGCCGGCTTCAAGCTCCTTGACGATCTCGGCCGCCTGATCCTCCGGTACAGCCGCCAGCAGGCCGCCGCTGGTCTGGGGATCATAGATTATCTGGCGGTGCCATTCGGGAATGCGGGCCTTGAAATCGGTGTGCTTTTCGGTAAGCCGGCGGTTGTGAGGGTTTACGCCGGTGTTCATTCCCCTGCGATACATTTCCAGGGCCTCGTCCATCAGGGGCAGGCTCCGGATATCGATTTCAATGGTTACCCGGGAACCCCGCGCCATTTCCAGTCCGTGGCCCGCAAGGCCGAAGCCGGTGACGTCGGTGGCGGCATGGACTTGAAATTCCGACAGGACCCGGGCGGCGGTCTGGTTGAGGCCGGCGGTGGTGGCGATGCAGGCATCCATGGCTTTTGCGGAAACCCAGCCCTTGAGATTGGCGTTGAACAGAACCCCGCTGCCCAGCGGTTTGGTAAGGATCAGGGCGTCTCCCGGCCGGGCACCGGAGTTGGTCCATACCCTGTCGGGATGGACTGTTCCGGTAACGGCCAGCCCGAACTTGGGCTCGTTGTCTTCCACCGTGTGTCCGCCCGCCAGCAGGGCGCCGGCTTCTTCTATTTTCAGGGCGGCTCCCCTGACGATCTGATGGAGATCTTCCGGCGGCAGTTTCTGGGAAGGGAAACAGACCAGGTTGAGACAGAGCAAGGGGCGGCCGCCCATGGCGTAAATGTCGCTTATGGCATTGGCGGCCGCGATCTGACCGTAGAGGAAAGGGTCGTTGACCGGCGGAGTGATGAAATCGGCAGTTACCACCAGGGCCAGGTCCCGGTTGATACGGTATACGCCGGCATCGTCGCTGGTGTTGTAACCCACCAGCAAATTGGGGTCTTCTGCCTGGGTCAGACCTGCCAAAAGTTCTCCGAGCCCGACCGGGTCGATCTTGGCTGCTCAGCCGCAGGTTCTGGAAAGGCTCTGAAGAGTCGGTTTTTTGAGCATTTCACTTATCTTGATCAAAACTTCTGCTCCTTCCGGCAGGCAATGCTACCCAAGCCGCCGGCCAAAGTCAACGTCCTTCCGGGCCGCTTCCCGAAGGGGCGACCAGTCCGGCCAGGATCTTCAGTCCGGAGGCCAGCCGGCCGTCATTTCGGGACAGAAAATCCTGGTCCGCTTTTTCGGCCAGCTCCGGCCTTACCTCGAGGATTATGGCAGCTGCCAATTCGGCCGCCGCGGCAGTATGCCGGGCGCAGCGCCGGATGTGCTCTGAAGAGCCTTCTTCAAGATTGCGGGTGAGGCTGCGGCAGCAGGTGGATCCGAACTGTTGGCGGAAGATGTCGTGCAGGCGGCCGCAAAGTCGCATGACCCGGCGGTTTGTCGCCCAGCCGGGCCTGTGGTTGCCCAGGAAAAGCCCGATTGCCAGGGCGCCGCCGTTCAGGGCGCCGCAGACGCAACCCCGGCCCCCGATTCCCTGGCCCAGGCCCGAGGCCAGCTGCTGGGCCAGGGCCGGCGGCAGCTCTCCGCCGAGAGCTTTGTTCAGGACAAAGAAGACGGCTTCGGCACACCACAGCTGGCCGGTGGCAAACAGGTTGGCGGCCCGGCGGCCGATGGCCGAGAAGATTTCCCGGCTGTCGGCGTCACCAGGTCCTTTCATGGGAGGTGTACTTTCGGGCATTACTTCACCTTTTCCACCGGAAAGCCGGCCCCTTTCCAGGCGTAGATCCCGCCGGCGAAGCGGTACACGTTTTTGTATCCAAGTTTCACGGCCCGGGCGGCACCGTTATGGCTGCGTCCGCATTTGACGAAACCGCAGTAAATCACGATGGTCCGGTTTTTGTCCTTGCCGAGCAGGTTTTTGAAGTCCTCCATGCTTTTGCCGGCCGTCCGGCTGCTGTCCCAGGTTTTCATTTCCTTAACGGGAAACAGAAACTGCCTGGCTCCCGGCACATGGCCTTTTTTGTAGCTGGCCTCATAGGGCATGGTATCTATTATCAACAGCGGTTTTTTCTGATCGATCCAGGATTTCAATTCGGCCGCCGTGACCAGCCTGTATCCTCCGCGGACGGTTTCCCGGGCGAGCTTTACGGCCACGGCCTCGGTGGCGACCTCTTTTTCGAACTTGTTTTTGAAAAGCGAGGCATCGGCGGTTGCCACGGCCAGCATGATGGCCAGGACGGGTAACAGAACTTTTTTCAGCATTTTTCCTCCTTTTTCCTTGTCCGGATGTTTCATTATCCCCGGGTAAAAAGTTTTGCCTTCAAAATATTTCTCCCCTGCCCGGTGGCCGGCCGGAGCAGGGCCAGTATGGTCAGGACCAGAAGAACCAGGTCGCGCCGGAGGGCGGATCCGAGATCATGGAAGGCGGCCTGCTCAGGGCTCCGGGGGCCGAAACAGCCGCAGTCGATATCAAGGCCCATCCTGATTCCGTGGGCCAGCACCAGGATGAACAAAACCAGCAAGGCTGCCGACGCTGTCATGGCCCCACGGACGCTTAATGCCAGCGCCAGGCCGAGGATTACTTCGCCGGCTGCCAGAATTGTTGCCGCCGGCAGGCAGACCGGAGTGGGCAGCAGGCCGAAGGCATCGATTATGACGGCAAAACCGCCGGGATCCTTCAGCTTGGCAACCCCTGACCAGACAAAGACCGCCGCCAGGCACCATCGCCATGCCGGTTGGAACCATCGCAAATGTTGTAACATCGTTTGCATCCTGTATTTAGCAACTCCTCGCTGATCTTCGGCTGGTGCCAGTGAATGTCGGCCCGCCGGCGCTCACCTGTTTGTTATGACCGGCGATCGGTCCTGCCGCGCCCTTTTTTGGACGCAAGGTCTATATATGGAAAAAATATATAAGTAAAATTGATAATCCTGATTGACGGCCTTGCCGGCAACGGAATTTTCTATGCGGCTGTTCCGGGTTGGGGTATCTGCGGCTTGTCAGCCACAGCCACATGTGTTAACTGCAAAGCATACGGTTTGTTAAAAACCATCATCACCGGAATCCCGGTCATTTCTGACAACTTTCAGAAAGCCGAAGCCCGCCGGAGCCTCAATGTCCGGGATGCGCCGCCTTTGAAACCAGGAAATCGGTCAGCCATGGAGCTAAGCTTTCATTCCAGAAAAATAGAAGCCCGCATAATCGGCCCTGACGGCCAACAGCTCACAAGGTCGATCGAGATCCGGAAAGATCCCATAACGGGCCGCAGTTGCAGGATCACATTCAGCCGCAGCCTGGAAAAAGAGGCCGCCACAGATGCCCTGCCGCCACGCCCTCCCGGAGCGGACCAGAGCGCGGATTGTCCATTTTGCAGTCACCGCCTGGAGCAAGCCACTCCCAGGGCCGTTGCCGGCCTGCTTGCCAAAGGCCGCCAGCGTTACGGGGATTCGGTGCTTTTCCCCAACCTTTTTCCCTACGGAGCCTATTCGGCAGTCAGCCTGTTGGGTGATCGGCACTACGTGGAGATCGGCACCGCCCGGCCTGCCACCTACCGGGATTGTTTCATCAACTGCGCAGAGTATCTGCGGAAGGTGCTGGCCAGGGACAAGGAGGCGGTCTACGTGGCCATCACCCAGAATCACCTGCCGGCAGCCGGCGGATCTCTGGTTCATCCCCACCTGCAGGTCCATGCCGACCGGCCGGCCTCCAATTTCCATCGTTTTTTCCAGAAACGTTCATCCCGGTTTTTCGCCGCCACCGGCAGGGGGATTTTTTCGGCATACCTGGAAAAGGAGATGAACGACGGCCGGCGCTACATCGGCCGGACAGGTCAGTGGCACTGGCTGGCGGCCTACGCACCGGAGGGATTTTTCGAGATATGGGCCATTTGTCCGGGCCGCTTTTCAATGTGTGAGCTCAGGGCGGAAGAGTGGCATGACCTGGCAAGTGGAGTTATCTTGGCTCAGCGTTTTTTCCGCAGTCTCAACCGCAACGCCTACAACCTGGGGCTGCTGGCCGTCGAGCGCCCCGAAAGCCGCCTGGAGTTGCGGGTTTCGTTGAAAGTCAGGGCCAACTATGCGCCCTGGGTGCGCAGCGATTTTACCGGTTACGAACTGATGCTGGGTGATATGGCCACCTTCGTGGCGCCGGAGCAGACTGCCTCCCGGGCGCGTCCTTTCTGGTCGAAGTAGCTTTGAACAGAACCTGAAGACAAAAAATATTCCCGCCTGTGACCGGATCTGTCACACCTCTGTAGTATACCTGTTCCTGCCTAAGTTAAGCGTTTCAAATTTCGGTTAGATGTTTTGTCAATAAGTTATGCATTGTTTTGGCGGAGGTGTCATCACCTGACAGGAGATGTGTCATATAGCTTTAAAGGTGTTTTCC
>JAMOUQ010000058.1 GCA_027068085.1 Desulfobacteraceae bacterium | reverse complement strand
TTAAGCGTTTCAAATTTCGGTTAGATGTTTTGTCAATAAGTTATGCATTGTTTTGGCGGAGGTGTCATCACCTGACAGGAGATGTGTCATATAGCTTTAAAGGTGTTTTCCGAAAACCTTTAGTCTGGAGGAATGTCATGACCAGGAGAATTGAGGATCCGCAAAGGCAGGAATGGTACGAGTATCACGGCAGTACGGCCATCGTTCGCTTTTGGAAGGAAAAAGACGGCCCGGGCGTGAACAGGTGCTGGTTGTACTTCGACACCGTGGAAGAGGCCATGGCCTATTTCAACGAAGTCGGATGATGAGCAGGGAGACGATGGTGATTCTGGTATCGAGAATTATTTTTGACTGGTTCTGCATGACGGTCTTTCTGGCCCTGTTCGTCTGCCTGGTTCTTCTGGCGGGGCTTTGAAGGGGTGCCTTCAGGCTCTATTCAGGTCGCCAGCATCAGGTAAAGGGCGCTTGCGACAGCCCAGGCCAGGGCCAGACCGGTTGCCAGTATACCTCCCATGGCCAGGGCCCTGTGGACGGCTGACGATTTGCTTTTTTCCTCGTAGCCGACCATCCAGCCTATAAGGGCTCCTGAAAGCATGCCGCCGATATGGGCCCAGTTGTCTATTCCCGGTACCAGCAGGCCGAAAGCGAAGATTCCCAGAGCCCATCCGCCTATCTGGCGCCAGATGGCCTGACCCCAGATTCCGCCCCGGCTCCGGCCGTAATACAGGGTGGCCCCGATCAGACCACAGATGGCGGCCGAGGCCCCGATGGTCAGGGGAACACCCGACAGATAAGAGGCGACAAAGCCGCAGATACCGGAGCCGAGGTAGATCAGCACCATTCTGAAGGGCCCGTAGATCCGGCTTGCCAGGATGCCGATCTGGTAGAAGGCCAGCATGTTGAAACCGACATGCAGGATGCCGCCGTGCAGAAAGCTGGCTGTCAGAAGGCTCCACCAGCGCCCGTAGGTGTCGATGGGGATGGCCCCGGTCGCCCCCAGCAGTATCAGGCTCCGGTTGCTGGGGCTGAGCATGTGCAGGGGGTTGTAGGACATGCCCATCGAGCGGGGATCGATGAAAAGAGACAGGGCGAACAGGGCCAGGTTGACTCTGATGATCCAGGTTATCAGATTCGATCCGTCGTCCATCTTGAGGGCAAAAATGTATTTTTTCCAGCTGCTGGCCGGACTGGCCAGTCCGCAGAAAGGGCAGTGCTTTTCACCGGCGTTTATCAGGCGCCGGCAGCGGGGACATATCAATGCCTTGTTCGGTGTGCGTGTCATTGGTCTAATTTCTTGGTCAAACGCATGCTTGCGGCCTTGGCAAAAAGCTGCAACCGGACCGTTCAGGCTGACTTCGCATAAGACCCCGGCTCAAGGCGGCGGCCCATGCCCGGCGCACCCGACGATGGCTGTCAGGCATTTTGCAAAACAGTTACCATTGCCACAGAATAGGGTTAGTGTCCAGTTTTCCGGTGACCGTGCGGCTGATGCGGTCCATGGCCTCCAGGTCCTCGGAACTGAGGCGGATTCTGGCCGCGGCGGCGTTCTGGGTGGCCTGCTCGGCGCTGCGCGCCCCGGCGATGGCACAAGTACGGGGTTGGGCTATCACCCAGGCCAGGGCCAGTTGGGCCAGGGTGGCGCCGTGGGCCTCGGCAATCGGTTTCAACTCTTCCAGGGCCTTGAGGGCCAGGTTGAAAAGCTCGGGCTGGAAAAGGCGGTTTGCCCGGCGATGGTCTCCTTTTTCAAATACATGGCCTGCATCGAACTTGCCTGTCAGCAGTCCCTGGGCCAGCGGGGAATAGGCCAGGATGGTCAGTTCGTGCCGCAGGCAGACCGGAACGGTTTCCTGCTCGATCATTCGCCAGAAGAGGGAATACGGTGGTTGCAGGCTGACCACCGGTCCCAGTTCCAAGGCCTCTTCAAGCTGGACGGCATCGAAGTTGGACACTCCGATGGCCCTGATCTTGCCCTCTTCCAGCAGGTCGAGCAGAGCCTGCATGGTCTCTTCCAGGGGAACCTTGCGGTGGCCGAAGGAGCCCGGCGGCCAGTGGATCTGGTAAAGGTCGAGATAGTCGGTGCCCAGATTTTTCAGGGAGCGGTTGCAGGCCTGGATCACCTGGTCATAGGCCAAGTGGTTGGAGAAAACCTTGCTGGCGATCACCACCTTGTGGCGCACGTTTTTAAGGGCCTTGCCCAGTATCCTTTCCGAGTGGCCATTGCCGTAAACTTCGGCAGTGTCGAAAGTGGTGATGCCGGCATCGTAGGCAGCCTCGATGGCCCGGATGCTTTCCCGATCGTCAATACCGGTCCACATGCTTTTGCCGGCCTGCCATGTACCCATGATTATGGGCGAAATCATAATATCGGTCCGGCCCAGAGGTCGTTTTTCCATTGTTCCTCCCTGGCTTTCTGCTGGAGCTATCGGCGCTTTCCGCCCCGTGGCGACTGGCGGTTCATCCACCATATACCGGATTTGACAAAGGTGCAAGAATGATGACTTTGCAAAGAATCTGAAAACCGTCATGATTGACAGATCGTTGATTGCCATTTAACCTGGACCCGGATTGACGCAAAATTGCCAACTTCACGACGGGGGACGGCCGATGCGCAAGATTTCAGCCGTGACAATATTGTTGCTCGGTGTCATACTGTCTGCCTGCAGCTTCCGGGCATTACAGGCTCCCGCCATTGCCGAGACGGAACCACAGCTGGTGCAGGATTGCCGGCTGCTGGGGGTGCTCAACGAGACAGCAGATGCAGATACAATTTTCCAATGGCGGGCCACGCAAAAGATGATCGCCAGGATCAAGCAGCGAGCCGCTCGGCTGGGAGCCACCCATCTGGTGTGGCATCATCGCGGCAAACTGTCGGCCTCTGCTTCAGCCTATCTTTGCCCTGCCGGTGCTTCTTCAAAGCCTGCCCTGGAGAGCAAAGCCCCTTGAAACCGCGTCTGAGCGTAAGTGTCGGCTCTTTGGTGGATCTTTTTCTGCGAAGCGGTGACCTGGAGTTCGGCTTCAGCGGTCCCCAGCGCGGCCTTGAAGGGGTCCGCGCCCATCAGAAGCTGGTCAGATCGCGACCCGCCGGCTATCTTGCCGAACAGGCGGTCAGGCTGGAACTGGAACGTGACGGTTTCATCCTGGAAGTTTCCGGAAGGCTGGACGGGGTCTTTTCACGCGGCGGGACGACGGTAGTAGAAGAGATAAAATCGACGTACCGCAACCCTGAGGAATTGCTCCGCGAGCCAGATCCGCGGCACTGGGGACAGGCCAGGTGTTATGCCTACCTGTGGGCCTGCAAGCACGGCCTCAGGAAGGTGGAGGTCCGGCTGACGTATTGGCACCTGCCGACATCCGGCAGCCACATTTACAGCCGGACCCTGACGCTCGATGAACTGGCAGAGTTCTTCCACCGCCTGGCGGGGCGTTACTGTGCGTGGTTCCGGCAGCAGGTTCAGTGGCAGCGGTTACGGGACGCTTCGATCCGCGCCCTGAAATTTCCCTTCGACAGCTTCAGGGCCGGCCAGCGGGAAATGGCCGTTGCCGTCTACAGAACCGTCCGGCAGTCCGGCCGGATCATGATCGAGGCCCCCACCGGAATAGGAAAGACAATGGCGGTTGTGTTTGCCGCCATCAAGGCCATGGCCGAAGGGGCGACCAAAAAAGTTTTTTTTCTGACCGCCCGTACCACCGGCAGGATGGCCGCCGAAAAGGCCCTTGGCCAGCTTCGCAAACAGGGCCTGGCCCTGCGGTCGGTATCCCTGACGGCCAAGGAGAAAATCTGCTTTTGGACCGGTCCGGAATGCCAGCCCGACCAGTGTCCCTACGCTTCCGGCTACTACGACCGCCTGCCGCCGGCCCTGGAAGAAGCCTGGCAGAGTCAGGCTGTCGATCGCAAGGTTCTTGAAGACCTGGCTGCGTCCCACCGGCTCTGCCCCTTCGCCCTGTCCATGGAGCTGGCCCAGAGCGCCGATTGCGTGATTTGCGACTACAATTATGTCTTCGATCCCCAGGTGGCCCTGCGCTGGCTTATGGCAGACGGCGCGGCTGCGGATTTCACTTTGCTGATAGACGAGGCCCACAATCTTGTGGAGCGCAGCCGTGATATGTTTTCAGCCGTCATCTTCAAAGATTCCTTTCTGGAATTGCGGCGGGCGCTCAAGGATGAGCAGCCTGCTATCTACCGCGTCTTGTCCGGGGTAAATGCCTGGCTGGCAAGGACGCGCAGGCTGTGTGCCCGGCAGGGCGGCCACCTTGTCGAAGAAAGCAGCCCGCGGCCCCTGGTCGAAAGGTTGACGGATTTCTGCCGCCGGGCGGAAGACTGGCTGGTGCTGAACCGGCAGGCCGATTATCGCAGCCGGCTTCAGGAACTTTATTTTGCGGCGGCCGCTTTTGTCCGTATCGCCCAGCTTTTCGATGAAAACTATCGGACTTTCTTTGAAACCGGCGAAAGGCAGCTGAAGGCAAAGCTTTTCTGCCTGGATGCCGCGCCCCGCCTGTCCCGCATCTGGGGTTCGTTCGGAGCCGCGGTCCTGTTTTCGGCCACCATGATACCGCTGGATTATTTCCGCCGCTTGCTGGGTCTGGGCGCCAAAGTGCCGGCAATGCGCCTGGATTCACCCTTTCCGCCGGAAAACTTCCAGCTTCTGGTAGCCGGCCATGTGTCGACTTACTACCACCGGAGGCAGGCCAGCTGCCGGCAGATCGTATCATTGGTCAGGTCACTGGTCAAAGCCAGGCCGGGAAACCATCTTGTCTTTTTCCCATCGTACCGCTACCTGGAAATGGTGGCCGCCGAGCTGGAGCAGGCAGGGATCGATGCCGACATAGTCAGGCAGAACCCCTGCATGGACATCGGGGAAAAGGAGCGATTCCTCCGGAATTTCGATGAGCATGCCGGCGGCTCTCTGCTGGCCCTGGCCGTGGTCGGCGGGGTGTTCGGCGAGGGGATCGACCTGGAGGGCGAACGCCTGACAGGTGCGGTGATCATTGGAGTCGGCCTGCCGGCCATTTGTCCTGAAAGGGAATTGATAAGGCAGTATCATCAAAACCGCGGCGAACCAGGTTTTGATTACGCATACAGCTATCCGGGTTTGGTAAGAGTGTTGCAGGCCGCCGGGCGTGTAATCAGAAGCGAGACCGACCGCGGCCTGGTTCTGCTTGTGGATCAGCGCTATTCCCGCCCCGGCTATCGCACGATCCTGGAAAGCAGGTGGCAGCCGGTATGGATCTGCTCGGACTCCGGGTTTGAGGCCGCCCTGGCAAATTTTGAGGGCCGGATCAGGCAGTCATCCAGCCGCCGTTTGCTCCAGATTACACCCTCCTGAACTGAGTTTTTCTAATTGCGTCCATAGGGAGCCATGCCGGTATCATGTTTCAACATCCGCCCATGCCCGGAGCATCTTCCAGACAATAGATGCGCCAGGGGCAGTCTGTTTTATCACAGTCCCTGAGGCCGGTGCGGAAACAGTCCGCATGTCCCTCGGCCCGTTGCAGACTGCGGATCATGGCAGTTACGTCGACAGAACTGTTTTCCGGTGAGCAACTCCCGATTTCCCGGACGGATTTCGCCTTCTTCCGTTTGCCACCTTGCGGCGTTTCAGAATTGTGCTTTGGAATATCAATCATTTCAGTTTCAGCTTCCTTGTCTACCGCTCAACATGAACTTACACATGCTGCAAGGGGATGAACGATGCTCCGCGAGCCGGCGGTGAGTATTTGCGCCGCCCCCGGATGCTTGTTTATGGTTAGGGGAAATTCCCGCCTTTGCGGGAATATTTCCCGTTTCATGCGCCGGGCTCGACCCTGGCGGTGATTACTGATCAAAAAGAGTTGTATGCACCCACCATCGGTGTTGCGATGCGGAAACGGCTGTCTTCCGTGAAGTCCACAGCAGTATAGACCGGGCTTTCGTTGCGTGCCAGCTGCATTCCCTGTACGCTTTGAAGCAGCTGGCAGGTCTTCAGGCATTCATCTTTGGGCAGATGCTTCTTGTGACAGTTCTTGCAAGGCGAGGCGATCATGGCGGCCTCCTTTCTGCTTTGGGGTGAAAAATAAAAGTTAATCAAAACAATTAGATAACCCCAGACTGACTTCAATCTTACCCCATTGCGATCACCTTTGTCCATGGGGCATGTAATTCATTTTTATAGGCTTTCCGGGCTACGGGCGGGAGTTCTTCCCGTAGATGACTGCAAGGACAGGGATTGCCGGAAGAGATAGGGTGCGCTTTACCATCTGGCGGAGGGATTAATGGTTATTCTTTCCACAATTCGACGTCTATCAGGCCCAGGCGGGCAGCATAACGCACCAGTTCCATGGCGCTGTGAATGTCGAGCTTGCGCATTATGTTGGCGCGGTGGTTTTCGACGGTTTTGACACTGATACACAGCTGATCGGCGATTTCCTTTTTGGAAACCCCTTCTGCCAGCAGGCGCATGATTTCCTGCTCGCGGGCAGTCAGGGCGTCGTATCCGCTGTCTCTGACCTTGGCTTCCTTGGCCGGTGACTGGATGAGCTTTTCCACGACAGCATACGAGATGGAGCTGTCCAGGAAGAATTCCCCGGCTGCCACGGCCTCTATGCCCTGCAGAAGCCGTTCGGCGGCCGACTCTTTGACCACGTATCCGGTCGCTCCGGCCTGAAAGGCTTCCACGATATAATCGATCTTGGAATGCATGCTGATTATCATAACTCTGGTTGAAGCCAGCTTGCGCCGTATTTTACGGGTCACCTCCATTCCGCTTTCATCAGGAAGGGATATGTCAACCAGGGCCACATCAGGCTTGAGTTCGATCGCCTTCCGGACCCCATCCCTGCCGGTTCCGGCCTCTCCGACGACTTCCAGGTTGCGGTTGCGGGCGATGATCGATTTGAGCCCTTCGCGGAAAAGCGGATGATCGTCGATAATCAAAAGGCTTGTCTTTTGACTACTCATTTTCTATCTCCCTGATGGGTATCTTGATGAAAATTCCCGTTCCGGAGTCAGGTTTGGAGCGGATATCGATGCTGCCGCCCAGAAGTTCGGTTCTTTCCACCATGCTCTGAAGCCCCATGTGCTTTTCACTGATGGCTCCGGTCTTCCAGCGGGTTACGTCGAAGCCCAGTCCGTCGTCGATGATGCGCACGAGCAGATGGGGCGAGGAGACCACCAGCCGAATCACCACGCGCTCGGCCCTGGCATGTTTCTTGGCGTTATGGAGCGCTTCCTGAATCAGACGGTAGATGTTTATCTGGGCATCGTCGTCAAGCTTGACGCTGTCCAGCCCGGCGGCTGAAAAGTCGGTACGGATACCGGAAGTCTTTTCGAACTCTTCACAGTAGATATAGAGGGTTCGCACCAATCCCAGCTGGTCCAGTCCCGGCGGCCGCAGATCGTAGGCCAGGTTGCGCACCTCGGTAATTGACCGCTGCAGTATTTTTATAATATAGGCGAGCTTTTCCTGGAGTTCGGGATCTATATTTTCATGGCCGTCGAAAAGGGTTTGCAGTCCGATGTTAAGCGAAGACAGATCCTGGGCGATATGGTCGTGCAGGTCACGTGATATCTTTAGCCTTTCGTTTTCCTGGGCCTTCAGGAGCTGGTGGGTGAGGCTCTGGATGTACTCCTTGGCCTGCTTGCGTTCTGTTATATCGACCCCCACGCAAAGGAACTCTTTTGTACTGCCCGAAGGCGACCTGATGGGGCGGTTTGTCCAGGCCACCCAGGCCCTGCGCCCGTTGCGGCAAATATTTTCAATCTCATTGGTGGCGTATTTCTCGGGATGCGCAAAGAAGTCTTTGAGTTTAGAGGCTATATCGCGGCCCAGACTGTCGGTCGGCGGCAGGATGGTGTCCAGGAGATTTTTGCCTATGATTTCCTCTTCTGACCAGCCGAAGAAATGCTGGGCATACTCGTTGAAAAAAGTAATCCGGCCCTCGGTATTGAAACGGATGATGATGCTGTTTGCGTTTTCTACCAGTTCGCGGTATTTTGCTTCACTTCGACGCAGAGCTTCTTCGGCCGCCTTGCGGGCGCTTATATCCCTGACCGATGTGTGAATCAGGGGACGGTTGTTGATCACTATTATTTTGCTGCTGAACTCGGTCGTGACCAGGCGGCCGTCTTCCCGCATTATTACGGCTTCGTTAGAATACGATTCCCCCTTCATCACCCGGTTGAAGTATTCATTGAAAGCCTCCTTGTCGAAAGACCGATACAGCTCTTGGATCGAACGGCCTATCAGTTCATGGCGGGCATAACCGGTGAGACCGACCGCGGCCTCGTTGACGTCGTAGATGCGGGCCTGCTGGTCGATGATGAAGATGGCGTCCATGGAACCATCGAAAAGTATTCTGTAACGCCGCTGGCTTTCGCGTAAAGTGCGCTCGATGTGCTTGCGTTCCTCGATTTCTTTCAGCAGCTTGGCGTTGGTGGCGGTAAGCGCCGCGGTACGGGCCCTGACCATGTCTTCCAGGCGGTCACGATGAGTCTTCAGCTCTTCTTCCACCTGTTTGAGGTCGTGGATGTCCATCATCAGGGTGTACTTGGAAAGGGATCCGTCTGTATGGCGAATAGGTGTATTTACAACGTAATACCATCTTTCGTCCTTGGGACCCAGTATTTCGTACCTGACGGTTTCGCCGCGCATCACCCGGTGGTTGGAGCACCAGGGACAGACCGTGTCGCGGTTATGGAAGACCTGGTAGCAGTAACGGCCGCATGCATCGTAGCCGGCATACTGGATCATGCGTTCATTCATGTAGGTTATGCGGTAATCGAAGGAACTGATGAAGATCAGGCCGTCGAAAGCGTCCACCATGGCTTCGAAAAGACGGTCCTTTTCCCGGATTATACGCCTCAGCTCCTCGGGGTCGTCAGTCAGGTCTGCGAGGTGGTTGGCAGGACGCAGAATCTCGGCCAGCATTTTTCCTGAACCGGGACCGAAAAAACCGCCCATGGCTGTCTCCTCCAAGTCTGGGTGAACAGAGCCAAACATTGCGCGGGACATTGTAATGACTTCTTAATCTGCCATGAAAACGGCTTCATGAAAAGGGAAATATTTGCTAACATGCCAAGGTGTCAATGGCAGTTTCGACCGGCAGCCCGGTCGCCGGCTGCCTGGAACCGGCCGGGAAGTGAGCCCGGCCTCGAGCAGTCAGGGAGTGCTCTCATGAGCCAAGTCTACTGGGTTTACATTACTGCCGCCGACCGCCGGGAAGCGCTGGAGCTGGCGGAAAAACTTGTCCAAAACAGGCTGGCCGCTTGCGTCAACGTTTTCAGGGAGATAGAGTCGGTCTACCGCTGGCAGGGCAGGATCGAAAAGGACCGCGAAGTGGCCATGGTTGCCAAGACCACCGCCGGGAGGCTCGGGCCGCTGACCGACTTTGTCAAAAAGCATCACAGTTACGACTGTCCCTGCGTGGTCGCCCTGCCGGTTGAGGACGGCAGCCGGGATTTCCTGGACTGGGTCCGGCAGCAGGTGGAAGGGCAGACCGGATGAGTCAATCGGAGATCTGGTAATTGAACGGAGGCATTGATGAAAGACAGCAGGGGATATTATTATCATCCTTTTCCGCAGAACAAGGCCGTCAGGATGTACGTGCGCGAGGCGGGCGGCGATTTTGAGTTCCGGATGTGGAGCAGGGATGATGATAAGCTCTGGCAGGAACACGGCTGGGTGCCGTACAGCGCTATTTTGCAGGCCCAGGAAATGTATACCGGCAAGGGTTTCGACCCGCGCCGGGCATACGATCTCGACCTGGCGCGCTGCCTGATCGAGGAAATGCGGCAGGACCGCAGCAAATGAGAATTCAGAGTCTGACCGGTCCGCATGCAGGGCATGCGGTTTCCAAAGAGACAAAGGTGGCCCCATGTTGCTGCTGTTGGTCGAAGATGATGCCAAGATAGCCTCGTTCGTCATCAAGGGATTCAGGGCCGAAGGGTTTACCGTGGACCATGCCGCCGACGGGGAATCCGGCTTGGCCATGGCCATGGACAAGGACTATGATGTCCTGATCATTGACCTGATGCTGCCGGTAATGGATGGCCTGGAACTTATAAGACGGCTGCGCCGCAACCGGATTCAGACGCCCATAATCATTCTCAGCGCCAGGGACAGGGTGGAAGACCGGGTCAGGGGGCTTCAGAGCGGAAGTGACGATTACCTGGTAAAACCCTTTGCCTTTTCGGAATTGCTGGCCCGCGTTCAGGCCCTGATCAGGCGCGCCAGCGGTGTCGCCGAGCCGAAACGTCTGCAGGTGGCCGATCTCGTCCTGGATCTGGCCACGCGCAAGGTGACCAGAAATGGTGTCAGAATAGACCTTCAGCCCCTGGAATATTCCCTGCTGGAGTATCTGATGCGCAATGCCGGCCGGGTGGTTTCCAGGGCCATGATCATGGAGCACGTCTGGAACTATAATTTCGATCCCCAGACCAACGTGGTGGAAGCCCGCATCTGCCGGCTGCGTGACAAGATCGACCGGGACTTTGAAAAGAAGTTGATCCACACGGTCAGAGGTGCCGGCTACAGGCTCGAAGCCGATGAATAAGTTTTTCCGATCGTTCACCTTTCGCCTGACGCTGTGGTATGCTTTAATTTTTTGTCTGTCGGCCTGGGTCGCCTTTGCCGTCTTCTACTTTTTGATAGATGCCGAAATCGAGAAACGGACCGATGAGGCCCTGCGCCGGCAGGTCGATGAGATAGAGCGTATCTACCAGCTCCAGGGAATCGATGCGGCCGTGAGCATAGCCCGCATCCAGGCAGAGGCGGCCGGTGAGAAACGGGCCTTTTTCCGTATGTTTTATCGCACCGGAGTGGTGTTCGCCTCGGCCAACCTGAGCCGCTGGAACCGGACGGCAATGAACCGGGCCGCAATCAGGGCGCTGCTTGCAGGCAAGCGGCATTTTCTGGAGACCCAACGCTTGGAAGACAACAGCGGAACCGTCCTGGTCCGGGTGATTTACCGGCGGCTGGGAAGGGAGATCGTTTTGCAATGGGGCCTTTGCCTGGAGCAGGAACAGGCCCTGCTGGCGTCATTCAGGCGGGTTTTCATCGCCGTCATGGCTTTCGTGCTGGCAAGTGCCCTGGCAGTCGGCGGGTTCATGGCACGCCGGGCCATGTCCGGGGTGGAGCGGATCGGAAGAACCGCCCGCCGGATAACCGAGAACGATCTCGATGCCAGGGTGCCGGTGGGCCGCCGGGCCGACGAGATCGACGAGCTGGCAATCACCATCAATCAGATGCTGGACCGGATCCAGTCCCTGGTTTCCAATATAAGGCGCATGAACGACAGTATAGCCCACGATCTGCGCAGTCCCATAACCAGGATAAGGGGCCTGGCCGAGATAACCCTGGCCAGGGCAGACAGAATGCGGCCGGAACGAAAGCGGGAAGTGCTGGAAGATTTTGTGCGGATGGCTGAGGATACCATACAGGAGTGTGACCGGCTGCTGGAAATGATTTCCACCATGTTGACGATTTCAAGGACCGAATCGGGCATTGATCCGCCTGAAAGGCGGCCGGTGGACCTTGCCCGTATGGTTGAAAGGGCCTGTGAGCTTTTTCTGCCCGTGGCCGAAGATGGTGGCATCGAGCTGCGTTTTGAATCCGCCGGGGATGAGTTCGTGGTCCGGGGCGATGAACGCATGCTCCAGCGGATGGTCGCCAACCTTCTGGACAACGCCCTGAAGTACACCCCGCCAGGCGGCAAGGTGGTTGTCAGCCTTGACGAGAAAACACCGGAAATGGTGGTCCTGTCGGTGACAGATACAGGATATGGTATCGAAGCCTGCCATCTGCCCCATATATTCGAACGTTTCTACCGTGGTGATCAGAGCCGGGGCAGTATTGGCGCCGGCCTGGGTCTCAGTCTGGCCCTGGCGGTCGCCAAGGCCCATGGGGGCAGGATCGAAGTGGAGAGCGCGCCCGGAAAGGGCAGCACCTTCAGGGTCTTGCTCCCCAGAGCATGACCGGGCCCGGGTTGACCGTCAAAGATTACCAAATGGTAATCTTTCGGTAATCCACCCGTTAGAAAAGATTGTTATGGTTGAACGGTCGAAGGCGATTCGACGTAAGCATGGATATCCTTACCAAAGGAGGTATGTTTGATGAAAAGTATCAAGAAGTTCAGATCGACCATCGTTCTGATTTCCGGCCTGGCTCTGATCTTTGCCTATGCCAGCCTGACGGCGGCCGTGGCCGGCGAGGTTGCAATGGTTCCGGCCAATTTCTCCAAGCTGGCCAAGGAGGCCAAACCCGGTGTCGTCAATATCCGTACAGTCAAGATCATCAAGGGCGGAGGTCAGGTGTTCCGCCATTTTTTCGGCCCCAAAGGCAATCCTTTTGAAGATTTTTTTGGACCTTTCGTCCCGCCGCCCCAGCGCGATTACAAGCAACGCAGCCTCGGTTCGGGCTTTATCATCGACAAGGAAGGTTACATAGTCACCAACAATCACGTGGTTGAAGGTGCCGACAAGATCAGGGTTTCTCTCTATGACGAGAAAGAATACGATGCCAAGATAGTCGGCCGGGACCCCAAGACCGACCTGGCCCTGATCAAGATCGACGGAGCCCGCGACCTGCACCCCCTGCCACTTGGTGATTCCGACAAGCTGGAGGTGGGTGACTGGGTGCTGGCCATCGGCAGTCCCTTCGGACTCGAACAGACGGTTACCGCCGGTATCGTGAGCGCCAAGAAACGGGTGATCGGTGCCGGTCCTTACGACAATTTCATCCAGACCGATGCTTCCATCAATCCGGGTAACAGCGGCGGACCCCTGCTGGACTTGAAGGGACAGGTAATCGGGATCAATACCGCCATTATCGCCAGCGGACAGGGTATAGGTTTTGCGATTCCGATCAACATGGCCAAATCGATTGTGGCCCAGCTGAAAGAAAAAGGCTCTGTCACCCGCGGATGGCTGGGAGTGGCCATCCAGAACCTGAGCCCCGAACTTGCCGAGTATTACGGTCTGAAGACCCATAAGGGGGTGATGGTGACTCAGGTTTTCAAAGGCGATCCTGCAGACAAGGCGGGTATCAAGCCCAAGGATATCATCATCGCCGTGGACGGACATCCGGTTTCAACCGGCAGGGAGCTTTCTTCCATTATCGCCAATACCCCGGTGGGCAGCAAGACCAGGATAACCCTGCTGCGCAACGGTAAACGCAAGACGGTGACCGTAAAAGTGGCCAAGCGCGAAGACGATCAGCTTGTGGTAAACGAAGGCAGCGGGCGGAGTGAATCCATGGGTATCCAGGTGGCCGAGATAACACCTGAACGCGCCCGCCAGTTCGGCTTGGACAAGGACGAGAAAGGTGTCCTGGTGATGGATGTTCAAAGCGGGAGCCGGGCCGATGAAGCCGGCCTCCGGCCCGGCGACATCATCAAGGAGGTCAACCATGAGCGGATCTCCGATCTGGACGATTTCCGTAAAGCCATGCGCAAGGCGACCAAGCATAAGAAGGCCATCCAGATGCTGGTCAAACGGCGTAACTACGGCTTCAAGGTTGTTAAGATAAAGCCGTGACTTAACAGGTGATCTGGCCGCCTCCGGAAACGGTCCCGTTGCCCCGGCATTTCTGCCCTGAACAAGCAGCGGTGTAGCCCCCCTTGCCACAGGGAACGGGGCCGTCCGGGGGCGGCCTTATCCTTTTTAACCGGTTGACTCCGGTCAACCGATGAAAAGAGGACCGGTTTTACTTGACAACAGGTGATTGAGCTGCATAATGTTCTGTAAAAATACGGTTATGAACCGGAAGAACGAGGATCCACATATGCCGGTATATGAATTTGAATGTGAATGCGGAAACATCATCGAAGATCTGGTGAAAATGGGCACCAAGCAGATAGAGTGTCCCAAGTGCCACAAGATGGCCAAGAAGATCATATCCAAGTGTTCCTTTGAGCTCAAAGGCGGCGGATGGTACGCTGACGGATATGCCTCCAAGAAATGCTGACCTTTCCTGTCCGGGGGGAACGTATTTCCGCGGTTCAACTCCTGCCAAGACGCTTTCTGGTTGCCATCAGAAGCATTCTCGCGTATTGTTTAGCTGTTATAACCGAAATCAGAAACACTCGATTTAGGTTTTAATAAAAGAGATCTTCACTCCTGAAAGGGCCCATGTCTGGCCCGGACGCTGCAGCCGCCGTCCATATGGTGCCATATGGACGGCCCGGTGTAACGTTCAAACACCGCCACAGCCTGGAAGCAAATTCTAAAGGAAGGAGGTTGCATGACCAAAGACCGCCGGGTGAGCCTGGAAGGGTTGGGCAGTTTCGCCCTTGACCTTATACGGGACGCCGGAAAGAAAGCTCTTGACTACTATGGACGCGGACGGGGGGCCTCTGAGTTCGATCAAAACCTGGTAACTCAGACGGAACTGGAGCTGAGCTCATTGCTGACGGCAAGTATCAACGAACGTTTCCCTGATCACCAGGTTTTCGGCCAGGACAGCACCCCGGAGGCTTATGCCCACGACGACCGGCGCTACCTGTGGGTACTGGATCCTCTGGACGGGGTGGATAATTTTCAAAGTGGCATTCCGATCTGGGGAGTGTCGATTGCCCTGCTGGAAAATTTCTGGCCGGTTTTCGGGGCTTTTTTCATGCCCGCCACCGGCGACCTGTTTTACGCTTCAGCCGGGCAGGCCGCCTTTTGGGGCCGGCGGGTCATCCGGACCGCATCCCGGCCCTGTCTTACCGAGGAAAGCCTGTTGTTTACTTTCTCCAGGTTCCATCAGTCATATTCGTCCAATTTTCCCGGTAAGATCAGGGATATGGGCAGCACCGGCGCCCATGCCTGCTACGTTGCCATGGGTCGCGCCGACGGGGCCCTGGTGACCAATGAATCGATAAAAGACCTGGCGGCCGTCAGGGTGATCGTGGAGGCGGCCGGAGGCCGGCTTTTCACCACCGCCGGCACCGATTTTCACCTCAACGAATATCTCGATGGCAGGCGGATTGAGGAACACGTACTGATTGCCGGGCCGGAGAATTCGGCCCTGATTCTAAACAGCCTCGTCCGCCGCTGAATGCCGGTTGTTCGCAGGTTGTTTTGCGGGCCTGCGCAGAATTCCAAGGCTGTCAATCCGTTTGCAGAAAATACAGACGGCCAGGATCAGGGCGTGGCAGGCACAAAAGAGCATTACAGGATCGGCGCTGTTGCGGTAAGCGACAAATGATATCAGGGCGATTGCCAAAATCAGTTTCATGCCGGCACCGTCTTCTATGATTTTTTGTACTGCGGGCTTGCAGACCGTTGCGGCAATGCCTGCCCCCGTTGGTTGAAATCTTGCTAAGGTTTTATCGCCCTTTTGAATTTATACTTTAGGGCGGCCGCCGAACGGCCGGTGCAAACAGGTGAGACAGTCGTAACGAATCAAGAAATTATATGGATTGCTGAAAGAAGATTGAGACCGGGGTTCCGGAGCCCCTGAAAGTGGCGGAGTGAAATGCAAAGACAGCTGCGTGAAGCGATCATGGAAGCGGTGAAACAGGAACCTTTCAGCCGTCTTCTGGGGATCAGGGTCGTGAGCCTGGAAGACGGAAGGTCCGAGGTGGAGATGACTTACCGGCCCGAAGTGATGAACAATGTTTACGCCCGCGCCCATGGCGGCGCCCTGTTTGCCCTGGTGGACGAGGCCTTCGAGACAGCCGCCCAGACAGAGGGCGACGTGGCCGTGGCGTTGAATATCAACGTTACCTACGTTGCTTCTCCCCGGCCCGGAAAGCTGTTGAAGGCCACTGCCGAAAGGGTTGCCAGTACGCGCAGGACGGCCGCCTATGATATCAGGGTCGTTGAGGAAGACGGCCGCCTGATCTGCACCTGTAAAGCCCTTGCCTATCGGACCGGGAAACCGGTAGTTTTCCCGGAACAGTAACGGCGGGGACTGTTCGCCGTCTTCCGAAACTGTCCACGCTGCTGTTTCAAACCATTGTTCAGTCTGCAAGATACGGCGAACCGCCAGCCTGTTCCCGCAAAAAATGGCGGCGGGCCACAACCCGCAGTTCATTTTCAGGCCCTGACTTGCCGAAAGCCGCGGCAGCGGTGGCAGGCACACTATAGCTGAAACGACAGTCGCCGTCCCAGTCGATGAAAATCGGGCGGGGCCGCATCCTGCGGCTGTCGGCACCCAAATCCCGGCACATCAGGCGGGCAACCAGCCCGGCTTTGACCCTTTTGGAGATCCGTGAACCGAAGTCGATCCGGCGTCTGGTTAGAATGCGGTCCAGGATGCTTTCATCGAAGGTCATGATCATTTTTGCCGGAGTGGAGGCATTGAGCCGGCATGCAGGCTCCGGAGTCCGGAGGCTCACAACAGAGTATCCCTTGCGGTAGCAGGTGAGATTGACCGGTTTTGCTGCCAGCGATATCAGGTTGTCCGGCAGGCTGCGCAGATCAGCCAGTTCAGGATATAATTTGGGAGTGGTAAGACGTACCCCGTTGCGTCGGGCCAGGACGGTGAAGGTGGCTTTGTACCTGCCGGACGGATTCCAGGCCGACCAGCCGTCGGTTCCGGCAGCTTTCAGCCCTCTGATCTGGGCCTCGACTTTTTCCGGCCCGTACCAGAAGTCTTGGATCCAGGGCCTTACGGCGATATTTATCCTTTGCCGCATCCGCCGGGCGCTCAGGCGCATTATCAGGCCGGGATATCGGCCCGGGTCTGTTTTGCCGAGAAAACCGGGCGGAAAATGGGAAGGGTAGAACATGGGGCAGATGACATCCAGGGCGGGGGTCATCTGCTCGAGAACCTGTCCGATTCCGAAATCGTATTTCTTCCAGGCAACCAGTCCGAAAACAGCCGCCGACAACTTCACTCCCAGCGGATGAAGCTGTTGATGGGCGTACTTCAGGAAAGCGGCGATGCACCGGCTGCGGCTGATGTGCTGTGGATTTCCACGATATACTATGCGGCCCAGATCACCGTCGGAAGGGAAACGGACGTAGTCGAACTGAATTTCATCGAAACCCACAGCGGCCAGCTCCTTTGCCAGGTCCGTGACGTAGTCCCATACCCGCCTGTCGAAAGGGTTGGCCCAGAACAGTCCTTTTTTGTCCTTCCACGGAAGGCCGGTTTGCGCATCCTGCAATCCCAGTTCCGGGTGTTCGCCTACAAGGGCGTTGTCGGCGAACACGTCGAGCTTGGCGATGGTCCGGATATGGTTGGCCTTCAAAACTGAAACCAGACGTTTTATATTTTTAGCAACACCGGGATTCACGTGCCGCCTGGCACCGGGAATCCGGCTGGACCAGAATATATTGCCCCGGGGGTCCTTCAGATGCAGAACCGCGGCATTGAGCCCCAGCAGGCGGGCCTGGTGGACATAGATGTCGATAGATCTCAGGTTCAGGGCATAGGGAGGTAAGTACACTGCCCTTACGGGCGGAAGGCGTTCTGCCATGGATTTGGCAGGCTCGGCCGCTTGCAGCAACAAGGTCAATGGTAAAAGCAGAAAAACCGCGCAGAACCTGATTGACGTCTTCATTGGCATGCCCCGTCAGGGTTGTCTTCCTGGAAAACAGTATCGGCATGGTTGCCGCGGGGCTGAAGCAGAAATACGTTGTCCTTGCCGCTAATCGCATATAACAAAAAACGGTTTCAGTAATAAACTGAAACCGTTATAAAAATTTGTGGTTGGTGCCGAAGGCCGGACTTGAACCGGCACGGGTTTCCCCACTACCCCCTCAAGATAGCGTGTCTACCAAATTCCACCACTTCGGCACTTGTCAAACAGCTATTTGGCCTGGCCTTCCGAATCCGGGGCCACCGGTTGCTGCTCATGGGCAGTTGCGCTGGATTCGGTTGCCGGCTTGGAAGCGTCGTTTGAACTGTCGGTTTGAGGTGCGGTAACCGGCGCCTTCTCCACAACCGACTGGACGTTACGGTGTCCCGCCATGTATGCCAGGGTCAATGATGTCAGCATGAACACAATGGCCGCGATGGTGGTCAGCTTGCCAAGAAATGTACTGGCACCCGTTGTGCCGAACAGGGTCTGGCTTGCGCCACCGCCGAAGGCCGCCCCCATGTCTGCTCCCTTGCCGGTTTGGAGCAGAACGATCATTATCAGGGCGATACTGACTATAACGTGAATTACCACCAAAAATAAATTCATAAGAATCCAACTTCAGTTTTGATAATGGACCAGCTGATTGAAGGTTTCAGCCTCAAGGCTGGCCCCTCCCACCAGAGCTCCGTCGACATCTTCCATGGCCATCAGCTCTGCGATGTTGGCAGGTTTTACACTGCCGCCATACAGTATACGCACCGCTTCGGCAACCGACCGGCCATAGGCCTTGGCAAGTTGATCCCTGAGATAAGCGTGTACTTCCTGAGCCTGCTGGCTGCTTGCGGTTTTACCGGTTCCGATGGCCCATACCGGCTCGTAGGCCAGTGTCAATCCTTTCAGGTCATCTGAAAGTAGGCCCTTTAACCCGTTTTGAACCTGTTTGTCAAGTACGGAAAAAGTTTTTCCTTCGTCCCGCTCAGACTCCGATTCTCCGATGCATACCACCGGCTTCAATCCCGCCGCCAGGGCGGCTCGCAGCTTGAGATTGACCGTCTGATCGGTTTCTCCGAAAAACTGCCTTCTTTCCGAATGGCCCAGGATGACGTGGGTGCAACCGGCTGCCAGCAACATCTCGGCGCTTATTTCACCGGTAAAGGCCCCCCGGGGTTCCCAGTGCATGTTTTGGGCGCAGAGCATGATCCTGGTGCCGCGCAATACTTCAGCCACCTGGGCCAGGGCGGTGAAGGGCGGGGCGATCATTACATCCACCCGGTCGACGTCGGCAGTCAGTCCGGCCAGTTTGCGGGCCGTCTCCACGGCTTCAGGACCGGTTTTATGCATTTTCCAGTTGCCGGCAATAAGTGGTTTGCGTTTGGTCATGTCAGATCTCCTTTGAGCATTGCCTTACAACATTGTGCCTATCATGGCGGCCAGGTCGACCATGCGATTGGAATAGCCCGATTCGTTGTCGTACCATGCAAGCACCTTGACCATCTGATCGATCACATAGGTGGTGGGGCCGTCGACAATTGAGGAAAGGGTGATGCCGTTGTAATCTACGGAGACAAGCGGCAGTTCGCTGAAACCGAGAATGCCTTCAAGCTCGCCCTCGGAGGCTTCTTTCAGGGCGGCATTGACATCCGATACGGTGATGCCGCTCTTTTCAACCGTGGCAACCAGGTCCACGAGGGAGACATTGGGAGTCGGAACCCGGATGGCAAGACCGTTCAGTTTGCCATCGAGCTCGGGAAGGACAAGGGCAACAGCCCGGGCCGCTCCCGTGGTGGTAGGAATCATCGAAAGGTTGGCCGAACGGGCACGGCGCAGATCCCTGTGCGGAAAGTCCAGCAAGCGCTGATCACCGGTATAGGAGTGGACGGTTGTCATCAGTCCGCTGCGGATGCCGAAATTTTCCATCAGCACCTTGGCCACAGGAGCAAGGCAGTTCGTGGTGCAGGATGCATTGGAGATGATATGGTGCTGTCTGGGGTCGTACTGGCTTGAATTTACGCCCATGACGATGGTGACGTCGGGGTCCTTGGCCGGAGCTGAGATTATTACTTTGCGTGCCCCGGCTTCCAGATGCTTGGCGGCAGCTTCCCTTTCCCGGAAAAGACCGGTGCATTCCATGACGATTTCAACACCCATGTCTTCCCAGGGTATCTGCGCAGGATCCTTGATGGCCGTATAGGAGATCTTTTTTTCACCGACCAGGATAGAGTTGTCCTGGGCCGAAATGTCATCTTCCAGTATCCCATGGACAGAATCGTACTTGAGAAGGTGGGCCATGGTGGCAGCGTCTGTCAAATCGTTGATCGCCACCACTTCTATTGCAGGGTTGTTCATGGCGGCTCTGAACGCCAGCCGTCCTATTCTTCCAAAACCGTTTATCCCTACTTTAACACCCATACTGCCTCCTTTGTTTGGTTCATTGGAAGTTAAAAAGTGGTTCACCCTGCGTCGGAACAAATTCAATTACGCTTGTTGCCCTTGAGAATACCGCTTGCGAGGGAGATGCTTTGCCGTCCGAATGTTTCCAGTGTCTGGGCCAGTTGCGCCAGATCCTGATCTTCCCGCGCCTTGACCGCTTTGATCAGAACAGGCAGATTGACGCCCGAGACAACCTCTATGCGACCTTCTTCCAGGAATGAATAGCTCAGATTCGAAGGTGTACCACCGAACATATCCGTCAGGATCAAGACGCCGTGACGGTTGTCCACCTTTTTAATGCCGTCTTCTATCTTGGTGCGCATTTCATTGGCATCTTGTTCTAGATCAATCGAGACGAATTCAACTGCTGAAGGCCTGTCCCCTATGATAAAGGAGGCCGTATCGATCAGGGCTTCTCCCAGTCGGCGGTGAGTTACCAGCAAGATGCCGATCATGGTACAATCCTTTGGTATGGGGTTGCTGCCCAGCGGGCCTGCCCGGTGCTCCAGTTTCGTTCCGCCAGCCGTGTCACCGGTAAAACCGGGAATCAGTTAATATCACGATGTATCAGGCTGACACTAGATCTGGTACTGCTGATATGCTCGTAAAGCATACGGGCGATAACCACTGAACGGTGCCGCCCGCCGGTGCATCCGACGGCCAGGTTCAGATACGCTTTGCCTTCCTTTTCATACAACGGTATCAGGTAATCGATCAAGTCGATATACTTGCGTAAAAAAAATTCCGTTTCCGGATGTTGCAATACAAATTGGCGAACAGGCGGGCATTCGCCGTCCAGGGGTTTCAGATCGGCTACGAAGTAAGGGTTTGCCAGGAAGCGCACATCCATGATCAGGTCCGCGTCGCGGGGAATTCCATACTTGTACCCGAAAGAAAGGACATTGACGGCCATGGCCTTGACGGAGGCGTAATTCTGGGCGATGTGAATGGTGGCGAATTTCAGTTCATGGACACTGTAATCTGAAGTGTCTATCAGGTGATCGGCCTGACCGCGGATGTTTTCAATGAGCCGTTTTTCGGTCTGAATGGCTTTGAGCAGGCTTGCGGCTTTGCCCAGGGGATGGTGGCGCCGGGTATGGCTGTAACGCCGCAGCAGAACCGAATCCTTTGCTTCCAGGAAAACGAGTTTTATCAACCACCCTTCCTGTCTGAGTTCTGAAATAACGCCGGAATAGCTGGACAGAAAATCATCATCGCGCAGATCCATTACAAAGGCAAGGCCGGCCGCATTGTCCAGCCGTGGGCTGAATTTTGCAAGAAAGTCCGGAAGCAGCGCAATCGGCATATTGTCGACGCAGAAAAAACCGGCATCCTCGAAAGCATTCAGTGCGGTGCTTTTGCCCGAACCCGAGCAGCCGGTTATTATGACAATGGCCGGACGTTTCAAAGCGATTCGCCTTTTTTGATGGGTTGCCAATTCAGTCGGGCGCCCAACATCAAATGTCGGTCTCGGCCGCCTTGATGATTTCAATAACATCATCCGGAGATCTTACATTCATAAGCTGCTCTTTGATCGGTTCCTGCTTGAGCAATTTTGAAATGCCGGCCAGAAGTTTCAAATGCAGACCCGCCGAATCGTCAGGAGTGAGCAAAAGGAAAAAGATGTAAGTCGGCCGCCCGTCCATGGACTCGAAATCAACCCCCTGCCGGCTCAGGCCGAAAGCCAGCACCGGCACTTCAAGTTCTTTCAGTTTTCCGTGAGGAATACCTATTCCTCCGCCTATACCGGTACTTCCCAGTCGTTCACGTTCCATCAGAACACGCACGAGCAGATCCCGGTCGACTCCCGTTATCTTCGCCACGGGTGCCACCAGCTCCTGAATAACTTCGATCTTCTGAGTGGCTTTGAGGTCGATTAAGATCGCTTCTTCATGTAACGCATCAAGAATCTTCATAGGTTTTCACCAGTAAACCGCCACCCCCAAAGGGGGGTGGCTTCAATCGGTCCCGCGCGGCGGGAACAATTAAGATCGGAGGCAGACAGGGCTCCGATAAGGTTAAGTTATTACCGCATCCGTAGCATGCGGATCCGGTAAAAACGATCATCTGTCAGCTGCTGGGCTGGATGAGTCCGTAATTGCCATCCTTGCGGCGATACAGGACATTGACCCGGCCTGTCCTGGCGTTGGTGAAAACCAGGAAGGAGTTATCCACCAGATCCATCTGCATTACCGCTTCTTCCACATCCATTGGTTTGTAATCGATCCGTTTTTCCACCACCTGGGGCTGTGTGTCTTCATCGGCTGCCAGTTCTCCCATGTCCTGCTCGGACAATGACCGGTTGTGCTTGCCGCTGCGGCGTTCCCGGATTTTCTCCTTGTTTTTCTTTATTTGTTTCTCGAGTTTGTCCAGCACCATGTCTATGGCGCTGTACATGTCTTCGGTCTCTTCTTTGCCGTTGATTGCAAGGCGGTCGCCAACGATGTTTATTTCCGCTATGTGACGGAATTTTTCCACCGAAAGTACTACGTTTGCTTCGGCAGGATTGTAAAGATATTTATCGAAACGATTCAGCTTGTCGCTGACATATGCTTTGAGGTGATCGGAAGGGGAGATGTTTTTGAATGTTACTGAAGTCTGCATAGGCTGTGCCTCCTTTTGGTTTATGGTTAAACCAAAGACCGGGCCATCCTGTTTGTCGATGGCCGGGATATATCGCGTAATATAGATCCGTGGCCGCTTTTTTGAAACCGTCCTCCCTGCATATGCCGACAGCATGCAAGCGGCCTGTTTCCGCCTGCCCGGCCCCGAGCAGGTGACAGCCGTCCGGTCACATCCGGTTTCCGTAGCCGGTGACACCTTGCCAGGTTGCCTTCCGGCCGTTTCAATGTCCTTTGGGAAAGTGGCTGCAATCATGAGAACCGCTTGCGTTTGTTGGACGGCAGAACGCCCATCATTTCACGGTATTTGGCAACGGTGCGACGGGCTATATTGATGTTGTCGGCCTTGAGCAGTTCGGCCATTTTGCTGTCGCTGTAAGGTTTGCGCGGGTCTTCGCTTTCTATGAGGCGCCGGATCTTTTCTTGAACGCTCGCCGAAGCGATAGCTTCTCCATGGATCCGTTTGATCGAGCTGTTGAAGAAATATTTGAGCTCGAATATCCCCTGGGGGGTATAGGCGTATTTGTTCGTGGTCACCCGGCTGATGGTAGATTCGTGCATTCCGATATCCTCGGCCACGTCCCGCAGTACCATCGGTTTCAGATGGGTTATGCCCTTTTCGAAAAATTCGCGCTGGAATTTCAGAATGCTTTCCATCACCTTGTAGATTGTTTTCTGGCGTTGATGGATGCTGCGAATGAGCCAGGCCGCAGAGCGTAATTTTTCCTGAATGTACTCGCGGGCACTTCCGGTAATCTCTTTGTTGTTGCTGATTGCCTCCTTGTAGAAAGAGTTCACCCGCAGTTTGGGCATGCCGTCGTCGTTGAGCATAATGACAAAGCCGTCTTCATGTTTGTATACATAGATGTCGGGGGTGATATATTGCGGCTCTTCCGAACTGAATTTCCTGCCCGGCTTGGGCTCCATGGCGGTAATGATGTCGACCGCGGCGATGACCTCATCGAGCTTTACTTTCAGAGCTCTGCAGATGGCCCTGTAATTCTTGTTCTCCAGATGGTTGAGATGATTTTCGATGATGCGCGTCACCAGAGTGTTTTCCACCCCCAGCGTTCGGGCCTGGATCAGGAGGCATTCTGTCAGGTCACGGGCGCATACTCCGGGCGGGTCGAAGGTCTGCATCAGCTGCAGCACCTCTTCAACCTGCCGGACAGGCACCCCGGCCAGTTCCGAGAGCTCCTCGACGGTGGCTTTCAAGTATCCGTCCTTGTCGAGATTGCCGATGATGAGGCTTCCGATCCGCTTGTGTTCTTCACCGGGAGAGCTCATCAGCAGTTGCCAGTTGAGATGATCACTCAATGATTCCTTGCTGGAGACGAAAGCCTCGTACTGGGGAGTATCCCTTTCCTCGGTTTCAAAGCGGATCCTTCCCGGTGAATTATATTCATCGATGTAATTGCTCCAGTCGATGTCGTTGGGCAGTTTTTCCTCGATCCTGACCTCTTCGGTCTTTTCGGCCTGGGGCCGTTCGGGAGACTGTTCCTCGCTCAGCTGATCTTTGGGGACCGTTTCCTGGACTTCTTCGAGGGTGGGGTTCTCTTCAAGTTCCTGCCTGATGGCATCCATCAGCTCCAGGCGCGACAGTTGCAGCAGCTTGATCGCCATCTGCAGCTGAGGCGTCATTATGAGCTGTTGGGTGAGTTTTAACTGTTGTCTTAATTCAATAGCCATATCACAGTTTGATGAATTCCCAATTTATTGGATGGCTTCGCGAGCAGTTCGGAATCGGGGCGTCGCTCATCCCGTGTGACGAGGCGTACCTGGCAGTACGCCGCAGTTGCAACGGGATGCAGCCCAAAGAAGATATCGGACTGTCTGCGAAGTCATCACAGTTTGAATTCGTCTCCCAGGTATATGCGGCGGGCAATTTTGCTCGCGGCAATATGTTCGGGTGTACCGGATTCGATTACTTTGCCATCTGCCAGAATATATGCCCGGTCGCATGCTTCCAGAGTTTCCCTGACATTGTGATCCGAAATCAAGATTCCGATCTTGCGTTCCTTCAAATGGCCTATAATATTTTTTATGTCAATGACCGCCAGAGGGTCAATGCCGGCAAAAGGCTCATCCAGGAGGATGAAAGACGGTCTGGTGGCAAGCGCCCGTGAAATTTCCAGCCGCCTCCTTTCACCTCCTGACAAGACTCCTGCCTTGCTGTCCTGGATGTGGGCGATGCCCAGTTCTTCCAGCAGGGCGTCGGCCCTGCGATTACATTCTTCCTTTCCAAGCCTCATGGTTTCCAGGATCGCCAGCAGGTTCTGGCGAACTGTCAGTTTCCTGAAAACCGACGGCTCCTGTGGCAGATAACCGATCCCCTTACGGGCTCTGATGTACATGGGACAGGCGGTCAGATCATCTTCATCAAGAAAGACTTTCCCGCCGTCGGCCTTGATCAGCCCCACGGTCATGTAAAAAGTCGTGGTCTTGCCGGCTCCGTTGGGTCCCAGAAGTCCCACCACCTGACCGCTGGCCACGTTGAGGCTTACTCCTTTGACGACCTTCCTGCCGTTGTAAACCTTAACCAGATTGCGGATATCAAGTAACGCCATAAGCGATCGTCACGAGCCTGCCGGAGGCCTCATGGGTCGGGACCGGACTTTTCCAAACCTGACAGGTCCGTCCGGTGCTCAGTCCAATGCCTCCTTTTCGCTGTAAATAACGGCTTCCACCTGCTTGCCCGGCGAGCCGGTGACCGTGATGCTCCCTTTCTGCCGGGAAAAAACTATCCTTTTTCCGGTAATGGTGTCCCGGCCGCTTTGCAGGCGGGAACCTTCACCTTCCAGGGTCAGGGTTTGATCCGCGGTACTATATACTGCCTTCGGAGTTACAGCAAGCCTGTTGTCCATTGTTATGCGGACGTTGCCATAGGCCTCTATCTTTTCAAGCTCGCCTCCGTTCCGAGGGCCGGCGTCACCTGTGTCCTCTGCTTTCTCTTTATAATAAATCCGAAGGCGTTCAGCTGCAATGGTAGTTTTGCCCTGAACCGCTATTACGTTTCCCGTAAACTCGGCCCAGTTGGCATCGCTATTGATTGTCAGCCGGTCGGCACTTATTTTTATCGGTTCAGCCGGTTTTTTCCCTTTGTTGTCCTGTTTTCCCGCCGCTACAGCCAATCCGCACCAGGCGATCAGTGACAATGCGGCCAGAATCGATGCTATCAATTTCTTACATTGTCGGCATTTCATTCAATACCCCCTCTACCCGGCCTTCGAAGACGGTCTTGTCGGCCTTCAGGTCGTAACTCATGGTCAAGGCCCCCAGGCGGAGGCCGGGTCCCACTATTTCCACAGGCCGGCCGCAGACTATAAGTCGTTTTTGGTGCTGGTAAGCGGCGTGTTCTGTCGCAAGTCTATATCGGCTGTTGGAAATGGAAACATGACCTTCGACGGTGATGTCATTGGTTTCCAGATTGAGCCGTCCCGTGTCTGCTTCCAACGATACCCTGGTTCCATCCTCGGTGAAGAATGCGACCTGCGGGTGGTCGAGCGCCAGGGATTTCCCGTCGGACATGAGCTTGGCTGTCGTAGCCCGCAGTTCCCACTGGATGCGGCCGTTTTTGGTGGCGGTCTGATGGACATTGGACAGGCTCATCAGGGTCTTGGCATCCGGCAAGAGGTTTACCGCCATTTGGCTGCCGCCCCGGTGCCGGGAAAGGAAAAACACAAGAGAAACAGCCACCAGCATCGCCAGGACCGCAAAGGCCAGAATCCGGTTTATCTTTTTGCCGGCGCTCATCTGTCCCTGCCTTTGCCGAACAGGCGATTCACTAAGGTTTCGAATTTGCCCTGGGCTTTAAGAACGGCTTCACAAACTTCCCGGACAGCGCCGAAGCCTCCGGGAGCCCGCGTAACCATGTCTGCGGCTTCCCGCACCATCTGGTGAGCGTCGGCCACGGCAACCGGAAATCCCACCTTGCGCATCAAGGGCAGGTCCGGCAGATCATCACCCACAAAGCCGATCCGGTCAAGGGTGACACCGGTGGTGGCCATGACTTCTTCCAGGGCGACAAGCTTGTCCTTGATGCCGTGAAAAACCATGTCGATACCCAGGTTGCTGCATCTGTGCAGCAAGGCCTGCGAACTGCGGCCGGTGATTATGCCCACCCTGATTCCGGCTTCCTTCAGCAGACGGATGCCCAGGCCGTCTTTGACATTGAAGATCATGGTTTGGTTTCCATCGTCGCCGTAGATTATCTGACCGGCCGTCATGACACCGTCCACATCAAGGAGCAACATCCTGATTTTCATCAATTTTTTTTCTAAAGAACCCATGTCTCTACAGCTGCGTAACCATTTGCTTCGTATTTGTTGAGAATTCATAATGCATGCCGGCCTCGCAAACCCGGTGGTACGCCGCGGTCCCGCAACGGGCAGGGCAACGAAGATATCGGGCTTTTTGCGAAACCATCATGCTTGATTGACAACCGTCCGGATGTCTATCAGTTGCTGCCACAGATCCGGAAGCCAGTCGAGGGGAAGGGAATTGGGGCCATCACACAGGGCCTTGTCCGGATTCGGATGGACCTCCATGAAAATCGCGTCGGCGCCGGCGGCCACGGCCGCCCTGGCCAAGCCGGGCGCATGCCGGCGCTGACCTCCGGAGCTTGTGCCGGCGCCTCCGGGCAGCTGAACACTATGGGTGGCGTCGAAGACCACAGGGCAACCTGTTTCCTGCATGATGGGGATTGACCGGAAGTCCACGACCAGGTTGTTGTATCCGAACATGGCCCCCCGTTCGGTCAGGAGGATGTTGTGGTTGCCGGCGGAGCGTATTTTGGCGACCACGTTCTGCATGTCCCAGGGAGCCATGAACTGTCCTTTTTTGACGTTGATCACTTTGCCCGTCCTGGCTGCCGACAGCAGGAAATCGGTCTGGCGGCATAAAAAAGCCGGGATCTGGATCACATCCAGAACCCGCGCGGCCGCGGCCGCCTGTCCGGCTTCGTGAATGTCGGAAATAACCGGTAAATCAAGCTCTTGCCTTATCCGGGACAGAATCTCCAGCCCCTTGTCGATCCCCGGGCCGCGAAAGGAATCTATGGATGTGCGGTTGGCCTTGTCGAAAGAGGCCTTGAAGATACAGCCGATTCCTTTTCCCGCTGCCAGGTGTTTGACAAAGGAAGCAATTTCAAAGGTGGTTTCGAAATCCTCTATTACACAGGGGCCGGCAATGATTGCCAGCGGTTGGCCTTTACCGATGCAAGTATCTTTTATCTTTACCATATTGTTCATGGATGGAACTTTATCCCGCAAGCTGCCAAAAGTCAAGCAGCGAAACTTTGCCTTGATCGGCATTGGTTTAGTTGCTATTGTCAGAGGCTGCGCCCAATATGATTTTAAGGATGGTAACTACTTGAAAGATAAGAGAAATAAAATTCGCAAAAGCTTGCTGCTCGTCCCAGTCGTCCTGGGGCTGGCCATTGTTGCCGCAGTTGCGTTTTTACGCCTGGAAGGAGAAAAACCGGAGGCCGTTTTAAGCCTGCCGGGCGCCGCCCTGGGCGCCGGTCAGACCCTGTCGCTGCAAGTGCGGGATGACAAATCCGGCCTGCGGAGGATATGGGTGGGCTTTTTGAAAGATGGCCGTGAGGAAACCATTTTCGAACGCAAGTTTCCTTCGGCCGGTATATTGGAAGGGGGAACGGTCAAAGAACAAACCCTCAAATTTTCCTTTGAACCCGGAGCGCTGGATGTCAGCGACGGCAAAGGCATAATCCGCCTTCTGGTGGAGGACTATTCGTGGCGCGGCTGGGGCAAGGGCAACCGCTTCTATAAAGAAATCGAGGTGGTGGTGGACACCCGGCCGCCGGAGGCAAGGGTCGTGAGCCGGGCCCATTACTTCGCCCAGGGAGGATCAGGCCTGGTTGTCTATGGCCTGAATGAGGACTGCCGTTTGAGCGGGGTCCAGGTGGGGGACAGGTTTTACCCGGGCTATGCGGCAGGCTTTGCGGATTCGTCACTTTATTTGGCGTTTCTGGCCGTCGCCCATGACCAGCCACCCGACACCCCGGTATACCTGGTGGCAGAAGATTATGCCGGCAACCGGAGCAAGGTCAATTTCGGATACAGGATAAACCGGCGTCGCTTCCGCAATGACAGGATCAATCTGCCCGCGTCTTTCCTGAAAACCAAAGTTCCGGAATTGCTTGGCATACCTGCCGGGAGCCAGGAAGACCTGGTCGAAGGTTTCCTGAAGATCAACCGCCAGATGCGCAAGGCCGACAACGAGACCATCGCCAGGGTCACATCGAAGTCGGAAGGAAAGATCATGTGGCACGGTCCGTTTATGAGGATGCCCCACACCGCCCCCCGGGCAAGGTTCGCCGACCGCAGAACCTATTATTACAAGGGCCGGGTCATCGATCATCAGGTTCACATGGGCATCGATCTGGCATCGGTGGCCCGTAGTGAAGTTCCTGCCGCCAACCGGGGCAGGGTGGTATTGTGCGAAAAACTGGGCATATATGGTAACACGGTCATCATCGATCATGGCATGGGCCTGTTCAGTCTTTACGCCCATCTGAGCCGCATCGATGTCAGCCCCCGGCAGATGGTGGAAAAGGGGGCCGGGATCGGACTTACCGGCCGTTCCGGTCTGGCAGGAGGGGACCATCTCCATTTTTCGATGCTGGTCAACGGAACTTTCGTCAATCCGGTTCAGTGGTGGGACCCTAAGTGGGTGGAAAACAACATAACTTCAAAGCTGAAAGCCTATGCCGGGAGCAAGGTCGTCCGATGAGCACAGATTTCAAGATCAGCAAAACCTACCAGCAGATCAATGAAAAGATCAAAAACGGACAGGTGGTGGTTGTGACCGCCGAAGAAATGATCGATATCGTCAGGGAAAACGGTCCGGTCGAGGCAGCCCGCCGGGTGGACGTGGTCACCACCGGAACTTTTGCTCCCATGTGTTCTTCGGGCGCTTTTATCAACTTCGGCCACAGCAAGCCGGGCATCAAGGCCTCCAGGGTTTGGCTAAACGATGTTCCGGCCTATGCCGGTATTGCCGCGGTGGATTGTTATATCGGTGCCACCGAACTGTGCGAGGACGATCCTTTGAACAGGGTCTACCCCGGCGAATTCCGTTATGGCGGCGGGCATGTGATCCATGACCTTGTGGCCGGCAAAACGGTTCATCTCAAGGCCACCGGTTATGGAACAGACTGCTATCCCCGCCGGAAGTTTGAAAAGCACCTGACCCTGAAAGACATTCCCATGGCGACCCTTTGCAATCCCCGCAACGGGTATCAGAATTACAATTGCGCGGTCAACCTGACCAACAAGACGGTTTACACTTACATGGGGACCCTGAAACCCAGGGCCGCCAATGCGAATTACTGTTCAGCCGGCCAGCTGAGCCCCTTGTTCAATGATCCGTATTACAAGACCATCGGTGTCGGAACACGGATTTTCCTGGGAGGAGGACAGGGATTCGTGGTCTGGCCGGGCACCCAGCACAATCCTGGCGTTGCGCGGACAGAAGGCGGAGCACCCCTTAAACCGGCCGGCACCCTGTGGGTCATGGGAGACCTGAAGCAGATGGATCCCCGCTGGCTGGTGGGAGTCAGCATCCAGGGCTATGGTGCCTCCCTGGCCGTCGGGCTGGGTGTGCCGATTCCCATCCTGAACGAGGAAATGGCCGCTTACACCGGTGTTTCCGACGAGCAACTGTTTACCCAGGTGATCGATTACGGTCACGATTATCCCACCGGTGAGGCCAAGAGTCTGGGACAGGTGAGTTATGCCGAGCTGAAAAGCGGCAGTATCAGATTGAACGGGCAGTCGATTCCCACCGTTCCGCTGTCCAGCATGGTAAGGGCCAGGGAGATCGCCCGGACGCTCAAGCAGTGGATAAGTGAAGGCAAATTCACCCTGGGAGAACCACAGATGAAACTTCCGGCCGGCTGACGGGAATCTGAGGAAAAACCCTCCAGAGGCCGCAGCCGGCCTTCGATGAGGCCGGCAGCAGATGATGCCCGGGAAGGCCGGGACCGCCGGTGCGGGCGGAATGATCTCAGAATCTAGTTATGACTGACAAGATACGGGCTTTTCTGGCCCTTGAAGTACCCGATGATGTGACCCGGCGGCTGGCCGACTTGAAATCCGGGCTGGCACACGATCTGGCTGGCGTCAAATGGGTTCCGGCGGGCAATATCCATTTGACCGTCAAGTTCCTGGGAGATATTCCGGCCTCGATGGTGGAAGCCGTTTCCGAAGTGATGTCCGCGCTGGGACAGAGGCCTCCCATGGCGCTGGAAGCCAGGGGCTTGGGCGTCTTTCCCGGCTTGAAACGGCCGCGGGTGCTGTGGGCCGGCCTGGACGGAGATTTAGAAGGTGTGGCCCGGTTGGCCCGGCAGACGGACGATCACCTGAGCCGGCTTGAATTCCGGAAGGAAAGCAGAAGATTTCGGCCCCATCTCACCCTGGGCAGGTTCAGATCAAGGACGCTTCCTCCGGACCGGCTGGCGTCCTTGTTACGCCGGGTATCGGATTTCGGCCCGTTGCCGTTCCTGGCCCGGCGGCTCGTTCTTTTCAGAAGTGTCTTGCAACCGGGCGGGGCGGTTTACACACCTCTTGGCAAGGTTGAATTCGGCCTTTGAAAGCGGTGGCAATATGGTAGCGGATTAGGAGGACAAAATGGGATCAAACAGCAAAGACAAGGCCCTTGACTCAGCCCTCGGCCAGATAGAACGCCAGTTCGGCAAAGGTGCCATCATGAAGCTGGGCAGCCGGCCGATTGTGGATGTGCCGGTAATACCAAGCGGCTCCATCGCCCTTGACTGCGCCCTGGGGGTGGGAGGATTGCCCAGGGGCAGGATAATCGAGATATTCGGGCCCGAATCCTCGGGTAAGACCACGTTGGCCCTGCACGCGGTGGCCAATGCCCAGCGCCAGGGCGGGATAGCGGCCTTTATCGATGCCGAACATGCCCTGGACGTGAGCTATGCCAAAAAGCTGGGAGTCGACACCGACGAACTGCTCGTATCCCAGCCCGACACCGGCGAGCAGGCCCTGGAGATTGCCGACATGCTCCTGCGCAGCGGCGCCATCGACATCATGGTGATCGACTCGGTGGCGGCCCTGGTTCCCCGGGCGGAGATCGAAGGCGAGATGGGCGATTCCCACATGGGTCTTCAGGCGCGCCTGATGTCCCAGGCCCTGCGCAAGCTGACCGGCACCATCGGCAAGACCATGACCTGTATCATCTTCATCAATCAGATCCGCATGAAGATCGGGGTCATGTTCGGCAACCCCGAGACCACCACCGGCGGAAACGCCCTGAAATTCTACAGCTCGGTCAGGCTGGACATCCGCCGTATCGGCGCCATCAAGAGCGGCCAGGAGATCGTCGGGAACCGGACCCGGGTCAAGGTGGTCAAAAACAAGATGGCCCCGCCTTTCAAGGAAGCCGAGTTCGACATCACCTATGGCGAGGGGATTTCCAGAACAGGCGACCTGCTGGACATGGGCGTGGAGACCGGCATAATAGACAAGAGCGGCTCCTGGTATTCCTACAACGGCGAGCGCATAGGTCAGGGCCGTGAAAACGTCAAGAAGTTCCTGGCGGAAAATCAGGACATCTTCGAGCAGATTCACCGTCAGGTCAGGCAGGCGGTGGGCCTTGACCATGCCGACCGGCAGCAGGAAGAAGAAAGCGGCTCCTGAGCGTTTTAGGGAGACTGTTTGCCGGCGGCAGTATCCGCATTCAGAAGCGGGGCCGGGACGCAAGGGCAGTAACGCAAGGTGCCATGGAGCAACAGGACAATCCAACGGAGTAATAAATGACAGGTAACGAGATACGCAGGCTTTTTCTGGAATATTTTGAAAAGCGCGGCCATAAAGTCGTCCGCAGTTCATCACTGGTGCCGGCAGATGACCCGACCCTTCTTTTCACCAATGCCGGAATGGTTCAGTTCAAGCGGGTATTTTTGGGTGAAGACAAACGCGATTACCTCCGGGCGGCCACCTCGCAAAAATGTGTCCGGGCCGGCGGCAAACACAACGACCTGGAAAACGTGGGCTACACTGCCCGGCATCACACTTTTTTCGAGATGCTGGGCAACTTCTCTTTTGGGGACTACTTCAAGGAAGATGCCGTCGCCTTTGCCTGGGACCTGCTGACAAACGGCTACGGCCTGCCGGCCGACAGGCTCTGGGCTTCTGTCTACCTTGAAGACGACGAGGCCTACGACCTGTGGCACAACAAGATCGGAATACCGGCCGAGCGCATAGTCAGGCTGGGTGAGGAAGACAATTTCTGGGCCATGGGAGATACCGGTCCCTGCGGTCCGTGCAGCGAAATTCACCTTGACCGCGGACAAGCCCACGGCTGCGGCCGGCCGGACTGCGGGGTCGACTGTGACTGCGATCGCTTCCTGGAGATCTGGAACCTGGTTTTCATGCAGTTCAACCGGGACGCGGCCGGCAAAATGACTCCCCTGCCCAAGCCGAGCATCGATACCGGCATGGGGCTCGAGCGGCTGGCCTCGGTCCTGCAGGGAGTTGCCACCAATTTCGACACCGATTTGATCAGACCCATCATAGCCACCTGCGAAGAGCTGGCCGAAAAACCTTTTGGCCGGGACGAGCAGGTTGACGTGGCCATGAAGGTGATTGCCGATCACAGCCGGGCGGCGGCTTTTCTCATCGGAGACGGCGTGCTGCCGTCCAATGAGGGCCGGGGCTACGTTTTGAGACGGATCATGCGCCGGGCCATCAGGTACGGCCGTAACATCGGTCTGGAACGGCCCTTTCTTCACCGTACCGCCCAAACGGTTTTCGAGATCATGCGGCCGGCCTATCCGGAACTGTCCGATGCCGCAGCCTTCATTACCAACGTGATCGAAAACGAAGAGATGCGCTTTACCGAGACCCTCGATCACGGCCTCAAGCTGCTCAACGATGCCCTGGCCGAGATGGAGGCCGGCGGAAAGACCAAGGTCGACGGCGGCCTGATATTCAAGCTTTACGATACTTACGGGTTCCCGGTGGATATCGTCCGGGACGTTGTCCGCGACAAAGGTCTGGAACTCGATATGGAAGGCTTTCGGCAGCTGATGGACAGACAGCGAGCCCGCTCCCGGTCGGTGGCCTCATTTGCCGGCATCAGCGACGCCTACAAGGAGCTGGCCTCACAGGGAGTCAAGCCCGAGTTCAGCGGGTATGGTCGACTCGAAGACAGGTCCGAGGTTTTGCTCCTGGTCAAGGACGGGAAAGCCGTCGATCAGGCCGGACAGGGCGACCGGGTGGAGGTGGTTGTCGCCAGGACGCCTTTTTACGCCGAATCCGGTGGCCAGGTGGGCGACGCCGGCCGGATGAGCGCGGGAAAAATGGACGTCCGGGTGGTGGACACGGTAAAGGATCCCACCGGTCTTGTCATTCATCACTGCCGGGTATCAAGCGGCCAGCTGGTAAAGGGGCAGACGGTCGACCTGAAAGTAGATGGAGAAAGACGCAGGGCGACGGCCCTGAACCATACCGCCACCCACATCCTGCACGCGGTCCTGCGACAGGTCCTCGGCGATCATGTCAAGCAGGCCGGATCCCTGGTCGCACCGGACAGGCTGCGCTTCGACTTTACCCATTTTGCCCAGGTGGAAGCAGACACCCTGGAAAAGATAGAAGCCCTGGTCAATGAACGCATCAGGGAAAACGTTCCGGTCGACGTAACGGAAATGGGCATGGAAGAGGCCATCGAGAAGGGGGCAACGGCACTGTTCGAGGAAAAGTACGGCGAGCGGGTACGGGTGGTCAGCCTGGCTGATTTCAGCAAGGAGCTTTGCGGGGGAACCCATGCCCGAAGGACAGGGGATATCGGCTTTTTCAAGATCCTCGGTGAGTCCAGCGTCGCTTCCGGCATCAGGCGGATAGAGGCCGCCACCGGCCAGGGGGCCCTGGCGGCGGTTCAGGCCACAGAGCGGGTGGTCCTGCAGGCCTGCCGCCTGTTGCGCGAAAAGCCGTCCGGTGTCGTGGCCCGGATAGAGCAATTACTGGCAGGCCATAAAAAGGCCGAAAGGCAGATCGAGCGCCTCAAGGCCGAACTGGCCGAAACCAGGGCCGCTGCCGCCGGTGATACCGTCCGCCGCATCGACGGGGTGGAGGCCATGGTGCAAAGGGTCGAGGCCGACAGCCCGGCGGCCCTTAGGGACCTGGCCGACAAGTTCAGGGACAGGCTCAAGACAGGAGTCGTCGTTCTGGGCGCGGCAGTGGGCAAGAAGGCCTTTTTGGTGGCCATGGTGACCAAGGACGTGGCTGGAAAGATCCACGCCGGCAGGATCGTCAAAGAGATTGCTCCGGTTGTCGGCGGCGGCGGCGGCGGCCGGCCGGACATGGCCCAGGCCGGCGGCAGTCAGCCCGAAAACCTGGACCAGGCCCTGGAAAGGGCCTGGAAGATCATTGAGTCCATGGCCGGCGGGCAGTAACCTGATTCCGGCTTTGGGGCCGGGAATTATTGAGAGTTGGCTTTCAGGGCCACCTCGATGACCATTTGCCCCTTTTCGGTCTTGCAGGGGATGGTTATGATCGGTAATCCGGAAGGATAGGAAACCTGGTGTTTTCCCACCACGACACTGGGTACCGAGATCGAGTTGTTGCCCTCGGGAAAGTCTGTTTTGGCGTTTCCGGCAATCATGTTTGCAATTTCGCCGATGGCGTCCGTACTGTCTTCGTCCAGCTCGCTGACCGGCTCTCCCAGCAAGGCTCCCACCAGTTCCAGGGCGACTTCCTTGGAAAGGCTTATAACGACACAGCCGGTGACATCACCGGACAGGCCGATGATGCTGCTTATCTCGTGGGGTGCCTCTTTGTTTTTTTTCAAAGCCGGCTTGCCCAGCTTGAAAGGCACCTCTATCATTGTTTCGAACAGATTGTGCACGGCTTTTATGAACGGATTTATATACTTTACATCGATCACTTGCTGCCTTGCCTCCCTGCCAGATGAATTGCGGGTTACAATTTAAGTTTGTTTACGACAAAGCCGATGCCAGCCGCGGCCTGTCAGTGGCCGGTACATTGATACAATCGGCCTCCGGCCTGATAACTTTACCTTTAAAAGCAAACTGTCACCTGATCGGGATCGGCCTTTGGCGGTTCCGCCCGGAGGCCCGCAGGGCGCCAAGGCCGCCTGGCGCGGGCTCAGCCAAGTGCTCAGCAGGCCGCCCGCAGCACATCGATCATCGAGTAAACTTTCCCCCCGGCCCCTTCTGCCAGCCGGGCGGAAAGGAAGCTTACCGCATCCAGGGTGCCTTCGGCGTATACCCGGCGCCCGTTGACATTGTGGACGAACCGGAAGGTGACCGTTTCATCGGGTGAAACCAGGGTATAGGTGTGCCAGCCATGGCCTCCGAGAAAGGGCTCCGGGACTTTGAGCCTGTTTTTCTGAATCTCCGGATCACGGATCTTGATGATCTGTTCGGCCGAGAAATCTATGCCCATCTTGTTGAAATACCGCACCATTGCCTTTGCCGTGCCGCTGGTGTCGGCCTTGCCGGCCTGGTGGCTCTCTTCGATTGTAAGCCGATAGCCTTTGAAGATGCCGGGAAAATTTTCAGCGGCGTACTCCATCATGGCCTGGAAGCCCACGATCTGCTTGGCCATGTTGGGAGCGATGACCGCAGCCGTGGAGGAATTTTCAACGACCGTTGCCAGCTTCTGGCGGTCTCCGCCGGTGGTGCCCATGACAAAGGGCAGGTTGTTGGCACAGTAAAACTCGGCATTGGAGTTGACCGCCGCCGGATGAGTGTAGTCTATGCAGATCGGCGGTGGCCCTTCCGGATCGATTTGGTCCAGCAGCCTTTTGCGCTGATCAGGCCTTATGAGTGTAAATTCCAACTGATCGACCGCAAACCGGGACTGTTCGATTTCGGGTCCGGTCAGGGAAAGGGGCAGCAGCCTGAAACGCGGGTCGGCGGCGGCCTGGCGGACAACGGTCCGGGCCATGTTGCCCGGCAGCCCGTTTACGATGATGGGTATGGCTGTCATGGGAGTCCTCCTTGTTGAGTTGGGCTTGGATGTGCCCGGGGGCCGAATTACAGACCGGAATTTACCACCTGCCGGTGACTTCACCTGGGTTGAGCGCTAATTTGAAACGCTCGGTTCAGATTTTACGAGCTCTGCCGCCCGGCAGGCCGTTTCCCACAAGGCAGGCAGAGTACAAGCGGCATCTATCTGCCTCAGATTGTCCAGCAGGCCGGCCGCGGCCGGCCGGATATATCGTTTGAAGAACGTTTTGCCTTTAACCAGGGACAGGAAAGAAAAAGCGCCCAGGATCTGGAGGTTGCGGCACACGGCGCAAAGGCCGTATCCCTGAAGGAATTTCCGCCTGTCGAAGACCAGATACCGGGCAAGGCAATCCATGCCGTGGCCGAGCAGTTCCTGCCGCAATTCAGGCTCCGTTCCGGTGTAAGGGTCTATCAGCAAAGAGGCCAGATCATACTGAACCGGGCCGAGCCGGGCACCCTGAAAATCGATGAGCATCGGGCCGCGGGCTGTCAGCATGATGTTGCGGGACTGAAAGTCCCGGTGGACAAAGCCCGGCAGGCCGGTTTCCTCGACCATGGAGGCCAGGGCGGAAAAATCCTTTTCCAGCTCGCTTCCGCCGATCTTCATCTTCAGGTATTGCCGGAGAAAGCGATCCCTGAAGTAGTGGCATTCGTTTTCCAGGATGACGGTGCGATCGTAATGGGTGGTTTGCCATGTCCAGCCGGGATCGAATCCTTCGGCTCCCCTGACGGCCATGCGGGCCCAGATGGCTGTCACTTTCCGGTAGATCGCCCGCAGTTCCCGGCGGTCGCAAGCCGCGGCTGCCTGCTGCAGATGCCGGTCGCCCAGATCTTCCACGAAGACCAGCCCGGAAAAGCGGTCATACAGGATTATCCCGGGCACGGGCACCTGTTTGGACTTCAAATGCTTGCCGATGGCAACGAAGGCGTCGGCTTCCACCGGACCGGACCGGGGCCGGATTCCGTGATCGGCCACCACCACTGACGCCCTGCCGCTTGTGATCCTGAACCAGCGGCGGTCAGATCCGTCTCCTGCCAGGGGCCGGCAGTCGAAAGGGCCTGGCTCGGCCCTGCCTTTGGGGCCGGCAAAGGCCCTGGGCGCAAGATGCTCCATGACCGCCCGGCGGTAGCCCTCGGGGGTTCCGATGTCATGCCAGCGCAGACCTTCAAGGCGGTAAGCCCTTATCGGCCAGCCGGCTTTCAGCCCCCGGCGGTAGACGGAGATTATGCCGGTTTTTTCACCCGGAGGGATCATCCGGGCCACCGCCGGATCGACCACCTGAATGCCGGTATAGGCAAGGAGTGACTCGCCGGGACCGGGGTTGTCTCCGGTGGCCAGAAAGCCGGTTATCATAGAGGCTGAATCGACCAGGACGTTGTTATAGGGGGCGCAGTCATGCACGGCCATGGTCACATGACACGGATTGTCCAGGTGGTGCCGGTAAAGCGCGGCCAGGTCCAGGTCGGTTTCGATGTCTCCGTTTATCACCAGCAGGGGCTGGCTTCCCCAGAAATCGGCCGCGTTTTTCAGGGCTCCGCCGGTTCCCAGGATGCGGGGTTCGTGGCGGGTGGCAACGGCAATGGGCAGCTCCAGCCCGGACAGTTCAGCCTCGATGGCATCGGCCAGGTGGTGGGTGTTTATCATCACGGCCCGGCAGCCGGCCCTGACCAGCCGCTCCAGGATTCTTGCCAGCAGAGTTTTTCCGCCGATGGGAAACAGGACCTTGGGAGTATGCAAAGTATGAGGCCGCAGCCTGGTTCCCAGGCCGGCGGCAAGAATCATCGCTTTCATTTGTCGATTGCTTGCAGGAAACGCTGAATCTGTCGTTCGAAGTATTCGATTTGCTCGCTGTTTTCAGAGCCCTTGATGCCGTGGGTCGTAAAAAAACTGATGGCGTTGCTGAAATTTATTTCCGACAAAGATTCGGTAAGCTCTATCTGCTGACTTTTCAAGAAGGATTTGCCGATGGCCCTTATTTTCTTCAGGCGCTCCTTGCCCCTTCCTATTTTTTCGCGCGGGGTCTGCTTGAAATATTGCAGGGTAATCCAGTAGGACTCGAAGTAGGTCTTGAGAAAGCGGGCGTAGAGCTTAAGCTTGCGCAGGCCGTCGGCGGTTATATTGTAAGTGTCGGGCAATGTCTGGTGAGGAATCAGGATTGCATCGTCGATGAAACTTTTGACGGCTTTGCGCAGGTAGTTTTCAGGCGGCTGGCTGATATCGAAGGCGAATTCGTATTTGAAAAACTCCTGCAGGAAAGCGAATTGTTCCAAAAGATCGGCCGAGGCGAACTGAAAAGCGTTGCGGGCCAGCACCACCTGGGCTGTCAGGGCCGCGGGCACAAAATAGCCGATGCAGTTGTTCTTGTAATATTCAAGCAGGGGGCGGCGGGCCGAACGGACGGTCAGCAGGCTCCGGCGCAGGTCGGTCTTCTTGTCGGCCGAGATGGGTTCGATCAGCTTGCGCTGCAGGTAGGCTTCAAGGGCCTGTTCCAGGGATCGCTGGGGATCCATGGTGAGGGTGTCTGTCAGCTGGGCCTTCTGGGACATCAGATATTGCAGGTATGTGTCGGTTATGCTGAAAAGATCGTCATAGGTGAAATGCCGCTGGGGACAATTCAGGATGGCCGCTGCCGCCAGGGAGTAGGGTGTCACCACCGTGACCCGGTCGATGGCGTTTATTATCCGCCATCCCAGGTTGCGGCAAAGGGCATTGATTTCCTTCTGGGGCATTTGATCAAGGGGCTTGTCGAAGCCGTCCAGGATCTGTCTCAGGGACAGCGGCCGGTGGAAGTTGATGTAGATTTTTCCGTAACGTTTTTTGAGGAATTTGCGCGCCCGCAAGACCTGGGAGAGGTTCTCGGGTTCCTTTTTGCCGCCTTCGATTTCATGCAGGTAGGCGTCTTCTTCCAATACCTGGTCATAACCTATGAAGACCGGAACGAATATCAGGTCCTCGCAGGCGCCCTGCCTGAAGGCATTTAGCAGAATCGACAAGAGACCCAGCTTGGGCATCAGAAGCTTGCCGGTGCGGCTGCGGCCGCCTTCGATGAACATTTCGATGTTGAAGCCTTCTTCCAGCAGCTTGTGGATGTATTCGGAAAATACCTTGGAGTAGAGGATTGCGCCCCGGAAAGAACGCCTCAGGAAGAAAGCTCCCCCGGCCCGGAATATCGGCCCCAGGGGCCAGAAAGACAGGTTCTTGCCGGCGGCTATGTGGGGACAGGGCATGTTGTTTTGGTAAAGCACGTACGACAGGATGAGGTAATCGATATGGCTTTTGTGGCAGGGCACCAGGATCAGGGGGCCTTTCTGGGACATGGCCTTGACCTGCCGGAGCCCGTCTTTGTTGATTACGGTCCCGTCGAACATCGTATTGAGCAGCCAGCCCACCAGGCCCGACATCATACGGATGAAGAAAAAGTTGTATTTCGCCGCTATTTCGTCCAGATATTCATCGGCCTTTTTTCTGACCGCATGGAGGGTCATCTTGCGGGTCTTGGCGTAACTGGTCATTATTTTGCGCATCCGCTCGCTGGCCAGGATGTTTTCCTTGATCTCCTCGTGTGATTTGACAACCGGACCGGTTATGCTCTGGCGGTGGCGGTTGTGCTGTTTGAGCAACTGACGGCGCAGCACCAGGGCCTGGTATTCCGTGCCGCGGCCGGAACATTCGGGCCGCCGGACGAAGTGGGCGAGGTTGACCGGTGGTGAGACTTCGACGAAAACCTTGCCCGGGTGTCTGAACAGCGTCATCAGACGGCGGATTATGCCGGGGCGCTGCTCGGTGCCCAGGAATATGTCCCGCAGGCGGACAACCGCCGGGGCCGGCTGCTTGCTGAAAAACATCAGCAGGGGCACCAGGAAGATGGGGCGCGTGGTCTTGGACTGCAGCTCGATCAGAAAGCGTGCCGGATCTGTCTTGGCCTTTATGAAACGGCGGTAGAATTCTCCTTTTTCCACCAGAGGCAGCAGTGCCGCACGGTTCTGCTCCAGCAGGGCCTTTTCCCAGTAACCGTCACGGAAGGGATCCCGCCTCCGGTGATGGGTCATGAAAAAGTATACCGCTGCCAGCATGCTTCGCAGAATGCGGCTTAAAGGCTGCAACAGGATGAAACGGTAATTGAACCCCAGTTCGGGAACCGGGAGGCGTTCTTGACGCATCCGGGTGTGATAAAAATAGAACTCGAAGTAACTCTTGTACTTGATGGTATAAACGATAACTGCGTCTTTTGGCAGGGCTTTTATAACGGCAAGCTGTTCGTCGCTGAAAGTGATCCCCGAAAAAAGGCGTTCCAGAATCCATGGCACCAGCCCGGTCCGCGCCGGCAGCATATTGAGATAGTGCTCGTAAGAATTGCCGAGCAGCCTCATGACCAGGGAGTCGCTTTTCGCGGCCGGGTCATCATTGTTTTGACGCTTTGGTTGCAGCATATTGTCTTTCTTGTATGTGTATTGTCAGGGGCTCCCCCGCAAGGTTGCCTTGGATTACGGTCCGAATCAGGAAAATTATCAGAATCGGCATCTGATTGCAACCATCCAGGCTTAAAGAAAATTGTCTGGATTTGAGCAAGGGGGGCATGGATCGGGCGTTTACGGACGGCAAATGACAGGCTGTCGCTGCGGCGGACAGCAAGACGGCAAAGGGCACCGATGTGTTGATCACGCGCCTGATGCCTGGAGCCGGCTTTCGGGTTCAACAGATCGCAGCGCCGTCGATCCTGATTGTCCGGCCGAGATCTCCCGGCGGCAGGCCAATTATCAGCAGTAAAAAATCAGGTTTCGCGAACGGGCTATCCCAGCAGTATTTCCGCCTGTTGGGTCAATAGATTTTTGAACCGGTCAAGGGTTACGGCGTAAGGGATGATGGGTATACCCATCCAGTCTGAATACTCGAGAAATTCTTCGGGTTTTTCTTCCATGTACCTGTCGGTGTATCCTATACCGTCCAGGACGATGGCTCCGCCGGTATGCTTGGGAAAATTCTCGTTGGCTATGCCTTTGTCCCATCCGGCGAACACCTGCTTCCGGAATTTTATCCAGCCCGGCGTCATCCACCATACCGGTTCGCCTCCGGCCACTTCCCGGGCGATCTGCTCGCGCTCCTGCTCGCTTGCGAGCATGTCCATGCAATGGGTGGCATCGATCCGGGCAACACCGGGGCCCTGCTCCTGGATGATTGTCTGCATCCGCCGCTGAGGCTCATCCACGTTGACGTAACAGAATTTTCCCCCGTAAACCACCAATACCTTGTCGGTCCTGGTCTTGGCCTTGTTTATGCGGTCAACGAGCTGACGTTCGAGTTCCGGGATATCCTGATGCAGTCCCGGGGTGGTGTAGTAAAGATAAGGGGTGTCCAGAAAACCCTCTTGTCTGAGAAAATTCAGTTCCAGGCTGAGGGTGCCGCAACTTACGATGGCAATATCGGCAAAAGATACAGAAGACATGGCAATCATCCTTTCTTCGGGCCCGCCTTGTCCAACCCGGCCTCCAATACCAGGTCGATGGCTGCCACAAGGCTTGATAGGGTTTGAAGGCCTAACAACCGCTTTCGTTCGTGGCCGTCTTTGAAAATTATTATGGTGGGGATGCTCTGTATCCCCAGCGCCATGGCGACTTTCCGGTTTTCATCTATGTCTATCCTGGCCACGGATGCCCGGCCCCGATAGATCTGTTCAAGTTCCTGAAGCGTGGGCTCGAAATTCCGGCAGGGAATACACCAGCTGGCATAGAAATCGACCAGCATGACACCTTCGGGTAATTGAAAAGGAAGTCGCGGTAGGTATCGAGAATCTGTCTGCGTCATTTGCTGGATCCTTCTGAAATCAAACCCCCTGTTGCCGGCAGCCGGCAAAAGATATGTTCTTTTCCCCGGCTTGATCAATCAAGGCCGTCCCTGATGCCGTTGGCAGAAAACTCTCAGGGCCCTGCCGGTCTGCCGGGTACCGATTAAAGCCACCCTCTGGCAGTGGTGGTTTACCTGTGAATCATCAATAACCGTGCCAGGGCGAACGGAAAAGCCGGCTTCTGTCGGCGCGTGGAACGAAAAAATGATAATGGCATTTAATTTTAATCCGTTACATTCATAAAAAACCGTGTCATTGATCTTGACTTTCGACCAAAGCAAGTTACGATAGTAACAGTAACGCAAGGTAACGTTAACCGGATGCGGCGGTAACGAAGAGGAGTCCCCCCAAATGGTGAGCAGCACACATGAATTGTGGGACAACCGGCTTTTGAGTCAGATCATAACCGCCATGGCCGACGGTGTTTTCACCCTGGACAAAGACGGGCGGATTTCCTCGTGGAATCCGGCCATGGAGCGGATTACAGGCTATAGTTCATCTGAAGTCCTGGGGCACACATGCAGCATTTTGCAGTGCAGTCGTTGCTTCGGCAAGGATTGCCCCAACGGATTCAAGGCCTGCGGTATTCTCACCCACGGCAAGGGCGAGGACAACGAATGTTTTGTGAGGCACAGGGACGGGCATGACGTGCCGGTTATCAAGAGTGCCCGCGCAGTACGGGATGAACGGGGGGAAATCATCGGAATTGTCGAAACCCTGACCGACATGACGGAGCTGAACAAGGCTCGTAAAAAGGTCGAGGAGGCCTACAGGCGGCTGGGTGAGAAATTCCGTTTCGACAATATTATCGGCAAAAGCCGCGCCATGCAGCAGGTTTTTGCCGCCATCGAGGCCGCCGCCGCCAGCAATGCCACGGTACTCATTCAGGGAGAAAGCGGCACCGGCAAGGAACTGGTTGCCAGTGCCATTCATTTCAACAGCCTGGTCAAGGACGGCCCTTTCGTGGTGGTCAACTGTTCAGCCCTGCCGGAGACACTGCTGGAGAGCGAGTTGTTCGGTCATGCCAAAGGGTCGTTCACCGGTGCCATAAGGGATCGCAAGGGGCGTTTCGAAGAAGCCGACGGCGGAACCATCTTCCTTGACGAGATCGGCGAGCTCACCCCCCTGATTCAGGTCAAACTTTTACGCGTTTTGCAGGAAAGGGAGGTCGAAAGGGTAGGGGAATCCAAACGCAGGAGGGTTAACATCAGGGTGATTGCCGCCACCAATCGCGACCTGTTCCAGCTCGTCCAGCAGGGTATGTTCCGCCAGGACCTGTATTACCGTTTGAAGGTTTTCCCCATTTATTTACCGCCGCTCAGGGAGCGCAAGGACGATATCCCTCTGTTGATCAACAGTTTCATCGAGGATCAGAATCGGAAGACAGGGAAGGAAATCACCGGATTGTCCCATCAGGCCATGCACGCCGTCATGGACTACGGCTGGCCCGGCAACGTGCGCGAACTTGAAAATGCGGTTGAACACGCCTTCGTCCTTTGTAACAGCCGGCAGATTGAGCTGGCGGATTTGCCACGGGAAATAAGGAAATTGGCACTTGACGCAAAGTGTGCCGGTCAATACGATTTTACTCCCCGGCCGAAAAGGAAGCCGGTCAAATTGAGCCGCCGGGAACTGTTGCGCCTGCTGGAAGAATGCGGTTGGAACAAGGCCGAGGTTGCCCGCCGGGTGGGATTGAGCCGTACCGCCATATGGAAGTATATGAAAAAATGGGACATTCCATTGCGAAACCATACCTGATGTTTCCCGGAAAGAGCCGGGCGGGCACTTTTTTGCTGACGCGGTGTGCGGAGCCAAATTTAAACTTGCGTTGCCATTTGCGATATGGTAACTGCATAAACCTGATTTTCCCGGCTTTTCATGGTCGGACCTGCTTCTGAACATGGATGGTATCAATCAATATTTAAACATACCGGTGGCGGTTCGAAAACGGCCGCAGGAGGCAGCAGACGGCCCGGGGCCGTCTGGTTAATAAACGATTATCAGCCATAAGAACATTGAATCCCATTTTCAGCCAAAGGAGGAAGACTTTTTATGAAAACGTTAATTGGCGGAGCGGTTGCAGCAGTGTTAGGACTCATCGGCCTGTCGGTCTGGTTTAGTGAATTTCTCCAGCTATTGGCCGGTGCTATTCCAATCATGCTTCTTCTTGGCGGTGGGCTGGCGCTCTATCTGGGATTTGACGAATTGAAAGATACGTGGAAAAAAGACGATACCGCTGCAAGTGCTTCCGATGATACCGATGACGCTGAAAAGTACAAACAGGAAATAGAAGAACTCAAGAAAGAAATCGAGAGCCTGAAATCGGAAAAGTCCTGATCGTTTTTGCTGCGGGCCCTTGCAAGCGGCAGGAAATCGGACGTTGGCTGCCTGCCGGCCTCGTGCCGCTTTGTTCCCGCCGCGCGGGATCAAATTAAAGCCCCTTTTTTTGGGCGTCCGTTTACTGCCCCGCTGTGCTGATCAACCGAAAGTCAATTCTTTTGCGTTTCCGGGCTCGCGCGCTTTATGCAGTTGCGCCGGAGTGGCGGCCGGCCCCTTTGCGGGCCGCCTCCACGGCCAGGCGGTCCGCTCTTTCGTTTTCCGGGCATCCTGAATGCCCTTTTACTTTTTCAAAACGAAGATTTTTGAAAGTAGAAGCCAGTGATCTGATCCTGGCCACCAGCTCCTTGTTTTCCTTGGCCTTCCATCCCTTGGTGAGCAAACCGAGGGCATAGTTCGAGTCGGTGTGGACAACCACGGGCAGACCGCGGTTGGTTATGGCCTTCAGGCCTTCTTCAATGGCTCTCAATTCAGCTATGTTGTTGGTGGCCTCTCCAAGATAGTGTGACAGCTCCTTTCTGTGCCCCTTGTAAATCATCACGACTCCGAGGCCGGCGGGCCCGGGATTGCCGGAGCATGCACCGTCGGTATAGATGTGAACCGCTTGATCTGACGGCAGTGGCGAAGCCTTTGCGGATCTGCCCGGCTTTTTGCCGGCGGTCTTCGTTTCGGGGACGTGTCCGGACTTGCCGGTTGGTCCAGCCTCGAGGGGCTCCACGTTTTCCGGCTTTACCCGGTATTGGTAGTCCTGATCAAGACGGTATTTCAGCAGCACCCTGCCGTTTTTTACCAGCAACCGGTCTTCATCGGACAGAGCGACCCATACCTTGTTGTTCTTGAAGCGCATCCTGCGCCAACGCCGGCCGTCTGCCTCCTGGATTTGTCGATCACTCATACAGCCAGTATTTCCTGCTCAATTGTCTGAAATTTTCAAGGTCTTCCCGCCAGAGCTGTTCGAGCCGGGAGACAGGCACCAAACGTTCCAGATCCTGGCGCAACCGTTTGTCGCCGATTATCAGGTCAATCGGCATTCTTTCGAACTCGTACTCATAGGGCGGTTGCTTCCATTGAAATTCGGCCGCATTCTGTCTGATTACTTCCTGCAGCAGCGTGAGGCCGGTTCGATAAGGCTTGAAAACCGACGGATCGACCACGTGGATTTGAAATCCGCGGCAGATCCTGCCCCGCCACTTGTTGGAGGTGGGTTCGAACTCGGTGGGCCGCAGGACGACGCCCGGCAACTGGTCGGGATCTATGTTTTCCAGTAAGCGGTCCGGGTCGATGAAAGGCGCCCCGAAAAGCTCGAAGGGCTGGGTGGTTCCGCGGCCTTCGGAGACATTGGTGCCCTCCCAGAGCACCTGGCCGGGGTAGACCAGGCTGGTGGCGGCCGTGGGCATGTTGGGCGACGGAGCCACCCAGTGCAGACCGGTCTGCCAAAAGAGCATCCGGCGCTGCCATCCCTGCATGGGTATTACTTCGAGGCGGCAGCCGATTCCGAAATGTTCGTTGAACAAGAGGGCCAGTTCGCCGATCGTCAGCCCGTGGCGCATCGGCAGGGGAAAGAGCCCCACAAAGGATGCGCATTCAGGATCTAGGCAGTTGCCCTCCGCCTCCAGGCCGCCCACAGGGTTCGGCCTGTCCAGGATGACGACGGTCTTGCCGTGCCGGCGGGCAGCCTGCATGCAATAGGCGAGGGTGTAGATAAAGGTGTAAACCCGCGTTCCCACGTCCTGAAGGTCGACCAGCAGGATGTCGATGGGCTCCAGCATTTGGGCGGTCGGTTTGCGGGACCGTCCATAGAGGCTGAAGACCGGAAGGCCGAGGCAGGGATCGGAACGGTCGCCGGACTCGATCATGTTGTCCTGTTTTTCGGCGTAAAAGCCGTGCTGGGGGCTGTAAAGGGCCTTGAGCCGACCGCGGAAAAGTTCGGCGATGTTGATCCGGCTGTGGACCAGACGACTGTCCACCGATGAGTTGTTGCAAAGCAGTCCCAGGCGGGGTCCCTCCATCCAGGAGGGCGGATCCGCCATCAGCTTGTCGATACCCAGGCTGACCGTTGCGGGAATCGCCCCCATTGACGCTTTCGATTTTGCATCCGGTTTGTCTGACATGGGCCGCATTTCCAAAAGTCTTGTTGTTCATCCCGCCGTGGATAGCTGACGGCTCCTAACCCTTAACACATACCCTCTTGAAACCAAAGCCTCAAATTTTCAAAGTCCTTGACACTGTCAAAGGATGGCAATACAGTTTCAGGTTCAGCTTGCTGGTTTAACGAATTTCAGGAAGGATCGGCGGGTGGACCTCAGGCTTGCGGGCATAGTAATTATTTGCGGCAACTACGGTTGCGGGAAAACCGAGATTGCCATCAACCTGGCCATAGATCAGAAGCGCAAGGGGAGTCAGGTGGCTGTGGCGGATCTGGACCTTGTCAATCCTTATTTCAGGACGCGCGAGGCCCGCAAGATCCTGGCCGCCTTCGATGTGGATCTTGTCCTTCCTCCCAAGCAGTATCTCCGGGCCGATCTGCCCATCCTGGATTCGAGGGTGGCCGGCATGATCCGCCGGCCGTCCGGCCTCAGGATTCTCGATGTGGGTGGCGAGGACGTGGGCGCCACTGTCTTGTCATCCCTGGCCGATTCTTTTCAGGGCCAGGCAGTTGAGATGCTCCAGGTGATCAATCCCTTCCGGCCTCATACAGACTCGGTGGAGGGCTGTCTTGCCGTCCGGGAGAAGATACAGCGGGCGTCGAGGCTCAAGGTGACAGGATTGGTTGGAAATCCCAATTTGATAAATGAAACCGGGCCGGAGCACATCCTGGAAGGGTACCGATTCATGGAGGCCGTGGCCGAAGCGTCCGGGCTGCCGCTCGTATTCATCACAGTCCCTTCCGGTCTGGCCGGCCGGATGGATCTTACCGGCATCAATTGCCCGGTGCTGCCGATTACGCGCCAGTTGGTGCCGCCCTGGGAAAAAGCCGGCCCGATCTGAGACGACACGGCAGTGCTTGGCCGATAACCGACACCGGTAGGATGAACCGGGACATAGCCGTCCGGTTCGGTACCGGAGACAGAGCAAGGAGAATAAGGATGACCGCGAAACATGTCATCGATGTCGACCGTTGCAAGGGATGCGGATTGTGTGTGGCCGTATGTCCCAAAAATGTTCTGGAAATCGCCGGCAAAGTGAATTCAAAGGGTTATTTCCCGGCTTACCAGGCCAGGCCGGAAGACTGCGTGCTGTGCGCCATTTGCTGCACCATGTGTCCGGATGTGGCCATTACCATCGTCGAAACAGCCCGGGCCGAAGAAGCTCAGGGATAGACTTTTCCCTGGCATGCGGTTTTCAAAAAGCAACAATGGAGGAACCCCATGGGTAAAGTGTTGATGAAGGGCAACGAAGCCATTGCCGAGGCGGCCATCCGCGCCGGCTGTCTCAATTATTTCGCCTATCCCATCACCCCTCAGTCCGAAGTGGCCGAGTACCTGTCACGAAGGATGCCGGAAGTGGGAGGTGTTTTTCTTCAGGGTGAAAGTGAAGTGGCCGTGTCGTACATGATTTTCGGCGCCGCCGCCGCCGGCGCCAGGGTTTTCACCACTTCTTCAAGCCCCGGCATAAGCCTGATGAGTGAAGGGGTAAGTTACATAATCGGCGCCCAGTGTCCTGCCGTGTTTGTCAATATCATGCGGGGCGGGCCGGGACTGGGGGGTATCCTGCCTTCCCAGGCCGATTACAACCAGGCCACCAGGGGTATCGGCCATGGTGACGGGCACCTTCTGGTCCTTGCGCCGGCCAGTGTCCAGGAGGCCGTGGAGATGGTCATGCAGGCCTTTCCCCTGGCCGAGAAGTACCGCAATCCGGTCATGGTCCTGGGAGACGGCCTCATCGGTCAGATGATGGAGCCGGTTGAGTTTCCGGATCATCTGAAGACAGAGCCTTCCGACAAGGACGACTGGGCCACGACCGGTATGGATACGCGCAAGAGCGACAAGCGCAACCTGGTGCGGTCCCTTTTTCTCGATCCGGTTCAACTCAACGAAAACAATCTTGCCTTGAAACGCAAGTACGAGCAGATGAAGAAGGAAGAGGTGCGTTTTGAACAGTACAACACAGACTCCGATTACAAGGTCCTGATCGTCAGTTACGGAACCATGAGCCGGGTCTGCAAGACGGCCATCGATATGCTGGGCGAACAGGGATTTGCCGTGGGGCTCGTACGGCCCCTGACCGTTTTCCCCTTCCCCGAGGAAGCCGTCAACAAGGCTGCGGCCAAAAAGGGGTGTGAAGCCGTTTTGAGCGTTGAGATGAGCATGGGGCAGATGGTCGATGACATCGAACGCAGCGTCCGGGGATCATGCCCGGTGCACTGGTACGGCAAATGCGGTGGGGAAGTGCCCACGCCGGAAGAAGTGATCGAGGCCGTCAAACAGCTGATGTAACTGTCCAAACACAATCCAAGGAGCGCAAGGCATGGCAAAATTATTCAGCAGACCAGAGGCGCTGGCGGACCAGCCCACCCATTATTGCCCTGGTTGTACCCACGGGGTGATTCACCGGCTGGTGGCCGAGGTAATAGACGAACTTGGCATTCGCGGCCGCACGGTGGGCATTGCTCCGGTGGGATGCGCGGTTCTGGCGTACAATTATTTCACCTTCGATTTCCAGGAGGCGGCCCACGGCCGGGCGCCGGCCATGGCCACCGGTATCAAGAGGGTCCGGCCCGACCTGATCGTGTTCACCTACCAGGGGGACGGAGACCTGGCCAGTATCGGCATGGGGGAGATCGTGCATGCCGCCAACAGGGGTGAGAAATTTACCACCATTTTCGTGAACAACGCCATTTACGGCATGACCGGAGGCCAGATGGCCCCCACGACCATGCCCGGCCAGCGGACGACCACTTCTCCCTTCGGGCGGAACACGGAAGAAAGCGGAATGCCCATCAGGATTGCCGAGTTGCTGGCTTCCCTGGCCACACCGGGATACATCAGTCGCCAGACGGTAATCAAGCCCAAGTACATCAAGAAAGCCAAACAGGCCATCAAGAAGGCCTTTACTTATCAGCTGGAAGACAAGTGTTTTTCCCTGGTCGAGGTGGTCAGCACCTGCCCCACCAACTGGGGCCTGACACCGGTCGAAGCTGTAAAATGGGCCGAAGATACTATGTTGCCCTATTATCCCCTGGGTGATTTCAAGACACCTGAAAACAACTAGACGACTGCAAATTACCGGCCGGAAGTTTCTCCGGCCGGCATGTCAATTTCAGGAGGCGTCATGCAAAGTGAAGTCATGTTTGCCGGTTTCGGCGGTCAGGGTATCCTGCTGATCGGCAAGATTCTGGCCCATGCCGCAATGGAAGAGGGCTTTGAGGTGGCCTGGATTCCTTCATACGGTCCGGAAATGCGCGGTGGTACGGCCTATTGCACGGTGGTTATCAGTGACCGGCCAATCGGATCCCCCATAATCAAGAATCCTCTCCACCTGGTGGCCATGAACAGGCCTTCGCTGGAAAAATTCGCCCCGGCCGTCAAGCCAAATGGGGTCATTCTGGTGAACAGTTCCCTGATCGACATAGACTGCGGCCGGCAGGACGTCGATGAGCTGAGGGTGCCCGTAGTGGATATCGCACAGAAAATCGGCAACCCGCGGGCGGCCAACATTGTGGCCCTGGCGGCTTTCGTGGCACGCAGCAGAATTGTTTCGATCGATACCTTGAAAAAATGCGTAGAGCACGAATTCCAAAAGAAAGCCAAGCTGATACCGCTCAACCTTAAAGCAGTGGAAGAAGGTGTGAAGGCCGCCGGGTAAACCGCTTTGAGGCGATTTCGAGGACAGTATGAAACTCAGCATTCCACCGCACGTTGCAGCCATCGATCCCTACGTGCCCGGAAAGCCGCTCGAGGAGTTGGCCAGGCAGTACGGTGTGAGCGATGCCGTCAAGCTGGCCTCCAATGAGAATCCGCTGGGGACTTCCCCGAAAGCATTGGAAGCGGCCCGCAGCCGCCTGGAGGGCCTCAATCGCTATCCGGATGGTGCCGGACATGACTTGATCGAAGCCCTGGCGGCCCGGTTCGACCTGCGCCCTTCGCAGGTGGTGATAGGAAACGGCTCCGACGATCTGCTGGGCATGCTGGCAAGAGTGTTTCTCGATGATGATTCCCAGGTTGTCGTTCCTCATCCTTCCTTTCTGATGTATTCAATAGTGGCCCGCAGCGCAGGGGCCGCGGCGGTGAAGGTCCCCCTGAAGGATTTGGCCATCGACCTTGCCGCCATGGCGCGGGCGGTAAACGAAAAGACGCGCATCGTCTTCCTGTGCTGCCCCAACAATCCCACCGGCACGGTTCTGGACCACGGCCGGGTCGAGGCTTTCCTGAACGATCTGCCGGAGGATGTGATCGTCGTTTTGGACGAAGCCTACGTGGAGTTTGTGCAGGCCGCTGAAAGTGTCCGGAGCCTTAAACTGTTGGAGCTGGGGCGTCCCGTGGTCGTGCTGCGCACGTTTTCGAAGATTTACGGACTGGCGGGACTGCGGGTGGGATACGGGCTGATGCCGGAGCAGCTGGCAGAGGTCTTGAACCGCGTGCGGATGCCTTTCAATGTGAATTGCCTGGCCCAGGCCGCCGCCCTGGCCGCCCTGGATGATTCCGGGTTTGTGGCCAAAACCAGAGCCCTGATCCACCGGGAACTGGAAAGAATGTACACAGCCCTGGATGAAAGAGGCATCGAGTATCATCCCAGCCAGGCGAATTTTTTTCTGATCAAAATGCCCTATCCGGCCGGCCGGGTTTTCGAGGCCCTGTTGCGCGAAGGTGTGATCGTCCGTTGGATGAAATCTTACGCCCTGGAAGATTACATCCGGCTCAGTATCGGGCTTCCCGGGGAAAACGATCGTTTTCTGGCCGCCCTGGACAAGGTTTTGGAAAGGCTCGCGGAACCGTGCCGAAGAAGCCGAAGAAAGTGAAGCAGGCCATGGCGCAGGCGATCAAACGGATACCACCTGATCTGATCGTGACCATCGATGGCCCGGCCGGGGCCGGTAAAACCACCATCAGCAAGCTGTTGGCCAGACAGCTGGGCTATCGTTATCTCGACACGGGGGCCCTGTATCGGGCAATCGGTCTTTTGGCCTTGGAGGGTAAGACGGGGCCGGATGACGATCAGGCGCTTGCCGGCCTTTGTCAGGGCCTTGAATTCGAGTTTCTCGCTGACGGCGGGCTGAAGGTCAACGGAAGGGACGTTACCGGCCTGATACGCACACCGGAGGTGTCGATGATGGCCTCGGCTGTTTCGGCCCGGCCGGTTGTAAGGCGGTACCTGCTGGATGTTCAGCGCGACCTGGCAAGGGGAGGCGGTATAGTTGCCGAAGGGCGCGACATGGGAACGGTGGTTTTCCCGGAGGCCCAGGTGAAGTTTTTCCTGGATGCCGACTTGGAAACAAGGGCTTTGCGCAGGTATGAACAGCTTCGTCAGCGGGGGGATATGTCCGCCAGTCTCGAAGAGATCAAACGGCAGATCGCCGTACGCGACCGCAACGACAGCAGCCGTAATCTCGCCCCCTTGCGTCCGGCAGCTGACGCTGTCAGGATAGATTCCTCGGCCCTTGGTATCCGGCAGGTTGTCGATAAGATGTTGCGGATTATCAAAGAACGCAATTTTTAGATTGTATTTTGCGAATTAAGTTGGATTTTGTCTTGCTGATTGTGGAATGCTTATGACGGATTGTTTTTAAGCGTTTGATGCTTATAAATCTGCAACTGACGCGCAACCGGAGAGACGCATTTGCGCCGAAGGCGTAATTTTCTAGTTGCAATTTTAGCCGGCCTTGACTATAGTCCACCAATTATGCTGCCAGAGAGGCAGGTGTCAAATCAGGCTTAGGGGGTATTTTCAAAAACATGAATCAGATTGTAGACAACGAACCAAACAAGCAACCCGAAGAAGAAGAAACGAGCGAATCAGCCCATCAGGAAAGTTCCAGCCAGGCAGCCGGCGCCGATGATCTAACAGCGGCCGGGGATGCGACACCGGAAGATGCGATACCGGAAGATGGCGAAGAGAGCATGGAGCAACTGATGAACCTCTACGAGGAAAGCTTCAAGCGCTTTGCCGAAGGAGAGGTGGTCACCGGTAAAATCATCTCCATGGACAAGGACAATGTCCTGGTCGATATCGGCTACAAATCCGAGGGCCAGATTCCCATCCACGAGTTCAGGGACGAAAATGGGGAAGTCAAGGCCGCCGTGGGCGACTCGGTGGAAGTCATGGTTGAATGGTGGGACGATGAAAACGAAATGGTCGTCCTGTCCAAGGAAAAGGCTGAAAAAATCAAGGTCTGGGAGGAGATCAAGCGGGCCTACGATGCTGACGAGCCCATTCAGGGAACCATCGTCAACCGCGTCAAGGGCGGATTTTCCGTCGATATAGGGGTGATTGCCTTTTTGCCCGGTTCCCAGGCAGACCTGAGGCCTGTCCGCAACCTGGACGACCTTGTGGGTAAAACCTTCGATTTCAAAATTTTGAAGTACAACCGCAAGCGGTCCAATATCGTGCTTTCCAGGCGGGTTATCCTGGAAGCCGAGCGTGAGGCGAAGCGGGCCGCCACTTTGGCCTCGATTTACGAGGGCAAGGTCGTTCCCGGAGTGGTCAAGAACATCACCGAGTACGGCGTCTTCGTCGATCTCGGAGGCGTGGACGGCTTGTTGCATATCACCGATATATCCTGGGGGAGGGTCAAACATCCTTCCGAGCTTTTTTCCATCGGCGACGAGATAGAGGTCAAAATTCTCAACCTCGATCTGGAGCGGGAGCGTGTCTCTCTGGGAATGAAGCAGCTGACCGAAGACCCGTGGCTGACGGCGGCGGAAAAGTACCCCGTGGGGGCCAAGGTCACGGGACGAGTGGTCAGCCTGACCGATTACGGCGCCTTCGTGGAGCTCGAAGAGGGCATAGAAGGCCTGATTCATGTTTCCGAGATGTCCTGGACGCGCAAGATCCGCCATCCTTCCAAAGTGGTTTCGGTGGGCGAGGAAGTCGAAGCCGTTGTCCTGGATATAAAACCTGACAACCGCCGTATTTCGCTGGGGATGAAACAGGCCGTGCCCAACCCCTGGGACGTGATCAGCGAAAAATACCCGGTTGGCACCACAATAGAGGGAAAGATCAAGAATATAACAGACTTCGGGCTGTTCATAGGTATCGATGAAGGTATCGACGGTCTGGTCCATATATCCGATATTTCCTGGACAAAGCGTATCAAGCATCCCTCCGAGCTTTACAAGAAAGGCGACGTGGTTCAGGCCATAGTCCTGGAGATCGACAAGAAGAACGAGCGTTTCTCCCTGGGGATCAAGCAGCTTCAGCCCGATCCCTGGGAGACCGTCAGCGAAAGGTACGAGGTTGGAAAGGAAATAACCGGCACCATCACCAATGTAACTGATTTCGGTATCTTCGTCGAGTTGGAAGAGGGTATCGAAGGGCTTGTCCATGTATCGGAAATCAGCAAGGAAAAGATCAAGACTCCCGTCGGCATGTTCAACGTCGGTGACCTGCTTACTGCCAAGGTGATGCACATAAACGGCGATGAAAGGCGGATCGGGCTTTCCATAAAGCGCCTGGAGATAGAGGATGAAAAAGAGCTGCTAAGTGAATATGTGAACAATATGCGGCCGGCCACATCCACTTTCGGCGAAATCCTGCGCGAAAACCTCCAGGAGAAGCTCAACGGGGAATAGCGTTCTTATACCCGCAACTTTGTTCAAAAGATCCAACGGCCGGTCTGGGTATGTTTCCCAGCCGGCCGTTTTCGATGGGCGTTTTCACAAACCGCGTGCTTTCCGCACTTTAGAAGCATAGACGTAAGATTTCGATAAAATCTGAATCATTCAAGGGAAGGTGGTATCTGTCATGTTTTCCCGGAGGCATCCCTACCTGTTTTCGATTCTTGTGTTTTCGGCCATGATGGCCCTGGTTGTGACAGCCGTTGCCGTTGTGGCCGGAATCGTTCTCAAAAGTGAGAATGAACCTGATTTTAGCGGGGAGAAAGTCGGGGTGGTAACCATTCAAGGCCCCATAACAGACAGTCGTGAGGCTATCAGGCAGCTGAAGGTGCTGCGGGAATCCGAGGCCGTAAAATCCATCGTGGTGCGGGTGAATTCTCCTGGCGGAGCGGTAGGGCCTTCCCAGGAAATCTATCGCGAAGTGATGAAAACCAAGAAGGTCAAAAAAGTGGTTGCGTCCATGGGATCTGTGGCTGCATCAGGTGGATATTACATTGCCGCCGCAGCCGACAGGATCGTTGCCAATCCGGGAACAATCACCGGAAGTATCGGCGTGATAATGGGGTTTACAAATTTCCGGCAACTTATGGATAAGATAGGCCTGACCCCGGTTGTCATCAAAAGCGGTCCGTACAAAGACATTGGGTCTCCCACCCGTGCCATGACCGATGAGGAAAAGGCCCTTTTGCAGGAAATAATCGATCAGATTCACCGGCAGTTCATTCAGGCCGTCAGCAAGGGGC
>JAMOUQ010000057.1 GCA_027068085.1 Desulfobacteraceae bacterium | reverse complement strand
CACCGGCCCCAGGCGGCGGGAGCGTTTGGCCACAATGGCCGACCTGCGCTTGCGCAGATCCTTTTTGGAAAGGCGGCCAACGTGCCCGGCCCGGCTTTCTTTGACAGTGCCCGTTAGGCCATCTTCATCCTGCCAGCCTTGTTTTTCCAGAAAATCCTGGTAGCCCCCTTCGAAAACCGTCACCCCGGACTTCTGGAAGACCACCAGGCGGCGGGCAAGACCGTGGAGGAACATCTCGTTGTGGGTTACCATTATCAGGGCGCCCGGAAAATTGTCCAGGGCCGAGAGCAGGGCGTCACAGGATTCCATGTCAAGATGGTTGGTGGGCTCGTCCAGGAGCAGCAGATTGACCGGGGTGGCCAGGATGCGCCCCAGCATCACCCGGCACTTTTCGCCGCCGGACAGGACCCTGATCTTTTTCAGGGCGCTGTCGCCTTCAAACAACATCAGGCCGCAAATATCCCTTGCCCTCTGGCGGTCCACGTCCGGGCTGGCGAAAAGGATCTCTTCTTCAACAGTCCTTTGCTCCACCAGGCCGGTCACATTGGTCTGGTTGTAGAGGCCGGCGGCCACCTCGGGATGCCGCTTCACCTGTCCGCAAGAAGGCTTCAGTTCACCGCTCAACAGCCGCAGCAGGGTTGTCTTGCCCATGCCGTTGGGCCCTATTATGCACACCCGGTCACCGGCCGCCACGGTCAGGTCGAAGTCGTCGACCAGGCGCGGACCACCGGGATACGCAAATCCGAGCCCCTCGGCCCGGAGAACCTGCTTGGCGTCGAAATCCTTGTAGCGGAAGGCAAAATCCAGGCAGCGCATCTTTTCCAGCTTCTGATTGGGTTTCAGCTTGGCCAGGGTCTTGATGCGGGACTGAACCAGATTGGCCAGCCTGGCCTTGGCCCGGAAGCGGTTTATGAATTGTTCCATCTGCTCGATGCGGCGTTGCTGGTTGCGGCGGGTCTTTTCGTATATCTCTTCTTCCTGGGCCACCTGTAAGTAATACTTGGCCGTATCACCGGCCACTTTGCGGGCCTTTTTGCGATGGATGCCCACGATATGGGTAACCACTTTGTCCATGAAACCGCGGTCATGGCTGATGATGACAGCCTCCCGGGGCCAGTTGATCAGAAAACGCTCGATCCAGCGGATGGCGGTGATGTCCAGGTAGTTGGTCGGCTCATCCAGCAGGAGCATGTCCGGCTCGGCCACCAGGGCCTTGGCCAGGTTCAGCCTCACCTGGAAGCCGCCGGAAAACTCCTGCGGCCCGCGCTGCATGTCAGAAGGGCTGAAACCCAGCCCGGCCAGAATTTTCTCGGCTTTCCAGTGCTGGTCTTTTTCGCTCTCTGCCAGGCAGAGCATGGCCTCCTGCAAAACGGTGGGCCGGGAAAACTCCAGCTGCTGGCTCACATATCCCAGCCGGTAGTTGCGCGGCACGGCCACGGTTCCCGAATCGTAATCTTCCTGCCCGGTTATGATCCGCAGCAGGGTCGTCTTGCCATGGCCGTTGCGGCCCACCAGGCCGATCCTCTCTTTGGGATTGACCCTGAAACCAAGATTCCTAAACAGTACCTGGTCGCCGTAACTCTTGCAGAGATTTTCTATCCGTATCATCCGCTCTTTCTGAACCGGTTACGATCGATAAGAAAGCTGCCCCCATCCTCTCAGCCTGCGTCTCACCCACCCCAGCCCCAGGCGGCCCTTGAGATTGGCCAGCCTGATGGCCAGCGGCGCCAGGGCCTTTGCCACGGGAGTAAGGTAGCAGACCTGAACCAGCCGACGGTAGAGATCGGCCATGTGGGACGCCTCCAAAAACACACTGGAGCCGCGGCAGTCCAGCTTCCACCGTGCTGCCACCCGCCGCGCCTCCGGGGCGCCGCGGCGGAAAACTATCTCGGCCCGGACCGGCCCTGCCAGATGGTAGACCGCGGCCTGCGGCAAATCGAGGGCATCGGCCGCCGCCCCTGCAAGCTGCCTGCGCCACGCGGACGCGTCGAATCGTACCGGTCCCTGTTCCTTGTCGATGGCAAAGGTGGCAATCCCCGGCAAAGCGGCGGCTGCCTGGCGGCAGGCAAGCGGACAGCCGCTGAAAAATACCGGGCGCAGCCCGTAAGGCGCCAGGGCGGCGGCAAAAAGCTCGGCCTCGGCAACGTGGCGGCCTTCTACCAGGACCGCTTCCAGCCTGGAGGTAAGGGTATGGGCCAGGAAACCGGGCGTTCCGGAAGCAGCGTGCATGCCTAGCATCATTACCAGCCGGCTGTCGCCCGGATCGCCCATCCCCGGAACGGGCCCGACCCGGTAACCCGATCTGACCACGGCCCGCCGGTCTATCAGCTCCGGCAACAGGTTGTAGCCGGTGCGATGAAAATCCTGGATGACTACCCGGCCGGCGCCCCGGTCGCAAAGAGCCCTTGCCACGGCATCGACGTCTCTTGTCATCTCCAGGCAGGCCCTGGCCCACTGACCGGTTTTAAAGGCCGAAGCTGCGTAACTCCAGCACCCTGAAGAGCCCTCGATGTCGGCCAGGATCAGGATTTCGGTCACCGGATGTTCCCTCGCTGTGAAACAGCTGCTGACACGCGCCGCAGCTCAAGGCACGAATCCCGGGGAGCCGGCGGCAGGATCCGTGCCGGCCACAGCCCCGGCCGTCGCCCGCAAAGAAGCAGCCGCCGGTTGCTGGAAGTGTAACCGGCGGCTGCAATCTGTACCGTTTCAGGGGCTGCCGGCTGCTTTCAGCACGCATGCCGGCCCCTGACAATCACTACTGGAGTTCCTCGATCTTCTCGGTCATCTCGGGCATGAACTCGAGGATGTCTTCCACGATGCCGACGTCAGCCACCTGGAAAATGGGGGCCTTGGGATTCTTGTTGACCGCCACCATGAAAGGCGAGCCCTTGATGCCGCCCAGATGCTGGAAGGATCCTGAAATACCCATGGCCATGTAAACCTTCGGTTTGACCGTCTGGCCGGATGTTCCCACCTGGCGGGACTTTTCCATCCACTTGGCATCCACGATGGGCCGCGAGCAGGACACAACCGCCCCCATGGCCTCGGCCAGCTCTTCGGCCAGCTCGATGTTTTCCTCGTCCTCGATGCCCCGGCCGATGGACACCAGCACGTCGGCCTTGGTGATGTCCACATCCCCGACTTCGGCCTCCACCACTTCCAGGAACCTGCGCCTGGCGGACAGATCGCCTGCCTCGCCCGACTTGTCGGTCACCTTGCCGCCTGCCTCGGCAGCCCCCTCTTCAGGCTGGAAAACGCCCGGCCGGGGGGTTATCACACCGCCCGAGCCCAGGTCACAGGCCACATGGGTATGGGCCATGCCGCTGAACTCCTGGCGGACCATCTTGAAAGTGCTGCCATCTGCCGCTTCGATTTCGATGACATCCGGAACGTAAGGCACGTCCAGCTTGATGGACAGGCCGGGTCCCAGGTCCATTCCGAAGGTGTCATGCGGAACCAGGAAGACCGCATCTTTCGGCAGAACGTCCACCAGCAGCTTGCGGATTACTTCGGCATTGGGATAGGCCAGGGCCTGGTTGTCGAACTTCCAGACCTCGGGATAGAGCTTGGCCGCCTCCTGGCAAACGGTGTCCAGGTCGGCCCCGCTGCCGGTGACGATGGCCGTGACCGCGGAGCTGGCATCGATTTTCTTTGCAGCCACCGCCAGTTCGGCGGCAGTATCGTCTATAACTCCACCCTTGTGTACGATATATGCAAAAATCTGAGCCATTATTTCAGCCCTCCTTTGGCCTTGAGCAGTTCAATCAGTTTTTCGATCTTTTCTTCCATGCTGCCTTCCAGGATCTCGGCTCCTTCGCCCAGCTCAGGCACAAAGTAGTCAAGACGCTTCACCTTCGCCCCGGCCTCGCCCACCGTGGCCGGATCCAGCCCCAGGTCGGAGGCGCCCTTTACCGGGATCTCCACCGACGCCACCTTGCGGATTCCACGGATTCCGACGTAGCGCGGCTCGTTGATACCGGTCTGGATCGAAAGCACACAGGGAAGCTCTATTTCGTTAAGCTCCTGGTTGCCGCCTTCGATCTCGCGGCCGACCTTGATCTTCTTGTCATCGACGATCTCGATGTGGTTGACCAGGGAAGCATACGGCCAGTCGAGCATGGCCGCCAGCATGCCGCCCACCTGGCCGGCCCCGTCGTCAGCCTGGGCGCCGCACAGGATCAGGTCGTAATTGCCGGCATCTGCCTGGGCCTTGAGGATTGCGGCCACACCCCGGCCGTCGGAGCCTTCGAAGGCCGAGTCAGAAAGCAATACGCCGTTGTCGGCACCCATGGCCATCTCCCGGCGGAGCACTTCTTCGGATTCGTCGTCACCCACGGTGACCACGGTCACCGAACCACCCACGTTGTCCCTGATCTGGATGGCTTCTTCCACTGCGTAGTTGTCCCACTCGTTGACCGAGTAGACCAGGTCGTCGCGCTCGATGTCGGTCCCGTCGCTTTTTACTTCGATCTCGTTCTCAGCGGTGTCAGGGACCCTCTTGACGCACACCAGAATTTCCATGTTGATCCTCCCTGAAACTATGCATGGTTTAGGTTTTCAGCTTTTCAACCTGTATCCTGCCTAATTGATTCGCCGGCGACTGCATGGAGCCACAATCATAGCTGAGCGGCCACAAGCTCCACCAGGTCTATGGCCTCCAGTTTTCCCTCCAGCCCGGCCACCTTGATGGCGTCTTCCACGTTTACCAGGCAGAAGGGGCAGGCGGTCACGATCACGTCGGCGCCGGCCGCCGCGGCCATCTTCACCCGGATCACACCCATCCTCTCATCTTCGTGGGGCTCGTAGAAAAGCATCAGTCCGCCGCCGCCGCAACAAAAAGAGCGGTCGCGACAACGTTCCATCTCCACCCTCTTCAGGCCCGGGATGGCGTCCAGGACCGCCCGGGGGTCGTCGTACAGCTCGTTGTGCCGGCCCAGGTAGCAGGGATCGTGGTAAGTATAGACCTTGTCACCATCCTGGAGGGGATTGAACTGCAGCTTGCCGTCCCGGATGAGCCCGGCCAGATACTGGCTGATATGCCGGACCGGAGGCAGCCCCTGGTAATCGTTTTTCAAAGCGTTGAAGGCATGAGGATCGGCGGTTACGATCCCGGAAACTCCCGCTTTTTCGATGGCCGCTATGTTTTGCTCCTTGAGGTCCTGGAAGAGCATTTCTTCGCCGAAGCGCCGCACCTCATGGCCGCTGTCTTTCTCGGCCTTGCCCAGGATGCCGAAATCGGCGCCGGTAGCCTGCAGCACGCGGGCCGTGGCCCGGGCGATTTCCTGCATCCGGTCATCGTAGGACGAAATGCTGTCAACAAAGTAGAGCAGATCGGCCGTCTGCTTGCCGTCCAGGATCTTTACCGGCGCCTGCTCGGCCAGCTCCTTGGTCCATTCCACCCGCTTCTTTTCCAGCTTGCCCCAGGGATTGCCCCTCTTTTCCAGGGCCCGCAAAGGTTTCTGCAGAGACTGGGGAACCATCCCTTCGTCCACCATCGCCCGCCGCAGGTCCACGATCTTGTCGATGTATTCGATACCCAGGGGGCATTCCTGCTCGCAGGCTCCGCAGGTGGTGCACGACCAGATCTCGTCTTCTTCGTAAATTGTGCCCATAACCTCCTGGCCCACCTTGAAGGGAGCCTTGTACGGATAGACAGGATAATTCTTAAAGAGCAGATCGCGGCCCTTGATGCTGATGAAGCGGGGCGAAAGGGGCCGGCCCACGGCGTTGGCCGGACAGTTGTCCGAACAGCGGCCGCAATCGGCGCAGGAATAAAAATCCAGCATGTGCTTCCAGGTGAAATCCTCCAGCTTCTTCACCCCGAAAGAATCCAGGTCGTCCAGCTTGTCGTCGGGCACGCCGTAGCGTACCGGCTTGATGTTGCCCCGGCGGGTACGCATGAAAAAGACGTTGAAAAAGGAAGTGATCACATGGAAATGCTTGCCCATGGGCAAAAAGCAAAGGAAAGAGAAGAACACCAGGTCATGCACATAATAGGACGCTATGTGAAGCCCCTGCAAGACGGCCCGGGATTTGCCGGCCAGGATGTGTTTGAAGATCCAGGCCAGGCTGAGGGGAGCCAGCAGTTCGGCGTGCTGTCCCTGCTGGAGCCGGGCAGCAGCCAGGGTTGCCTCGAACAGGCTTTCGCTGATCATCAGGGCCCCGATCATCCCCAGCACGAAAAGGGCCTCCCAGGTATGATCCTTGCCGTATTTGGGCGGAACCGCGTATCTCGCGGGCTTGACCACCGCCCGGCGCCAGGCGGCCAGCACCACCGCCACCAGGACCCAGGTTGCCGCATAGTCCTTCAATATGTTGTAGACGACACCTTTCGCGCCGTCCAGTCCCGGCGGCACGAAATGGGGAAAGACACCAATTACGACCATGGACATGGAACGGATGCTCAAAACCAGAAAACCTGCAAATATCAGTATGTGCAGGATACCGGCTGTCCGGTAACGCGGCTGGCGCCACTGCAGCAGCCATATCTTGACCAGCTGGCGAACCCTCTGCGGCAGGTTGTCGAAGCGGTTGTCGGGCGCCGCTTTTATCAGGGGAGCCGACCTGATGGCAATGATGTATGTAAAAAGAGCCACCCCGATGACCGGTATGACGATGGAGAAAATCACCGTCGGTATGAAGAGAAAAAAATACTTGGCGGGCGGTATCAACGCAGTTTCCATTTTTTACTTTTCAACTCCCTTCATCTGTGATAATTGCAGGTTATCAAAATGAATGAGCATTCATTCATTACCCGTGGCCGGCAACCCTGTCAAGCAAAAACTTGTTGCACTGCCGCCGGGCGGGCGAGCCCTCCCGCCCGGGGAGGCGCCCATGGTTTCCCGCATGCCGGGGCAGCCCATCCGGAGATGCTCGACCTCCGGACACATATATTCTGACAGCGGACATAATCCGCTTCGGGTTCATGACTCTGTCGGACTGTATCATGTCACTTTCAACCGTGCCAAAATAGCGGCCGGTGAGAGGTTATATTCGCAAGCGGTATCGGAACATCGGCGCGCTGGCTATTCATCCAGCGACCTTCTTTCCCATACCCATGCCCGTCATGTCAAATATGAAGATTGGTGCAGGGTGTCCCAAATCGGGCGCAAAGCATATATCTATAGGAAAAAATAGCTAAATTTAAAAAATTAAGCTATAATCGATAAAACATTGGCCACGGGCGGTGCGCGATTTCCGGAAACGGCCGGCCGGCAAAGCAATTAGCCCGTTTTCAGGGTCCCGGCAGCTGCCTCCTGCTTCCGGCAGCCGAACCGGGATCGCCCCACCGTAATCTGTGAGGAGGTGCGCATGGCAAACACGGTTAATTATAAAGACAAACCATGGCTGGCCTACTATCTGAAGGGCATTCCCGAACACCTGGACTACGAGAAGGCTTGCCTGCCGGAGTTCCTTGACCGCTCGGCCGAAAGATTCCCGGACAAGATGGCCCTGAACTTTCAGGGCTGCGAGCTGACTTTCGCCGGCCTCAACGACATGGTCGATCGCTTTGCCGCCTGCCTGGCGGATTTCGGCATAGGCCGGGGCGACGCGGTCGCCATCCTGCTGCCCAACGTGATTCCGTGCGTGGCAGCCTACTACGCCATAATGCGCCTGGGGGCGATTGCCGTCATGAACAATCCCCTCTACGCCGACCGGGAGCTGGAGCACCAGTTCAACGATTCGGGCGCCAAGGTCCTAATAACCCTGGACCTGCTGGCAAACCGGATGGTGAACCTGCGGCCCAAGACATCCATCGGCCAGATAGTCTACACTTCAATCGGCGATTACCTGCCTTTTCCCAAGAATCTGCTCTTTCCCCTGGTGGCCAAGAAAAAAGGCCTGGCGGCCAAGGTTGAGCCGGCTGCGGATCTTTACCGCTGGAAATCCCTGACGGCCTCCGCCCGCCCCATCCAGGAAAGACCCGGACTGGACTTTGAACAGGTGGCCATGTACCAGTACACCGGCGGAACGACCGGCGTTTCCAAGGGTGTCATGCTCACCCACGGGAACCTGAGCATGCAGGTCCAGCAGCTGCGGGCATGGTTTCCGGAATTCGGGCACGACGAAATCATGCTCGGAGCCCTGCCTTTTTTCCACGTCTTCGGCCTGTCCACCGCCATGAATCTGGCCATTCATATGGGCTGGGGCAACATCCTGGTGCCCAAGCCCCAGGCGCCTCAGCTGATAGAGGCCATCACCAAGTACAAACCGACTTTCGCTCCCCTGGTGCCCACCATGTACATCGGCATGCTGCAGCACCCGGATATAGATAAGGTGGACCTGACATCCATCAAGGGCTGCTTTTCGGGCAGCGCCCCCCTGCCGGTGGAAGTCATCCGGGAATTCGAGGAGCGTACCGGAGCGGTGATCGTCGAAGGCTACGGCCTGACCGAAACGACCCCTGTCACCCACATCAATCCCTTTGCCAAGGACCGGCGCAAGGTGGGCAGTATCGGCGTGCCCATTCCGGACACCGAATGCCGGATCGTAGATCTGAACGACGGCGCCACGGATCTGCCGGTTGGTGAATCGGGCGAGCTGCTGATCAAGGGACCCCAGGTGATGAAAGGCTACTGGAACCGGCCCGAGGCCACGGCCGAAACCTTGACTGACGGCTGGCTGCATACGGGCGATATCGCCCGCATGGACCAAGACGGATATTTCTACATAGTCGACCGCAAAAAAGACATGATCATTTCCGGCGGTTACAACGTCTATCCCCGGGACATAGAGGAGGTCTACTTCGAACACCCCAAGGTCCTGGAAGCCACCGCCATCGGCATCCCCCATCCCCAGCGGGGAGAGGCGGTCAAGGTCTTCATCGTCCTGAAACCGGGCGAGACAGCCACTGAGCAGGAAATGATCGAATACTGCCACGACAAGCTGGCCAAGTACAAGTGGCCCACCGAGATCGAATTCCGGGACGAGCTGCCCAAATCCAACGTGGGCAAGGTGCTCAAAAAAGACCTGCGGGCCGAGGAGCTGAAGAAAAGGCAAGGTTGAGACAAGGCTCTTCAAAAAGAGCAAATAACTTCATAAAAAAGCCCCGGCTTTGCGCGCCGGGGCTTTTTGATAATTTATAAACCTTGCAGACAGCCGGCTTATTTGCCGCCGAAGGCGTCTTCACCGATATCGATGGCCGCTCCGTCCATCTTTACGATTGCATCCATCTTGCCCATGGTGGCCGGCAGAATCACCTGGGTGAAATACTCGGCGCTCTTGATCTGGCCTTCGTAAAAGTCCCGATCTTTTTTCTTGGCTCCCTTGGCGAGCCTGGAGGCGGCGATCACCGCCCTCCACAGCAGCATCCAGGCCATAACCACGTCTCCTGAAACTTCCAGGAAAGGATGGGCGAAAGCAAACGCCTTCAGGACTTCGGGGCTCATGGCTTTGCCGCCCAGGTGCATGGCCACTTCTCCAAGCCGGTTGAGCGCCTTTTCCAGATCGGCCGCCAGGGGGGCAAGCGCCCCGGTCTGCCCGGCCCGGGCGATTACCTGCTGAATCTCGCCCATCAGGTCCATGATCGGCTTGCCCTTGTTCAGACCCAGCTTGCGGCCCAGCAGATCCATGGCCTGGATGCCGTTGGTTCCCTCGTAAATCATGGTAATGCGGCAATCGCGCAACAGCTGTTCCTGGGGATAATCGCGGATGTAACCGTAACCGCCGTAAACCTGAATACCGATACTGCAGATATCGAAAGCCCGGTCGGTAACGTATCCCTTGCATATGGGTATCAGCAGATCGATCAGCCCCTGATACTTGGCCCTGGATTCTTCGTCCGCGGTAACCTGTCTGCGGTCCGTAAGCATGCCGACGTAGTAAAGCAGGCTGCGCATCCCTTCCACGTACGCCTTCATGTGCAGCAGCATGCGCCGCACGTCAGGATGCTGGATTATGGGCACCGAGGGGGCTTCCGGATCCATCATCTTCAGCAGATGGCGGCCCTGAATTCTCTGGCGGGCGTAATTGACGGCATTCAGGTAAGAGGCGCTGGCGCAGGCCATTCCCTGCATCCCCACCAGGAGGCGGGCCTCGTTCATCATCAGAAACATGGCCCGCATACCCTTGTTTTCCTCCCCCAGCAGGTAGCCCCGGCACTTGCCCTTGCCGCCAAGGGTGAGCGAACAGGTGGGGTTGCCGTGGATACCCATCTTTTCCTCGATGCCTGTGCAGACCACATCGTTGAATTCGCCCAGGCTGCCGTCGTCGTTGACCCAGTACTTGGGAACCAGGAAGAGTGAAATACCCTTGGTCCCTTTGGGGGCTCCTTCGATGCGGGCCAGCACCGGATGAATGATGTTTTCGGCCAGATCGTGTTCGCCGGAAGAAATGAAAATCTTGTTGCCGGTTATCGAGTAGGTACCGTCGTCGTTTCTGACGGCGCTGGTGGTCAGGGCCCCCACGTCTGATCCGGCCTCCGGTTCGGTAAGCAGCATGGTGCCGGTCCACTTGCCGGTAAACATGTTTTTCAGAAAAAGCTTTTTGATCTTCTCCGTACCGAAGGCCTCCACCAGCAGGGCGGCTCCGTGGGTCAGGCCCGGATACATCATGAAGGCGTAATTGGCGCCGTTGAAATAGTCCCCGCAGGCCATGGCGACCGTCCGGGGCATGCCCTGGCCGCCGTATTCCGGGTCCTCGGGAAGGGCCAGCCACTCGCCTTCCAGAAACAGCTTCCAGGCACGCTTGTAACATTCAGGCACGATCACCTTGCCGTTTTCAAAAACACAGCCCTGATCGTCCCCTTCTTTCTGGGTGGGCAGGATTTCCTTGACGGCCAGGTTGCGGGCCTCGGCCACGACCAGCTCCACGGTCTTTTTGTTGAACTCGGCAAACTTTTCGTGTTTGCTCAGTTCATCGACTTTCAGTTGCTCGAAAAGAACGAAATCGACGTCTTTCCGATCGGCGATTACCTGTGCCATGAGTTTTCTCCCTGTATGTTTTTGGCTTTATGATTTAATCCCGCGGCGCACGACTTGTTCGCAGACCTTGTCGCTACCGATGCCCCGGATGAACAGATCCACCAGGGGATCGGCCATGGAAACCAGGTCATACTTGCCGCCCGAATGGATCCAGGAATTGATCACTTCATCCACCGCTCCGTTTACGAAACGCTTGACCAGCCCCACGTACAGGTCTTTGCGCATGGTGCCTTCCTCCTGGCCCTGCTCGATGACCTCGGATATGATGTCCCGGTACATCTTGGACATATCCCTGATCTGCTCGAAGGCCAGTCTCCGGTTCTGGTGGGTTTCGGCCTGGTAGACGATGGCCATGTCACGGTCGTTCTGGAACTCCTGCAGGTGGGTGCGGATCAGGTTTCTCAGCTTTTCGACCGCCGTCGATCCTTTTTCCACCTCGTTCCGGAACTTCTGGAAGACCTGCCGGGTCTTGTACCTGTAAAACTGAATCAGGATATCGTCTTTGTTTTTGAAATAGAGATAGATGGTGCCATCGGCCACCCCGGCCTCTTTGGCCACCTGGGCGATGGTCGACTGGTGAAATCCCTGCTCGGCAAAAACCTTCACCGCCGCTTCAAGTATCCTGCGATACTTGTCGTTATGTCTGCCCCTGGTTGCGATGATCCCCCCTCCTTGACGTAATGACATTTCCGTTTATGAATGAATATTCATTCAGTTATCAAAACCCCTCTCCCCCTGTCAAGCCCTATTGTGGTGGGTCCCAAATCAGAGCCCTTTTATAATTTTTACTGATAACCATGGAAAATAATACCGGATATATGCTTTGTAAGAAAATCAAAAGGCCAATTTGCGAGCGCTGCGCGAGTTCCGTACGTTTTATTGAAGACAGATTCATTATACCGCCGGCAATCACAACGTGCTCTCCCGGAATCCTTCTGCGGCAAATTTTTTACTTGTAATTTTCCAACGTTTCGTCAATAAAAGATGGTGTTTCGTAAAATGTGCTCAAGGAGGGGAACAAATTTACGGAGGGTTATATTAAATGGCTGAAGAAGCGATCAAACTGGGTGGCAAAAAAAAGAGCACCTTCATCGACAAGGTCAAGGAAATCCTGCCTGACGGCGGCAACCTCAACCTTTGTCTGACCTGTGGTGCCTGCTCATCCGGATGCCCGGCCACCGGCCTTGAAGGGATGGATCCCCGCAAGTTTCTGCGAATGGCGGCCCTGGGCATGGATGAAGAAATCACTTCAACCCCGTGGGTCTGGATGTGCAGCATGTGCCAGCGCTGCATCTATGTCTGTCCCATGAAAATCAACATACCCCAACTGGTCTACTACGCCCGCCAGAGCTGGCCGCGGGAAAAACGCCCCAAGGGCATAGTCGGCTCCTGCGACATGGCCCTGCGCAACGACACATGCAGCGCCATGGGAGCCACTGAAGAAGACTTCGCCTTCGTGGTGGAAGACGTACTGGAAGAGTATCGCGAAACACAACCGGAATTTGCCGAAATGCAGGCTCCGGTCAACAAGAAGGGCGCCTATTATTTTCTCAACCAGAATTCGCGCGAGCCGGTCACCGAACCGGACGAGATGGTGCCCCTGTGGAAGATACTTCACCTTGTGGGGGCCGACTGGACCTACGGCACCAAAGGGTGGGCCGCCGAGAACTACTGCATGTTCCTGGCCGACGATGAAAACTGGGAACACATAGTCAGGGTAAAGGCCAAGGCGGTGGAAGACCTTGGCTGCAAGGTCTGGCTCAACACCGAGTGAGGGCACGAACTTTTCGCAGTCCGGGTCGGACTGGAAAAATTCAACATCGAGCACAACTTCGAGATCGAAAGCATCATCCGCCTTTACGCAAAATGGATCCGCGAGGGCAAGCTCAAACCCAGCAGCGATTGGAACAAGGACCGCAAGGTCACCTTCACCGTCCAGGATCCCTGCCAGCTGGTCCGCAAGACCTTTGGCGACCCGGTGGCAGAAGATCTCCGCTTCGTGGTAAAGACCTGCGTGGGAGAAGAAAACTTCATCGAAATGTACCCCAACCGTTCCAACAACTTCTGTTGCGGCGGCGGAGGCGGTTACCTGCAATCCGGGTACACCGATGCCAGGCGCTACTACGGCCGCCTCAAGGTGGAGCAGATCATGGCCACCAAGGCCGATTACTGTATCGCCCCGTGCCACAACTGCCACAGCCAGATCCACGACCTGGCAGAACAGCACGATCATGCCTGGCAGACCGTGCACCTTTGGACCATTCTCTGCCTTTCCCTGGGCATTCTGGGTCCCAATGAAAGGGCCTATCTCGGCGACGACCTTAAGGACGTGGACGTCTTTCACCCTGAATCGGAAATGTAAAACCAGACCCTCCCGGCAGATAATAAAAAAGCCCCGGCCGTCAGCCGGGGCTTTTTTTGTCTTATGATCCGATTTCAGGCCGCTTTTGATATCCTGACGGCGCAGACCTTGTATTCCGGAATGCCGCTGACAGGATCCAGGGCGGCATTGGTCAGCCGGTTGGCCGCTGCCCGGGCAAAATGGAAGGGAATGAAAATCGTCCCGTCCACGGCCTTGGACGACACCTTGACCCGGGCCACGATCTCCCCCCGCCTTGAGCTGACCCTGACCATGTCTCCGTCGGCCAGCCGGTAGCGGGCCGCGTCCGCTGCGGAAATCTCAACGAAAGCCTCGGGCGCCTTGAAGTTCAGCCCGCCGGTCTTCATGGTCATGGTGCCGGTATGATACTGATACAGAATCCTGCCCGTGGTAAGGTACATGGGATATTCATCGTCTGTCTGCTCAGAGGGCGGTATCCATTCGATGGCGTGAAAAAGTCCCCGGCCGCGGGCAAACTGCTGGGTGTGCAAAATAGGGGTGCCCGGATGTTCGGCGCTTGGGCAGGGCCAGTGAAGACCTTCCTTTTCTATCCTGGCGTAACTCAGACCCGCATACGACGGGGTCACCCGGGCTATCTCGTTGAAAATCGCCTCGCTGTCGGGATATTTCATTTCGTATCCCATGCGGGTGGCGACACTGCAGATGATCTTCCAGTCCTCCATGGACTCGCCGGGTGGCTCCAGGGCCTTGCGCACCCGCTGGACCCGCCGTTCGGTGTTGGAAAAAGTCCCGTCTTTTTCGGCAAAACAGGTCGAAGGCAGGACCACGTCGGCCAGCTGGGCGGTTTCGGTGAGAAAAATATCCTGCACCACCAGGAAATCGAGGTTTTTGATGCTCTTTTCGGCATGGTTGAGGTCGGGATCGGAGACCAGGGGATTCTCACCCATGATATACAGGGCCTTGAGCCTGCCCTCGTGGGCCATGGGAATCATCTTGGTAACCGTCAGGCCGGGCTTGGTGGGAATTCCGCTCACCCCCCAGGCGTCTTCCATCTTCTTGACCACCGCCAGATCGGTAACCGGCTGGTAGCCGGAAAAAACGTTGGGCAGCCCCCCCATGTCGCAGGCCCCCTGGACATTGTTCTGGCCCCGCAGGGGATTGACACCGGTTCCGGGCCGGCCGAGATTGCCTGTCAGCATGGCCAGGTTGGCCAGGGACTTGACGTTGTCCGTGCCGGTGGTGTGCTGGGTTATGCCCATACAATACAGGATACTTGCCGCCCCGGCCTTGCCGTAGAGCCTGGCCGCAGCGCGCAGGGCTTCGGCCGGAATACCGGTGATTCCTTCCACGAACTCGGGGTCGTATTTTTCGACCACCTTGCGCAGGGCCTCGAAACCCTCTGTCCGCCGGTCTACGAAATCCTCGTCCAGCAGGCCCTCGTTGATTATGACGTTCATCATGCCGTTGATCCAGGCGACATCGGTGCCCAGGTTGGGGCGCAGCCACAGGTCGGCGAATTGGGTCAGCTTGATCCGCCGCGGGTCGACAACGATCAGCTTGGCCCCCTTGAACTTGACGGCCCGCTTGACGAAGGCTGAAAGCACGGGATGATTTTCGGTGGTATTGGAACCTGTCACCAAGATGACATCGGCCTCTTCGATGTCGGCGATGGTGTTGGTCATGGCACCGGATCCGAAAGCTGCGGCCAGACCGGCCACGGTGGAGGAATGTCAGAGCCGGGCACAATGATCTATGTTGTTGGTCTTGAGTACCGCCCTGGCAAACTTGTTGGCAATGTAGTTTTCCTCGTTGGTCACCCGGGCGGAGGTGAGCACCCCGACACTTTCGGAGCCATTTTTCTCTACGATCTCCCTGAACCGCCCGGCCACCAGGTCCAGGGCTTCATCCCAGTCCGCCTCCCGGAATTTGCCGTTTTCCTTGATCAGCGGTTTGGTGAGCCGCTTTTCCGAATTGATGAAATCGAAACCGAAACGGCCTTTGACGCAAAGACTGCCGTGGTTCGGAGGGCTGTCGGGCACTCCGGTCACCTTGACCACCTTGCCGTCCTTGACATGGAGCAGTATCTGGCAACCCACCCCGCAGTAGGTGCAGGTGGTCCTGACCTTGCCGGTTTCCCAGGGGCGGACCCGGTAGCGGGCCTCCTTTTCCACCAGGGCGCCCACCGGACAGACCTGGACGCATTCCCCGCAAAACACGCAGTCCGAATCTTTCAGGGGACGGTCGCCGGCGGCGATTATCTTGGAAAACGGCCCCCGGTAGCCGAAACTGATGGCATTGTTTACCTGTACTTCACAGCAGGCCTGGACGCACCGGCCGCAGAGTATGCAGCGGGAAAAGTCCCTCACTATGAACGGATTGACGTCTTCAATGGGGTAACGGTTAACGGTGGCGTCGAAACGTTCCCCTGACACCTGGTAACGGTAAGCCAGGTCCTGGAGGCGGCAATCGCCCCATACCGGACACAAATCGCTGCTGCCGTCTTCTTCCTGCACCTTGAGCTGAAAGGCGGTCCAGTCCTGGTTGTCAGAGCCCCTGATTGCGCAGTTGTGGTTGCCCGAGGCCAGCATCAGCTGGATTATCAGCCTGCGGGCCGCCACCACCTGGGGCGACTCGGTGCGCACCACCATCTTGTCGGCGGCCGGAGTGCAACAGGCCGGCATCAGGTTGCGGGCCCCCTCCACCTCCACCACACAGATACGGCAGGCACCGGTTGGCTGGGTGCCCTTCAAATGGCAGAGGGTGGGAATTTCGATCCCGTTGCGCCGGGCAACCTCCAGGATGGTCTCATCGTTTTCAAAGGTCAGTTCACGGCCGTTGATGGTAATGATTTTGCTGGTGGTCATGACAGGCTCAGCTCCTTGGCTAAGGATCTGGTAAGAAAAAAGGGCTTCCAAAGCAGACCGCCCCCGGAGAGGCGGTTTTCATCGGCCTTTATCACGGGACAATACACCAGGGGCCCAAGGGGCTCCCGACACCCATGTTCTTAACGCGTGCACCCGGCCGGCTTCAAACAAAAAACGCCGACTTTCGCACTCCAGTGTTCTATAAAAACAGAGGTTGTTTGTCAATCGCCACAGCCGGGGCCACCTGGTTTCTTTTGGCCCCGGCCGGCATGCAGCCGGGCGAACAGCCAGATCCCCACAAGCGCCCCGGCTGCATCGGCCAGCAGGTCAAACGCCTCGGCAGACCTTCCCGGCACCAACGACTGGTGCAATTCGTCGCTCAGGCCGTAAAGCACGGTCGCTCCGAAGCTCAGCCAGCCCACTTTCCCCATCCGGTCCCTGAATGCCGGCCGTCTCCGCAAAGCCCGGCAGAACAGAACGGCAAGGCCTCCATAGATTACGGCATGGACCGCCTTGTCCAGGTGAGGCAGACTGGGAAGCCCGGCCGGCACGGGGAAAGACGACTGGAGAAAAATGGCCCCACAGTACAGAATCACCGGCAGCCAGTAACGCCCGAACTCACCCGGGCGGATCATCGATCGAAAATGTCCGGGGTCAGTCTGCGGCCGGCGATGTTTTCAAGCACCTTCTCCTTGAAACGGGCCGGCTCGATCCCGAAATGAACCTTTCCGTCCAGGGTGCGGACAGAATAGGTGCCGGCCTCCTTTTCCCTGGCCCCGCAGGTAAGCATCAGCGGGATGTTGGCCAGCTGGGCATCCCGGATCTTCTTGTTGAGGCTCTCGCTGCGGCAGTCCACCTCGGTCCGCAGCCCGATCCCTTCCAGGTCGGCTGCAACCTGACGGGCGAAATCGATCAGCTGGTCGTTCATGGGCAACACGGCCACCTGGACCGGAGCCAGCCAGAGGGGAAACTTGCCGGCAAAATGCTCGATCAGGATACCCAGGAACCTCTCGATGGACCCGAAAACCGTCCGGTGAAGCATGATCGGCCGGTGGCGTTCGTTATCCTTGCCGATATAGAAAAGGTCGAACCTTTCCGGCAGGGACATGTCCAGCTGGATGGTTCCGCACTGCCAGGTGCGGTTAAGAGCGTCCTTGATGTGCAGGTCGATCTTGGGGCCGTAGAACGCCCCGTCACCCTCGTTGATGCGGTAAGGCCGGCCATAGGCATCCAGGGCCGACCGCAACCCTTCGGTGGCCAGTTCCCACTGGGCGTCGGTACCGATGGACTTTTCCGGACGGGTGGAAAGCTCAAGCTCGAATCCCAGGCCGAAGGTGCTGTAGATCCTCTCTTCCAGGCGCAGCAGGGCCAGGATTTCGTCCTGGATCTGGCCGGGAGTCATGAAGATATGGGCATCGTCCTGGTGAAAGGCCCTTACCCGGAAAAGGCCGTTGAGCACGCCGCTGAGCTCGTGACGGTGCACCAGGCCGATTTCAGCCGCCCGGATGGGAAGATCGCGGTAGGAGTGGTGCTTGCGCTTGTAAAGCAGCATCCCGCCGGGGCAATTCATCGGCTTGATGGCGTATTCCAGGTCGTCTATCTGGCTGGTGTACATGTTGTCACGGTAATTTTCCCAGTGCCCGGAACGCTCCCACAAGGTGCGCTGGAGCATGATGGGGGTCTTGGTCTCCACGTATCCGGCCACCTGGTGTTCCCGGCGCCAGTACTCCAGCAGGGCGTTCCAGAGGGCCATTCCCCGGGCGTGGAAAAAGGGCATCCCCGGAGCTTCATCGTGGAAACTGAAAAGATCCATGGCCGTTCCGATGCGGCGGTGGTTGCGCTTGCGGGCTTCTTCCAGGAAATTAAGATAGGCCTTGAGCTGTTTCTTGTCGAAAAAGGCGGTGCCGTAGATCCTCTGCAACTGCGCCCTGGACTGATCGGCCCGCCAGTAGGCCCCGGATACCTTCATCAGCTTGAAAGCCTTTACAAACCCGGTATGGGGAACATGGGGCCCCCGGCAAAGGTCGGTAAACTCGCCCTGGGAATAAAAAGATATGGTGCCGTCTTCCAGTTCCCGGATCATCTCCAGCTTGTATGGTTCACCGGCGTAAAACTTCAGGGCTTCCTGCTTGGAAACTTCCTTGCGGGTTATGGGCAGCTTGGCCTTGACGATCTTTTTCATCTCGGCCTCGATACGGCCGAAATCCTCTTCGGAAACCGGCTCCATGTCGATATCGTAATAAAAGCCGTCTTCGACAACCGGACCTATGGTCAGCCTGGCCTCCGGGTAAAGGCGCAGGATCGCCTGGGCCATGACGTGGGCCGCGCTGTGGCGCATGATCTCCAGGGCCTCGGGATCCCGTGTGGTAATGAGCCTGACGCGGGCATCCCTGTCGATGGTTTGGCTCAGATCCTTGACAATTCCATCGACTTCCATGGCCACACTCTGCCTGGCGAGGGCGGGTGAAATGGACTCGGCCACCTGCAGGCCGGTCGGCGGAGTTTCAAAGCGCTTTGAGCTTCCGTCAGGAAGTGTTATAGTAATCATTTGCGGTTCACCTTGGACTGCCTTGGGGTTGATATGAAATGGCTTCGGATTTTTGCAAATTTGTCATTAAATTGATAACACCAACATAAGCTTAAAAGGATTAAGAGAATTTACCCTGGCGGGTCAAGCAAAAAAATAGTTTCATGACACCATCGTACGAAACAACCCTGATAAACGAAATAGTTTCATGACACCATCGTACGAAACAACCCTGATAAACGAAGCGGAACAGTTGGCCCGCTTCGCCGAGTATGCCGGCCGGCACAGCCAGGTAGCCGTGGACCTGGAGGCCGACTCCATGTACCATTTCAGGGAAAAGGTATGCCTGTTGCAGATGTGCGCCGGCAGCCGCATAGCCATCATCGATCCCCTTGCGTTAGATGGCCTTGACGCCCTGAAACCGCTGTTTGCCGATGGCTCCGTATGCAAGGTTTTCCACGGAGCCGATTACGACGTGCGCAGCCTTTACCGCGATTTCAACATAACCATCGACAACCTGTTCGACACCCAGCTGGCGGCCACCTTCCTCGGCATGCCCGAAACCAGCCTGGATGCCCTGGTCAAGGCCCATTTCCGTGTCGAGCTGGACAAGAAGTACCAGAAAAAGGACTGGTCACAGCGCCCGCTGCCCGAGGCCATGCTGGAGTATGCCGCCTCTGACGTCCGTTTCCTGATTCCGCTGGCCGAACGGTTGCGCAAAAAACTGACCCAAAAGGGCCGCCTGGAGTGGGTCACCGAAGAGTGCGAACGCCTGGTCCATGTCAGGCCGCCGGACAACAACGGTCAGCCCTTGTTTTTAAAATGCAAGGGGGCCGGCCGGCTTTCGCCGCGCCAGCTGGCAATCCTGGAAGCCCTGCTCCAGTGGAGAATGAAACGGGCAAAATTCAAGGACCGCCCCCTTTTCAAAATAATAAGCAACAATGCCCTGCTCAAACTGGCCCTGGCCATGCCAGCTTCCCAAAACAGCCTCAAGGCCACCGGCATCCTCAGCGCCAAGCAGGTTCAGATGTACGGCCGGGCGCTGACCGGGACCATTGCCAGGGCCCGCCAGCTGCCTTCCGGCCAGCTGCCCCTGTATCCCCGCAATCACAGTCCGCGGCTTCCGGCCCAGGTGGCTCCCAAAATCAAGGCCCTGCGCAACTGGAGGGACCGCCGGGCCGAAAGCGAGGGAATCGATCCGCCGCTGCTGCTCAGCAAGAACATGATCAGACAGATCGTGCTGGCAAACCCAAAGAGCGAAAAAGAGCTGGCCGCGGTCAGCGGCATCAAACGCTGGCAGTGCCGCGTGCTGGGACAGGAGTTGATCGAAGTCCTCAACCGCACCCCCAATGCCCGTATAAGGAAAAAACGCCGCAAACGCCGCCGGCCCTCCGTACACCGGCAACATTGAAGCCGGAAAAGCGCAACCATTGTCCAAGATTTTGACACCCGCCGGGCACACCGGGAATCAACCTGCGCCTATCATATTGAAATAACGGCCATTGCCCCTAAATATCTTTTTTCTTCTCCGGCACAT
>JAMOUQ010000056.1 GCA_027068085.1 Desulfobacteraceae bacterium | reverse complement strand
ATTTGTCCGCCTAATTCCATAGGCACTACGCGGTTTTTGCCGATCCGCGTTATGTCCTGTTATTATTATCAATAACCACTTTCGTTAACCTATGACTGTCGAACCCGGGGTCAAGTTTATACGCTTTCCCGGGCTGGGGACCGGCCAGTCAATCATCCTGTCAGATGCCTGCCCGCCTCAGGCGGGTTTGGTGCAGACGCGATATTTTCATCGCCCTGACTCCCATGACCGAAGACAAAAGTCGGAAATCTCAGACCGCTTTCCAATAAAACCGTCTTTAAGGATCGAGATATCTATCTGATTCTAAGGGGTACTCTTTTTATGACAAGTAAAGGCGATATAGAGGTTAGACGGCTGTGTTAATTGCTTTTGTTCGTTTTCCTTATTCAATCTCGAAAGGTCCCGATACACACGAGCATCCCATAATCAAAAAATCGTTCCAATCAACATCAGCTCCTTTACAAAGAATTCTAGCTAAATCACTAACATCTTCATAGCATCTCTCTGTGAATTCGAGGCTGCACTTTTTTTCCCATTCAGTTAGCGGCTTATTTTTTTGAAATGATGGTATATGTTCATCTATATACGATTCCATGTTTTTTCTTTTAACAACTTGTTTTTTTATGAGAACCTGAGGTTTGGGATGAACAAATTCATTTCTGAAAGAAAACAATTCAACAATTGTCTGAAAAGGGCGCTCACCAAGATTTAAGGGAATGCTAAAATATTTGCATAGGATTTTGAGTTTTCTAAGCCATGAGATTCTCTCAATTTCATCCCAAAACGGTATTGTTTGATAACCTAATTGATTAAGGAGTCCTTCAAATCTAAAGGCTGATAACAATATTGAGCTAAGGCATTCATGGTGCCAACCGTCCCCCCTCTTTTTTGCGTTGCTTAAAAGAACTCGATTGGCCTTTGATAGTTCAGGATAAGGTTTGAATAAACGCTCATATTCGACATCTATTTTATTGTTCTTAATTTTCATATTATGCGTTTTCAAGTTCGATGCTCATTCTATATATTTTCAATTGTACCTTGTCTGTTATTTCACAGGCTTGCCGTAAACTGTCATTAATTATTCCAGCAACGATTACCCCTGTAATATTTTTATTAGGAAATTTTTTCTGAAGTAATCCAATATACATTGATATTTGCCCAAAAACTTTAAAGTCCGCTTTACCTGATTTTAGCTCTATAGCTAATAAGTCTCCTGTTTCAATGTTTTCTAACAATATATCTATTCGTCTACCGCCAATAGAATACTCAATACCAAGATTTGACTCACCATATATTTTGTATCCAGGAAATAACTCTGATATTTGTGCACATAGCGTTGTTTGAAGATCTCGTTCATATGCAAAATTATTTTGTTGCAACTCTGTTTTTTGTGTTTGAATTACTTCTTCTATATGTTGGTCATTATTGTCGGAATTGAGCTGCTCATTACGATTAACAAAAAATTCTGAGTACCTATAAATAGCAGCTCTATAGCGACCATGTTGTTTGTTGCCAAAATCTGAAAATCTACCGGTCTGGCCATAATCGTGCGCTATTTTACTTACAATTTCTTGTTCTGATATTGTATATATGTCTATCTGTTGTCCGGTGTTTTTTGAATAGTGTTCAGATATTTGGTTGATTGCTCTTGAATAGCTGATGGCCGCCCCTGTTTCTGAATATCCTCTTTGAATCAACCATTTTTTAAACTGCTGTTCCATGACCACGCTCTGGCTTATATGCATGACAATCTGTAGAAAATTTTGATTATTCTTTTACAAATCTTCTCTGTGCCGCTCTTTCCAAATTATCCATTAACAATGCAAATGGCAGTTAAGCGTTCATTGTTTGCAAATATCAACCTTGACCTTTGTGCGTAAAGTAAAATGATCCAAGCCGATAATAGCGAGAATATGACCAAAGGGAGTCTCGCTTAACCGCTTGCCAATAAAACCGTTTTTAAAGATCGAAATATCTATCTACTCCATTTTCTGATCTGAGGGGTACTTTTCCCTTGACAAGCGAAGGCCATATAGATGTTAGCATTTTTTACGATTCTAATTTATTAATCAATTTTTTTCATCCCTGCTTGTATCAAATAATCTATATTTCCCTTTTTCTATCCACCAATATCTATCCTCTCCGCCTGGATAATGATGGCGAGAAGTATGATTGACACAATCAGCAATTATTTGACAGCCGATAGTACTTTTGTTGAAAGTAGGATACTTTTTAAGAATAATCTGCGCGATATCTTTGGGTGAAAATACTTTAGTTTTATCTTTATTAGTAAATTCTATAACTGCTTCCCATACCACTTGTTTTACTGGTTTCTCCCCAGACCAGCGTTGAGCTGCTGATGATTTTTTCTTGGAAATCATATCCTCTAGTCCGACATACGATTCAGAACTGACTAGAATTTCCCCAGATTCAGTTTGATAAATAGCGAACTTGATACAGTTAATATCAATGCCATGAGCTTGACGCAAGAAGCGACTGACCCTGGCAATCGATGGAGCTATTTCCTCAGCAGCTATAAATAAACGTAACATACTGTTTAGTGAGGGAATCTCATCAACCTCAAAGGTTTCCAAAAATTGAGTCTCTATATCCTCTTCAATCCCAATTTTGGCAAAATAATTAGATGCTATGTCTCGGACATTTTCTTCGGAGAGATCATTAGCCCATGCAGCATATTCTAAAATCTGTGCAACTACATCTCTTGGAGTTTTACCTTTTTTTAATTCAATAATCACTAAATTTCCGTCTTTATCAATTCCAAGAAGATCGGGGAAAATAGTTTCAGATTTTTCTTGTGAAGCAAGAGTTTGCCTACCAATAATCAGCAAGGGTTCTTGAGCGATTGCCCAAGGACTGTTTTCGAGCCAACATTCAAGATGTCTCTCAAGTTCAATTGATGTTTTTTCAGCAGGAATTAATATGCCATTTTCAATATTATTATTTCTTTTTTTGAGCTTAAATATTGGCATGTTTCTATCTCATTAGTGCTAATGCCCAGGGTTACGGGTGGCATGTTTTTCGCAGTCCTGTGACGTTGTTGTTGGGTGTTTTTTCATCATTTCATTACAAAAAGATATTGTATCTATCGCCTGTGAATGATGATGAACTTCAGGGTTCAGGAATATTTTATGCTTAATCTTCCCTATCCAAGCAAACACCTTTGCCCATGGTATCTTATTCTCGACCGATGGGGTGCGATGCTTACAGTGGATGTGAAGGCCCTTGACCGATTCGTGTGGAATAAAATTGAGTTGTTTTAGAAAATCATTCTTTGTGACGGTATAAAGCTGTTGAATGTCAAGAACGATTCCAACATCTTTGCTCAGACTTTTATTCTTGAACAACAATACCTGCCAAAAGTCGTGTATCTGTTCACCATTAGAAACGATTTGGCCAGTGCGATTCTCAAGAACTACAAATGGAATAGTGTTGAAGCTATTTTTAAACAATTCACGAATAGTGATTATTGAACGCACTATATCTGAATAGGTATTATGTCTTCCACCAGGATGAATTTCAATTCCAGCAGGAGGAACACCAAATATTTTTGAAATTGAAATAGCCATATTGGCAAAATCGCGAACCCACTTCTGATTATTCCATTGAAGCTGTGGTGTGCAAGAAGCCCCTTTCCCATTTCGACGCGAAACTTGAGGCTCGGTATGCAAAATATATTTTATATTTTTTGATGGTGTACCGGACTCATAAAGCTTTTGAATGTCCTGGGCGCTGAGAACACTTCCAAGTTTTTTCCCCGTTAATTGAACCTCAGTTTTATTTTTTACAAAATCCGCAGGCACCTCAATAAGGCTACATCCATGATCTACTGCTATTTTATAACGTTTATGAAGACCACCACGCCCATTTCGGTTAAACGTCGAAATATTTGGAAACACATATGAGATATTTCGATTCATTATTCTGAAACCCAACGTCGCTCCATATGGACGTTATAAAATCTATTTTTACCTTATGATAAGTATTTCATCTCCTGCAATATAACTACTTCCCAAAATTCAGAAAATATTGCAAGGCACAATCATGATACATAAATAATTGCAGTATATTGCAGTCATATTGAGCCAATGCCCGGAGGCATTGTAAAACAGAACTTCATGGCTGCGGCCGTGACGCCAGTAAGGGTTAGCGGGCGTCAATGGCAAACGTTTTGGCCCGGGGGCTGCGGGGAAAATATTGCTGCGTTTTGCAGTCCGGGCAACGGATCAAATCAGAATCAAACCAATGTAGAACGGGTATGTATGTCCCTTAGCATTGCCTCGGATAAATTGCAAACGGTTTGAAGGATGGGTTGGGCTGCAAGGTCACGAATTTGTTTCTATTCCGTAAAGCCGGCAGGTGTTTTGCCAGGTGGCGGCGGCAAGCTGCTCGGGTGGAAGATCCAGGACCTGGGAGAGCTTTTCCAGCACCCGGGCCACGAAGGCCGGCTCGTTGCGGCGGTGCTTGTTGCGCTCCGGGGTGGGGGTAAGAAAAGGGGCGTCGGTTTCGATCAGCAGGCGGTCGGTCGGGATTCCCTTTACGAGCTCGCGCAGCCTGGCCCCCCTTTGCTTGATGGTGACGATGCCGGTCACACCGATGTAGAGGCCCAGGGCCAGGTAGCGCTCAAGGTCCCGGCGGTTGCCGGAAAAACAGTGCACCACGCCCCGGCAGCCGGAGTTCCAGCAGGAAGAAAGAAGCTGGTAGAAGCGGCCCCGGGTGTCCCTTTCGTGGAAGATCATGGGAAGGTCGAGGCCGATGGCGGTCTCGATCTGGCAGACGAACCACTTTTCCTGGTCCTTTTGGGGAGAGAACATGCGGTTGAAGTCCAGGCCGATTTCTCCCCAGGCTTTTACCTTGGGATGGCGGCTAAGCCCGGCCAGCTCGTCCAGGACCTGCTGGCTGCATTGGCGGGCGTCATGGGGGTGGATGCCCACCGCGGCGTAGATGGCGGGATAGTGTTCGGCCAGCTCGACGTTGCGGCGGCAGGATTCAGGATCGATGCCCACGGTCATCATGGCCTTTACCCCGGCGGCCCGGGCACGGGCCACCACCTGGTCCAGATCGGCGGCAAAGGCCCGGTCGTCCAGGTGGCAGTGGGAATCGAAGATTGTCGGCGGCTGTTTTCCGGTGTCGTCTGAATTTTCCATGGCGCCTTGCTTAGCACGGATGCCGTCGCAGGTTCAACCGTTGAAAGAGGCGGCCAGCAGGGTCCTGAAATCCACCCGGTCCTGGAAGCGCTTTTGGCGGGTCCGGCCGGTGTCCAGGGTCAGGCGGCAGGCCTGGCCCGGCTCTGCCAGGTCTTCGGCCCAGCGCCGGTGGCCTTCGGGGGGCTGCCAGATGCCGGCCAGGTTGCGGCCGCAGGCGGCGATGGCCAGGTTCTCGATGGTGCGCGCCCCTGCCAGCAGACGGTCCCCGGCGCTGATTTCAGGCTCGATGGCGATGGCAAGATCGCAGCCCTGCTTGGAGGCGGCGAGGGCCGGTTCGGGATGGCGCAGGGCCGCCATGGGAGCCAGGGTTATCCTGGCCGGGCCGAAGTCGAATCGGGGGAGGCTGTCGCCTTCGCCAAGAGGCCAGGCCGGCAGGGTCCAGTTGGAGTCAAGCCTGCCGTTGCGGAAAAGGTGCAAGCGGCGCAGCCCGCCCTGGATGGTGCAGGCGCAGGCCGCCACCTGCCAGCGGGCAGTGGTTGCTTCCAGGGTCTCCAGCTCCGGGGCTGGCTCGTCCAGCACCGGCACCAGGCAGAGGGTTTCAGGGACAGGGGCCTTGGCGGCAAGCTCCAGGTTGAGGGCTTCTGCCGGGTGCCGGCTTTGGGAAGGCACCACGGCCAGCAGGTTGAGCCGGCCGGCCGGCGGAAGATCGAAAAAGGAGGTCAGGTCCTTTACCGGCCGCAGGTCGAGGTAGCAGCCGTGGTAGTGCTCTGGTCGGCGCGCGGCCAGCAGCTTTTTCCGGCGCGAGCTTTCCAGGCGGCCGTTTGCATCCAGGGGCAGGTCATGCATGACGATCCTGGAGCCGGGGCCCATGCTGGCTGCCAGGGTGCGGCCCCGGTTGTCGCAGATGACCGAGGGGGCCTTGCGGCAGTCCATGGTCCTGTCGATCCCGGTGCGGTTGCAGGCCGCCAGGGCAAAGCCGTTTTCCAGGGCCCGGGCCGACCAAAGCTCCTGGGGATCGATGCCGGTGATGGGCCAGTTGGCCGGTACGAGCAGCAGGTCGGCCCCGCGCAGGGCGGTGATCCGCGGCATAAGGCCGTAGTAGGTGTCCGAGCAGATCAGCAGGCCCACCCGGCCCCAGGGGGTTTCAAAGGTGTTGTCCTGGACCGGGTCGCCCGGGCAGGCCCAGCGGCTTTCGGCGTTGATCTTGCGGTAGATACAGGCGGTTTTGCCGTCCGGGCCCAGCACCAGGGCGCTGTTGTGCAAGATGGCGCCGGCGGCGTCTTTTTCTGCCAGGCCGAAGGCGATGAAGACTCCGAAGCGCCGGGCCACCTCTGCCAGGGCCGCGGCCGTGGGGCCCCGGGCGGTCTCGGCAAAGGGGGTCACCTCCCGCGGGCCGGAAAAGGAGTAGCCAGAGACGGCAAGCTCGGGCGCCAGGATTATCTTTGCTTCCCGGCCGGCGGCCCGGCCGGCCAGCTCCACCAGCCGGGCGCGGTTGGCTTCCACCTGCTTGTGGCCGACGTCCATGTGCAGCAGGGCCAGCTTCAGGGCTTTTTTCATTTTGTTTCACCTCGGTTGTGGATTTTTGATGCCTTTCCGGGGCGGTCTGCCGGCAGCAGGGCACGGTAGAGGGTGCATGCCAGCAGGCGGTCCCGGCGCCGGTTGTACAAAAGCCGGCTGGGACAGTCCCCGGGGCAGTTTTCTTCAAAGGGACAGTTGCCGCAGGAGCTGTTTTCCAATGCCAGGCCCCGGAGCCGGCCGGGTCTTTCCGGCTGCGGCTCCCAGACGGTTCCGGCGCCAAAGCGCTCGTCGCCCATGGTCTGACTGCAGGCAAACAGCCGGCCGTCGGGGGCCACCGCCAGGCTGCGGCCGGCGGCCGCCAGGCAGAAATCTTTTCTTTTGAAACCTGTCAGGGCGGCGATTGCCATGTCCTGCTCCCGCAGCCGCAGGGGATTTTGCCGCCGGGAGTTGACCGCCTCCAGGGCGGCTGCCATGGCCCGCAGCCCGTGTTCCAGCTTTTCAGGATCAGGCGGCCGGGGGCTGTCCGGTCCTGCGGCCCGGCCCTTTGTAACCAGCAGGTCCAGGCCGATGCCCCGCGCCTGGCCAAAGCCTGCCAGCAGCAGGACCAGCTTGTCCAGGCCGGCAGTGTTTGCGGCGGTCAGCACGGCGGTCACCCTGAAGGGTACTCCGGCAGCTTCCAGCAGCTGCAGGCCGGCCAGGGTATCCCCGGCCCGGCCGCGCAGTTTTTCCTGGATACCGGGCGGGCCGTCCAGGCTGACTCCCACCTGGATGAAGCGGTCCCTGAAAAGATCGGCCAGCTCCGGGGTAAGGCAGGTGGCGTTGGTCTGGACGGCCAGGCTGCAGGCCCTTTTCAGGCCGGCTGCCAGGTCGGCGGCCTGGAGGATCAGCTCAGGCACCAGGGCCGGCTCGCCGCCGGTGAGCTGGACGTGCAGGGGACCGCTGCCGGAAGCTGCCAGGGCAAAGGCCCTGGCAAGCACACCCGGTTTCATGTCGGCCCCCGGCCGGCCGCTGCCGTTGTAACAATAGGCGCAGGCCAGGTTGCAGCGGCCCGTCAGGGACAATATCAGGTAGTCGATCTGCATCAGAAAGTTCATGGCTCCGCAAATAGCCCTATATCTGCGTTGCGCTTGGCAGCCGTTGCGACCTGCGGCGTAACTACAGTACGCCTCGTCGCCTGCTGCCCGCGTCGCCTTGATCTCGGACTCTTTGCGAAGCCATCCGGTTTTTCCGTTGTTTGCAAAACCATCAGAAAGTGACCGCTCCTCCGATTCCGATGTAGCGGCCGTTCTGTGGATATATGCCGCTCATGCCGCCCAGCCGGTCGTGGGACTTGCCGGTGCTGTTGACGTACTTGTCCCACCGGCGGTCGAAGATGTTGGTGCCGGTCAGGTAGAGCTGCCAGCGGCCGTAGTCCCAGGTCAGCTTCAGGTCCACGAAATCGGCGGCCGCCATCTCGAGGTTGTTGTTATAGTCTTCATATTGCTCGCCAAAGCCGCGGATGTCCACCGAGGCGGTCAGCGAGCCCCACAGGCTTTGGCGCAGCAGGAAAAAGTCGAAGCTGGCGGTGTACTCGTAGTCGGGAACGTAGTTGACCTGCTTGCCCTTCAGGTCGATGACGGTGGTGGTGGCGGCATCCGGGGTCAGGTAGGCCTTGGCGTTTCCCTTGTCCCACTCAGCATTGATGGTGGTGTAGTTTAGCCGGTAGCCGAACCACCGGCAGGGCCGGCCGTCGATCTCCAGCTCCCAGCCCTGGTGGATACTGGTTCCGGCGTTGCGGAAACCCCGGAACTTGGTGCCGTCGTAGAAACTGACCACCTTGTCCTCGATGGTGGTGTGGTAGTAGATGACGCTGTAGTTGAAGGCCTTGTGCAGGCGGTGCTTGAACCCGGCCTCCCAGGTGGAGTACTGCTCGGGCTCCAGGTCTTTGGCCCGGGCGTCGGGATGGTCGTACTCCATGTCCAGCTTGTAGTGACCCAGGGGCAGGTACCAGTTGGCATGGGTGTAGGATACGAACAGGTTGCCGCCGGGCACCACCATGTAGGAGGGGGCCACGTTCCAGTCAAGATCGCCGTAGTAGCTCTTGTCCAGGCTGGCAGGCACCTTGTTTGCCAGTTCGTAGTGGACCTCGTTGAGCCTCAGGCCGGCCAGCAGCCGGAACCTGTCCCAGGCAAAGTCGTTGTTCAGACTGTAGCCGAAAACCTTGCGGGTGGCGTCGATGTCGGCCTTGGCCTTGCGTTTGGCCATGGAAGTTGACAGCGGACCGGTGTTGAAAGGATAGGTGCGCACCTGGTCGAAGTCCGACTGCATGAAGTCGAACCCGGCGGTGACCGTGTTCATGACGGCCATATCGTCATTGGCAAAGGTCCTTCCGCCACCCAGCTTGAAGTCCCAGCGCTTGTCTTCGCGGTCGTCGCGGTAGTCGGCCCGCCTGTAGTTCCAGTTGGGGTTGTTCTGGTCCTCGTACTGGGTATAGACTTGGCTGTCGTTGGTGTAGATGATCGAGGCGTTGGCCAGCCGGTCGTTGCGGTCGTAGTTGTACTTCAGGCCGATGTTGGCAAGCTGCTGGTCGAGCTGGTTGGGAAGAACGAAGAAGGTGTTGCCGCCCTGGGTTTTGTAATAGCCGGGCGAGGTGCGGTCCCTGCGCAGCTGCTCCAGGTCCAGGCCGGTGGGGTACTTGACGAAATAGTCGGTGTAGCCGCCCACGATCTCCATCTTCCCGCCGCCCGGCCGGTAGCCAAGGTGGGCGTCGAAGCCCTTGGCGTCGTCGTCGCTGCCCCGGTAGCCGTCGCTTTTGATGGCGTGCAGGTTGATCCCGTAGTCCAGGCGGCCTTCGGCCCCGCTGGCAATCGCCGTGCCCCTGATGGTATCCCAGCTTCCGTATTCGCCGGAGACGGTGCCGGTGAAAGGTTTTTTGGCACCCTTGCCCGACTTGGTGGTGATCAGAATCACGCCCCGGGCCGCGTTGGCGCCGTAGACGGATGCCGGCGGGGACTTGATCACCTCGATCTTTTCCACGCTGTCCAGGGAGATGGCGTCGATGTTGCTGTAAGTGTAGATCCCGGTGTTGATGGGCCGGCCGTCCACGTAGATCGCCGCTCCGCTCGAAAGCGGGCCCCGGGTGCCGCGGATGGAAAAGTAGGTCTTGGATCCGGATTTCTGGTTGACCACCCCGGGTATGGAGGAGATCAGCTCGGAAAGCTTGGTCTGGCCGCTGTTGCGGATATCGCCGGTATTGAGCACGGTGATGGCGCCGGGGGTGTCCAGCAGCCTGGTCTTTTTCACCGAGTCGGTGACGATCATGGTGTCCAGGACGGTTGTGTCGGCCTTTTCCCGGGCACCGGCTGTCAAGGGCCAGGCGGCCATCCAGATCGTTATCAGGGCCAGCAACGGTTTCAGTTTCATCTTTTACTCCTTTTTACAGGTACCGGTGGTTTTCAGGCTCAGTTGAGACTGGGGCGGAGCAGTTTCGGCAGTTCGATTCCCTGGGCCAGGGCCAGGCCGGCGGCGTTGCGCCTTACCCATTGCCGGAAGCAGCGGATCAGGCCCGGATGATGAAAGACGATCACCTCACCCAGGCAGTTCAGGTCCTGTTGGATGCGCCAGTAAAGGTGCATGGTGTCCTCCTTGTCCTGCGGGCCGGATGTAAATCCGCAGTCTATCCGCCAAAGGTGCGGGCCAGGTTGCCCCTTTTGAGGATCAGCCAGACGATTACCGGCGCGCCGATCAGGGCCGTGACCGCGTTTACGGGCAGCACCGCCTGACTGCCGGGAAGCTGGGCCAGCAGGTCGGCTGCCAGGGCCACCAGGGCCCCGCACAGGGCCGTTGCCGGCAGCAGTACCCGGTGGTCGGAGCTGTCCAGGGCCACCCGGGCCATGTGGGGCACGGCCACTCCCACGAAGGCGATGGGGCCGCAAAAGGCGGTCACCGTGCCGGTGAGCAGGGCCGTCAGGCCGATGGTGATTATTCTCAGGGGCATTATCCGCAGCCCCATGCTCAGGGCGTAGTTTTCTCCCAGCAGCAGGCCGTTGAGCGGCTTGCGGACAAACTGGCAGGCCGCCAGGCCGGCAAGTGTCACCGGTGCGAAGATCATCATGTCGTCCCAGGTGACGGCGGCAAAGCTGCCGAAGGTCCAGGTGATGTAGGCCTGGATCCTTTCGGCCACCGAAAAGTGGATCAGCACGCTGACTGCGGCGTTGATGGCAAAGCCCGCCAGGATGCCCACGATCAGCAGGGTCATGACGTTGCTCACCCTGCGGGCCAGGGCCAGGATGGCCCCCAGGACCAGGCCGGCGCCCAGGGCCGCCGACACCACCAGGCCGGCCTTGCCGCCCGTTGCCAGGCCCTGGAGAAAACCGGCCGCCGGCCCGCCGCCGGCCGCCAGCACCACCAGGGCCACCCCCAGGCTGGCACCGGCGTTTATGCCCAGCACCGACGGTCCGGCCAAGGGGTTGCGGAAAAGGGTCTGCATAAGCAGGCCGCTGAGGGCCAGGCCGGCTCCCGCCAGGATGGCGCTGATGGCCTTGGGCAGGCGGAACAGCCAGATTATCTTTGCCCAGGAGGCTTTTTCAGCCTGGCCGCCCAGCAGGATCTTCACCACTTCCAGGGGGCCGATGGCCACCGAGCCGGTCATAAGATCCAGGCAGAAAAGGGCCGCCAGGGCCAGGGCCAGGCCGCAGTAGATCTTCAGCAGCCGGGAAGGTGCCGGCAGTCCGACGCCTGCGCTGTTTTCTGTGGTTTTTCGGTTCACGGTCGTTTTCCTGTCTTCAGGCGGCGGTAGTAGTAGAGTCTGTGTCTGGGCAGCAGCCGGGGGTGAAAGATGCGGATCAGGTCGGCCAGGACCCGGTCCGGGCAGATGATGCCCGATTCCCAGAAATCGTTGCCTCCCCAGCGGTTGAGGCGGCGGTTGTTGTTGAACATGCGGCCCTGTTTCAGGGCTTTGATCTGGGCAAGGCGCGGGTCGGCCGCCAGGGCGTCGGCCACCTTCTTCCAGGCGCCGGTGTTGATCCAGACATCGGCGTTGATCCCTTTTTCAAAGACCGCCTCCACGTCCTTGGCCAGGCTGCCGGTATGCCTGTCGTCCGCCCAGAGGTAGGCCCCGCCGGCATCGGCGATGTAGCGGGCCATGAAGCTGTTGCCTCCCGGAACCCACCAGTTGCCCCGGAAAGGGGCGTTGGTCAGCACCGAGGGCTTGTTGGCGGCCCGGCCGGCCATGGCGGCCAGTTTCAGGTAGCGGGCCTTGGTCTGGGAAAACAGTCTTCGGGCGTGATCGCCGGTGCCGAAGAAAAGGGCCATGAACTTGATCCACTCGCAGCGGCCCAGGGGATGGGACTCCAGGTGGTCGCACATGATCACCACCGGCAGCCCGGCTTCCTCCAGCTTGGGATGAACGTCATATGCCGTGCCGCTGGCCGTGGCCAGGATCAGGTCCGGCTCGAGATCCATGATGGCCTCGATGCGCAGGTTCAGGCTGTGGCCCACCTGGTGGAGGCGGCCGGAGTCGATCATCTGCCGGACCGAGCCGGTGTTGACGTACCTGAAGTCCGAGACTGCCACCAGGCGGTCTGTCAGGCCGGCGGCATCCAGGTAGGCCAGCCGGGTGGTGGAAAGGCTCACCAGGCGCCGGACCGGTACCCGGATCACTTTCGCCTGCGAAAAGCCCGGCGGAACCGGCCGGCCCCTTTCGACCAGCAGGTACTGCTTGGGCGGGCCGCCTGCCAGCCAGGGCGGGCTGACGGTAACCAGGGTGGCTGCGGCAAGCTGCCGGACGGCAAAGCCCCGGGCGTACTCGATATCGATGCGGGCCGCGGCCCGGGCCGCGGCGGAAAAAGGCGCCACCAGGATTGCCGCCAGCAGGGCTGCTGCCACGGCCAAGGTTTTGCGGTTCATGGTTGCCATGTCACTCCTTGGGGCCAGAGCAGTTTTCCGACCGCCTTTTGCTGGGTATGGATCTTTTGCTGCCAGGTCTCCAGGTCGCCGTAGGCGAACTCGAAGACCACGTTGCGGGGGGCGGCCTTTTCAAGCACCGCGGCGATGGCCGGGTCTGAAAAAGGATCGTGCCGGTCGATGCGGGCCACGTGCCGCCGGGCGGCGGAAAGACGCTGCCAGAAATCGCCCCCGGCTTTCCGGCCGCGGCTGGAGCGCACGTAAGACCCGGAAAGGCTGCAGGCGAGGTGGACCGTGCGGATCTCTTCCACCAGGCCGCCCAGGCCGTCGAGGCACTCCAGCAGGAAGGCCACCGCCTGGGCCTGGCTGCCAAGATCCTGGTTCTTGTTGAGCAGGTGGCCGGTGTCCAGGACGATGCCGCAGCGCCGGTGATGGATTTGGCGGCGCAGGTAGTAGTATTCTTCCGGGCTGTCGAGCCGGAAACTGCCCGGCCACCAGAGGTTTTCGAAAAGGATCCAGCCGGTGAAAGCGCTTCCGGCCACCGCGGCGTTGATTACCTCGGCGCACAGGTCCAGGGTCCGGCGCCAGTGCCAGGGAAAATTCCAGTCGTAGACGTATTTCAGCTCGCAGTGGGCCGGGTGAAAGACCACGTAGTCGCAGCCCAGGTCCCGGGCCAGGTCCAGCTGGCGGCTGTAGTAGCGGCTTATCCAGCGTGGGCTGCGGCCGCCGTAGAACTTTTCCACCGTCTCCCAGTTGCCGAAGATCTCCATCAGCCGGGCTTCGTCCCGGCGCCAGACGGGCTCCAGGATGACGAAAAAGCGCAGGTGCAGCCCGGTTACCAGGCGGGCCGGAATCTTTTCGAAGGGATAGTCGCCCACGGGATACAGCTCGAAGCCGTCGAAGTCCCAGCGTTCCAGCAGCCGGGCCGCCTCTGACCAGTCGTTGCCGATGATATCCAGGTCGCCGGGATGGGTGCTTATGTTCAGCAGCCGCTGCATTTTCAGAACTCGATCCCTTTCTGGGCCTTGATGCCGGCCTGGAGGGGATGTTTGACCGCCTTCATTACTGTCACCAGGTCGGCGGCCTCCAGCAGCCCGGCCGGGGCGTTTCGGCCGGTGACGGCAACGTGCAGCGCCTGCGGCCGGCCGGCCAGGGTTTCCAGCACCGGCTCGATCTCGATCATGCCGTAGTCGAGCAGGTAGGTGAACTCGTCCAGCACCACCAGGTGGTGGCTGCCGTCGGCGATGACCCGGCGGGCAAACTCCCAGGCCTTGCGGGCCGCGGCCCGGTCCTTTTCCATGTCTTCCGATTTCCAGGTGAACCCCTTGCCCATGACGTGAAAGTCGATCAGGCCGGAAAAGCGCTTGACCGCTTCCAGCTCGCCGTATTTCCAGCTGCCCTTGATGAACTGGATGAAGCAGACCTTCAGGCCGTGGCCGGCACAGCGCATGGCAAGGCCCAGGGCCGAAGTGGTCTTGCCCTTGCCGTTGCCGGTAAACACCATCAACAGACCTTTTTTCATTTCCTGTCCTCCAGGCGCCAGTCAAGGCGCCGGTTGTCGACCCGGGCGGCGGTGAGCACTTCCGCCTTGCCGCCCTGAAATTCGCCCTCGACCTCGCCCATGGTTTCCTCCATGTCGCTCTTGATTTCAAGGGCCGCGGCCCTGATCTGCTCCAGTATTTTTTTCGTCTGCCTGCCAAAGTCCGCGGGAGGCGGCTTCCAGCAGCCGGCGGCCGGGCATTTGCCGGCCGCCGGTGTTTTGAAGGTTTCAGAACTGGAAACGATAGCTCAGGAAAAAGGCCCTTCCCGGCTTGGGAAAGCCTTTTTTCTCGTAGTAGTCGTCGTCGAACAGGTTGTCGATCTTCAGGGTGAACTTGTGGTACTTGGCGAATTTCACCCCGGCCGCGAAATCGACCACGGTAAAGCCCGGATACTCGATTTCCGGGTAGCCGGCGGCGTTCCAGTCGGTATCCTTCATCTCCCCCTGGGTGCGCAAGTGCAGCTTGCCGCTGAAGGTGCCGTCGTCGTAGCGGATACCGTAGTTGTAGGTGTAGTCGGCAACGTTGTGGATATCCTTCATGGTATGGTCCGGCTGTTCTTCTTCCGCCTTCAGCATGGTGGTCCCGTTGAAGAACAGGGCCAGGGTGCGGTCCCATTGCAGGGGTGCGCCGATATCGAAAGAGAGCATGTATTCCAGGCCTTCCATCTCGGCGCTGAGGCTGTTTTCATAGGTGGTTACGGTACCGTTGGTGACCCGGGTGATCTTGTCGTCCACGTCGGTATGGAAATAGGTCAGATCCAGGGACAGCCCCATCACCGGCAGGTCGTAGCCGATACCGGCATCGTAGGTGACGGAGGACTCGGGATCAAGGTCGGGATTGCCGCGGGTGACCATGGTCACGCCGCCCACCACCCTTTCCGAGTAACCTGCCAGCTGGCCGGCGGTGGGGGGCACGAAGGCCTTGCCGATGGTGGTGTGCAGCCGCAGGCCGTTGTCAAACAGGTAGTTGATGCCGGCCCGGGGGCTGGTGGTGGAAAAATCTTCCGTTTTGGGGGTAAAATCGGTCTTGAACGGGGTCGGCTTGGTTTCGACCTCGAAGTAGTCGTAGCGGGCGCCGGCGGTTACGGTCAGCCTTTCTTCCATGAAGCGCCAGACGGTTTCCAGGTAACCGGCCCAGTTGGTGCGGCCTTCGTCCGGGGACCAGGGGGCCTTGCGGGAGCCGTCCTGGTTGTAGTTGCGGCTTTCCTTGACGATGTCCTGGTAATCGATGCCGAATATGAAACGGTGGGAGCGCCAGTCGTGCCGGTCTTTGAGCTGGACGCCGGTCCAGGTGGTCTCCGAGTCATAGCTGCGGTAGGGCGTAACCTGGGTTATGATTATCCAGCCGGTGTAGTGTTTGTAGTTCTCCGATTCCTCCCTGGCGCTGTAGATGTTGAGGCTGATTTGGTTTGAGGCGCTCAGGTCGCCTTCGGCCGAAAGGGCCATGCTGTAACGGTCTATATCCTTGTGGCCGGCCTTCTGGTCGCCGTCGACAATGTCGCCCGGGGTTTCGATGTCCCGTCCCTGGTAGATGTCGGTGGTGGCGCCCAGCCGCCAGGCGTCATTCAGGTCGAAGCCCAGGCGCAGGTTGGCGTTCTGGGTCAGGTACTCGGTGTTGGGTCTTACCTCTCCGTTGCCCATGGTGAAGTCGTCGGCCTGCTCGTAGCGCCGGGCCGAGACGTCGAAGTCGAATTTCTTGCCCAGGCTGCCGCCGATGGCCGCTTTTTCGAAGTTGGTCCTGAAAGAGCCCAGGCCGGCTTCCACCTGACCGGTGAGCTGTCCGCGGTTTTTGCGGGTGATGATGTTGATCACACCTCCCATGGCCTCGCCGCCATACAGGGCCGAGGCCGGGCCCTTGAGCACTTCGATGCGCTCGATGTTGTCCACCAGGATGGTGGCCAGGTTGGTGGCTCCGGCCGGCCGGCCGTCGATCAGCACCAGGGAGTGCTTGGTGATGCCGAAAAACTCGGGCCGGAAGCCGCGGATACCGATGCCGGCCAGGGCACCGGGATACTCGATCACTCCGATGGAGCTGTTTTTCTTCAACTGCTCGGTGATGGTCTCCCCGGTGGTGACCTCGATTTCCTGCTTGCCGATCACTTCCACCTTGGCGGGAATCTCTTTTACTTTTTCTTCACTGCGGGTGGCGGTGACCACTACTTCGTCCAGGCTGGTTTGACCGGCTGCTTGTTCTGCTGCTGCCATGCCTGCCAGGGCGGACCAGATGATCAGCGTCAGGCAAAACATTAACACGTGCTTGAATCTCATTTGCTTCTTACCTCCATTTGGTAGTTTGTCTTTTGGTTTGAATGCGATTTACCTGAACGAGGAAAGCAAAAGCCCCGGCGGGGGCTTCGGTTGGCATCTGGCGGGCTGGTTAGGGCTGCCCGGATTGCATGCTTCAGTGCGACCGAATCCTCGTCAGTCGTTGACACTCGCGTTTGCGGCCGGCAGGTCTTCTGACTTCTCCGCCTGGCGCCACCGGCCTTCCCGGCACGCTTCAGAGGCGACACCAGTGACCATGGACAAGGGGCGACAGGTTTTTCCCGGCCTTGGCCGGGCGGAGTCACAGCGGCGGGTCCGTTCCCGATTCGCACGGGATTCCCTATTATCGCCGCGGCAGGGTCGGCTGCCACGGCGGCCGGCTGCAAATTGCTCTTGCTGAATTGAGCGCACTGTCAAACTCGACAATTTCTCAATCCAGGTTCTTTTACGGGGTTGTTTTCACCTCCTTTCCCTTGACGGCTTTGCAAATGTCTTTGGTCTCTGTGTCCCCGGCCAGGGGGGCATGGTCTCACGGTGCCTTTGGAGTCCGAGGGTTGCCGTTGTCAGCCAAGCGAAGCGGCCATGGGCCGCATGTTTGAGGTCCCGTAAGGGACCGAGTTTGCGGCCCATAGCGCAGCGGGCTGTTACAACGGCAACGAGGACGACAGGCAACCGGAGACCATGCCCCCCTGGCCGGGCCGGACTTTTTACGCATCCATCTGTCGCTTGCCAGGTCCGCAAAACGCTTACCCCTTGATGGCTTCGCAAGGCGTTTCATTCTATTTTCCCCCATTTGGCGTCAAACCCTATAGCCATGGCCCGGCAGACCAGGCGGACAAAGTCCTGGTTGGCGTTTTCTTCCGGCAGGGGGGCCAGCTGCCGCCGGAAGTCTTCCATCTTCCCGTAGTCGCCGCAGACGGCGCAGGCCACCTGGGCCGCGTAGCTGCCCATGACCTCGCTCCAGCAGGAAGGCGGCAGGATCTGCCAGGCGAACTTGTCCCGCAGGTGGACCATGGCCGCCACCGCCGCCACGGTCACCGGGTCGCGCTCGATGGCGGTGAAGTTCTGCCGCAGCAGGGCAGCCTTGTCCTTTTCCAAAAAGCCGGCGACAGTCTCTGTCATCTGCCGCCGGTTGCAGCCCAGCCGTTCCAGGTGGATCTTGGCCGAGCACTGGCCGGCCGGGGTCAGACCGTTTTGCAGGGCCAGGGCCCCCTTGACCGCCGCCAGCACGCTGCGGCCGATCAGCTCACCCAGCTTGACGTGCTTGCCGGCGCCGGTAAGGGGACGGCGGCCGTCGTCTTTTACCGCCGCAACCCCGATCTGGTCGGTGCCGGTGCCGGTGGCCGGGCCGTCGGAATAACGGGAGTTGACCGCCAGCTCCTGCAGGGCGGCGGTCTTGGCCTCGGTGGCGGTGACCACCGTGCGCACCAGGGCCCCGGGGGTAAGCGGCCGGCTTATAAAGAGCATGGTATTTATGGTACCCTCTCCGGCGTGGCGACAGGTCCGGGCTCTTTGTTGCGCATCGCCCCGTTGCGACTGCGGCGTACTACCAGTACGCCTCGTCGCCCGGTGCTCGCGGCGCCTCGATCCCGAATCTGTCGCCACGCCGGTTGCCTTTGAGAGTTCGGCATCTGTCCTTTGCCTGCCTTTGTTGCTTCCGGTTTTTTCAAAACCGTTTTCCGTTTCCACCACCGCCGCCGGATCTCCCACCCGGCCGGCGTTGGTTTCCACCCCGGCGGTGCAGACCGCCACCACCGTCAGATCCCGGAAGGTTTCGGCCCGGATACAGGCGTTGTGCATGTTGGCCGCCGTGCCCAGGGTGGCGCAGGCTTCGGACTCCAGGCCGGCCTGCTGGCAGACCAGGCGGCGGTAGGCCGCCGGGTCGTTGAAGATGCTGGCCGGCAGCCCCTTCTTGTGGCCGGACGGCTCGCAGCTCTGGTGGTTGAGCAGGCAATCCAGGCCTGCCTGCAATCCCCCGGCGGCCCGGCAGGTGGAAAGGACCACGTGGGGCACCAGGAAGCGGGCGTAGAGGACCCGTTTTTCCCGGTGCAGTTCTATTCCGTCGTAGTATTTACCTAGGAGCATAATTTGTCTCTTGATGGCTGTCCAAACAGTTCGATATCTTCTTTGTATTGTATCCCGTTGTGATTTAGGCTCCAAACAGCATAATTTCCCCCTTTTCGGTATAATCTGAACCCGACGTGTCTGGGATGGCTTCGCAAGGAGCCCGAGATCGAGGCGTCGCAAGCAGCAGGCGACGAGGCGTACTGGTAGTACGCCGCAGTTGTCACGCTGCGCAGCGCAACGAAGATATCGGGCTCCTTGCGAAGCCATCAGTCGCGGGCCTGGTTGACCGCGTGCAACGCCAGCCAGAAAAAGACCGCCCCGGTTGCCAGCAGCACGCCGTAGGCCGGGGCCGGCGGGCTCTTGCCGAAGGCCGTGGCCCGGATGGCGGCCGAGGCATGGGTCAGGGGCAGCAGCCTGACCAGGGTGCCGGCCCACTCGGGCAGGCGCTGGACCGGGAAGAAGGTCCCGCCCAGAAAGGCCATGGGCGTGATGACGAAGTTGGTCAGCAGGCTCTGGTCGGCATGCGACTTGACCAGCATGGCCAGGCCCACGGCCAGGCTGGCAAAGACGAAGCTGTTGAGCAGGATCGCCAGCCAGAACAGGGGACCGTAGTCCAGCACCACCCCGAAGCCCAGGCCGATTGCCAGGATGACGCCGACTGCCAGCAGGCCGCGGGTCATGCCGGCCAGCACCTCGCCGGTGACGTAGGCGGCGTTGCTGACGGGCGCGGCCTGGAACTCTTCGAAGATGAACCAGTAGAACCGGGCCACGTTGATGTCGGTGGCGATGCCGAAGGACTGGGTCATGCTGGCCATGGCCACCAGGCCCGGCACCAGGAACTCCAGGTAGGTGTGGCCGTCGAACCTGACCGCGTCTCCCATGGCGTAGCCGAAAGCGATCATGTAGAGCAGGGGCGAGACCGCCATGCCGGCGATCTGGCGCTTGAGCCTGCGCTTCAGGATCAGGATTTCCCTCAAGAATACCGCGTAGCAAGCTTGCATCATTCAGCCCTTTTGCCCGTCGTTGAACTGCGCCGCACCCGTTGCCGGCCGGCGCAACCCAGGTTGAAAGCCGTGGTCATTTGACCCGCTTTCCGGTCAGCGCCAAGAACGCATCCTCCAGGTTCACCCGGCGCAGGGTGAACTCGGTCTGCTGGCCGGCGGCCCGGTCGCGGGCCTCTTGCCGGCTGGTAAAGTAGAAGGTCTCCATGCCCTGGTCGCCCACCTGGTCGATGGCCCAGGCTCCCATGCGCTCCATCAGGGCCGCCGGGCTGTCCACGGCCACGATCCGGCCCCGGTCGATGAAGGCCACCCGGTCGGCCAGGAACTCGGCCTCCTCGATGTAATGGGTGGTCAGGAAGATGGTGGTGCCGTCGGCCTGGATCCTTTTCACCAGGGCCCAGATCCGGCGCCGGATGCCGGGGTCCAGGCCCACGGTGGGCTCGTCGAGAAACAGGATCCGCGGGCTGTGCAGCAGGGCCCGGGCGATCATCAGCCGGCGTTTCAGCCCGCCGGAAAGCTGCTTGACCAGGCTGTCTCTGCGGTCCGACAGCTCCACGTATCCCAGCAGTTGCCCGATCCTTTCCCGCCGCAGGGCCTTGGGCATGCCGAAGATCCGGCCGTGGATGTCAAGGTTTTCGGCCACCGTCAGCTCGCTGTCCAGGTTGATGTGCTGGGGCACCAGCCCGCACTGGCGCTTGGCCGCCAGGGCCTGTTTTTCGATGTCGTGGCCGTTGAGGCCGGCCGTGCCCGCGCTCAGGCGGGTCAGTCCGGTCAGGATGCGGATGGTGGTGGTCTTGCCGGCGCCGTTGGGACCCAGGTAGGCGAAAAGCTCGCCGGCTTCCACCTCCAGGTCGATGCCGGCCAGGGCCTCGGTCCTGCCGTAGGTCTTTTTCAGTCCCCGGATGCTGATCATCAGGCTGCTCCCTGCTTTTGCGCGTTCTGCCGGCGGACCTGGGCCACGCTGGCGGCGATCTCCATCAGGGGCTGGCGCCTGAGCCGGTGGGGCAGGGCCAGCTCGGCGGCGGTCTCCACGTCTGCGGCGCTGACCGTCGTTCTGCCCTTGTAGGCCGCCAGGGCCTTGGCCGTCTTGAGGATGACGATGTCTCCCCGGTGACCGTCCACCCCCACCTGGAGGCAGTAGTCGGCTATCTCGAAAAGGACCTGCCGGTCGGCTTCCACCTGTCCCAGCAGGCCGCGGGCCTCCATGATCCGGTCGGCCAGCCGTTGGGATTCGTCCTGCCACCTGGCCACGAATCCTTGCGGGTCCCGGTCGAACTCGATCCGCCTTTGCATGATGGCCACCCGGTCGGCCGCCTCCCGGATACCCTCGATGTTGACGCACAGGCCGAAGCGGTCCAGCAACTGGGGCCGCAGCTCGCCTTCTTCCGGGTTCATGGTTCCCACCAGGGTGAAACGGGCCGGGTGTGAAAAGGAGACTCCCTCGCGCTCGATGGTGTTGACGCCCATGGCGGCCGAGTCCAG
>JAMOUQ010000055.1 GCA_027068085.1 Desulfobacteraceae bacterium | reverse complement strand
CCATGGCGAGACCGTGCGCGAGACGGCCAACATGATTTCCTTCATGGCGGAGGTTATCGGAATCCGGGACGACATGTTCATCGGCAAAGGCCACACTTACATGCGGGAGGTGGCCCGGGCGGTGCAGGCCGGTTACGATGCCGGCATACTGGAACAGCGCCCGACCCTGATCAACCTGCAATGCGATATCGATCATCCCACCCAGGCCATGTCCGATGCCCTTTACCTGATAAAACATTTCGGCGGAATCGAAAATCTGAAAGGCAAAAAGATCGTCATGAGCTGGGCCTATTCACCGTCTTACGGAAAACCCCTTTCAGTGCCCCAGGGTATCATCGGGCTGATGACCCGTTTTGGGATGGAGGTGGTCCTGGCGCATCCGGAAGGTTACGAACTGATGCCCGAGGTCGAGCAAGTGGCCCTGAATAACGCGGCTGCATCGGGTGGGACGTTTACAAAGACCAACAACATGCGGGAGGCCTTCGAGGGTGCCGATATCGTCTATCCCAAAAGCTGGGCCCCCTTTGCCGCCATGCAGAAACGGAGCGAGCTGTATGCCGCCGGGGATCATGAGGGTATCGAAGTCCTTGAAAAGGAACTGCTTGCCCGGAACGCGGCCTTTCGGCACTGGGAATGCAGCGAGAAATTGATGCAAAAGACCAATGACGCCCTTTACCTGCACTGTCTCCCGGCCGACATCAGCGGCGTGAGCTGCCGCCGGGGTGAGGTGACGGCTCGGGTTTTCGACCGTTTCCGCGATGCGCTTTACCGGCAGGCCGGTTACAAGCCTTATATCATTGCGGCCATGATCTTCCTGACCCGTTTCCGCAGTCCGGCCCAAAAACTGACGGAGCTTGTCGAGGCAGGTAAAAAGCGAATTTTATAAAGTTTATCCCCCCATCCCGCCAAGCCATCCTCCTTGAGCGGGAAAAATGAATTGCCACCCCTTCGGGGGTGGCAATTTATTGCCATGTCAGGATGGTCCGGGCGGTTCCGCTGAAAGTGATAGTTCCAATAGACCTTTTACCCTTGATTTTTGAGCCCTGATCAGGCATAAGGACTGGGCCGGCAGGTCAGGGAGCCGGCAAGCTCGAAATGGGGTATCACAGGTGGTGGCGCAGACCTGCCCCCGCCGGCCTGCGGAGAGATGTCCGAGTTGGCTGAAGGAGCACGACTGGAAATCGTGTGTGTCGTTTGAAGCGGCACCGAGGGTTCGAATCCCTCTCTCTCCGCCATTTTTTTCCTTCCGTGGGGTTGCTGGTTGCAATTGGACGACGCAAGGGCTTGCGGGCGCCCGACAAGCAGCGCCACCGGCCGATTTTCAATTGCCCGGAAGCCAGCAGGAAAAAACACAGATGGCCTACCTTGTCTTTGCCCGCAAATACCGCCCCCAGACCTTCGCCCGGGTGGTAAAACAGGAGCACGTGACCCGCACCCTGCAAAATGCCATCGAGTCCGGCCGGCTGGCTCACGCCATTTTGTTTGCCGGTCCCCGCGGCACGGGCAAAACAACCATAGCCAGAATCCTGGCCAAGGCCGTCAATTGCAGCCGGGGCCCGGCAACCGAGCCGTGCAACCGGTGCCGTTCGTGCCGCGAGATCACCGCCGGCGGAGCTGCCGATGTTTTCGAGATCGACGGTGCGTCCAACAACAGCGTCGACCAGGTGCGCGAGCTGCGGGAAAACCTCCAGTACATGCCGGCCCACAGCCGCTTCAAGATTTACATCATAGACGAGGTCCACATGCTCAGCACGGCGGCTTTCAACGCCCTGCTCAAGACTCTGGAAGAGCCGCCGGAGCATGTGATGTTCATGTTCGCCACCACAGAGCCCCACAAGATTCCGATCACCATCCTTTCGCGCTGCCAGCGTCACGACCTGCGGCGGATCCCAACCCAGGCCATCATTGACCACATGGCCTGGATCTGCCGGCAGGAAAAGGTTGAGCTGGATGAAAAGAGCCTGAAGGATATCGCCAGGAGCTCTGACGGGAGCATGCGAGACGCCCTTAGCCTTCTGGATCAGGTGGTGGCAAGCGCCAGCGACCGGCAGACCATGGCGGAAATTACCCGGATGCTGGTTATGGCCGACATCCGCAAGGTATACGAAATGGCGGCCTCCATCCTGGCTAACGATATTGCAGGGTCCCTGAGGCTGCTTGCCGGCGTTTATGCCCGGGGCGACGACCTGCACCGGTTCTATCTGGAATTGGCCTCGGCTTTCAGGCATATGAACGTACTGCGGCTGGGCAGGCAGGCCCGCGCTCTGGTGGACCTTCCGGAAGACGAGATAGATGAACTGGAAAAACTGGCCGCCACGGCCGGTCAGGCCCGTCTCCAGCAGATCTTCGATACCCTGGTCAGGTCAGAGGCCGCGGTCAAGCTGGCGGCTCAGCCCCGGCTGGCGTTTGAGATGATTCTGGTCAGATTGTCACGGACCCCGCCGGCACTGCCCATAGAAACGCTGATAGACAAGATCGACCAGGTTCGCAGGGCCGTTACCGGCGGTGGCGGCGACGGCCGTCCGGATGACGGGCAGAAAAGTCACGGCAAGACGGCGGCCGCACCCCGGATCGAAGAAGTTGCCGGCGCTCCGGGCGGGAAGGATTCCGAAGACCGGACGACCCTGGCAGAGACCTGGAAAACGGTGGTTGCAACGGTGGCCGGGCAGAAGCCGTCCCTGGGGGCGATTCTTGAAAAGAGCGTACCGGTGGCCCTGCAGGGGCAAGAGCTTACCGTGGAAGTCAAGGGCAACGGTTTTGCCGTCAAAAACGTGGAAAAGAACAAGACGTTGGTCGAAAAGGCGGCCACCCGGGCCTTCGGACGTCCGGTCGGCCTGCGGATAAAAGCCGATGTCGAGTCGGCCAAAGCAAAGAAAAAGCAGAAGGCCGCCCTGCAGCGTTCCAAGCAGGAGGCCCTGGCTCACCCCCTGGTGGCCGACGCCCTGGAAATTTTCAACGGCAAGATATATGATGTGCGCGTGAAACAGGACAAAACAGGAGGAAACAATCCATGAAAGGCATGGCCAACATGATGAAGCAGGCTCAGAAGCTTCAGGCGCGGATGCTCAAGCTGCAGGACGAGCTTGCCGAGAAAACCGTGGAAAGCTCGGCCGGCGGAGGCATGGTCAGGGTGGTGGCCAACGGGAGCCAGCGCATAGTCTCGGTTGAACTGGAAAAAGAAGTGGTCGACCCGGAAGATATCGAAATGCTCCAGGATCTGATCCTGGCGGCTGTCAACGATGCCCTGGAAAAATCCCATCAGATGGTGACCGAGGCCATGGGCAAGCTCACAGGCGGAATGAATATCCCCGGACTATAGACAGCCGGTGGTTTCAAGCAGCATCATTGTTTTCAACAAACCGCATGCTTCGAGTGCGGTAAAGACATGAAGGTTCGGAGACCTGTCCCGGCTGCGCGGGGCCAATCAGAGCCATCTGCTTTGACGATGGCCTGCTGCCGGACCGGGCAGCAGCGCCGGGCCGGTGCCCTGATCAATCCGGGCGGGAAGGCACCAGATGCAACAATATCCCAAGAGTATCCGCAACCTGGTCAGGCAGTTCAGCCGCTTGCCGGGAATCGGTGAGAAAACCGCCGAGCGCCTTGCCATGCACGTGTTGAAATCCCCGGCCGACCAGGCCCGGGCACTGGCCGAGAGCATTGTTCAGGTAAAGCGCAGTGTCCGGCACTGTCGGCAATGTTTCGGGCTCAGTGACGGGCCGGTCTGCCAGATATGCCAGGACCAGGCCCGGGACCGTGGCCTGGTGTGCGTGGTGGAGCAACCGGCGGACATGATGTCCATTGAAAAGGCAGGCTGTTTCAAGGGGCTGTATCACATCCTGGGAGGAGCGCTTTCTCCCATGGACGGTATCGGTCCTGATCAGTTGCGCCTGGAGCAGCTCTGGCGCAGGGTGGACAGCGGACAGGTCAGGGAGGTCATCCTGGCCACCAGCACCAGTGTCGAGGGTGAGGCCACGGCGTCGTTCATCGTCCAGCGCCTGGCCGGGAAACAGGTAAGGGTTAGCCGGATAGCCTCGGGTGTTCCCATGGGCGGGGATATCAAGTACGTGGACCAGATGACTCTGAAGCGGGCCATCGAGGGACGCCATGCGTGCAGATAGAGTGCTGCCTGAAGACATTTTCGCTTGCCGGCGCTGCGGCGATTGCTGCCGGGGTTACGGCGGAACCTACCTTACCGAGGCCGACATGGCTGCCATCAGCAGTTACGTGGGAGTGGACCGGGCCGTCTTCAAGGGCCGCTATTGCGTCATGTCCGGGGGCAGGCCCGTTATCAGGCAGGCCGAGAACGGATACTGCGTTTTCTGGGACGGCGGTCTGTGCGCCATTCACCCTGTCAAACCCCGCATGTGCCGGCAGTGGCCGTTTCTTGAAAGCGTCCTGGTGGATGTTTCGAACTGGAAGGCCATGGCCAGCTGCTGCCCGGGGATGAGAACCGATCTGCCCGATGAGATCATCCTGGCCGGGGTCCGGGCCTACCTGGAAAGAACCGCAGCCTGATACGGTTGCGGCCGGTCTAAATTCAGTCCGTCTGCCATTGGGCGGCCTTGTTTAGGGAGTATCTGCCCGGGGCCGGGCAGACCACGATCGACATCTTTTCCAGCGTGGCGAGCCCTTCCAGCAGGTCATCCGGAGCCGCGTTCCAGCGTTCCCGAAGCGCTTCCAGGGTTATGGGCACGTGGATGTCCGCAAGGGCGCAGCACAGCAGGTAGACCGATACTGTCTCTACCGACAGGTTCAGGTTGAAGATTTTTTGTTCCATGTTGATGCCCGTCATTTTCAGGGTTCCAAAAGCATCTTATTAGATTATCACCTGGGTGGAGACAAGACCAAATCGCAATCAGCCCGGAACTGCCGGGTCAAGCGGACACCGGGAAAGAGACATGATAGGGATTTTGGATTCAGGCACAGGCGGGCTTACCGTGGTCAGGGCCTTGATGGAGGCCTTGCCCCGGGTGCAGATGGTTTACCTGGGAGATACCGCCAGGGCCCCCTATGGCGGCAAGAGCCCTGAAACCATAAAGGCCTACGCTCTCCAGAATGCTGCTTTCCTGGTGGGCAAAGGGGTCCGCGCCCTGGTGATCGCCTGTAACACGGTCTCCAGCTGTGCGGCCGGAGACCTGGCTTCACGGTTCGACCTGCCGGTGTTCGAGGCGGTGAGTCCGGGAGCCGGGCAGGCCCTGGAGGTTTCGCGCAAGCTGCGTATAGGGGTCATGGGTACCCGGGCCACGGTCGAAAGCGGTATCTACCCCCGCAAGATACAGGCTCTCAACCCGGAGGCAAAGGTCTTTTGCGCGGCCTGCCCCCTGCTTGTTCCCCTGGTCGAGGAAGGGTGGCTCAACAGGCCGGAGACCAACCGGATCGTAAAAAAATACCTTCACCCCCTGAAGGTGAGACAGATCGACACCCTGATCCTGGGCTGCAACCACTACCCGGTTTTGAAAAAGACCATTCAGCGCAAAATCGGCATGCGCGTCAAACTGGTGGATTCGGCCCGGGCCCTGGCGGTCCGGCTGAAGGCTTTGGTCGCCGGAAACCCCGAATATATAACTGATGCCGAATATTCCGGCAACAGGGAAACCTGCAGAATCTACCTCACCGATACCGCAGCCCGGTTCCGGAAAACCGCCGGGCTGATCATGGGAAAGGATATTTCCGTCCGCCGGGCCGACATCTGAGCGATTTCTTTCTTCCACATCGGTATCCCTTTTTTCAACAGCCTGTTAGACGGCAGTACTACTTGACAGGTAGGCGGTTTTGTGCGATTTTTTAGTCGGTTTTCGGCAACCAGGCCCATGGACGCGCAAAAAGGCTGCCCGATGGCTTCGCAGCCAACGCGGCGGATCGACCGCGATGTCATCGGGGTTGCCGGCAGGATATCGACAACTCATCGCAAGCAAAAAAAAATTAGCCAGTGGCACCGGTACGTTTCCGGATATGCATTTTTTGCCCGGCTCGGGGAGGGCCGGGAAATGTTTCTAACGTTAAAACAGGAGGTTGATATGCGTCGTTCCATTCTTTTGATGCTTGTTATTCCGGTGGCATGCGGGTTGTTGATGGCCGGATGCATGGAGAGCATGGTAAAGCCCGAAGCCAAGGTAGATACCGGAGAAGAGATGGGCCTGCCGCCCTACCACGGCCCCAAGGCCAAGGTGGCCGTTGCCAATTTCGAGTGGAAGGTGGGTGATTCGAGTACAACCAAGATCGGTTTCGGCGGTCAGACCATAACGGTCAGTCATTCGGAATACGAGGGCTATGCGACAGCCCTGCGGGATATGCTGACCACGGCCCTGGTCCAGACCAAGCGCTACCGGGTTCTCGAAAGGGTGAATCTCGACGCCCTCAAACAGGAAATGGCCCTTTCCAACCAGGGCTACACAGACAAAAGCGGTATCAAGAAAGGCGGCATCAAGGGAGCCGACCTGCTGATCATGGGCGCGGTCACCGGCTGGGAACCGGCGACATCAGGCGGAGGTGGCGGTCTGGGCGGCGGCTACCTGGGCAAGGCGACGGCTCTGTTCGGAGCAATAAAGGGCTCTTTCAAGAAGTCATCCATGGCCATGGACATCCGGATCGTGGACACCCATACATCTGAAGTGCTGGCCGCCACCCGGGTCGAAGGTGTCGCCAAGGACGTCAATCTCGGTGGTTTCCTGGGAGCTTTCGGCGGCAGAGGCGGCATGTCCGGCGGCCTGAGCGGATTCGCCAAAACTCCCATGGAAAAGGCCATCCGCACCTGTATGTACAAGGCAGTTAAGTTTATTGTCGAAAACACGCCCCAAAGCTATATGAAGTACTAGGACGCTCATGGAATTGACCGGGGTTTGCTGATTGCAGCGCCCCGGGGAGATAGCTTTTCAGATAGGCACCGAAGTGCCCCTGCAGTTGGGTTTGAGCCCGTTGCAGGGGCACTTTTACTTTCGGACTATTTGCTTGAAACCTTCTTTTTGGAAATGATGTGAATGTCTCTCTTGGGATAGGGGATTTCGATCCCGGCGGCATCGAAAGCGGCCTTGACCCGGTCGGTGACGTAGGAAATGGTGTCCATCCGCCGCCGGGCGTCGCTTATCCACACCCGCAGCTGCAGATCCACCGATGACTCGCCGAAATTGCGCACCACGACTTTGGGGACAGGTTTGTCCAGGATCCAGTCAGCCCCGGCGGCCACTTCCAGGATGACCTTCTTGGCCTTGGCGATATCAGTGTCGTAGGCCACGCCGATGTCGATCCTTACCCTGATCATGGCCGACATGGCGGTGTAGTTTACGATGTCGCGCTTCATGATCTCGTTGTTGGGAATGACCACCACCAGGTTGTCTGTCGTCTTGATTCTGGTTGCCCGCAGGCCGATGTCGATCACATCCCCCCAGCTGGCCGTGCCCCTGGGGGTGCTCCAGATCTCTATCCTGTCACCGATTTCAAAAGGCCGGTCGATGATCAGCAGGACGCCGGCGATGAGGTTGGACAGGGTGTCCTTGGCGGCGAAACCGACGGCGATGCCGACAACTCCGGCGCCGGCCACGAAAGGCATGACGTTGACCCCGATTACGTCCAGGGCGATCACCACGGCGATGGAATAGATGATGGCCCCTGAAAACTTGTTGAGCAGGTCGAAGATGATGTCGTCCACCTTGGTCTCGGTTTTTTTGGCAAGGTGTTTTTCAAGGGCATCCAGCAGCAGAAGCAGGAAATTCTTGATGGGAGTTACCATCAGGATGATGCAGACGGCATAAAACGGTTTTGAAATGGCCTGCCAGTGAAAAGTACGGATCAGGAAGGCTCCGGCTGCCAGCAGAAAAAGATAGTCCAGGGCCTTGCGGATGTTTTTGAAAATGTCGGGCGCCAGGTAGGCCCGGGGAATGGTCTTGAGGCGGTGCTGAATCAGATGGAGCAGGATCTTGGTCCCGAACCAGATGGCAAGCAGAGACACAACCGTCACCAGGGCCTTGAGGGCCGGGGTGTTGGCCCAGCTGGCCTTGCTGACCAGGATGTTTTCGATAGTTGTCAGGAACCGTTCCCAGGAATACATTTACACCTCCTTGGAGCTTTAACCGGCTTTGGCAAACAGGAGGGTTGTATCAAAGACGGCCCGTGCGGGAAAGGGCAAATTGGCGGGGCATGTTTTCAGGAAGGCAGGCCAACAGGGGGCAGGCTCGTGGCCTGACAGGCTTGGGAAAACACAGCTCTGCACCCCGCAGGCCGGCGGGTATTGCCGCGGGCAGGGTTGTCAGCAGGCCAAGGCCTTTTCAATGCGATCTTCGGCCGTCAGGTCGTGGTTTCCCAGGATCGAGCGCATCTGTTCCAGACGGTTTTGAAGCTCCGAGACCATGATTTCGAGGTTCTGAATGGTTTCACTGGAGGTTTGCTCGGTAACCTGCATGGCTTCCCGCAGGTCGCTGGCGTTTTTCAACAATGATTTGAAGTTCTGGATTTTTTGCAGCCGTATCAGCAGCTCTTCCATGTTGATCGGTTTCTGCAGGTAATCGGCGGCCCCTTTTTTCATGGCCTCGATGGCATTGTCGATGGAACCGTGGGCCGTTATCAGGATCACCTCGGTCTTGAAATTGGCTTCCTTGGCGGCCTCCAGCACCCCTATGCCGTCGACCCCGCCGGGCATCATCAGGTCGGTCAGCACGACATCGAAGTAGTTTCGGGCAAGGCGATTGACCGCCTCCACTCCGTCTGCGGCAAGCTCGGTCCGGTAACCCTCCTTTGAGAGTCTTTTTTCGAGCAGATTGAGGGTTATGGGGTCGTCATCCACTATAAGAACTTTCAGGTCGTTCATGTCGCCTCCTGGCCTCCTGCTTTTTCAGGCACCCGGCATTTTATCCGGGCGTTACCTGAGCTGGTAGAAAATCGACTTCAAGTGCTTCTTGGGAACGAAGCGCGGGCATACACCGGTCAGGGATTCGGTGGACCCTATAATAAGGTAGCCATCTGTTTCCAGCACGTCTGCGATCTTGTTGAAAAGCTTCTTGCGGTCTTCCGGTGTAAAGTAAATGGCCACGTTGCGGCAGAAGATTATGTCGAATTTTCCCAGGCCCGTGAAAGGCTGCATGAGATTCATCTTCTTGTAAGTGGCCATGGCCCGGATTTCGTCCTTTATCTTCCAGTTTGTGCCCATGGGGATGAAGTATTTCTGCAGGCGTTCCCTGGGCATTCCGCGTTCGATTTCAAACTTGTTGTACAGGCCGTAACTGGCCTGTTTGATGGCGCTGTCGGAAAGATCGGTTCCCAGCAGCTTGATTTCGTATTTGCGCAGGTCCATCAGCAGCTCTTTGAGCACTATGGCAATGCTGATCACTTCCTGGCCGGTGGAACAGGCGGCGCTCCAGATGCGGATCGGTATTTTACCCGAAGGAGTCTTGCGCTTGCTGCGCCTGTCGATGATTTCGGGTATGAGCTTGTGCCGCAGCAGTTCGAACGGACCGTTGTCCCTGAAAAAGAGGGTCTCGTTGGTGGTCATGGCATCGACAAGCTGTTTTTCTATGGACTTGGTCGGATCGGCCTTGGCCTTGTGGTAGAGTTCGGTGTATGACCGGCAGCCGTTTTCTTCCAGCAGCTTTCCAAGCCGGGTCTCCAGCAGATACGCCTTGCTTTTGTCGATGTAGATGCCCGACAGGGAATAGATGTAACGCGACAGAAGGTCGATTTCGTCAGGCTTGATCTTGACCGCCCGGCGGCTGAGCGTCTTGGAAGATGGGGCCGGGCTGTTGGCCCCGGACGATGCAGGCGGCTGTTTCGGCTTCAGTTTCCCGGTGTCCGGACCGGATAAGGAGGTCCGGGTCTTTGTCGCAGGTGTGCCGGCAAGGGTTTTGAATCTCGGCTCGGCAGTTTTCTTGGCCGCTACCGTCATGAGCTTTTTCGGTTGTCGAAGGTTCATGAACTCACCTGGCTTTCAATGTTTCCCGGGACCGGCTGGTTAATCGTTTCGTTGTTCAACGGTGCTTTTGCGTGACCGGGACACCTGGGCTATTTGACTGTTTTGACAATTTCTTCGGCGATCCTGTCCAGGGGGGCGACCACATCGACGATACCGGCTTCAGTCGGTTCCTTGGGCATTCCGTAAACCACACAGGTGGATGCGTCCTGGGCGATGATGAAGGCGCCGTTTTTTTTCATCAGCTTCAGGCCGGCACTGCCGTCGGAGCCCATTCCGGTCATGATCACCCCGGTAGCCCGGCCGATGTAATGATCGGCCACGGACCGGAAAAGATAGTCGGCAGAAGGCTTACAGCTGTTTTCCGGCGGGTCGTCGGTAATCTTGATCACCCGCCGTTTGCCGTCGGCACCGGCCACGAGTTTCATCTGTTTGCCGCCGGGGGCGATGTAGGCCGTGGACGGCAGTACAGGCTCGCCGTTTTCCGCTTCCTTGACCTTGATGCCGCACTTGGCGTTCAGGCTGCGGGCCAGGGACTGGGTAAAGACCGGCGGCATGTGCTGGACGATTAGAATCGGCACCCCCAGGTCCGGGGGCAGCATGGGCAGCATCCGGGCCAGGGCGTTTGGTCCGCCGGTGGAAATGCCGATGGCCACTATCGATGACTTGCCGGCGTAGACCCCGGATTTTTTTGCCACCGCAGGCCTGGTTACCTTGGCCGTGGTTTTTGCGACCGGCCTGGTGCTGCGGCCCAGGATTCCCCTGATGGTCCGGCTCCTGGCAAAGGCCCTGACCATGGGGGCCAGGGCTTTTTTGATGGCGGCCCGGTTATCGGCCATCGTTCCGGATTGAGGCTTGGGGATGAAATCGAAAGCACCCAGCTCCAGGGCCTTCATGGTCATGGCCCCGCCTTCCTGAGTAAGGGTGCTCAGCATGATCACCCCCATGTCGGCCTTCTGGCGGCGCAGGTGCTCCAGGACCTGGAGGCCGTTCATCTCCGGCATTTCGATATCGAGGGTCATCAGATCCGGTTTCAGGATTTTGATCTTGGTAAGGGCGGCCTTTCCGTTGTGGGCCGCTCCGACCACTTCCACATCCGGCAATTCGGCCAGCACGTCGCTGACGATCTTTCGGTAAAGAACCGTATCGTCCACCACCAGGACTCTGATTTTGGAATTGGCTATCATGGACTGTTTTCTCCGCCGGGGTTACTTTGATGGTCCGGGGCCGCTGCCGCCCTTGCGCGGGGGCCGCCCATCGGCTTCAGTTGTCTTCAAGCAGGACTTTTTCCGTGTCCAGAATGCCAACCAGGCTGTCCCTGGTCTTGAAGACTCCCCTGAAGAAGGTTCCCTGGACCCCGCCGATATTGGCCGGAGGCGGCTCGACCTTGCTCCAGTCGGCCTCCACCACGTCGCTGATCCGCGAAACATGCAGGCCGATATATTCTCCCTTGGAGTTGACGATGATGTTGCGGCTGGTCTCACTCAGTTCGGTGGTCGCCAGTCCGAGCTTCTTGCCCAGATCGATGATGGTTACGATCTGGCCGCGCAGGTTTAAAATTCCCATGACGTAACCCGGGGCCTGCGGAACGGTGGTCATCTCCATCAGCTTGTTGATTTCCTGGACCTTGAGAATGTCCATGCCGCAAAGGGCCTGGCCAACATAGAAGGTCGCCAACTCCACCATCCCGGAATCAGGCGTGTTACTGGTAGCAGTTTCCATGTTTGCGTCCTTTCGGTTCAAGGCTTTGCCGGCCGGCTAGGCCGCCTTCAGTTGCTTGAGGTGGTTGGTTATGCTCGCCAGCAGTTTTTCCTTGTCCAGCTTGATCTGGTAGTCGTCGATACCGACTTCCTTGCCCCGGGCGATATCTTCCTCTCCGGCCAGAGTCGTCAGGGCGATTACCGGCAGGTGGGAAAACAGGGGGCTTTCCTTTATCTTCTTGGTCAGGGTGAAGCCGTCCATGTTGGGCATTTCGATGTCGGTGACCACCAGGGCGATGCGGTCGGCATTTTCCTGGAGCAGGTTCCAGGCGATTTCACCGTCCTCGGCCTCCAGCACGTTGTAGCCCTGGTCTTCCATCGAGCCCCTCACCTGGCTGCGGAAGAAGCTGGAGTCTTCGGCGAACAGGATCGTGGCCGCTTCACCCTCGCCGACTTCCACGACTTCCTGTTCCTCGAACCATTCGGGGTTCAGGGCCTTGACGATTTCAAAGATGTCTATCAGCAGGGTGGTCTGGTTGTTTATGATGGCCGAACCCATGATGCCGGCCTGCCGCAGGGTCTGGCCGTCGATGTTTATGGCCACTTCCGTTGCGTCCACCGGCCCGATGGCCAGCAGGCCGACCTCTCTGCCGGCCACCACGAAGACGATGACCAGCAGGTTCTCCTTGTCGGCCAGGGGTTTGACCATGGCGACCTCCTCGATGGAGAAAAGCGGCAGGCTGCCTCCGCGGTACTTGATCACCCGTTTGCCGCCCACCTCCTCGATGTCGGTGTACTTGATCTTTTCGATCCTCTCCACCAGGTTGAGGGGGGCTGCGAACTGCTCTTCTTCCGAACTGCGGAAGATCAGCAGCGACTGTTTGTCTTTTCTGGCATTGATGGCCTCTATTTCGGCCTTGGCGATTTCCGCCGCCCGGACCGAGTTCTCCACCGAGGTGAGTCCCGCCATCTGTGCCAGGTTGGCAACATCCAGGATCAGGGCCACCCGGCCGTCGCCCATGATGGTGGCGCCGGCGTAGCCTTTGCATTTCTTGAGATCGCGGCCCAGGGGTTTGACGACGATTTCTTCCGAATCGTGCAGTTCGTCCACCACCAGACCGTATTTCATGGCCCCGGTGGAGACCACGACGATATTCAGGGCGCTGGCGGCCCGGTAGCGCCGCTCGTCACCCCGGCGGTTTTCCGTCTCCGGCTCCGCCCGGTCCGAACCGTAATCATCGGCGGCTTCCGGGAGACCGGGGCCGGGGCTTTTCAGGCAGCGCCGGTCGGAAAGGGTCTTGCGCCGGTCAGGCAGGCGTTCGCCTGTCTCGGGGTCGACATAGGTGGGTTCGATACCGATAACCTCGGAAAGCTTGATCAGCGGCAGGAGATTCCCCCGCAGGCGGACAACTTCGGCATCGCCGACCCTCTCGATCCGGCTCCGGATCTGGTCGGCCGGGATCCGCAGGAGTTCCTCCAGGTTCACCTGGGGGATGGCATAGCGTTCACCGCCGGTCAGCACTATCTGGCAGGGGATGATGGCCAGGGTCAGGGGAAGCTTGATCCTGATCACCGAGCCCTTGCCGACTTCCGAGTCGATATCGATCAGGCCGCCCAGCTTGTCCAGGTTGGTCTTGACCACGTCCATGCCGACACCCCGGCCCGAGACGTCGGTGACCTTTTCGGCGGTGGAGAACCCGGGCAGAAAGATCAGGTTGATTTTTTCCCTCTCGGACATCACCTTGACCTGCTCCTCGGTCACCAGGCCTTTTTCCAGGGCCTTGGCCGCCAGCTTGTGGCCATCGATACCCTGGCCGTCGTCGGAGATCTCGATGTTTACCTGGCCGGCCTCGTGGTAGGCTTTAAGGTAAATCCGGCCGACCGGGTTCTTGCCGGCCTGCTGCCTTACGTCAGGCGTTTCTATGCCGTGGTCCACCGCGTTGCGCACCAGGTGGGTGAGCGGATCGCCGATGGCCTCGATGATCGTCTTGTCAAGTTCGACTTCCTTGCCTTCCAGGACCAGTTCCACCTTCTTTCCCAGGGAGCGGGCCAGATCCCTTACCACCCTTGGGAACTTGTTGAAGACGTTGCCTATGGATTGCATCCGGGTGAGCATTATGGCTTCCTGCAGCTCTGAAGTTATCAGGTCGATCCGTTGGCCGGCAATCTCGGATCCGCGCTGATCACCGGATGCCATGGATTGCAGGAGCTGGTTGCGGCTGAGGACCAGCTCGCCGGCCAGGGTCATGAGCTGATCCAGGAGGCTGACATGGACGCGCAGGCTGGTTTCGTGGCCGAACTTGGAGGGCTTGCTGATTTTGGGCTCTGCGGCTTTGGGCTCCGATACCGCTTTGGGAGGGGCCTTGACCGCGGAAGGAACGGAAGCGGCCGCTTTTTCGGCCTGCCCGGAAGTTGTTTCCTCTGCTTTGGTTTTTTCAGCCCGGGCGGTTTCAGGAGCGTCTTTGGTTTCTTCCTGCGCTGCTTGTTGCTCAACTTTTTCCGGGGCCGGTTCGGCGGCCTGCATGTCGGCCGGCTGACTTACCAGTTCGCCATCCAGGGTGCGCAGCTCCATTTCAGGGCTGACCTGGAAGATACGGCCGGGGTCTATTTCAAAAAGAACGTTGATGTCCCCGGGCTTGAGGATGGTGGCAAATAAAAATAACAGGTAGTCGGTCTCTTCGGGAATCCAGTCCTTTTCTATCTGATCAAGCGGAGGCAGGTCGGCGTTACAAGCGAGGATGATTCCGGTCTGATCCATCTCTTCGATGACAGCCTTGGCAGTTTTGTCTTTGGCCTTGATATCTTCTTCTATGAGTATTTCGACCAGGTAGACGCATTTGCCTTCTTCTATCAGCGGCAGGATGTCCTCCGGCTCGATGAACAGCCCGCACCGTCCGTCCGGAAGCACCAGGGCCACGGTCCCTTCAGGCGCCGGGCAGGTATCCTGTGCGGCGGCATCCGTGTCCTGGTCTGCAGGCGCCTGGGGCGGTTGCTCCTCGGCGGGGGCCTGTTGACCGTCCTGGGGCTTTTCGCCCGCCAGAACAGCCTGGAGCCTGGTTATCTGTTCGGAAATGTCTTCGTCATTGCTGTGCAGAACGTTGTCCATCAGGTTTTTGAGGGTGTCCGAGGCGCTCAACAGGACGTTGATGACATCCGAGGTGGGAACCATTTCCCGGCTGCGGATTTTGCCCAGGATGTTTTCCATTTCATGGGTCAGGTTCTTTATGTTGGTCAGCCCCATGAAGCCGGCGCCCCCCTTTATGGAGTGGGCGGCCCGGTAAACCTTGTTTACCAAATCGTCATCGATATCGGCACCGGCCGCTTCGATGGCCAGCAGATCATTTTCGATGTCTTCCAGATGCTCGAGGGATTCCTCAAGATACATCTGCAAAGTTTCGTCGTCCTGAATCGTCATGGCTAAACTCCTTTGCATCCCTGAATTGACACATGCCTGCCGGTGGCAAACCCGAGCCGACTTTCCTATCCGTAGTATCTGCTGCTGGTTGGAAAACTTTAGGAGGAATTTGAGCCCGGAGCCGATCGGGCGCCAGAAACCATGGAAGGCATAAAAAAGCAAGCCGGCGCAGGCAGCGCCGGCCGGGGGAGATATAAGGCGCGGCTAGAAGGCAGCCCTGGCGCTTTCAAGGCTGTCGTCGATGGCGATAGAGCTTGTCTCCTGGAAACTTTTGAGGGCGTTGCGGTGCACGTCGGAGCCCACAAGGCGCAGGTTCGTCTTGACCTTCCGGCAGCGGTTGACAATCGAGATTATCAATTGGATGGCGCTCATGTTGAAATCCGAAACCTGGGTAAGATCGACTATCAGGCGCGCAACGGCACCGTCTTTGGCCAGAAGCCCCTTCATGGTGGAATCTATCTGGGAAGCGATATTGCGGGTCACCTTTACCGGCAGCCTGAGAACGGGGATGCCGTCTTCGACCTTGAGGTAACGGGTGGCCTCTTCCTTGCCGCCGGCCGCCGCCGGTTTGGCGGCCTTGGGTTTCAGGTCGATTATTCTTGTGGCCCGGTCGATCAACTGCTCGCCCTTGAAGGGTTTGACTATGTAGTCCTTGACCCCCATTTTCACTATCTGCATGACGTTGTCCTTGCCTGACTCGGCTGTCAGCATGATCACCGGAATATCTTTCAGTTGAGGATCTTCTTTTAGCTTGGAGAGCATTTCGATACCGGTCATCACCGGCATGGTGATGTCGAGAATTATCAGGTCAGGGGCCTCCTTGGCGGCCAGCGCGAGTCCTTCCACGCCGTTTTCGGCCTCGAAAAGCTGGCAGTCATATGCGGCAAATGCTTTCTTTACAATCATGCGGATGGTGCGGCTGTCATCGACTGACAGTATCTTGACGGACATGGACGTACCTCCCTGGCCATGGTTGGTTTTTCGGTATCCCGGAGTTTTCGACCGGGCATGAGGTCACCTGAGCTGAAGCCTTGCCCGGGCTTTTCGGGGCCGGCGTCCAAGACGTACCGAAGCACTTGTTTGGTGCCGGCAACGCAGCAGATCCGGTAAGATCTGAAAACCCTGAGGGCTTCAAGTTTCGGTCAAATAGATTGAAAACGCCTTTTCACCGAAATCTTGAACGCTCAATTCAGGTGCCATCTTGTATATCGCCGGGTAAGAGGCAGGCTTTAGTCATTTTCGACGGCACGGTGCAAAGCACGAAGGAGGGAAAACGGCCGGCGGTCATACAAACCGCCGGCCCGGGGGGGTGATACCAGGTGCGGAGCGAAAGGCTATTTTTCGCTCGCAAAGAAACTGGCCTTGAAGAATTCGCGGTTGAGCCGGGCGATGTTGGTAATGGAGATGCCTTTGGGGCATTCGGCCTCACACTCGGTCTCGTTGCTGCAGTTACCAAAGCCCAGATTGTCCATTTCCCGGATCATTCTTATGGCCCGGCGGGCGGCTTCCGGCCTTCCCTGGGGCAGCAGGGCCAGATGGGAAACCTTGGCGCCCACAAAGAGCATGGCCGAGGCGTTGGGACAGGCCGCAACGCATGCCCCGCAGCCGATACACTGGGCGGCATCCATTGCCAGCTCGGCGGTTTCGGCAGGAACCGGAATGGTGTTGGCATCCGGGGCGCTGCCGGCATTGACCGAGATGTAGCCGCCGGCCTGCATTATCTCGTCAAGCGGGGTGCGATCCATCACCAGGTCTTTTACGACCTTGAAGGCCCTTGCCCGCCAGGGCTCGATGGCCAGCACGTCGCCGTCTTTGAAGTGGCGCATGTGCAGCTGGCACAGGGTGGTTTCCTTTTCCGGGCCGTGGGGCCTGCCGTTGACCACCGCTCCGCACATGCCGCAGATTCCTTCGCGGCAGTCATGGTCGAAGGCGATCGGTTCCCTGCCGTCTAAGGTCAGCTGTTCGTTGATAACGTCGAGCATTTCGAGAAAGGACATATCGGTCGATATGTTCCGGGCGTGGTAAGTCTCGAAATGGCCTTTATCCTTGGGGCTTTTTTGACGCCATACCTTCAGGGTCAGATTGATGGTCTTGGTCACTTGTAACTCCTTTGGGTAAGCTTGACATTTTCGAAGACAAGGGGTTCTTTGTGCAGTTCGGGCTCTTGGTCGACCCCCTTGTACTGCCAGGCCGCCACGTGACAGAAGTTCTCGTCGTCCCGCAAGGCTTCGTTATCCTCGGTCTGGTACGCCTCGTTGAAATGTCCGCCGCAGGATTCCTGGCGGGCCAGGGCATCGACGATCATCAGTTCGGCAAATTCCAGGAAGTCGGCCACCCGGCCGGCGCGCTCCAGGCTCTGGTTGAGGTCCCGGTCGTTACCGGGCACCAGTGCGTTTTCCCAGAACTCGGCCCGCAGCTCCCTGACCATCCGGCGGGCCTTTTCCAGCCCCTCGTTGGTCCTGGACATACCGCAGTAATCCCACATTATCAGCCCGAGCTGTCGATGGAAGTCGTCCACCGTGCGCTTGCCGCCGATGGCAAGCAGCCGGTCCGTTTTTTCCCTGACCTCTTTTTCGACCTCTTTGAAAGAAGAATGGTCGGTTGACACTTTTTCCCCGAGATAACCGGCCAGATAGTCTCCTATGGTGTAGGGCAGGATGAAGTAGCCGTCGGCCAGGCCCTGCATCAGGGCGCTGGCCCCCAGGCGGTTGGCTCCGTGGTCGGAGAAATTGGCCTCGCCGATGACGAAAAGGCCGTCGATGGTACTCATAAGGTTGTAATCGACCCACAGCCCGCCCATGGTGTAATGGACCGCGGGATAGATCTTCATGGGGGTCTGATACGGATCCTCGCCGGTTATTTTCTGGTACATGGCAAAGAGGTTGCCGTACTTTCTTTCGATCACTTCGCGGCCGTCGCGCTTGATGGCGTCGGCAAAGTCCAGGTAGACCGCAAGGCCGGTTTCACCGACGCCCTTGCCCTGGTCACACTGGGCCTTGGCGTTGCGGGAGGCCACGTCGCGGGGAACGAGATTGCCGAAACTGGGATACTTGCGCTCCAGGTAATAGTCCCGTTCTTCTTCCGGGATTTCGTTGGGCGGACGCTTGTCTCCGGGTTTTTTCGGCACCCACACCCGGCCGTCGTTGCGCAGGCTTTCACTCATCAGGGTAAGTTTGCTCTGGTAGGTGCCGTGTACCGGGATGCAGGTCGGGTGAATCTGGGTAAAGCAGGGATTGGCGAAAAAGGCGCCCCGCTTGTAGGCCCGGTAGGTGGCCGTCACGTTGGAGCTCATGGCGTTGGTGGAAAGGAAATAGACGTTGGCGTAGCCGCCGGTTGCGAGCACGACGGCGTCTGCCGCGTGCCGTTCCAGCTCCCCGGTTATCAGGTTGCGGGTTATGATACCCTTGGCATGGCCGTTTACCAGCACCAGATCCAGCATTTCCCGGCGGGGAAAGACCCTGATCTTGCCGGCGGTCACCTGACGCATCATGGCGCTGTAGGCCCCCAGCAGTAATTGCTGGCCGGTCTGGCCGCGGGCGTAGAAGGTGCGCGATACCTGGGCTCCGCCAAAGGAGCGGTTGGCAAGCAGCCCGCCGTATTCTCTGGCGAAAGGGATTCCCTGGGCCGTGCAATGGTCGATTATCAGGTTACTGACCTGGGCCAGGCGGTAAACGTTGGCTTCCCTGGCCCGGAAGTCGCCGCCTTTGATGGTATCGTAAAACAGGCGCCAGATGCTGTCGCCGTCGTTGGGATAGTTCTTGGCGGCATTGATGCCTCCCTGGGCGGCTATACTGTGGGCCCGGCGGGGGCTGTCCTGGATGCAGAACGATTTTACATTGTAACCGAGCTCGGCCAGGGTGGCTGCCGCCGACCCGCCGGCCAGTCCCGTGCCCACCACGATGATGGTGAATTTACGTTTGTTGGCAGGGCTGACCAGCTTGAGTTCGAAACGGTGCCGATCCCACTTCTGTGCCAGTGGCCCACCGGGAACTTTAGCGTCTAACACCATGATATTTCCTTTCTTAGGCTATGATCGATATGTAGATTGGCAGAAATCCGAACCCGATGCCCACCAGGATTGCAAAGACAGTGCTCAGGGCTTTTATGAAAGGGGTGTACTTGGGGTGGCTGGCGCCCATGGTTTGAAAAGCACTCCACAATCCGTGGCTGACGTGAATGGCGGCCACAACCATGGCCACGATATAGAATACCACCAACAGGGGCCTGGAAAAAGCCGCTGAAACCAGGTTGTAGATGGTGGTGTCGGTTTTGTCGACGAAGTGAAAGTTCATCAGGTGCAGAACCACGAAAATCAGCAGGAAGATTCCGGTGTAAGGCATGGTGCCGGAACCGATGGTCCTTCCGCCGGCGCTGCGGTTGATTCGATAGCGAACCGGCCGGGCCGCCAGGTTCTGGTAGAACAGGGTCAGGCCGGTAAGCACATGCACCAGGGCAAATACGAGCAGCACGATTTCGGCCGCGGTGATCAGAGGCCCCAGGGAATGCAGGTGTTCCGCATAGCTGTTGAAGGCATCCTTGCCCCCGTAGATCGTCAGGTTGCCGGCAAGATGGACGGCCAGAAAACCGCAGAAACTAAGACCGGTTACGGCCATCATCAGCTTCTTGCCGATGGAAGAACCCAGTGTTTTGGTCAACCAGTTCATATCGCCTCCATGTTAGCGCCCGTGTCTTTTGGCATCCGGCCGCGGAAAACGTGGCAACCGGGATACCTTACATAACGTAAAGACTCTAGGCTTATTTGGGAACATTGTTACTGTCAACAAAAATTTTTCGCCACCAGTGATCATGATCGGATTCCATGATCATGGCGGCCAATCGCCTGCCAGTATCGGTTTTTAGGCGTTTCAGCACGTTGGGCAGCCAGTGGCCGGGCGGAGAGTAACCGATGTCCGAGAGGGTTTTCAGCTCGAGAATCAGTGACAACTGGTCAGCATCGTTGGCCAGGCGGGCCTCCACGGTGGTTCCCTGGTTGAACTCCTCGATCCAGGCCCGGAATTCATTGCCCATGGGAAGCTCTCCGCATCCGTCGGCCAGGGCTTTTGCCTCGTCGGCCTTGACGTATTGTTTCTGGACGTAGTTCAGATCTCCCATACGGGCCTCCGGCAGGTCGTGCACCAGACACATGGCGACCAGGCGTGCGGAATCGGCTTCGGGCACCATCCGGGACATGACCAGGGCGATGAAGGCGGCCGTAAAGCTGTGTTCGGCCACCGATTCGCTGCCGGCACCCAGGAACTGAAAGCCGCTTCTGGGGACCTTTTTCAGGAAGTTGGCTTCGAAAAGCAAGTCCGCCAGCTGTTTCATTGTGCTTGTCCTTTCTCGGGGTTAAAGGAAAATTGCGGGCCGCAGTGGTTGCACCCGGGCAGTGAAGCATACACCGGGCAAAAGGTCCAATGCAATCCCGTTGAAGGCGCAAATCTCTTATAACCTTGACATTTCTGCTTATAGTGGCTACCTATTTCAGATCGGTTGCCAACCGACGGCCTTATGCCGCTTCTTATATTGTTTAACCCGCAGAGGGTCGACACGACAAATACCCTGCCGGGAAAGTGAGGTGCCAGCCAGATCGTCCGGAAAATCCATAAAATGTTTTCAGGAGACGACACCCGGGCATACCGGGCCGGGCAAAGGCCGAGCGTTTTCCCTCAAGGCGGCCTGTAGGTCCTCCTGCGGGTTTACTCCGGCCGCCCTCAGCGTCGATCGGGCGAAACCATTCGTGCCAGACGGACAACAGTAAGATCGCAGACAGGAGCAATTAAGATGCCCAATCAATTCGACATCATCCAGATCGTTAGTGAAGCTGGCCTGATGGTGCAGTTTGTTTTGTTGCTGCTTTTGTTTTTTTCGGTAACATCATGGGCCATAATAATCGTCAAGTTCCGTTACCTGAAAAGAGCCTTCCGGGAATCGGAGCGTTTCACCGAGTATTTTTGGAAAAGCCGCGATCTGGCCGGTGCATATGCCAGGAGCAAACAGCTCAAGTCCAGCCCCATAGCCCGAATTTTCAGAATCGGCTATCTGGAGTTGAAAAAAGTCGCTCAGACCATGCAGGCCGACGGCGCGGACCGTTCCCGCGGCCATGATGACCACGTTTTCCTGGCGCCTTATGGCGCCGACACCATCGAGCGGGCCCTGCGCCGGGCCATCAATTCCGAAACGGCCAGGATGACCCAGATGGTTCCGTTCCTGGCCACCACCGGTAACACAACCCCGTTCATCGGTCTTTTCGGAACGGTATGGGGTATCATGCATTCTTTCCACGGCATCGGGGCGCGCGGTTCGGCCAGCCTGGCAGTGGTGGCGCCCGGTATTTCCGAAGCCCTGATCGCCACCGCAGCCGGCCTGGCGGTTGCCATTCCGGCCGTAATCGCTTTCAACTATTTCATGCAGCGTATCAGGCTGCTGGAAACAGAGCTGCAGAGTTTCGCCGCCGATTTCCTGAATATAGTCGAGCGCGATATCCTTGCCAGGAAAGGAAGGTGACGCCATGGCCCTCGAGACCAACAGCGACCGCCTGATGTCGGATATAAACGTTACTCCCTTTGTCGATGTGATGCTGGTTTTGCTGATAATCTTCATGGTAACCGCTCCCATGATGGTCCAGGGGGTAGACGTCGCCCTGCCCGAGACTTCGTCCGAGGCGCTGCCGGCCCAGGAGCAGGCGCTGATCGTCACCGTGGACAAGGACCAGAAGGTTCACATCAACGATTTTACCGTCGGAATTGAATTGCTGCGCGAAAAACTGGCCAAGATATTGAAAAACCGGAAAGATCGCGAAGTATACCTGCGGGCCGACAAGAGCGTGCCTTACGGAACGGTTGCCAGGGTAATGGCCGAGATCAAGGCGGCCGGCGTCAAGCGCCTGGGCATGGTCACCGCGCCGGTCCAGGAGGAAACCTCCCCCAAAAAGCGCTGATGGATCGTGCCATGACCTCATTGCGGCATATGGAAGACGGGTATAACGGGGAAAGGGGGCTCTGGAAATACATGGCCGTGTCCTTTGTGGGACACCTGCTGGTCATGGGGGTCTTTCTTTACTGGCCGGCGCAGAAAAGTGACCAGATCTACCTCCCGGAGGTTATCAATGTCCGGATGGTCACCATGCCGGAGCCCAAGGCGAACCGGCCGGGCGCCAAAGCCAAGGCGGTTGTCAAAAAGCCTGCTCCGGCCGCCAAACCACAGGCCAAGCCTGACGCGGTGGCCCTGGGGAAAAAAAAGAAGGCCGCGCCCGTTAAGCCCAAGACGAAGATGTCTCTCAAGCACAGGACCTTCAAGTCGAACAAGGTTCTGCGCAGCGCCATAAAGGAGCTTGAACGCAAGGTGGAAACGGCTCCTCCCGAACCGCTGGCCGAGACTCTGAAACGGCTCAGGGAGAAGGTCGCCTCCGAAAAGGCACAACCGCTTCCGGAAACCGGGGTCCGGGTGGGGGATAAAAGGGCCGTCAATACCATTGCCGCCGGCAAAGGCAAGGGGAAGGCCGTTTCCGACCTGTTGACTGTCTACAGGGTGGAGATAGCCTACCAGGTGCAGAAACACTGGGCGTTTTCCCCTCAGCTGGCCGGAAATTCCGGCAACCTGACTACAGGGGTGATTTTCAAGGTGCTGCCCGATGGCGAAATAACCGATATCATCATTACCGATCATTCGGGCAATGCCTATCTTGACGAATCCGCCAGGAAGGCAATCCTCAAGAGCAGTCCGGTAAGTCCCCATCCCGCCGGTCTGAACATGCCGTATGTGACCGTCGGGTTGAGATTTACTCCTGAAGGGGTAAAGTGATGAGATGTGGCAGGCACAGGGCTGTTTGCCAAATCTCCGGAAAATGATGAAACAAAATGACCGCTATGGTCTGGAATTGGCGGGAAACAACATGAAAACACGCTTTTGGATATTGATTTCGGTTCTGGCCGCGATTCTGGCGGCCGGCCCCGGCACGCGGCCGGCCCTGGCCCAGTTCGATTATATCGACATCAGCAACCCTTTTTTGCGCAAGGTTCCCATGGCGGTTCCTGTCTTCAAGAGCTTTTCAGGATCTGCCCGGGAGAAGGTCATGGCGGTGAAGCTGGCCCGGATGCTGGCCGGCAACCTGGAGTTTACCAGCTATTTCACCATCCTGGATCGCGGATCGTATCTTTACGATCCGGACCGGTCAGGCATTACGGCGCCGGACATAAATTTCGGCAACTGGACGGTCATAGGCGCGGAGATGCTGATTACAGGCGGGCTGAAGCTAGATGGCGACCTGCTGGAACTGGAGTTGCGCCTGTTTGACACCTTCAAGCAGAAGCTGATCGCCGGCAAGCGCTACCGCGGTCCGGTCAAAGGCAGGGACGGGATGATCAGGCGCTTCTGCAGCGAGGTGATCTTTGCCCTTACCGGCAAGCGCGGGTTTTTCGACAGCCGGCTGGCTTTTGTTTCCAACGGCACCGGCCACAAGGAGATCTATGTCTGCCGTTTCGACGGAAAAGACGTCCGCAGGATGACGACTTACAAGAGTATCACCATGCTGCCCGACTGGTCCGCTGACGGCCGTCATCTGGCCTACGTGTCGTACCGTAACGGCAGGCCCCAGATTTTCATTCACCGCCTGGCCAACGGCCGGGTGCGTTCCATGACCAAACCGGGCATTCAGATCACGCCGGCCTGGCGGCCGGGGCGGGCCGAACTGGCCGCCACTTTGTCGTTGAGCGGGGATCAGGAAATTTATCTGTTGACCGCTGCCGGGAAAACGATTAAAAGATTGACCAACAGCCGCGGAATTGACGTAGATCCGACATGGTCACCGGACGGGAAGAAAGTAGCGTTTGTATCCAAACGCTCTGGAACCCCTCAAATTTACATCAAGGACATCGCTACCGGCAGGGTGGCCCGGTTGACCTATCACGGCCGGTACAACACCCAACCGAGCTGGTCGCCCAACGGTGACCTGATCGCCTATTCATCCATGGAGCAAGGACAAATCAATATTTATGTTTCAGATATAGAAGGCAACAACCCCGTGCGTCTTACGAGCGATCAGGGTGACAATGAGGCTCCCACCTGGTCGCCGGACGGAAGCCTTATAGCTTTCAGCTCGACGCGCAGGGGTAAATCCCGTATTTTCGTGATGACCCGTTATGGAACGGACCAGAGGCAGTTGATAGTACTGGATGGTGAGCAAAGCGACCCTTCCTGGTCACCGAACACCATGCAATAGACACAAATGCTTTGGCTGTAACTAGCAAAGGAGGAAAACATGAGGAAAAGAATGTGGATAAGCGTAGCCCTGTTGTTGATCGTGCCGGGGTTGATCTTGACGGTTTCGTGCGCCAAGAAAGCTGCTGAAAGTGAACCTGCCGCAGTGGAAGCCGAGCCTGCACCGGCCCCCGAGCCCGAGGCGACGCAACCTGAGCAGCCGGCCGAGCAGGAGCAGCCGGACCAGAGCGCCATCGAGGCCGAACAACTCAAGGCCCAGCAGGAGGAAAGGGCCAGAGAGGCGGCCCGCAATCTGTTCATCAACGAGGATATATACTTTGCTTTCGACAGCGCGGCCCTTTCGGACGTGGCCCAGCAGGTCCTGCGCAGCAAGGCCGAGTGGCTCCGGCAAAATCCGGATGTTACCGTGACTATCGAAGGACATTGTGACGAGCGCGGTACCGCTGAGTACAACCTTGCCCTGGGCGAAAGGCGTGCCCAGAGCGCCAAGGCTTTCCTGGTAAACCTGGGAATCGATCCTGCCCGGCTCAACACCATCAGCTATGGTGAAGAGCGGCCGGTTGATCCGAGGCACAACGAGGAAGCCTGGGCCAAGAACAGGCGGGTTCATTTTACAATCGACTGATCGCCTGATCTTACTTGAAAAAGTTCTGTTTGCGTCTTCCGGAATCGGATGACATACTATTGCCAGGCATTTGTCCGGTAACGGTCAGGGACGCAGACAGCACGCGGATAGACCATGGAGGCCACCGGCATGACTGTGCCGGTGGCCGCCTAATTTGAGTGCCGGCATTTTGTTGGATCGCCCTTCTGCGCAATTAAGACCGGTAAAGCACATGCAGGGCATATAGTCTGTTGACAACGCAGGCCGGGGACCCGGCGGCAACCGGCTTCAAAAGGGGGCAGGTTATGAAAAAGACGGTATTTTTCATGGTCATCGGTTTGATCCTGTCCGGCTGCGCTCTTCAAAGGGATGTCTACATGCTGGAAGAACGCATAGCCACCCTTGAACAGAACAACCGGCGTTTACAGGAGCACAGCAAGCGCCTTGAGGCCCAGCGGCGGGAAATAGAGTCCAAACTGATGTCCGTCAGCCGCCGGGATATAATGCAGCTGCGGGAGAACTACGCCCGGATTGCCGCCGATCTTGATCGTATCGATCAGGAGACAAGACTGGTCCAGGGCCGGCTTGAGGAAGTGGAATTCGTTTTGCGCAAAAAACTGGGCAAGGCCGAGACCGATTTTCAGGCCCGCAGCAAACGCCTGGAAGATATTCAGCTCCAGCTTGCCCGGCTCGAGAAGAGGGTTGCCCGGCTGGAGCAGTATCTCAGCATTGAAAGCGGCAAGCCCGGGAAACCGGCGGGCAAGCCCGCGGCAGTTTCTGCTCCGCCAACGCCTGAAAGCCTCTACCGGGCTGCCAAGAAAGACTTAGATGAAGGACGGATGGCATCTGCAAGAAAGGGTTTTCAGGCCCTGATCAAAGCTTTTCCCAAGAGTGAAAAGGCCGACAACGCTCAGTTCTGGATTGCCGAAAGCTACTACCGCGAAAAATGGTATGAAAAGGCCATCCTCGAGTACCAGGAGGTCATCGACAAGTACCCCAAGGGCAACAAAGTGCCTGCGGCCATGCTTAAACAGGCCATGGCCTTTTTGAAACTGAAGGACAAGGCCAATGCGCGCCTGGTGCTGAGCAGGCTGGTTGAAAAGTTTCCCGGGAGCAACGAGGCCAAGATAGCCAAGCAAAAGCTCAAATCGTTGTAAGGGCTCCCGGCGGGCTGGAAACACTTGCGGATGCATACCATAATCGGGATAGATCCGGGACTGGCGGCAACCGGGATAGGCATTGTCGGCGGCCGGGGTCTTGAGATCAGCCAGTTTGCCTACGGTGTGGTCCGGACGGAGCCGGTCTGCCCGCTTTCCGAGAGACTGGAAAAAATCTTCTCTTCCATTCAGAAGGTGCTGGAAGATGAAAAGCCTCATCTGATGGTCATCGAAGACGTTTTTTCCCTTGAAAAATATCCCAAGTCCGGTATTACCCTGGGCAAGGTGTGCGGGGTGATCCTGCTTGCCGCCAAAAAGAAGGACATCCCTATCCTGGAGGTACCGGTCAGGGAAGCAAAACAAGTTCTGACAGGCAATGGCAATGCCAGCAAACAGCAGCTTGAAAAGGCCGTCCGGCGGGCACTGGGATGCAGCCGGCAGATAAAGCCCTTCCATGCTTCCGATGCCTTGGGGCTGGCCTTGATAGGGCTGTACAGATCGCGCCTCTGAAAGGTGCGCCGGCCGCGGCAGAAGATGCGGGCAGGGAGAATCGAACCTCCGATGATCGGATATCTGGAAGGACAACTGCTCAAAAAAGAACAGGAGCGCATCCTGTTGAAGGTCAATCAGGTCGGCTACGAAGTAATGCTTCCCGGATTCGTCCAGCAAGCTCTGGCTTCAAAAGAAGCAGGTGAGCAGGTAGAGCTTTACATCTACTATCATCAGACCGAAAGGCAGCCCAAGCCGGTTTTGATCGGTTTCAACCTGGAGGTGGAAAAGGAATTCTTCCAGTCCTTTATCTCGGTGGAAGCCATCGGTCCCCTTAAAGCCGTCAAGGCCCTTAACATGCCTGTCCGTGAGGTGGCCCGGGCGATAGAAACCGGCGATGTGAGTACCCTCAAACGGCTCAAAGGCATCGGTGCCCGCACGGCCCAGAAGATAGTTGCCACCCTGAAGGGAAGAATGGGAAAGTTTGCCCTGATCAGGAAAGAGGAATCCGGCGGCGACAGGGCCGGCAGTGAAGATTTCGTTCAGGCGGTCTTTGAAGTGCTGGTGGACCAGCTCGGACACAAGGCGAGCGACGCCCGCCGGATGATTGAACAGGCGCTTGCGCGGGACCCTGGTATCTCCACCCCCGAAGCCCTGTTCGACGAAGTATACAGGGGAGAACTCCCCTGATCTGGAAGTAGAGCTTCAAGGCGATGACAGACGGGTTACTCAAGCGGGGTCAGGCATCCCCACACGGCATCCTGGACCGGGCGTGCACGGCGGACGACCGTGAGCCGGAACTGTTGTCCCTGCGCCCGCGGAAACTGGAGGACTACGTCGGCCAGCAGGAGGTCGTCGATACCCTCAAGATAGCCATTCTGGCTGCCCGTCAGCGGCAGGAACCCCTCGATCACGTTCTGTTTCACGGCCCCCCGGGGCTGGGCAAGACCACCCTGGCCCATATCATCGCCAACGAGATGGAAGTAAAGCTCACCGTGACTTCCGGCCCGGCCCTGGAAAAAGGCGGCGACCTGCTCGGAATCCTGACTCACATGGAAGAAGGCGACGTCCTTTTCATCGACGAGATTCACCGCACTCCCAAGGCGGTGGAGGAATTTCTGTATCCCGCCATGGAGGATTTTGCCGTCGATTTCGTGTTCGACAAGGGGATTCATGCCCGCAGCCACAGATACAGGCTGAACCGTTTCACCCTGGTAGGGGCCACCACCAGGGTTGGGCTGCTGTCGGCTCCGCTGCGCGACAGGTTCGGTCTGTTCAGAAGCCTGGATTTCTACGGACTGGATGACCTGGTCAGGATTATAAAGCGTTCGGCCAGGTTGCTGGACATCAGTATCGACGAACAGGGTGCCGCCTCCCTGGCCAAAAGGTCCCGGGGCACCCCCAGGATCGTCAACCGCCTGCTGAAAAGGGTGCGTGATTATGCTCAGGTTCGCGCCGATGGCCGGATCAACCGCGAGACGGTGGAGGCGGCCCTGAAGCTGGAGGGGGTCGACTCCCTGGGGCTGACCCGTCTTGACCGGCGCTATCTGCGGACCATCATCGATTTTTACAACGGCGGGCCGGTCGGCATCGAGGCCATAGCGGCCACCCTCCAGGAGGAGACAGACACCCTGGTGGACGTGGTGGAGCCTTACCTTTTGAAGATCGGCATGGTAATCAGGTCATCTTCGGGCCGGAAGGCTTCTGCGGCAGCCTGCGACCATCTCGGCCTCAAGCCGCAACAACGGTTGTTCTGATGTCCATGGCTTGTATATCCTTGCTTACAGACTTCGGGCTCAGTGATGAATACGCGGGGGTCATGAAAGCCGTTGTGGCAACCATCAATCCACAGGCCCGGGTCATCGACATCACTCACCAGATTGCGCCCCAGGACATCGTTCAGGCGGCTTTTGTTCTGAAAGCGGCCTACAGGTATTTTCCCCCCGGCACGGTTCACCTGGCAGTGGTGGATCCGGGCGTGGGTACCGGTCGGCAGATCGTGGCGGCCAGGGCGGGGGACTATTTTTTTCTGGGACCCGACAACGGTGTGCTCTGGCCGTCTATCGAGGCGACCGGCGAGAAAGACCCCCAAATAGTGACGGTTACCAATCCCGCCTTTTTCCTTGCAAACGTTGGCAATACTTTTCATGGCCGGGACATATTTGCGCCGGTGGCGGCTCATCTGACCCTGGGAGTGAAGCTGGGGCAGCTCGGTGCCCCGACAGAATTTTCCCGGATCATCCGCCCTGCAGGCTGTGTCCCCCGCCGGATGGAAGACGGCAGGTTGCAGGGAACGGTGGTCGGCATCGACCGTTTCGGCAACGTCATCACCAATATCAGGCGTTCCGACCTGGCTGCCCTGGCGGGAGGGGACAAATGGGACGACCTGGAGGTCTCGGTGGGGCACTGGAGGCTGAAAGGCCTGCAAGAGACATACGCTGCGGTACCGGCGGGCGATCCCCTGGCCTTGATCGGCAGCCGGGATACCCTCGAGCTGGCCGTAAACCGGGGCAATGCGGCCGAAACCATGGGTGTCGGGCGGGGAATGCCTGTGATCGTAAGTCCGGGCGGATCGGGTAAGGACTGAAATCTGTAAATGGTATCTGGTTTTCTGCTGTCATGAAAATTTCGAACCGGTGTTTTATCTCCGAAGCCATGATGCTTCGGGCAGTGGTGGTCCTGGCCCTCATCATCCTGCCGCCCGGATGGGTGAAAGCCGGGCAGCTGGTTGAAGTTTCCGGTTGCCGGCAGCCGGCCGAGATTCTTTGTTTGGCGGACGGTGCGGGCAAAAGCGGCGCATCACACGCGCTGCTGGTGGACAAGCAGGCTCAGAGACTCCTGGTGTATGCCGGCGGACAGGACCGCATAAGGCTGGTGGGAGCATATCCCTGCTCCACGGGCAAGGCAAGGGGTGCCAAGCAACGCTCCGGTGACCGGAAGACACCGGAAGGCGTCTATTTCTTCGTCAAAAAATACCTGAAGAAAGACTTGGCGCCCATTTACGGCAGCATGGCTTTTCCCCTGGATTATCCCAACCGGCTCGACCGGCTGGCCGGCCGCAGCGGATACGCAATCTGGCTGCACGGAACAAACAAGGCGCTGAAGCCCAGGGATTCCAACGGGTGCATCGTGGTCGAGAATTCAACCATCGGGAATCTGGCGTCCGTGATCCGGCTGAACCGGACTCCGATCATCATCACCGCCAGGGCTGAATACCGGCCGGTTGGCTGGAATGATGCCGACCTGCAGGAAATCAGGGCGCTGGTGGAAAAATGGTGCCGGCACCTGGCCCGCGGCAGTTATCTCCAGTACAGCGGTCTTTTTGCCGACAACCGGGCCCCGTCCATGCGCTGGTGGTCGCAGTGGTGCAGTCTGCGCAGGATTCCGGGCGACGGTCACATGCGGGTCTGCGTTACCGCTTCCGGCCTGGAAGTTTACAGACAGGGCGATGTTTTCTGTGTCACCTTCGACCAGGTCCTCGATTATAGGGGGCGGAGTCTGCCGGCCGGTCGCAGGAAATTTTTTCTCAGAAAGCAGGCAGGGATAATGCGCATCGTCACGGAAAGCTATCTTGGCCGGCCGGCCGGCAAAGACAGGTTGTTTTCCGCCATCAAGGAGATCGGCAATGGATAGAACTTCGCAGCGCAGAAAAGACAACCGCGGTTCGAATCGGTACTGGAGCCTGATGATCGTCGGTGAACACGGTCAGGTAATCAGCATGCAGCGTGTCAAGCCGCTGATCTGGATCGTGGCGGCCTGCCTGGTGGCCTCCATCGTGATTGCCGCTGTGGCGGTATTTTTCTGCCTGGACCAGAGGCAGAAGGTCGCCGGGCTTACCAGGCAGTTGCGCGATATGGAATACAAGCTGGATGCCCTGAGGCAAGAAAAGGATATCCTGATGGCCAAGCTGGTGATAGCCCAGCAGCAGAACCGCCGCCTGCTGGAACAGGACGAGGCGGCGCCGGCACGGGTCGACGGATCGTCCCGGGCAGACAAGGGGGGGCACGGGCCGGCAAAGGCCGTTGCCGGCGGCAATGAGAAAACGGCGGCATCACATGGCGCAGCAGACCGGAAGGATCCGGTTGCCGAAGTCAAGCTGGCAGTCGATATCCAGCGTTTTCAGGTAAGCTACGACCCCGTGGATCAGGTGCTCAGGGCCGCTTTCAGGATTATCAACGTCAGCCGTCCGAAGGTCAGTGTTTCCGGCAGGGCCGTGGTGGTTTTCAAGACCACCGGATCTCCGCCCATCAAATGGCTGGCAACCCCGAGGGTCAAGCTGGTGGATGGCGAACCTGACGGCAAGCGGGGAAAATTGTTCAGGATTAACAATTTCAAGAAAATGACCTTCCGGGCTTCCCCGGTGGCTCTGCCGGTTGTTTACGACACGGCTTCGGTTTACGTTTTCGATCGGCAGGGCAAGCTGTTGCTGCAGCGGGAGTTTGAGTTCAGCCTTCCCCGGGAGCCTGCCCCGCCTGAGACTCCCGGGCCGGATCGAACCAAGACCGAAATCAAGCCGGAACCGCCGGCTGCGAAACCGGCTGCCAAAAAGGCCGACACACAGAGTTCCGGGGACAAAGGGACCGGAACCGGTTCCGTGACCGGCCGGGTGGAAAAAGAACCGGAACCACCGGCGACTGCCGGAGAAATCGACAATACCCCAAATGCCGATTCGGGAGCCGGGACAGGTTCCGCATCAGAGACGCAGGCCACGGACAAGACGCAGGTCCCGGCGGAAACCGAAGCCCCGGGCAGCGGGGAGGACGCCTCCCGGGATACTTCTGCCGACTCAGACGCGGCTGCCAAGAGCCCTGATCCGGGTTTTGCGGCCGGCCATAAACCGGAGAGTGACAAGTGAAAGAAGAAAACAGGCGCTTTTCAATAATCGACGAAGGTTTCAGCGTAGAAGGGACCGTCAGCGGCAAGGGCCGGCTGGTGATCAAGGGGCACGTCAAAGGGATGGTGTCCGGCCAGCGGGTCGTGATCGCCGAGGAAGGTGACGTCCAGGCCGATGTCCGGGTGGTGGAGCTTACCATAGGCGGCAATTACAGGGGAAGCATCGAAGCCGAGGGCAGCGTGACCATCCTGGCAAGCGGCAGGTGCACGGGCAAGGTTTCCTGCCGTGATCTGATCGTGGAACCGGGCGGCAAGCTGAATGCCAGCGTGACTGCAAAACGCTGACACGGTTTACGGCAGGGCGGGACAACGACGACAGAGAACGCCGGGGCAACGTTTCAGACTGTTTGCAAAGCCGGTCAGCTCCGGCCGGACCATGCAAACGCAGCCTTCACCGGAAAATGGTCCGACACCAGGCTGCCGGCGAAACGATCGGTGATGACTTCGGCTGTCAGGGGCTTTACAGATCCGCGGTACAGGATCCAGTCGATGGCTTTACCCCGGCCCACACCGGTGAAATCGTGGTGGGTGCTCGGCTGATTTTTTTTGAAGACGTTATGAAATGGCGCCGCCCCGGACGGGGCGGTGAATACCCGATAGGCCGAGCTTCCCTCACCGCAGTTGAAATCCCCCATCAGGATGGCCGGCGAGCGGGCGTCGAACCGTTCCAGGCGCCTTAAAATTATCTCGGCTCCGGCCTTCTGGATCCGGGATTTGAAATCCAGGTGGGTGTTTATGCACACTATGTTTCTGCCTTGTGCGGCAAAGCGCCCGAAAGTGCATTGCCTTGGCCAGCGGCTTTGCCTGAAACGGCTGGGGATATCAGGGGTGGGACTGAGAAAGAAATGATCTTTGCCGGTCAGGTTCCAGCTCCGGCGGTCGTAGAAGACGACGTTGTTCTGCCAGAAAGACGGGGCCGGCTTACGCTGGCCGATGAACCCATAGCTTTCCAGAACGCCGGCGATGAATTCTATCTGAAAGTCGTTGGCCTCCTGGAAGGCGAAGAAATCGACGGGATGCTTTTTCAGCAGGATTGCCAGGGCGTCCTTGCGGTAAGGCCAGCTGTTGGGGCCGTCGTCGGCCAGGCCGAAACGCAGGTTGAGGGTCATTACCCGGATGGGCGATGAAGGCTTTTGCGGCATGGGGTGATTTCCTTCCTCTCAGATGCCTTCCCGGAAAGATTCGATAGCCTGTTGCAAGACGCGTTGATCCAGGCGGCAGGCCCGGAAATTGGAGAAAGTCGCGTCGTTGAAGCCAAGGCCTGCCACCTGGCGTAACTTTTCGAAGATTGCCAGGTAATTGGCAAGGATACGGTTTTCCCAGCTCAGGCCAAGTTTTCCGGCCAGGCGGACAATCTCTTGCACCGGGCCTTCGATTTCGAGGAAGAATCCAAAGGGCATTTCATCGAGGCAGAGAATACATTCTCCCAGCGAAAACGTTTCCCGTATCTTTTCATACTTTTGGACCCCCCGCAAGCCAAGCTGGTTCAAGATGGCGTCCATGGTTTCAAAATTTTCCACCACCACCTCGTATTCCAGGTAGGCTTTTACGCCCGGGACGGTCTTTTGAGGCCGTTTTTTGAAGGTAAGGCGGGCGGCGGTGTCCTTGCGCAGGCGAAGCAGGCAGCCTCCGGCCTGCAGGCTCTCTTCGGTGTCGTCGTAACGTATGTTCAGCTCGAATGTTTTGCCTTGACTTTGACCGCCAAGATCGATGATATGGCGTCTTACCGTCTGTGGTGAACGGAGGTGAAATTTGACTTCTGTTTCCAGGTGGGCAGGATCGCTCATTGCTATACCGTCTTCCCGCATCGGTGATCGGGTGAAATTCTTTTCAACAACCGGTTCCAGTTTAACACAACCTCCGGTCGTGATGAAATGGCAAAACAACCAAGCAAATCGGAAACACCCCTGCTGGCCGTATCGACATCCTGGGCAGCCGGTTCCGGCCTGAAGCCGTCCGGGCTGCTGGAGGCCCTGGAGGGGCTGCCGGTGGAAGGCATTGAACTCGATTACCGGCTCGACAAGGACTGTTTCGGGGCGCTTGCGAGGATGATCAGGACATCGCGCCTGGTGGTCACCAGCCTGCACAATTTTTGTCCTTTCCCGGGGATCGTCAAGAATCGGCCTCCCGGCGGGGATTATTTCAACCTGGCCGATCCGGACAGGGAAAAAAGACGCCTGGCAGTGGACTGGACCATCAGGAGCATGGAAAATGCCTGTGACGCCGAAGCCCCGTTCGTGGTTCTGCATTGCGGGAAAGTACCGGAGCAGGAGCAGGACAGGCGCTTCAGGGAAAAACTGGCAGCCGGCAAGCAAAACCTCGACAGGCAACTCAGGCTCGAGCTTGACCGAAGAATGCAGGCCCGTAACCTGCTTGCTCCGGCCTGCCTGGACGCTGTTTTGTTCAGCCTCGATTCTCTGGTGTCCCATGCCGAGAGGCTGGGACTTACTTTGGCCATAGAGAATCGTTACTATTGGAACGAGCTGCCCGGTTTCGAGGAACTTGGCCGCATTCTGGATACCTTCAGGGGAGCGCCCCTGGGCTATTGGCACGACATGGGGCATGCCAGGGCCCAGGAAGTGCTGGGGCTGGTGAAGCCTGGTGAATTGCTGGAGACCTACGCCGAACATCTGGTGGGAATTCACGTTCATGATTCCCGTGTTCTGCTCGATCACCTGCCGCCCGGCACCGGGGAACTCGATTTTACACTACTGAAACCGTACCTTGAAAACGGGCCGGCTCTCGTCCTGGAACTTGCGCCGGCAACCGCCTGCGAAAGCGTCAGGCAGGGCATAGAACACCTGCGCAAGGTTCTCGATCTTCCTTTTGAACCTGCTGCTGTTGACTTTAGCCTTGACAGCAGGGATTTTTTTATCTAATAGTTCCTGATTCTGAATTCTGAAATACACTATTAGGAGAGAAACGGTGAAAAAATATACTTACAGCGCAAAAGATTCCGACAACCCCCGCAAATGGTACGTGGTGGATGCGGAAGGGATGGTGCTGGGCCGTTTGGCATCGGCGGTGGCCGCCAGGCTCAGGGGCAAATGTTCACCGCTGTATACTCCCCATGTGGATACCGGTGATTCAGTCATCGTCATCAATGCCGAAAAGGTGGTATTGACCGGTCGCAAGCTGGACCAGAAGATGTACCACCGGCACAGCGGCTACATGGGCGGTTTGAAGTCGATCACCGCCAGGAAACTGCTGGAAAAAAGGCCGGAGGACCTGATCCGTTTCGCCGTCAAGGGAATGTTGCCCAAGAACCGGCTGGGCCGCAAGCTTTTCAAGAAGCTCAAGGTCTACGCCGGCAGCGAACATCCCCACACCGCCCAGCAGCCGGAACCATTGAAGATCGAAGGTTGAACAGACAACAACAAACAGATTAAGCCGGAGAGCAAATGGCACAGGAAAATGTTTACTACGCCACAGGCAAACGCAAGAACGCCATCGCCCGCACCTGGCTCAGCCCCGGGTCAGGCGATATAACCGTCAACGGGCGCCCGATGGAAGAGTATTTCACGGTCTATTCAGCCAAGACCATCATCCAGCAACCTTTGACCCTGACCAACAAACTCGGCAAGTACGATATCAAGGTGCGGGTGATCGGGGGCGGGATAACCGGCCAGGCCGGCGCCATCAGGCACGGCATAACCAAGGCCCTGATCGCCTGCGAGCCGGAGCTGCGCCCGGTCCTGAAAAAGGCCGGTTTCGTGCGCCGTGATCCCCGGGTCAAGGAGCGCAAGAAATACGGCCAGAAAGGTGCAAGGGCCCGCTTCCAGTTCTCCAAGCGTTAACAATCGGTTTTGCAAGCAAAAGAGGGGAAACCGGCGGACCGGTTTCCCCTTTGGTGCTTGGCCCCGCTTCCTTCATCCATCCAGGCAGACGATCCGCTCCTCGAAACTGGTCAGCTGTTCCAGGCCGTCTTTTGTCACCAGATGGGTGTTTTCTATTCCCACCACGCCGATGCCCGGGAAGATCAGCTTGGGCTCCAGGGCGATCACCATGTTTTCCTCCAGCACCAGTTTCTGACCCTTGGCCAGGAAGGGGAATTCGTCCAGTTCCAGGCCGACGCCGTGGCCCACGAACCTTATCCGGCGCGGCCCGACTCCCATGAAATTGTCCTCCAGGCCGGCTTCGGCTGCCAGCCTGACAGCCAGATCGTAAATTTCACCCGTCACCGCACCGCTGCGGATTTCCCGTTTGAGCCTGGCCTGGATTTTCAAAACGGCCTCGTGGGCTTTTTCCAGTTCGTCTGGCAGGCGGCCCGCGCAGAAGATGCGGGTATGATCGGCCAGGTAACCCCGGTAGGCAAAGACGTAGTCCAGGACAACGGGCTGATCGGGCCGGATTTCGGCAAAGCCGGCCCCCTGGGCCACGGCCGGGTTGGCGGCCTGACCGCCGGTGGGTGAGGCAAGGTAACTGGGAACGGCTCCGGAAGGGCCTGCCAGCAGGTGGCCGTAGAAAAGTTCGCTGCCCCACAGGCGCATGCGGATGATGCCCTGGTGACCGAGCTTGCGGGCCCGGGCTTCCACCAGGCCGGCTGCTTCCAGTTCGGTCATCCCCGGTTTCATGACCTTCCCGGCGTGGGCCGCCACCTGATCGGCCCTGGCGGCTGCCTGGCGGATGATTCCGATTTCATGGTCCGATTTCACGGCCCGGATCATCCTGATGATGGTCGAGACGTCGGCAAACTCGGCGTCCGGGAAAATCTGCCCGTATTGCCTGAAGAGGTTGACCGGCAGCACGTCCAGTTCGAGGCCGATCCGTTCCGGAAGCGGCAGGCCGTTTTCCTGAATGATCTCCGGTAGTTTCTTTGGGCTGGCAAGGGGCACCACATTTTCGAGGGAGGATTCGGCCCTGGCCCGGCGGAAGCTCTTGCGGGCGGCCAGGAGGGGATCGCCCTTTGCTGGCACGTAGAGGTTGGCCTGCTGGATCGTGCCGCTGAAGTAGAACAGGTCGCTGTTTTGCAGGATCAGGGCTCCGTCCAGGTTCTTGGCTGCAAGCTCCTTTTGCAGCCTGGTGATACGGGCGGCAAGCTCGCCGGCAGGGGTTTTGCTCAGCTCGTCAAACATGGGTGTGTCCTTCCTGGTGGTTATGGGGGTGCGAAGTCATTGCTTTTACCGAGTATTGCCTTATCTATTGTCCATCCCGGCCTCCATGTCAAGGTCGGCCCGGACGCGGAATGTGGGCGCCTGTGTCCGTCTCGGGCTCCTTGAAAACAAAGACCGGCTGGGGTATGTTACAGTTTCGGGCAGACCCGGGAACCGGCACCGGCCTGGTTTCGGGGATCGCTGCCGGGACAATGACGGAAACACAACTCAGGGGGACGATAATGACAGCCTATTTCATCCGGCGTTTGTTGCTGATCGTTCCTACCTTTATCGGGATCACCATTTTGGTGTTCGTCATTACCCGTTTCGTTCCCGGAGGCCCCATCGAGAGGATAATCGCCCAGGCCCGGCAGATGCAGATGGCCGGCTACGGAAGCGGTCCGGCGGCGCCCGGCAGCCAGACCCAGCCCCTGTCCGACGAGCAGCTCCGGACCCTGAAAGAGTATTACGGTTTCGACAAGCCGGTACTGGCAAGCTACTTTTCCTGGCTCTACAAGGTGCTTCAGGGAGACCTGGGTGTCTCCACCCGCTATTACGATCCGGTCTGGGATATGATCAAAGAGCGCATTCCCATCTCCCTCTACTTCGGAATCCTCTCCCTGGTGATAGTCTACGGTGTCTGCATCCCCCTGGGGATCGCCAAGGCCGTGCGCCACAAGAGCGGGTTCGACAACGTCTCCTCGGCCCTGATTTTCATAGGCTACGCCGTCCCGGGCTGGGTGGTGGGCGTCTTCCTGCTGGTGCTGCTGGCATCTCACTGGGAGATATTTCCCCTGGGCGGGCTGGTAAGTGAGCAGTTCGAAGATTTCAGCCTCTGGCAGAAGATCGCCGATCTTGCCTGGCACACCGTCCTGCCGCTTACATCTTACGTGCTCGGTTCTTTTGCGGTTATGACTTTCCTGATGAAAAACACCCTGATGGACAACTTGGCCGCCGACTACGTGCGCACTGCCATGGCCAAGGGGCTTTCCTTCAGGGCGGCAGTTTTCCGGCACGCCCTGCGCAACAGCCTGATCCCCATGGCCACAAGTTTCGGAAACAATATTTCGGTGATCCTTTCGGGCTCATTTCTGATCGAGAAAGTCTTCAACATAGACGGCATGGGCCTGCTGGGATACGAATCGGTGGTGGAGCGGGATTACCCGGTGGTTATGGGAATTCTGGTTATATCGGCCCTGCTTTTCATGATCGGCAACATCCTGTCGGATCTATGCGTGGCCCTGGTCGATCCCAGGGTGAAGTTCGAGTAAGGATTCTATGCTGCGTCTCAACCCACTGACACTGAAAAAGATACGGCGCTTCAGGTCCATCAGGAGAGGTTACTACTCGCTGATCGTCCTGGTGGTGATGATCGTTTTGTCCCTGGGAGCCGAACTGCTGGTCAACAAACGCGCCCTGGTCGTTTGTTACAAAGACAGGCTCTATTTCCCAACCTACGGGGACATGATACCGGGAAGGACGTTCGGCCTCGATTACGACTACGAGACCGATTACCGCCAGCTCAAGAAGATATTTGCCCGCCGGAACGAGGGCAACTGGGTGCTGATGCCGCCGATACCCTATGATCCCTACGAAAACGACCTGCGCAAGGACGATTTCCCGCCCTTTGCCCCATCGCTTGCCTCCCGTCACTTCCTGGGCACCGACGCCGTGGGAAGAGACATAGCCGCGCGCCTGATCTACGGTTTTCGCATCGCCATCTTCTTTTCCCTCGGCCTGCTGGTGATAAACTACCTGATCGGGGTGGCGGTGGGGTGCGCCATGGGATACTGGGCCGGGGCCTTCGATCTTGTCTTCCAGCGGCTGATCGAGATCTGGTCCAATGTTCCTTTCCTGTATGTGATCATCATCATTTCTTCCATCGTCGTGCCCACCTTCTGGATCCTGATTCTGATCATGGCCCTGTTCGGCTGGATGGGCATGACCTGGACCATGCGCACCATGACCTACAAGGAAAAGGCCAGGGACTACGTCCTGGCGGCCAAGGCCCTGGGAGCCGGAGACCTGCGGATAATCTTCAGGCACGTTATTCCCAATACAGTGGCGGTGATAGTGACCTTTGCGCCCTTTTCCATCTCCGGCGGAATCGTGGCTCTGACTTCCCTGGACTACCTCGGTTTCGGCCTGCCCCCGCCCACGCCTTCCTGGGGGGAGTTGCTTCAGCAGGGCTGGGCCAACCTGGACGCCTGGTGGATATCGGCGTCCGTGGTGGGAGCCATGACCGTCACCCTGCTGACGGTCACTTTCATCGGCGAGGCCATCAGGGAGGCTTTCGATCCCCGGATGCACACCATTTACGAGTAGAAAGGCGTGGAAAGAAGAATGAAACGAGCAACGACCAAGAAGATTTATGCCGCCTGCCGCGGTTTGCGGAAAGCGGTTATTTTCTCCGGCACCGTCCTGCTGCTTCTGTTTGCCGCGCAGGGTGAGATGGAAGATGCGCGGGCGGCAAGCCTGCCCGCGGACATCAAGTGGCTGACCAACGACAGCGACCCGGTCTACGCTTCGCCGGAGGCCGGAAAAGGCGGCATCTTCCACAGCGCCATCCTCTCTTTTCCGCTTACCTTCCGTACCGTGGGGCCGGATTCCAACAGCTCTTTCCGCAGTGCCATCCTGGACAACCAGCTTTCGCTGGTGGGAATTCACCCCAATACCGAGCGGATCATTCCCGAGCTTGCCACCCACTGGGCCTTCGGCAAGGATAAAAAGACCATGTATTTCAAGCTGAACCCGGATGCCCGCTGGTCGGACGGGGTGCCGGTGACGGCCGCCGACTTTGCCTTCACCCTGGATTTCATGCGCTCCAAGTACATCGTGGCTCCCTGGTACAACGATTACTATACCAGGGAGATAGAGAAGGTGATCGTCTACGACGACCACACCCTGGCGGTGGTGAGCACCAAGGCCCAGCCCGACCTGCACCTGAAGCTGAGCATCTCTCCCACGCCCCGGCATTTTTACACCAGCCTGGACAAGGATTTTGTGCGCAGGTACAACTGGAAGATCGTGCCCAATACGGGTCCTTACCAGATTTCCGCTTTCAAGAAGGGCCGCTACGTGAAGTTCGAGCGTAAAAAACACTGGTGGGCGAAAGACCTGCGCTATTTCCAAAACCGCTTCAACGTGGACCGGGTGGTGTTCTCCGTGGTGCGGGATTTCAACCTCATGTGGACTTATTTCCGCAAGCGCAAGCTGGATACTTTCCCCATGACCATGCCAAAGTTCTGGCATGTGCGTTCCCGGATTCCCGAAATTCAGAAGGGGTATATCAACCGGATCTGGTTTTTCAACGATACCCCGCGGCCGGCCATGGGCATGTGGCTCAACCAGGACCGGCCGATTTTCAAAGATGCCAACCTGCGTTACGCCTTTGCCCATGCCATGAATATACGCAAGGTGATCCAGGAGGTTCTCTGGAACGATTACTACCGGCTTGAACAGATGTACGTGGGCTATGGCAAGTATACCAACCCGAAGATCAGGGCCCGCCGTTTCGACCTTGCCAAGGTGAAGTACTACATGGAGAAAAGCGGCTGGCACCGGGGCGCCGACGGCATCTGGGAAAAGAACGGCCGGCGCTATTCGGTGGAGGTTTGCTACAGCATCGACCAGCATACGCCCCGCCTGGTGGTGCTGAAGGAAGAGGCCAAGAAAGCCGGCATCGAGCTGCGCCTCCAGCGGCTGGATGCGGCCGCGGCCTACAAGAAAGTCATGGAAAAGAGACACGACGTGGCCTGGATGGGCTGGAGTACATCCTTCCGGCCCCAGTACTGGGAGCATTTTCACTCGGTAAACGCCCACAAGGCCCAGACCAACAACATCACCAATACCGACGATCCGGTGATGGACCGCCTGATCGAGGCCTACCGCAACAGCCTGGAGGAGGCCGAAAGGATCGAGCTGTCCCACAAGATCCAGGCCAGGATTCACCAGATCGGGGCCTTCGTGCCGACTTTCATGGTCCCCTATGTGCGCCAGGCCTACTGGCGCTGGTGGCGGCTGCCCAAGGTGCCGGGCACCCGCCATACGGGCGATCTTTTCGATCCTTTCGGCAGCTCCACCGGGGGCCTGTTCTGGTTCGATCAGGATCTGTACCGGGAGACCATCAAGGCCATGAAGAAGAAAAAGGCCTTTGCGCCGGTTACTATAGTCGATAAAACTTACAAGAACTTCTGACCGGGATTATATGGCAGACAAAAGGGCAACAAACAGTCTCCTGCTGCAAGTCGAGGACCTGGCCACGGGTTTCAGGACCGAAAAGGGACCCCTGCGGGCCGTGGACGGGGTCAGCTTCACCCTGGAGCGGGGAACCATCATGGGCCTGGTGGGAGAGTCCGGCTGCGGAAAGAGCGTCACCGCCCTTTCTATCATGCGCCTGCTGCCCAAGCCGGCCGGTTTCATCGAAAAGGGGCGTATCCTGTTCAAAGGAACGGATCTGCTCCGGTTGCCCCCCGAAAAGATGCAGAAGATGCGCGGGGCCAGGATCGCCATGATCTTCCAGGAGCCCATGACGGCCCTCAACCCGGTCCACCGCCTGGGCCGCCAGCTGCTGGAGATCTTCGCCCTGCACCGGCCGGAGATGAGCCCGGAACAGCGCTACCGCAAGGCCCTGGAACTTTTCCGGCAGGTTGGTATTCCGGCCCCCGAACAGAGGATGGAGGAATATCCCCACCAGATTTCGGGCGGAATGCGGCAGCGGGTGATGATCGCCATGGCCCTGGCCTGCGAGCCGGACCTTTTGATTGCCGATGAGCCGACCACCGCCCTGGATGTAACCATACAGGCCCAGATTCTGGAACTGATCATGCAGCTGCAGAGCCGCACACAGATGGCGGTCCTGTTCATTACCCATGACCTGGGTGTCATCGCCGAAATATGCGACCATGTCCAGGTTATGTATGCCGGCACCGTCGCGGAAAGCGCGACTGTGAAGGAGCTGTTTGCCAATCCCCTGCACCCGTACACCCGGGGCCTGTTGCAGGCCATACCGCGGCTGGACACACCTGCCAAGCAGCCCCTGCCCATCATCGAGGGCAGCGTGCCGTCCCTCGATGACCTGCCGCCGGGCTGCCGTTTTGTCAACCGCTGCCCCCGGGCCTTTGACAGGTGCCGTCAAACGCGGCCCCTGCTGAGGGAGCTGGAAGACGGGCGCCGCGTGGCCTGTCACCTGTATGCCGGACGGGGCCGCGCCAACAACGGACAGGAGGCCCCGTGAGCGAAGTGCTGCTGGAGGTTGAAGGTCTGAAGGTTCATTTCCCGGTCCGGGCAGGGGTGCTGCGCCGCCTGAAAGGATACGTCCACGCCGTGGACGGAATATCCTTCCGGGTCGCCCCGGGCACCACCCTGGGCCTGGTGGGGGAATCAGGGTGCGGAAAGACGACCGCCGGACGGGCGGTTTTGCGGCTCTACCAGCCAACCGCCGGCAAGGTGCTTTTCCGGGGCCGGGATCTTGCCTCCGTGGGCAAAACGCATTTGCGGCAGGTCCGCAGGGACCTGCAGATGATTTTCCAGGACCCCTTCGAATCCCTCAACAGCCGGCATACGGTGGGCACCATCCTGGAAGAGCCTTTCATCGTTCACGGCATGGGCGACAGGGCCTTTCGCCGCCAAAAGGTCAGGCAGCTGCTGGAGATGGTGGGATTGCCGGCCTCGGCCGCCGACCGTTTCCCCCATGAATTTTCAGGCGGCCAGCGCCAGCGCATAGTGATTGCCCGGTCCATCGCCCTGGAGCCGAAACTGATAATCTGTGACGAGCCTGTATCGGCCCTGGATGTCTCCATCCAGTCCCAGATTCTCAACCTCCTGCTGGATCTGCAGCAAAACATGGGCCTGGCCTATGTCTTCATCTCCCATGACCTGGCGGTGGTTAAATTCATATCCGATTACATAGCGGTGATGTACCTGGGAAAGATAGTGGAGCAGGCGCCGGCCGGGCAACTCTACCAAAGTCCGCGGCATCCGTATACCCGGGCCCTGATTGCCGCCATTCCGGTGGCCCGGCCGGGAGGGCGGGGCATACGTGCCGTTCTCGGGGGAGAGGTGCCGTCGCCCATAAATCCGCCTTCCGGATGCCGCTTTCATCCCCGCTGCCAATATGCCCGCGATGTATGCCGGCATCGGGAACCGGTACTTGCCGACCTTGCGGGGGCAGAAGGCAGCGGTCACCTGGTGGCCTGCCACAGGGCTGACGAGCTGTCCCGGAATTGAAAAGGCGCCTTTGCAGGCGCCTTGAATCGTGTCAGGTTGATCCGGGTTGCGGGAATCAGATTCCTAATGTTCGCCAGCTTCGGCTGCCTGCGTTCCTTCAGGCCGGGCTTCGTCCTTTTTGCTTTCCGCTTCTTCTGCCGCCGCCTCAGCCTCAGCTTCAGCCTTGGCTTCAGCTTCCAGGGCGGCCAGGCGTTCTTTGACCCGCTCGATTCTCTTTTGGATGAGATTTTTGTGATCCTCGTCTTCGGCCAGGGTCTTGGCTTCCTGCAGATACTCCAGGGCCTCTTCCAGGGACTCAGGGGTATCCTTGGACATGGCCACCTCGGCCTTGTACATCAGTACTATCCGGTCGATGTTGTCGATACGCCGGTAGACTTCGGACCGCATCTGGTTGTCGGTGGCAAAGACGAGTGCCTTTTCCAGGTATGCCTTGATTCCTTCAAAGTCCGGCAGGCCTTCGCTTTGCAGCAGATTGTCTGCTTTTTCCAGGTAGTACCCGAAAATAAGAGGATAGACTTCTTTGCGGCTGAAAAATTCTTTGGATACTTCCGGCGCCTTGACGCCCGGCAGAGTGATGAAATGTTTCTCTCCCAGAGGGGCGAATTTGCCCTTGGTTATTTCGATGGCGCCATCGTGTTCCTTGATGTAGTACTTTCCCGAGTTGTTGATGCTGGCCCCGACAACCAGCAGGATGAGAAACGCCAGGCCGGCGATGAAAATCTTCATGGCGCTTTCCACGGGATCTTTTTCCTTTTTTTCAGCTCTTTCAGCGATCTCTTCTTTTTCGTAGGATACTTTCACCACGGGTGTGTCTTCTTGCCTGGCAGGTTTAGGCGGCGTTTTGGCTTTGGCTTTTTCTTCAGCCGCTTTTTTTTCGGCTTCGGCCTTTTCGCGGGCGGCCTTTTCTTCCGCGGCCCTGCGCGCGGCTTCTTCGGCGGCCTTTTTGGCGGCGGCTTCCTCGGCCGCTTTTTTTTCGGCTTCGGCCTTTTCGCGGGCGGCCTTTTCTTCCGCGGCCCTGCGCGCGGCTTCTGCCAGCTGCTCCATTGAGAAAGACCGCGCCAGCAGCTGTCTGTATACGGCGGCCTTGTCTTTGTCGCCGGTGTCGATCAGCGGCGGGGCAGAACCTTTCCTGACTGCCGCCGGAGGCCTGAAAAGCTTTTCCACAGGTGGGGCTTCGAACTTTTTCAGCAGCAGCCGGCGCAGGGTGGGTTTCCTGGCGGCTTTCTTCTTCGTGGTTTTTCCGGCTTTGGAAGCCGTTTTCTTGACCGTGCTTTTGGCCTTGGTCTTGGCAGTCTTTTTGGGGGAGGTCTTGGATTTGGTGCTTTTAGCGGCCTTGGCAGCGGTTTTCCCGGTCTTGGTCTTTGTTTCTTCGTCCTTGGTTTTTGCCTTGGTCTTTTTACTGGTGGACTTTATCAGGCTTTTTTTTCCCATTGGGCGCCCCTTACGAATGTTCAAGAATTGCTGTATGTTAGCAGATGACGAATGAATTCCACATATACTTGATTGCCTGTGTTTTGTAAACCTTTTTTTCCTGTCCGGTCCGTATCGGGGCCTGACAGGGGCCGTGGCGGGCCGGTTTTTCAGTATTTACATTTGGCCCAAACTAAATTATTCTGGTTGCCGTGATTAACTGGGCGATTTGAATGGGAAATTGCAACCAGGGTGGGTTCCGGGATGAAGTTGGCTCTGAGCATCAGCCTCCGTTACCTGGGCTCGGCGGGCAAGCCGAGTTCACGCGGCATAAAAATTCTGGCCATCGCCGGCATAGCCGTTGGGGTGATGGTGCTGTTTGTCACGATGGCGGTAATGACCGGATTCCAGTCCGAATTGCAGAACAGGATCCTTGACGTCGAGTCCCACCTGGTGGTGATGCGATACGGCGGGACGGTGGAGCATTATCGGCGGCTGATGCAGATAATAAAAGGAGTCGAGGGCGTTAAAAGCGTTGCGCCGGTGATCTATACCCAGGGAATGTTCCGGGGGCCTTCCGGCACATCGGCCGTGGTGATCCGGGCCGTGGAAGCCGAAGGCCTTTCACACGGCGGCCGGAGTTTCCTGACGCCGGTGAGGGAGGCTCTGTCGGAACCGGCCGGGCAGGGCGCTGAAAAGGCGGGAGTGCCCATAGCCGTGGGCAAGGTTCTGGCCGCCAGGCTGGGGCTGGAAAAAGGAACCACGGCGATCCTATTGACCCCGGGATCAGGCGGCCAAGCAGGCCGGTTTCCGCGGATGTACCGTTTCAGGGTGAACGGTTTTTTCGAAACCGGAATGCACGAATACGACGGTGCCATGGCCTACATGCGGCTGGCGGACATCCAGCGCATGCTGGAAATGCCCGACTCGGTCAGCGCCCTGGAGGTGAGGGTGAGCGATATCTATCGGGCGCCGCAGGTGGCCCGCCGGATTCTGGATATCCTGGGGTACCAGTACTGGGTTCAGGACTGGCAGCAGATGAACCGCAACCTGTTTTCCATGTTGCGGTTGCAAAAAATACTGATGTACATAATCATGACCCTGATAATATTCGTGGCGGCTTTCAATATTTCCAGCGCCCTTGTAATGATGGTCAACGAGAAACGGAAAGATATAGCGATCCTGAAGACCATGGGAGCCACCTCCGGGATGGTCCGGAGGATATTCGTGGCCAAGGGTATGATAATCGGCTTATGGGGAACGGCGACAGGAACCATGATCGGAACGGCAGCCTGTCTGGCCCTGGCAAGGTACCGTTTCATCCATTTGCCGGGTGATGTCTATTTTCTTACGACGCTGCCGGTTAAGATTTCGTGGGCGGATGTGGCCCTGGTGGTGGGGGCAACGCTTGCCATCTGCCTGGCGGCAACGATTTATCCGTCTCACAGGGCGGCCGCGCAGGCACCTGCCGAGGCCCTGCGTTATGGATGATGTGACCCGCGGGCAGGGGTTGTTTCCCAAATCTTCGTGCGGAGCAATGACTTCATGTCCAAGTTTCTGAAAGCGATACCCGTTGCCCTGTTTCTCCTTTTGGCTGCATCGACGGTGATCAGCGAGTGGAAGCCGGACCTGACTGTCGGAGAGCTGATTTCCGGGCCCGCTTTCTGGCGCGTGGCGGTGCTGCTGGGCCTTTTGGCCCTGGTTTATTTGAGCTGGGGGTTTTTACGCAAGTTGGAAGCTTCCCAGAAGTACAGGCGGGCGGAAGATGTTCTCCGGGAGGCCCGCCAGGTGGCAGAACGCGAAAAGGAGGCGGCCCTGGAGCGGCACAGGCAGTTGGAGGACGAATGCAGGCGCAAGCTGGCCGAAAAGGAGGCCGAGCTCGCCCGGGAAAGGGCCAGGCTCCGGGCGTATGCCAAAAAGGTCGAACGCCAGAACCTGGAGCTGAAAGCCACGGTGGGGCGCCTGATGAAGATGGTCAAACAGAAAAGACCGGCCGGATGAAACAATGAATCCCTGCCGTAACACAGCCGCCCGATTGCGGTTGCAAAGCGCCCCGTGGAGCCGTGCCTGTACCGGTTTGGCGGTGGAATTGAACGATGAAGAGAAAATCCCTGCGATTTAAGTATATCTTTGAATTCAGCGATGTGCCCAGGATTGAATATGAGCTGGTGATAGACGCCGCCAGCCTGAGCCTGGCAGGCGAGACCTGCGGCAGTCCGCCGCTCTGGACCCGGTTGGAATACAGAAAGTGCGCCTGCTGCACCCTGGAAAAGGATCGGTATCCGTTTTGTCCCATCGCACTCAACCTGGTGGACCTGATAGAGACCTTCAAGGATGTCAGTTCATACCGTGATTGCAAAGTGACGTGTATCGCGGCCGAGCGCGCCTACTCGAAAAATACTTCCGCCATGGAGGGTCTGACCTCGATTTTCGGCGTAATCATGGCCACCAGTAACTGTCCGGTGATGTCCTTTTTCCGTCCCATGGCCCGCTTTCACCTGCCCTTTTCCACCATCGAGGAAACCATGGTGCGGGTGACGTCTTTATACATGTTGCAGCAGTTGCTGAAAGCGAGAGCCGGCCTGGAGGCCGACCCCGGCGACCTGCGCCCCCTGGAGGCCCAGTACAGAAAAGTAGAACAGGTCAATCAGGGCCTGCTGGCAAGGATAAAAGGCCAGGCCCGGCAGGATGCCGATAAAAACGCCATCGTAACCCTGCATTCCCTGGCCCAGTTTCTTTCGATGGAATTCGATTACAATCTCGATTTCCTGACGAACATCCTTCCGTGGTCAGGTCAGACCGGAGATGGTTGCCAGTGAAGCTGCTGTCCGGGAAAGCTGCCGGATATTCCGGAAAAGTGCAGACGCCAGGGGGCGGGCGGAAGTTCGTTTGCAGGCCGGTGAGAACCATTCTTGCAGAGCGTGAAATCATCGGCAAGACATGGTTGGCAGCCGTATTGCTGCTGGCAACCATAATTTCATGCGCGGGGCATGGCACAGCGCCACACAGAGAAACAGGTCATGGCGCAGGGTATGGTTCAAGCCACGCCGTCAGGCCCGGGCGTGAAGCAAGGCGTCCGCCCGTCAGAAGGAAACGGCCGGCAACCGAATCGGAGGCGGCGGCCAGGCTGGAGCAAGCCTGGCGCAGCTGGCGGGGCACCCCCCACAGGCTGGGGGGGAGGGATAAGCGGGGGATAGACTGTTCCGGCCTGGTGCAGGTGATTTACAGAGATTTTTTCGGCATTAGGCTGCCCCGCATGGTGAGCGCCCAGGTAAGACTCGGCCGTAAAGTCAGCCGCCGTGATCTGCGGCCCGGCGATCTGGTTTTCTTCCGGCCTCCCGGGAAGTACCGGCACGTCGGAATTTACATGGGCAACCAGCGTTTTTTGCATACTTCGGCCCGCCACGGGGTAATGGTATCCAGAATTTCGGATTATTACTGGAGAAATTGTTATTGGACCGCCCGCCGCTACTGGTGATGCCGGGTTGCGGCATGATACCTTGACAAGTTTGAGACAGATCGATTAAATGGGCGGCGGTGCATACTGCCGGCAGAAAGCGAGGAATTTTACTAATTGACAAAACTGCTTGAAAAAATACTGAAAATCATCCGCCCCGGAGAAAAGCCCGGGACCAGTCAAGACAAAGATAGAGAGCATCATGAGAGTCGGCCGGCGGCACGGCCCCGGAGCAAAGAGCCGGCGGCCGGCCCCAGGACCGGGAACAAGGCCCGCTCCAAGCCCGGCGGCGGGCCCCCGCGGAAAAAAGTTCCCTGGAACCCCGAACAGTACCGGGTGAAACCGGCCGAAGGCAAGGTCCGTTTCCATGACCTCGGCCTTCCCGACCAGGTGTTTCACGCCGTTGCCGATCTTGGTTTCGAGTACTGCACCCCGATTCAGGCCCAGATCATGCCCGGCGCCCTGGAAGGTAAAGACGCCTTCGGCAGGGCCCAGACCGGAACCGGCAAGACGGCGGCTTTCATCATAACCGTGCTGACCCGCATGTTGCGCCAAACGGGCGCTGACAAGCGCAAGGCCGGTCAGCCCCGGGTGCTGGTGCTGGCCCCCACCCGCGAGCTTGTAATCCAGATTGCCGAAGAAGCCAAGGCCCTGGCCAAATATACCAGGTTTTCGATAGTTTCCATCTTTGGCGGGATGGACTACGAAAAACAGCGGCGCAGGCTCCAGGCAGGCCCCATCGACATCATGGTGGCGACCCCGGGCCGCCTGCTCGATTTCAAGCGCAACCGGGAGGTTGACCTGAGCAAGGTGGAAACCCTGATCATCGACGAGGCCGACCGCATGCTCGACATGGGGTTCATTCCCGACGTGCGCAGGATAATCTACTCCACTCCCCACAAGACCCAGCGCCAGACCATGCTTTTCAGCGCCACCTTGACCGAGGACGTCAGGCGCCTGGCAAGCCAGTGGACCAAGGATCCGCTGGTGGTCGAGATCGAGCCGGAGCATGTGGCGGCCGACACCGTTGAGCAGCAGGTCTATATCGTGACCAACGAAAAAAAGTGGGCCTTGCTCTACAACATCATCACCCGCAAGAAGCTGGAGCGGGTCATCGTGTTTTGCAACCGCAAGGATGAAACCCGTTACCTGGCCGGGCTCTTTGCAAGGTACGGAATCAACTGCGCCGTCTTGTCGGGCGATATCCGGCAGCGCAAGCGCTTAAAGACCCTGGAGGATTTCAAGGCCGGCAGGATAAAGGTGCTGGTGGCAACCGACGTGGCCGGCCGCGGTATTCATATCGAGGGCATGGACCATGTGATCAACTATACCCTGCCACGGGATCCGGAAGATTACGTTCACCGGATAGGAAGGACCGGCCGGGCCGGGGTTACCGGCACGTCCATCAGTTTCGCCGACGAGGACGATTCATTCTTCATTCCGCCCATAGAAGAGCTGATCGGCCGGCCCCTGCCGTGCATTCAGCCCGACGAGCAATGGCTGAAACTGCCCAAGGTGGACAAGAAGCCGCGCTCCAAATCCCGCCGTCGCCGGCCCAGGAAGCGATATTCCGGCAGGGGCCGGGGAGGGCGGCGGCCTAAATCCGGGGCAAAAGCCCAACAGCCGGGCTCCCGGGGTTGAACGACCGGACACCGGCGGTCACCGGCAGCGGCGGGCAAGACTGTGCCCGGGAAGGGGAAAACATGGATGCCAGGTTGTGCATGATCAACGTTATGGCCGATGTCATCGGCGCCAACGAGGACTACGGTCATGACAGGTTGAACGATGACCGGGTCTGGCAGCGTTTCATGGACGACGTGTTCCGGCGGATGGAGACGGTCGAGGATCAGGCCGTCCGTGAAATCCTGGCCGGCATAGACCGCGAACAGTTCCAGCAGTGGATAGACGACCCGGCATACTGGCAGGAAGTCGATGCCGAGATTCAGCGCAGGATTCAGGTCTTGCAGACAGTTCTGCCTTCGGATGCCTGCGGCCACTGCTGAACGGGGCTGCCCCCGGCAGCGCCCTATATTTTTTATCTTCTGCGGGATCGACATCGGGCAAAAACCGCAGGAGGTCGGCCCTCAGCCCTGCCCGGCAAAATGATCGAACCCGCCTTCAAGGGGAACGCGCCGGCCGTCGGGCCGGATCAGCCATATCCCCGCTTCGGACACGATCCTGCCGATGCGGAAAAGACCCTGAACTTTGGCAGAAAGCAGGCGGAATTTCCGGGGATCGACGGTAAAAAGCAGCTCGAAGTCCTCGCCTCCGGCCAGGGCCCATTCAAGAGGGTCCGCATTCAGACTCCGGGCAGCTTCGGTGACCTGCCTGTCGACAGGAACGGCCCCGGCCTCGATAACGGCTCCGACATTGCTCCGGCGGCAGATGTGGCCGGTCTCGGATGCCAGTCCGTCACTGATGTCTATCATGGCATTGGCAAAAGGGGCGATTTCTGAGGCTATGTCCAGCCGGCAGCCGGGAGTCAGGTGCCTGGCCGCGAGGTAAGGGCCGGGAGACAGGCCCGCCCGCAGCATGGCCAGGCCGGCGGCCGAACCTCCCAGGGGGCCGCTGACCGCCAGAAGATCGCCGGGCCTGGCCTGGCTGCGCAGGCACAGGTTCTCCGGGCTTACGGAACCGATAACGGTAATGGAGATTACGGCCCTGTCCGCCCTGCAGGTATCTCCCCCTGCGACCACCACCTTGTAAGGAAGGCACTCTTTTCTTATTCCTTCGCATACCGCGAGGGTCCACCGGGTGGAAACCGTATCGGGCAGGGCCAGGGAGACGAACATCCAGCGCGCCCTGCCGCCCATGGCGGCGATATCGCTGAGGTTGCAGGCCGCAGCCTTGCGTCCGATCTGGACAGGGGTGGACCACTGCCTGGAAAAATGGACTTCTTCCACCAGCATGTCGCTGGTTGCCAGCAGGTAGTCATCTCCGGATTCCGCCGGCCGGAGGACCGCGGCATCGTCACCGATTCCCACCAGAACGTCATTGCCGGCGCCCGGCAGGACAGAGGCCATCATGGCGATAAGTTCATGTTCGCTCTTTATTGGGTTGCTGTCCATGGGGGAAGCGTAACCTTTTTATCCATGGTTTCTCAATATATGACCGGCCGGCTGACAGAAAATCTTACCTATCAGCCGCGGTGCCGGGCGTCAATGCCTGACCTGGACATGGCTCCGGCACATGCTTAGCTTAGGTAAACGTCAACCTGAAGCGAAAGCGTTTTCAGACCATCAAAGAAAGGAGCGGTCCCATGGAAAAAGAGACTTTCACAATTCCGAACATAACCTGTCACCATTGCACCATGACCATAGAGAGCGAGCTGAAGGAGCTTGAAGGCGTCAGCCTGGTGGAAAGCGACGTGAAGGCCAGGCAGGTGACGGTGCACTGGCAGGCGCCGGCCGACCGGGACAAGATTACGGCCCTGCTGGAGGAGATCAACTATCACGCTGTTTAGCGGGCTTGCCTTTTCACCCCGGCCCGGCCGCTGACGGTTGCCGGGCAGCCTGCCGTCCGGCATAGCAAAAAGGAGCATCCATGCCTGTATCCAAGGTTCAGTTGCCCGTTGCCGGCATGACCTGCGCCAACTGCGCCATGAACATCGAGCGGGCGGTCAAAAAGCTGGACGGAGTCCGCAAGGTCAACGTCAATTTTGCCGCCGACCAGGTGACTGTCGAGCTCGACCCGGGGCAGACCGACATCGGCGCGGTGATCGCACGGATCGAAAAGATCGGCTACAAGGTGCCGGCGTCGGCAGTGGAATTTGCCATCGGAGGCATGACCTGCGCCAACTGCGCCATGAACATCGAAAGAACCCTGAAAAAACGGGTGCCCGGCGTGATCGACGCCAGGGTCAATTTTGCCTCCGAGCGGGCCTCCGTGGAATTCATACCCGGCGTGGTCACCAGGGAGGATCTGGCGGCCGCCATTTCCCGGGCCGGATACACGGCCGAGGCCGCTGAATCGGACCGGGACCGGGAATCTTCTGCCAGCCGGGCGGAAATCCGCCGGCAGACGATCCGTTTCTGGGTGGGTGTGGCCTTTTCGGTCCCCCTGCTGGTATTGAGCATGGGCCGTGATTTCGGCCTGCTGGGTTCCTGGATCCAGGGAGCCTGGGCCAACTGGCTCTTCTGGGCCCTGGCCACGCCGGTTCAGTTCTTCACCGGCTGGGATTACTACGTGGGCAGCTGGAAAAGCCTGCGCAACCGGACGGCCAACATGGACGTTCTGGTGGCCATGGGCTCCAGCGTGGCCTACTTCTACTCGGTCGCGGTCGTTCTTTTCGGGGCCGAATCGTCCCATGTCTACTTCGAAACCGCGGCGGTTATCATCACCCTGATCAAGCTTGGCAAACTGCTGGAAGCCAGAACCAAGGGCAAGACCGGGGCCGCCATCCGCAGGCTCATGGACCTTAGCCCCAAGACCGCCGTCGTTGTCCGTGACGGCCGGGAAGAGGAAATCCCCCTGGAACAGGTGGTGGTGGGCGATCTGGTTGTGGTCCGACCCGGCCAGAGCATTCCGGTGGACGGCAGGGTGGTCGAAGGCCGGGCGGCGGTCGATGAATCCATGCTCACCGGAGAGCCGCTGCCGGTGGAAAAACGAGCGGGCGACAAGGTCGCCGGCGGAACCCTCAATACCGACGGATTGCTGAAGTTCGAAGCCACTGCCGTGGGTAGGGACACGGCCCTGGCCCGGATCATCCGCATGGTCCGGGAGGCCCAGGGCTCCAAGGCGCCCATCCAGGCCCTGGCCGACAGGGTAGCCGCTGTTTTCGTGCCGGTGGTCATCGGGATTGCCGGCCTGACATTTGCCGCCTGGTGGGTGCTGGGGGGCGCTTTCGTGCCGGCCATGATCCGCATGGTGGCGGTCCTGGTGATCGCCTGCCCCTGTGCCCTGGGCCTGGCAACCCCGACTGCCATCATGGCCGGTACCGGCCGGGGGGCCCGGGAAGGCATTCTCTTCAAGGATAGCGAGTCCCTCCAGAGCCTGGCCGGGGTTAAAACCGTGGCCCTGGACAAGACCGGCACCATCACCCGCGGCAAGCCCCGGGTGACCGACGTGGTGGTGCTGGCCGACGGTTACCGGCCTGATACGGTTCTGCAGATCGCCGCGTCGGTTGAACAGGGCTCGGAACACCCGGTCGGAAAGGCCATCGTGGTGGCGGCCCGTAAAGAGGGCCTCGAACCGAGGCCGGTCAACGATTTTGTTTCAACCGGCGGAGAGGGGGTTCAGGCAACTTTTGACGGCCGCCTCTTTCGCGTGGGCAAGCCTGACTGGATGCGGCAGACCGGCGTATTCACGGACTCTGCCGGACAGCAGGTGGAAAAGCTGCGCCGGCAGGGCAAGACCGTGGTTGCGGTTGCGGCCGGCGACTGTCTCGTGGGGCTGATAGCCGTGGCCGACACCCTCAAGCCGGATTCGGCCCGGGCCGTGGCCGCCATGCGTGCCATGGGGCTGGAAGTCGTCATGCTCACGGGCGACAACCGGGAAACGGCCCGCATAATCGCCGAACAGGTGAAGGTCGACCGGGTGCTCGCCGAAGTGCGGCCCGAGACCAAGGCGGAAGCCGTGCGCAGCCTCCAGGGGCAGGGAAGGAAAGTCGCCATGGTGGGCGACGGGATCAATGACGCCCCGGCCCTGGCCCAGGCCGACGTGGGTATCGCCATCGGCACCGGAACCGACGTGGCCATCGAGACCGCCGGGGTTATCCTGGCAAGCGGCAGCCTCTGGGGAGTTCCCAAAGCGGTCGGCCTGGCCCGGCGGACCATGCGCACAATCAGGCAGAACCTGTTCTGGGCCTTTGTCTACAACCTGATGCTGATTCCCCTGGCGGCCGGAGTTTTGCATCCGTTTTCCGGCCTGCCCCTGATGCTGCGCGAGCTGCATCCCATGCTGGCGGCCCTGGCCATGTCATTGAGCAGCATCACAGTGGTCTCCAACAGCCTCCGCCTGTCAAGGGCGCGCCTGGCAGATCCGGGGGCGAAAGCTGCGGCCTGATGCGTCCATAAGACACCTGAATGCTCTCTATCGTTAACCGCGGGGGACGGGCGGCAGGCTGAAGCCTGGCCGTTGGCCGCCGGTTTTTCATGGCGGTGCCCCGTGTCCGGATTTTGCAAGCCGGCTGATACTTTCAAGGAAGACAGCTTTTTGCAATGGATTGAAGAGGTCCTGTTCCTCGATTACCGGGATGCGGGGAAACTTCGCGATGAAGGCTGCCGCGAAAAGCCCCCGGCAGGATGTGTGAATACGGCTTTTGCCGAAGACCCGGGCGCTTTTCAACCCGCAACTGGGCGACTTGGCCTTGAAGACGAAGCCGCAGAGATTTTCCCGCTCCAGCTCTTCCAGGCTCTCCCTGATCCAATCCTGCATCCGTTCTGTAAGATCTGTCCTGGTTTTCAGGGCCACGAGGCGAGGACTGCCGGGATCGCCCTCCAGGCGGATCGGCTCGCGCGGGACCCCCAGGCCGCATTGCTTTTCGGGACAGAGGCCGACAAGTCCGAAGTTTTTTCCCAGAACGTCCCGGACGTACAAATCGAGCTTGTGGCGGCCGTCCCACCTTACCGCCAGGCCCAGCAGGCAGGCGCTTACTCCCAGTTTCAGGCCCGGCAGGCGGCCGGGTTTTGAAAAAACACTTTTAATCATCGCCTTCAAGACGGACGGGCCGGCGAAAACCCAGCCCGAAGCGGTTGTTGGTGTAGATCAGCCTGTCGGGCCGAAAGGCGTAGAGCCGGACCTTGCCTCCGCCGGACTCCTTTCCGGACCTGTCTTTCAGTATGCCGGCGGCCCGGGGGAACTTGGCCGTGTAGGCAAGCGCGATGGCGGCCGCCCTGGCCGTCTCTTCGGCCCGGCTCAGACGGCCCTGCATTTGCAGCCCCTGGATTTTGCGCCAGGTGTCCGCGTCTTCCCACAGTGCCGCCGCTGCTTTTCCATGTTCCAGGCCCAGGCGGATATGGCGACTGCCGTCGCTGGAATAGAACCAGAAAGCATTTCTTGACCAGACATAGTAGACCGGTGCGGCCCAGGGGTCCTGCCTTCCGCCTGTGGCGATCACCATGGTCGAACAGCGCCTGACCAGGGCGGTGGCCATGCGGTCGAGCATGGCCTGGCCTGGTTCTTCCGGGTTCGCTGCCGTTTGTGTGCCTTGTCGGTGATCCATGGTACGCTGTTTACCGGTGGGGCAGGAAACCGTAGCGGCGGTAGATTTCGCCGGCCGTGTCCGAGAGGATGAAGTCGATGAAACGACGGGCCGCATCCGGATGGGGGGCCTTTTTCAGGCGGCAGACGTAGTAATTGATCCTGTCCCTCTGATCGAGACCGGGGCCGGGGTCCACCTGCCGGCAGGCCAGGCCGCGGCTGCGGGCAAACGCCACTTCGGTGGCCCAGACCGGGCCTGCGTCCACCGTCTTTTTGGCTATCCGCAGCGGGGTTTCCCGGTGGTGGACCCGGGTGAAGATGGTGGTGCCTTCGGCCCGCTTGGTTTCCATGATTTTTTCTGCCAGCTCCGGTCCGCCGGCCTCCCGGTACATGTCGATGATGTGAAAGGCGATGTCTTCGTTGTCGGGATCGGGCTGGGAGATCCTTACATTGTCTTTTCCCAGGTCGTTGACGGTCCGTATGCCGGCCGGGTTTCCTTCAGGCACCATGATGGCCAGCCGGTTGTGGAGGTAGAGCCGGTGGCCGCCCGGATCGATATGACCGGCTTGCGCCAGTTTTTGCATGCTGCCGATGTTGACCGAGGCGTACACGTCCGGTTGCAGGTCGAGGCGCCGGTTGCGGAAGACGGCCCCGCCTGTCAGGATCTGTTTCAGCTCCAGCCCCGGCGGCAGGGTTTCGTATACTATGCGTTTTATTCCCGGGTTTTGGCTTCTGAAGGCGGCCAGCAGCTCTTCCATCACCATGAACTGGTTGCCGGCCATGAAAAGGCAAAGATCGTGCTCGTCAATGTATTCCAGGCCGTGCAGGTCGTCGGCCCGGCTGCCGGGTATCACCGGCAGGTTTGTTCCCTCGGCCATGGGGTCAAACTCCTGTTTCAGGCGGCGCCGGCCGTGTCCTGTTCCCGGTCGTCGTCTTCCCGGTCGGGCGGCAGGCTGGCGATCTCCTTCAATGCCTCGCGGATTTCGCGCGAGCCTTTTTCGTAGATTCCCCATACCGTTGCGTACTGGCGCCGGACTTCCGTCAGCGGGTATTTGCCCCGTGTCTTTTCCAGGTGGTTTTTCACCAGGTCCCGGACCGCCTCCCAGCTGTCCCGCCGGGTCTGGTTTTCCAGGGATGTGAGTTCGTCCAGGGCGGCCAGGGTCTTGCGGTGAAAGCGGCGATAGAGGAAACGGTGAACGCTGGTCAGCCACAGGGCCATGGTGGCCACCGCGATACCTCCGCAAATCGATAGCCGGATGACAGGGTCCAGGCCCGCCAGGGCCGGCGTTGCCATGGAGCCGATCCAGCCGACACCGGCAGCCAGCAGCCCGGCGATCATGGCCATGGCCACCCCCTTGAAATGGAAGCGGCGGGCCCGGAGGCGGTAGTTGATCAGGGCCTCCAGCAGGTGGGCCAGGCGCTGGCCGTGGGTTTCGACGAAGGCGGCCAGGTTGTCCAGCCGGTGGCAGGGCGCCTTGAGAACCGCTTCTTTCAGGGCTTCGCGCTGGTTTTCCAGGTATTTCAGGTAATCCGGAGGCTGCTGGTCCATGTTTTCAAGGGCGCCCGGCGAGTAGGTCAGATGGATCATGGGAATGTCCTTGCGCCCGGTGATCTGGGACAGGTTCCAGCACAGGGTGCCATAGACCCGGATCAGATCCATCATGGAGGCGCATTCGTCGATGCGGTTGAGAACGAAAAGGACCCGGTCTTCGAACGTCTTGGCCGGCAGGGTGTCCCGCAGGCTGGTATGGGCCTCGCGCACGGTGCCGGCCTTGTGGGGATCGAACAGGACCAGCACCAGGTCGGCGATCTGGGCCAGATCGCCGATGACTTCCTGATAGTTGTAGCCCCGGTCGCGTTCGGTGATGCTGTCGAGCATGCCGGGGGTGTCTATGATGGCCAGGTTTTTCAGAAAAGGGGAGTTGACCTTCTTGAGACGGAAATGGGCGGCAAAGCGCTGGCCGTGTTTTTTCAGGGTTTCAAAAGGATATTCCGGGTCGTTGAGCAGCACCTTGCCGTCGCGCTCCTCGGTTATCCGGACCGGACTGTCCGGCGGCAGGGAATCGTCGTAGGTGATGACGGTGAAAGAATCGTCCGTCGGCGCCTGGCCGGTGCCCTGGATCTTGGCCCCCAGAAATTCGTTTATCAGGGTCGATTTACCCGAGGAATAGTTGCCCAGCACCAGTACCTGGGGCCTCCACTTGATGGTGGTCTCCAGAGGAGCTTCACTGTAACCGTACTTCAGGGCCACGGGAGTGAGCTGGTCGGCCACAAGTTCCAGCAGCTCTATACGCAGCGAATTGATGTAGTTGTCCCGATACATAGTTACGGCCGTTGTTGCTTCAGGTTAACCCGGAGTAGACTGGCGCTTCATTTGCCGCGGGCACATCCGGTGAAGTAACAGGCAAATGCGGTTTTCAAGGTACATGAGGTGGAAACTGAAATCAACCTTCAAAAGCATCCGCAGCCGCAATCACATCCGCACTCGGTGTTTTCGGCCATGGCCTTGACTACCTCCCGCGGCTTGGCCGGCGCAACTTCCTTGATCCGGATTTTCAACGCAAAGGGCGGCTGGCGGCCCGCAGCACGCATCAGGGAGCATCCCAGGTGACCGAAGAGTTCTTCCATGGTGCCGGGTTCCACTTCCAGTCGGGTCTCCTGCCCGGCTTTTTTGCCGGCAAGCCGCATTTCAAGACCGCACAGGCCGTTTACCCCGATGCCGAAGATGAATTCGAAATCCACGGGGCCAGTTGGCCTGGCGGAATCGCCGGTATCGATTTCCAGTGCCACCCTGGTCATGGGACCGATTGTATTTTCAGTATTCATCAGGTCTGCCTTTCGCTTTTAATCCATCACAGGTGTTTTTGACGCAGAATTTCGGCCATCCGCCTGATGGCGGCAAAGGCTTTTTCCACGGTTTTCTCCTTGTCAGGGTTTATCAGGCAGCAGGTGGCCGGCGAAAGCATCCCCCGGGTGATCATCCGTTCTTTGTCCACGCCCCTTGCCGCCAGGATGTCCCACACCTGTTCCAGGCGGCCGATCAGCCGGCTTGTGTCATTCTGCTCGAACTCCTCCATGGCCGTGGGTACTATGCCCCAGACGATGATTCCGCCCCTGTCCAGGAAGCGTTGTACCGCCGGGGCGTAGGAAGCAAAAACCTCGGCGTTGGAGTAGATGTCCATGGAAAGCACGTCCAGGTCCAGGTTGAGCAGAAAATCCCAGTCGGGATTGCCGCATAGGTGAATTCCCCGGGGCCGGTCGATGGCGGCGAAGAAGCGGTCCATGTCGGCCCTGGCCTTGTTGCTGTCGTAACCCGAAAGGGCCGAAAAGATGAACTGCAGTCCGGGCTCGTCCACGAACATGAAGGCGTTGGGATTGAGGGCCTTGAGCCGTTTTAGCTGGATGTTGATCCGGGCCGCCATGAAATCGAACATGAAAGGCCGCACCGTGTCGTCGAACAGGATCGGCCGCTGGTCCTGGTCCAGAATGTTGAAACCGAAGCTCACCGGCCCTTCCAGCTGACCGCGGATGGCCATATGGCGGGACAGGTCCATTTCCAGGAAACGGTGATAGACGACCGAATAACGGGGGCTGATATCCAGGTAGGCCGGGTCTTCCATGGCCGCCATGGCCTCTTCCAGCTCGGCGATGAACTTGTCCATGGAAAAACGCAGGGTGCGCTTTTCAACGTCCAGGACGATGCCGGGAAAATGCTCGGCCGCCTGGACGTACATGTCCTCGTAATAGCTGTAGTTGGGCAGCTGCGGCCAGAAGGGGACATCCAGGGACAGGGCCGTCTCCAGGGCCCGGTCCACATCGGTATGGGGCATCACCGCCATGGCCGTGGTGGCCAGGTTGCCGGGTATTTTGCCGGGGCTATCCACAGGCGCTGTGCTCGATGGCGTCTTCCGGGCAGACCTCGACGCAGGTGCAGCACTCGATGCAGTTTTCGATGGAGCCGGCAACGGCCTTTGAATCGACCAGTTCGTAAACTTCGCCCGGGCAGGACTCCACGCAATCGGCATGGCCCGTGCACTTGTCGTAATCGACCTTGATGGTTACAGCATCGCTCTGCCATGTTTTGACGGTCACCTCGTGCCTCCTTTGGTTAGAGTGTTATGGTTAATTCTAAATATGGATCGGGCAGATGGCAAGTCTGATGGCCGACAAAACAGAACCCTTGATGAATTTTTACTCCGGTGCTATGTGAGGCAGCTGCCGTTGCCGGCAACCCGGCGCTTTGCCCCGGAGCCTGTGCCCAAAAACGGCAGCCTGCTGCCGGATTTTGGCAGTTTTGCATGCAAACGGGAAAAGCGCTGTTTGTGTCTGCGGAAGCCATGCCGGCTGATCCTGTGGTAATTCGGAACCATGCGCCGGCATGGCTTTCAAAAGGAGGTTTTGGCTTGTTTATTGCAGTATAATCATATTTTCTTTGATTCCGGACAAGCAATTTAGGGACGATGTTTTGGTCAGGCAGTTCGGCTGTTCCGTGGTGTTTTGAAAGTTGTATGGCATTCATTCTCGTAAAGAACAAGGAGGTTGTTGATGATGAAGATTAAGACCGGTGTTTCGACCCTGATGATGATTCTGGCATGCGTCGTACTTGCTTCGGTGCTTGGCTGCGGTGGTTCTTCCAGTTCGGACGGCAGCGGCGGCTCCGCCACTTACAACGACCGCTTCAGCGGCGATTTTTACGTGGGCACTTTCAGTTACGAGCTGTCTGCAGATGATTACGGGGCCACTGGCGATGACATGGGATCCAACGGCGACGGCACCGGGTATGCCGGATCGGCCAAATTTACCTATTCGGTGGCTGCCGACAACACCATGGATTTCACCGAAGGCGGCAATACCGACAAGGGAATCCTGGCTCCCGGCGAAGATTTTCTGGCCGTGGTAGACACCAAAGAAGATGATGAAGTCTCTTTGACCGCGGCTGTCAAATTACCTTCTGCATCCGTCAGTCATGCAGATGTAAATGGTAAATGGCGGTTTATCCAGATAAGGTACAATTCCGATGACGGCCGTGCCAATACCGCGGTCATCGACGCTACTTTGAGCGATGGCACTGCGAGCATGAGCTTCGTCATGGATTCTAACGACGCGACATGTACTTCTAGTTGCGGAAGTTTTAGCTACACCCTGAAATCAAACGGCGGTTTTATAATTTCCGATTATGAACTGGAAGGATATACCGACGGGGCCAAGATGATCCTGACCGATGAAGATTCATCAGGTGACAAGGAAGTCAAGATAATGGTCGGTATCAAGATGTCAGAGAGTCATTCCAATGCTGACCTCAAGGGTGACTACCAGTTGATGCAGATAGGCGCGACTAAAGATGACGCCTGGACTGTACATGCCGACGTGAATTTCAAGGGCGATGATGATGGCAGCGGCACCGGTACTTGCACGGCTACGGTAATAAAGGTGTCCGACAACGGCTCCACACCCGGTACCGTGGTAAATGGTACTTATCATGTCGATGCCACTACAGGCAAACTGGCCCTGACAATTGGTTCCGGTCAGGTCGGCATAATTTCGCCAGATGGCGAGATCTTCGTCGCCCGCGATATGATAGCAAATGGAAGTGCTGACTACGAAGTTACTTTCTCCATCGGTGTCAAAAAACACAGCTAAAAAGACAGGATAGAATCGACCCGGTTTCCGGCGGATCTTATGCCGGAAACCGGGTTTTTGTTTGCCCGGTTCCGGCGACCATGGCAATCATGGTTTGAGTTTTGGTGAAATAAGACTTATTCTGATCCTTGAGGTGTCAGGTCGTAAAACCGGGATTTAGAAAAAGGGCCGGGCAAATGGCGGTGGACGTGGAAAAGACCATGGGGCGTTATCCCTTCAGGGCGGTGCTGAGCTTCCGGCCCCTGATCGATCACATCCGGAAGATGGTTTCCCGGGGACACGAACATCTGGACTGTATCAATCCCGCCTTTGTCGAGGAGATAAAGCAGAACCGGGAACTGAACAGACCCATTGCCGATCCTGCCGTTTTGAAGCGGCATGAGCGGGCCGTGCGGGGGATGATGAACCTGGTTTTCCCTCCTCTTACCTGGCAGAGCGAGGCCGTGGCCGCGGTGGTGCCCTTTTCCATCGAGCCGGTTTATATCTCGCCGCTTTTCAGGCAGTTGTTTCTCGATGAGCAAGGCAGGATGAAAGGTGAAATCATTCTCGAGGATTTCAGCCTGGACAAGGGACGGGTCATCCGCGCCTACCTGTTCATCCTGCGCAAGTTTTACGGCCTGGATCTGAAGCTGGACTACCCGGTGGTCCACATGGTCAAGGATCCGGAGACGGGCCTGGACCGCTTTTTTCAGTTCGAGCTGGATTTCAGGTTCGTTGACGTGAGGGCTCTCAAAAAACCGCGGGACCTTTCCCGCAGGCAGCTTGCCACCATAGCCGACCACATAACCGAACCGGAAGTCATCCGCGAAATTCTGCCCCCTGCGGATTTCGAACTGCAGGGCTTTACGGTGATCCGGGCCGTGGACGTGACCGAATCCGAGGTCATCTCCGCCCTCCAGCGGGACCTGATAGACCAGGAGTCGCTCACTTCCAGAAACGGTTTTCTGAAGATCCAGCAGCGCCTGCGGACCCTTTTCCGGCGGCCTGATCTCATCGCCGGCGTGGCGGCCCTGCACGACGACCAGGTGCTGCTGCTGAACAGCGGCTGCGAAATGGTGCGCAACTGCATATTTGCCGACTCCCGCCATCTCAGCAGGGAAGCCTTTCGCCAAAGCGCTTACGCCAAGGCGGTCAACAGCGGCAGGATCGTACGGGTGGCCGACGTGGAGCAGGAGTCCCGGCTGCGGCAGTACCGCAGTGAGATCATGCCCGGCGAGGTCCGCTCCTGCATCGTGGCCCCCCTGATTTTCGAGGGCCGGTGTATCGGCACCCTGGATGTCGGCAGTCCTGTGGCCGGTGACCTGACGGCCCTGGACGAGCTGATCGTGGCCCAGCTCCAGCCCATCTTCGCCATCGCCATCAAAAAGGCCCTGGACGAGCTGGAGCACCAGGTCCAGGAAATAATCAAGCAGAAATGCACCGCCATCCATCCCACTGTCGAGTGGGCTTTCCGCAAGGCGGCTTTCAGGTACCTGGACATGATGCGCCTGGGGCGGCCCGGCGTGATGGAGCCGATCGTTTTCAAAAACGTGTACTCCCTCTACGGGATTTGCGATATCCGCGGGTCGAGCCTGGCAAGGAACCGGGCCATCCGTGGTGACCTGACCCGGCACCTGGACCTGGCCCGCCGGGTCTTGCAGACAGCCCTGCGGGTAAAACCCATGTTGACCCTCCGGGAGCTGGACATGAAGCTGGAAAAGCTGCGCCGGCGTATCGAAGGCGGCCTGGGCACAGGCGACGAAAGACTGGTGGCGGGTTTTCTGAAAAACGAACTGGAACCTGTGTTCGTTCACCTGGAAGGGCTGGGAAAGCCGGTTGATCAGGCCATCGCCAGGTATAAAAAGAGCCTGGACCCGGTGATGCACACCGTTTACAATCTGCGGCGTGATTTCGAAGAAAGCGTCGCGGCCCTCAGCGACCGGCTCACCACCTATCTCGACCGCGAAGAGGCCCGCCTGCAAAGCACCTTGCCCCATTACTTTGAAAGACACCGCACCGACGGGGTGGACTATCTCATCTACACCGGCAGATCCCTGCTGGAAGACGGGCGCTTCAACAAGCTCTTTCTCAAGGAGCTTAGGATATGGCAACTAAAGGTGGCCTGCGGGATGGCCTGGCATACCGAACAGCTCAAGTCCCGCCTCAAGGTTGCCCTCGATACCACCAACCTCATCCTGGTCCAGGATACCCCCCTTTCAATCAGGTTCAGGTACGACGAGAAGCGTTTCGATGTCGACCGGGCCTACGATGTGCGCCAGGAAATCATAAAATCCAGGCTGGACAAGGCCGCTGTCAGGGGGACCGGAGAAAGGCTGACCCAGCCGGGCAAAATCGCCATCGTCTATTCCCAGGCCAGCGAGGCTCTGGATATGGAATCCCATCTGGATTTTCTGCAGCACCAGGGTTACCTTGAAAAAGACCATGAATACCTGGAGCTGGAAAACCTCCAGGGTGTCCAGGGGCTGAAGGCCCTGCGGGTCAAAGTCCGCCTGGACTCCAACCTTCTTGCCCGCCGGGCATCCCTCTGAATTGCGCTTGCTCCTGCCGACCCGCAAAGGCGAACCGTGTCATTTCCGGTCATCCGTGGTCGTGATATTCCGGTAAAATTGCAATCAAAAGAAAATTATTGACAATAAAAGACCACGGGTGCTTAAAAGGCAGCTGCGGGCAGGCAGCACGGGTGCACTTCGATCCGGTTGCGGCGCTCCGCGGGCCGCAAAGGCAGATAGCGGTCCCTGGCAATGGCAGCTGTTTTTGTATCATCCGGGCGAGGACATATTCTCATGACCGAACTGCTTTCCACCCGTCAGGTGGCCAGGTTCCTGGATATAAATGAGAAAATGGTCTACACGCTGATTGCCGAAAAGGGGCTTCCGGCCTCCAAGGTGACCGGCAAGTGGCTTTTTCCCAGGCACCTGGTTGAACAATGGATCGAGGCCAACACCCTCAACTATCCCGAGGCCGCGGCCATGCCGGACAACTGGAAGGACCTTCTGGTGATTGCCGGCAGCAACGACATCCTGCTGGAAAAGACGATTTCCATGTTCAATTCAGAATTCGGCGGCAAGCTGGCCGTTTTCGGCAACCTTGGCAGCATGGGAGGAATAAGGGCCCTGAAACGCAATATCTGCCACATGGCCACCAGTCACCTGCTCCAGTCGGACGAACAGGACTACAATTTCGAGTTTGCCGGCCGGGAGCTGGACAAGATGCCGGTGGTGGTCAATTTCTGCCGCCGGCAGCAGGGCATTTTGCTGGCCGGCGGCAATCCGTACGGCGTCAAAAGCGTGGCCGACCTGGGCCGGGCGGGCATCCGGATCGTCAACCGCAGGGTGGGGACCGGCACCCGGCTTGTTTTCGACCGTGAGCTGAACAAGGCCGGCCTGGAGCCGGCCCGTCTGGAAGGCTATGCCAACGAGGTAACCTCGCACATGGAAGTGGGCCTGGAAATCCTGGCCGGCCGGGCCGATGCCGGCCCGGGCATCGAACCGGTGGCCGGTCTCCTGGGGCTGGATTTTCTCCCCCTGCGCCGGGAACGCTACGATTTGCTGATTTACAAGGAAAGGTTTTTCGACCGGACGATCCAGTCCTTTCTGGGGATGCTTCACGGAGACGAATTCCGGAAGATGGCCGCCCGTTTCAGCGGATATGACCTGGAGACCTGCGGCCGGGTGATTTTCCCCCGCCCGGAGCAGGAAAATTAAAGACCCGGCAGACAATATGATGCCGTGTTCATGTTTAACTCCAACACAGCGGAGAGCGAGATGGATTTGTTGACTGAAAGGATCAGAACCGGGGTGGCGATAATCGCATTTGCGGCTATGTTGTGCCTGCCCGGGGCAACAGTGCAGGCCGGCGGAAAAGTCCTTTTGCTGGCGACCACTACCAGTACCGACAATACCGGCCTGCTGGATTATCTGGCGCCCCGTTTTACCGGGGACACGGGAATCGAGCTGCGCTGGACCGCCGTGGGCACGGGCAAGGCCCTGAAGCTCGGTCAGAACTGCGACGTGGACGTCCTGCTGGTGCATGCTCCGGCAGCCGAGAAGAAATATGTCGCCGCGGGCTACGGTGTCGACCGGCGCCGGGTGATGTACAACGATTTTGTCATCATCGGCCCGGGCCGCGATCCGGCCGGAATAAAGGGCAGAAGCGTTGCCGAGGCCCTGCCGGCCATCAGGCGGGCCGGGGCCGTCTTCGTCAGCCGGGGAGACAACTCCGGCACCCATAAAAAAGAGCTCAGCCTCTGGTCAGGGGCCGGGGCAGATATTCCCGACAAGGAGCCCTGGTACATCCAGACCGGCCAGGGAATGCTGGCCACCATAAATATCGCCGCCGAACGCAGAGGATATACCCTGACCGACCGCGGCACGTATATCAAGTATTCAGCCAACCACGGCGGCAACCCTCCCTTGCAGATCCTGGTCGAAGGCGATTCCTGCCTGCGCAACCAGTACAGCGTGATGCTGGTCAACCCGGAGCGCTGTCCCGGGGTGAAATCCGCCCTGGCCCGGGCCTTTGCCGACTGGCTGGTGAGTCCCCGGGCCCAGAAACTGATCGCCGATTTCAGGCTGATGGGAAAACAGCTCTTCGTTCCCAATGCCCGATAAGGTCTTTGCCTGAGTCGGGCGTGTTTGGAATTTAAGGTATAGATGGATTTTATCAGCCAAGGCATCTTGGAAGCCTTCAGGCTCCTTTTGTCCGGTGACAGCCAGACCTATTCGGCGGTGGCGGCCACGGTCAAGGTGTCGTCCATGTCCATGGCGGTCAGCCTGGCAATAGGGATTCCGGCCGGGTTCGTCCTGGGATATACCGATTTTCCGGGCAAAAAACAGGTCAGGGTGACAGTCGATACCATGCTGGCCCTGCCCACGGTTTTCATCGGTCTGCTGGTCTACGCCTTTGTATCCAGCCGGGGCCCTCTGGGTGATCTGGGATTGCTGTTTACCCTGAAGGGAATCGCCATCGGCCAGACGATTCTGGCCCTGCCGATTGTGACCGCCCTGTGCGCTTCAGCCGTCGAGCAGATGGACCGTCAGCTGCGGGTGACCCTCATATCCCTGGGGGCGGACAGGCTGAGGCTGTTGAAGACCAGCCTCTGGGAGGTCCGGCACGGGATTCTGGCCGCCGGCCTGACGGCCTACGGCCGGGTGATGACCGAGGTGGGCATCTCCATGATGGTGGGCGGAAACATCAAGTGGCAAACGCGTACCGTTACCACCGCCATCGCCCTGGAAACCAGCAAGGGACAGTTTGCCATGGGCTTTGCCCTGGGCCTGGTGCTGATCATGATCGCCCTGACGGTAAATGTCTCGGTATCGTTTTTACGCCGGAAGTAAGCCATGCCCCTTTACCAAGCAGACAACCTGTCCCATGACTATAACCACAAGCCGGTCTTGCAGATCGGGCAGATGGAGATCCCGGCCGGATCGATCACCGGGCTGATCGGTCCCAACGGCTCCGGCAAAAGCACCCTGCTGAGGCTGCTGGCGTTCGTGGAAGAGCCCCGCCGGGGAGAGATACGCTTCGACGGCCATCCGGCCCGGCCCTTCGATCCCCGTGTCCGCCAGGTGACCCTTTTGCCCCAGACACCCTACCTGCTCAAACGCAGTGTCTTTCAGAATGTCGCCTACGGGCTTGTGATACGCGGCCGGCGCATGGATCTTCAGTCCAGGGTCTGGGAGGCGCTGGAGATGGTGGGCCTGGCGCCCGGGGAATTTGCCGCCAGGCGATGGGACCAATTGTCCGGCGGCGAGGCCCAGCGGGTGGCCCTGGCAGCCCGTCTGGCCTTAAGACCGAGGGTGTTGCTGCTGGATGAACCCATCTCCAGTGTGGACGCCGCAAGTGCCCAGCTCATCAAGGAAGCTTCCCTCCAGGCCAGGAAACAGTGGGATACCACCCTGGTGATCGCCAGCCATGACTGGCTGTGGCTGAACGAAGTCTGCGACGATATCCGCCATCTTTTCAGGGGCCACCTGCTGGGGTCCGGCCCGGTGACTCTGGTGTTCGGGCCGTGGAAACCGGCCGGAGATGGCGGGGTCGAAAAGATCCTGCCCGATGGACAGCGCCTCAAGGCGGCCGGCCGGCCGGATGACCCGGAAACCGCTGTGGCGGTCCTGGACCCGCATCAGCTTACTTTGAGCAGCAGGGCGTCGCTTGTCTCCCCGGATCTTTCCCGGCTTGAGGGGACCCTGATCCAGATCGGCATCGAAAAAAACTCGGACCGGCTGGTGGCCACGGTGGTGGCCGGCAATATCCGTTTTGCGGTCAATATCGGTCCTGAAGACAGGCCGGGTCTCGATTCCGTCGTTCCCGGCGCGACCGTTTGGCTGGGATACGACCCCCGGCAGGTGAAATGGTATTAGCCGGTGCTCAGGACAGGTAGGCAGCGGGCTGAATCCCGAGCTGCCCGGGGTGGATGGTTTCCACCACCGTGCGCCGGAAGGATCGGGCGTGGCCGTTTCTTTCTGCAAGGTCGACCGTTTTGCCGGGCACAAAACCGCCGTTGCCGTTGCTGATCAGTATCCTGACCCGCGGCCGGTCCAGGTGCCTGCCCCCGGGCCGCCGGGCCACAAGCCCTATCTCGCCGGAATCCATCTTCACCATGGTGCCCACGGGATAGACACCCATCAGGTTGACGAAGGCTTTCAGCAGGAGAGGGTCGAAATCCTTGCCGGCCCCGGCGGACATCAGGTCGAGAGCCTCGTCCGGGCTGAGGCTTGTTTTGCGGTATACCCGCGGCGAGGTGATGGCGTCGTAGACATCGACTATCGCCAGGATGCGGCCGAACAGGCTGACCTGGCTGCGGCGGTGAAACTTGGGATAGCCGCTCAGGTCGTATTTGAGATGATGCTCGAACGGCGGCAGTAAAAGGCGGGCCTTGAGTTCGGGCGGCGCTTTCAGTTTCAGGATCTCCAGGACGCTCTCAAGGCTGTGCCTTTCCATTATCTTCCACTCTTCGGCATTCAGCTTGCCGGGCTTGTTGAGGATTTTCAGGGGCACCTTGACCTTGCCCAGGTCATGGAAAAGTCCGCAAAGCCCCAGGGTGGCCAGGTCTTGTTTGGAAAGCCCTATGAAATGGCCCAGGGCTATGGCCAGGATGGAAACGTTCATCGAATGGACATAGGTGTAGTCATCGTGGTCCCGCAGGGTGCTCAGGCCCATCATGATCTCTTCGTCGGCAATTATCATGTCCACGATCTGCTGGATCTGGCGCATGGCCTTGGCCACACCGGCCGGCTTGCCGGAGATTATCTTGTCGGCTATGGATTTCAGGATCGACAGGGTGCGGCCGTAGCTTTTGCGTCCCTTTTCCCAGAGCTTGGCCTTGGGGCTTGCAGACGATTTACCGTTGTTGCCTGAGACGCCTGCGGTCTTGCCGTCGTCGCTGGCGGTCTCCGGCAGGCTGGCCTTGATATCCTGTTGTGATTCCACCCGGACCCAGGATATCGATTTTTCATCGAGGCTTTCCCTGATCCGGTTCAGGGGATTTTCATGCTCTCCGGCCCGGGCCAGGATTCTGAAGAAGGCCACCATCTGTTCAGCCGGTATGTCCAACGCTTCCGGCTGCCAGACGATACCGAAGATTCCCCGGCCGGTGAGATAATCCTCCAGGCGCTCGGCCGTTACGGCTGCCCGGGGCCCGATTCTGAGACGCTGTCCCATGAAGTAGATATGGCCGTCGCTTATCTGAAGACTGACCGGTTCTTCTTCCATGATCCGGGCCAGAATTTCCCTGAATTCCGAGCAAGCCTTGACAACGGCCTGGTTGTTGTCGGCATACAGATGCACCGCCCGTGCAATTCTCAAAAAGGCGCTTATCAGCTTTTCGTACAAGGGAGATTCAATTCTGCTCATCACTTCTACCTTTGGTGCCTGAGTTCAACTGAGCTTCGGCCATGGCCGCGCGGCATGCTTTCCTGACGTTGGGCGCCATGCTGGCAAGACCTTTGCGCAAAATTTCTTCGCTTGCAGGTGTGCCCATCAGGGCCAGGGCCCTGGCGGCCCCCTTGCGATGGATCGCCCTGGTTCTGTTTATGGTGTCTTTCCAGGCGGAGTTCAGCAGCATTTCCTTCAAAAAGGGCAGGCAGTGACTGCTGCCGCACTTGCCCAGGGCCTGATAGCAGGCCAGGATATGATCCTTGTCTTTCGTAACTGTCTGTTGCCGCTTAAGGTATTCCAGCAGCAGGTCTTCGGCCGCCGGGCTTCTCTGGCGCCCCAGATGAAGAAGTATCTGCTTGCGCACCGCCGGTTCAGGATCGTCTATCAGCGAAAAGAGTTCAACCGCAGCGCCTGCTTCCCTGCGGGTCAGCATCCAGACTGCCCTGGCGCGGATTTTGCCGTCCTGGTGGCGGGAAAGCTCCATCAGGACGGGTTTGACAAGATCCTCTTTCAGATGCTCCAGTACTTCCAGCAGCTCCAGGACGGCATCCGGATTCAGTTCTTTCAGCAGTTTTACCAGCAGATCGGGGCAGGCTTCGGCATGAAGGGCCACCGCTTCCACCAGGATCCGGCGCAGGGCCTTGTCCTTTGCCGAGGAAAGAAGATGGGCCGCAGGCTCCATGATCTGTTCCGGCAGTGATTTGATTATGAAATTCAATGCTTCCCGGTCATTAGGGGCCGGGGGATGCTCTGCGAGTATTTGGGCCAGCTTTTTCCAGCCCGGCACGGCACAGACCTGTTCCATGAATTGTCCCAGGAGCTTCCAGCGCCACCGGCTTTTGTGCTCGGTTTTCCTGATGAGACTCTGGATCGAGCGCAGGCAACGAGCGCAGAACCTGATCTCACCCCTGCCCAATGACTCGCTGAAAGTGTCCACCACTGATTTCAAGACGGTCTTGAATTCTTTCTCCGAATATTGGTTTACAAGGAGAATGAGCAGGACGTCCAGTATGTCTTCCGGCTTGGTCAGGATATCCTCTTGTTCTATCATGTGGCGGATACTGTGCCGGTCGTACTCGGAAAGAGGTTCCGGCAAAGACCGCTCGGCAACCCTGGCTGGCGGAGGGCTGGAAAAGAACTGGGCCCGTTTTTCCGAAGCATTCTCACTTACGATCCGGAATACGGCTATGTCCAGAGGGGGAGTGCTTTCCAGTTCGGGATCGACGGCTTCGTGGGAAAGATGAGGCAGGTCCGCATCCCACAGGGAAGTGACAAAGTCCGTCTGAGCCTCCTGCTCGATCTGCCTGTGCCGGATCAGCAGATCGAGGAAAATCCCGAATTCATTTTCGTCCATGCCGGGCATGAATTCGATCCAGATCACGCCGTCACGGTACATGGGATAGATAAAGGGGTCGTTGGTCTGCTCCGACTCCAGGACCGGCTTCCCCTTATATAAAAGAGCGTGCTTGGTAACCATCAGCCGCAGGGAGCCGAACTTTTTGTGAAATGTTTCCAGGCCGCTTACGGCCGAACGCATCATCTGCACGCTTCCGGCGTGTTCTCTGGGATAGATGGAGCGGTTTTTGACCGCGCGGGCCATAACCATGACGGCGTGCCTGGCGGCATTGATTTCTTCTGTGTCTGTGCTGGGCTGACCGGTATCGATGGTGGATGACTCTGACATGCTATATTCGCAGTTTATAACCCGAAATCGTCATGGGTCGGTTGGTGACGGAACCTGTCACTGAATTTACGTTTCACGTTTTCCCTGAACATTCTGGACTTGGAATGCAACAGGGCATAACCGTAGCGCAGGTTTCTTTCCAGCAGGTCGGGGCAGTTGGAGATGTTGGATCTGAGCTTGCGGCCATTGGATGTCACTTTACCCAGCAGGGGTATCTCCTTGCCGATCACCCGGTTGTGTCCGTTGCGGACCGAGTCCAGGAAGGCCGTTCGGTCCGGGCGGCAGGCAGCATAGCTTACCGCCTTGCCCATGTGTCCCAGGCTGTGGCCGTCGCTTCCGCCGATCATGGCTTTGCCGAGATTGAATCCCAGGACAGTCGATTTCAGATTCCATTTGTTCAGGTTGCTGGCGTTGATAACCTCGACACCATCGACGGCAGCCAGCAGGGCGCGCTGTCTTTCCGGACTGATCTGTGAATTGCAGATTCCGGTAAAGGTCGCGCAGAAAGGGTGGGCCCCGAAGGCCAGGCAGCGGTAACGCCTGGCGGCGGCGACGGTCTGCTCCACAGTCAGGGAGACGGCGCTCATTACGTCAAAGCCCATGTGGGGGACGATCTCATAATGGTAAAATTTTTCGAGCTCTCCGGTGTCGTAAAAATAGACGAGAATATGGGGGCCGTCGGCGGTGGTGATCTCGATACCCGGAATCGTCAGCAGGTCTTTGTGCGAGTCGATTTCCAGGGCGCCCCTAATTTCGTTGTGATCGGTGACGGCCAGGCCGATTCCCAGCTGGCGGGCCCTTTGGGCAATCTTGTCGATACTGCTGGTTCCATCCGAGTAATGGGAATGAAAATGCATGTCGACGACAGTGCAGGCGGAGGCAAGACGTTCCAGGTCCGGCTTCTGGAACTCAACACGGTTTATCTCAATCATTGAATCGCCCTGAAAGCACCCCGGTACGATTTCAGTGGTCGTTGAAGGTGCCGTTGAAGTTTGACGCCGCAATCGTTTTTTTGCAGTCATGCTTCGCAAGTCTGGTCCCACTATAGAAAAGAAATCCTTGTTAATCAAGATCTTCTGCCAACAGCCCTGTTTTTGCCTTTTTGCTTGGCCGCATAGAGGGCCTGATCGGCTCTTTCCAGCAGGGATTCGGCCGTATCGTTTTTCCGGAAGACGGTAACCCCGATGCTGGTGGTGATGGAAAGGTATTGCCCGCTATGGTTCTGGTCGGTAGTATACTTTGCGGAAGCAACCGTTTCGCAGATCTGCTTGGCCTTTTTCATCGCATTGCGGTAGCCGGCCCCTTCCAGGATTATCACGAACTCCTCCCCGCCGTACCTTGCCAGAAAATCGTCCGACCTGATGGTCTGGCGGCATTTGCCGGCAAACGCCATCAGGACGCGGTCGCCGATCAGGTGACCGTAGGTGTCGTTGATCTTTTTGAAATCGTCGATATCGAGCATGAGCAGGGCGAATTCTTCGCCGAGCCTTGATGCCCGTTTGACCTTTTCATCCAGATATTCGTCCAGGGCCTGGCGGTTATAGACGCCGGTCAGAGGGTCGGTCATGGACTTGGTCCGGGCCTTTTCGAGCTCATTGCGCAACTGTTCCACCTGCTGGGCCAGGATGTCGATGCTGCGTTTGTCCTGGTCGGCCTTGAGATCGACGATATCGCGCATCTGTTCGACTTCGTGCCGCAGGGCGTTCTTTATTCGTTTTATGTCGTCGAGGTGCGATATTTTTTCTATTTTTTCACTTTGAGAATGGACCCGCCGGTAAAATTCGCGGTTTTCCGTGTTGAGGTCGGTCATGGCATTTACCAGCAGATCTATTATGTCCCTGAGCTCCCTTTCGCGCTCGGCGACATATTTTTTCTGGCGCTCGATATATTCGTTTATAAATCCCTTCTGGCGTTCGAAACCGAGCTCGATTTTTTTGATTTTTTCATCGGATCCGATCAGTTTGTTGAGCTTGTCGAGCTGACTCCGGAAGCGGTCCGGTTTCAGTTCCTTCAGGTCGAGGACAAAACCTCTCAAAAAATCAAAAAGCGTGTTGGTTATTCGCAACAGCCCGTCGAGGCGGTCCTGAATATCCCGGAGCCTGGGATCGGGGGCGGCTGTTTTGGGAGTCGTTTTTTTTTGCAGTAACATATCGATACCTGATATTTGGGTGCTGATCGAAACGATAATTTCCCCGCAGGATATTTCCCAGAACAATCATCGTCATCCGGCGGCCGAATCTTTACCCGAAATTGAGCATCGAGAATTTTTAAAAGGCGCCTGACACACGTCAGGCAGAGGCAGGGGCCGTCCCAGGCTCGGGCTGTTTTCCGTCTGTTCAGCCGAATTCTGAAACGTTCGACTTAGGGTTTGTCTTTTTTTGCGGGTGTTATCCAGGTTCCGTCACGGCGGTATTGGGCAGCAGCCCTGACCAGGTCTTTCTTTTTCAGGGCGAAATCCTGCTTCATGCCGATCAGCCACTTTTTGTGATCAAGGGCTTCCTGCCGGCTGAGAAAAAGGACATGGGGGCTTTTCTCCATTTTGAACACCACCCGGCCGCCGGAAAAATCGATTTTGCCGGTATTGCTGCACAGCATGCAGCGGACCTTGTCACGGCCAAGAAACCTGAAGGTCGTTCCCCCGCACAGGGAGCATGAGGGCTGCGCCGGTCCGGGAGCAGGTTTGAATAGAGAGCGGCCCAGGCCGCGGGCTTTTTGGATATTGTCTTTATCCAGCAGGATTTCTCCGGGCAGGGCGCCGTAGAACATTTCAACGGCCTTGACATCTGCCAGCATGACCTTGAGAAAGTTTTCTATTCCCAGCAGGGTATGGCCTTCCATGTGCTTTATGCCGGCCACCCCGATGCCGAGGGCCGGTTTTTCCCACAGCCGGTCGGCCCGGCGGTAGAAGCTCAGGCCCCGGTCGACGAAGCGTTTCAGGCCCGAATGGGGGGCCAGGAAGTAGGCCGGGCATGCCAGGATGACTGCGTCGGCATCGGCTATTGCATCCAGTATCTGTTCCAGGTCGTCTTCGATGGGGCAGCGCCTGTCTTCAAACAGGCACATGTAGCAGGCCCGGCAGGGCTTGATGTCGAAGTCGGTGAGCCGCAGCAGGTTCAGGCGGTGTTCCTGCCCGATTCCGCGGCAAACGGCCTTGACGATGGTCTCGCAGTTTCCCATCCTGCGGGGTGAAGCTATGATGCCAAGAACGGTTTTCAATCTTTTCACTCTCCCGTGACCGAGTCTGTACCTTTCAACATGCAACCGCGTCCTTTGACGCCGGGGCTCTTTACGTGGGCCACGGTACCACAATAGGCTTGCGTAGTGAAAGTGAATTTTCTATGTTGAGGCCGAAGCGGGTTTAAAGGCAACCAGAGGACATGGAACCTGATGGATTGTGATTTAAAAGTCGACATCGGCGGGCTGGAGCTTGCCAACCCGGTCATGACAGCCTCGGGAACCTTCGGCTACGGGCGGCAGTTTGCCGATGTCATGGACCTTGACCGCCTGGGGGCCATCGTCGTCAAGGGGTTGTCCATTGAGCCCGGTGCCGGAAACCCGCCGCCCCGGATCGTGGAGACGGCCTGCGGCATGCTCAATGCCATCGGCCTGGAAAACGTGGGCCTGGAAGTCTTCCTGGCTGAAAAACTTCCCTTTCTCGAAACCCTGAATACCCCGGTGATAGTAAATATCTACGGCCGCCGGGTGGAGGATTACGCCCTGTTGGCCCGGCGCCTGGACCCGGTGACAAAAGTGGCGGCCCTGGAAGTCAACATCTCCTGTCCCAACGTCAAGCAAGGGGGGATTGCCTTTGGCTCCGATCCGTCCATGGCGGCCAAGGTCACCCGGGCCGTCAGGGAAAAGACCGCCAAGCCGGTCATAGTCAAGTTGTCGCCCAACGTCAGCGACATCGCCGTCATTGCCCGCAGCGTGGAGGATGCCGGGGCCGACGCCGTTTCCCTGATCAATACCCTGACGGGCATGGCCATAGATATCAGGACCCGCCGTCCCAGGCTGGCCAACGTCACCGGCGGTCTTTCAGGGCCGGCCATCAAGCCGGTGGCCGTGCGCATGGTCTGGGAGGCTGCCCGGGCGGTGAAGGTGCCGGTTATCGGCGTTGGCGGGATCGTGACCGCAGAAGACGCCCTGGAGTTCATCATCGCCGGCGCAACCGCGGTCCAGGTGGGCACGGCCAGTTTCATCAATCCCCGGGCAGCTCTGGACGTGCTCGAAGGGCTGCAGCGATTTGTTACCGAACAAAAGATTTCATCTGTCAGGCAGCTTGTCGGGACTCTGGAAATATGATCCGGGCCATGACGGACCGGACAAAGCTTAAAAGGAGAATTTCATGCTAAGGGCGGTATTGACGGCCGTTCTGGCCGTGGCGATCATGGGCCTTGCCCTGACGCCGGCGACGGCAGGCGAGGTCGAAGTGCTGGGTGTAAAGTTTGCCACCGAAAAAGAGGTGGCCGGCAGGATCCTTAAACTCAACGGTGTCGGATACCGCAAGGCTTTCGGTTTTATCAAGGTTTACGTCGTGGGCCTCTACCTTGAAAATCCCACCGGCGACCCTGAAGAGATCATAAACTCCGAACAGGTCAAGCACATGGTGACCCACTATCTTACCGGCAAGGCGACTGCCAAAAAACTCAAGGCCGGATTCATCGAGGAGATAACCGGTTGCAATCCGCCGGAGCAGGTGGCCCGGCAGAAGGCCAATATCGACCTGTATGCTTCCTGGCTCGACAAGGACATGAAGCCGGGGCTGACCTCTGTTTCCACATACGTGCCCGGCAAGGGGCTGACCCTGGAATATCAGGGGCAGATCAAGGGAACCATCGCCGATCCGGAGTTTGCCCGGATGTACTACCGTTACAACGTCGGCCCCAAGGCCCGCAAGACGGTCCGGCAGGGGCTGCTGGGCAAATAGTTCCGTGGCGGTTGTCAGCCCGTAATATATTGAAATAAAATGAAGAAATGATGGGGTGCGTGGGAATCAAACTGAAAAAGGTACGACCTTTCCCGACCATGTGAGGCGGCAAGGGAAGAAAGAAGAAAACCAATATTCCTTGTAGCTCTTAGCATGGTGTCCGTTTTAATTAAACCACATCAGGAAAAATATGAAGGCTGAAAGCATGGCCCCTGACAAGGTTGATGAAGGCCAACACTGCATTGAATTGTTTCGAAGCCGAGTCCTTGATCCCGACACTTGGGTCAGTACAGCGATGGGGCTTATGGAGGCAGCAAAGCAACTCGAACCGGAAGTGCAAACTTTTTTGGCTCCCACAGGAAAGGCCCGTCCTTGCACAAACAGTTGGCGCCTATGGAAGGACGAAATCGTCGCAGTTTATTTCATGCTGATGTCCTATGCGATTGAAAATCTCCTGAAAGCTCACATAACAAAAAAATACATTAAAACACTCAAGATCGCCGTCGACGACAAACTTCCAAAATTGCTTAAAGGTCACGATTTATACAAGTTAGCAAAACGGGCTGGGAAATGCTGTCTTGCTTTGGGATACGAGGATATTCTTAGAAGGTTAACACGAAGCGCTGTATGGTATGGTCGTTATCCCACACCGACCAAAGCCAATGAATTGCAGCAGTTTTGTGCATCTGTTCCGGGTAAAGACCTGTCCAAATGGGCACAAAAAGAATTGAAAGACCGTCCACCGATATCTCTCACACATTATGAATCATCTGATATAGATGAGATTAATCGCGTGATAGCAGAGCTAAAGCCGCCCAATCCCTTCAGTTGGGGACAGTGTGGGGACATAAAATAGCAGTAAGTGCAACATGCCTTACCGGGGTTAACTGCCTGCAATGTATTAGAATTCAAAAATAAAAATGGCGGAAGTGCATGGGAATCGAACCAATGCGCTTGCGCATAATATCTTGTTATTGCTTTTGATTTAATTACTTGTTTTTGGTTGGGGCTAGCCTGGGGCTAGTGACTATGGACAGCTTGGGCCGCTGCATGAGTTCCAGTTTGCGGGCGACCTCCGTTTTGGCGTACCTGCGCACCGAATCCAGTCGAGCATGGTCCGTAAGCACTTGCAGTTCTGAAAGACTGAGGCCTCGCTCGTTCACATACTGGCAGCAGGATGAGTGTTTGAGCCCGCTATACAGGTCAATGTCCTCCCCGACTGACTCCGCGGCCCTTTTCCACAAGATGTTCAGGCTCTCGTTTGTGTACCGCTTTCCTCGGCGCCGAGCCCTCGGGTTGACGAACATAAACGGGCTGTCTTCATTCATCCGCAGCAGTTGGTTGGCCGTCTCGCGGAAATCTGGATGACAGGGTATGATATGCTCGTGACTCGTCTTCGTTGCGCAAACGATGCGCCTGCTGGATATCGTGCGCCGCACGACAAATACGCCGTTGAACGGATCATAGTCTTCCTTGTACAGGGCGCATGCCTCCCCTGGCCGGCGCAAGTGATATTTCAGCCACCAGAATATCGGTTGGTGCTCAGATGGAATCGCCCTGATGATTGCTACCTGCCGGTCCTCCGGCAGCCACTTGATCGCTGGTTTTTGTATCCCGTACTCCTGGTACTTGGGAAACGGCGGCAGTTCAGGTATGCGATTCGAGCGCCAAGCATAATCGAGCATGGAGCGTAAGGCCATCATGACATTGAGTTTGCCCTTGCCGGACAAGTTGATGGAGTTGAGCAGGCTGGTCAGTGTGTCGAGCTGGATCTCGTGCAGCATGATCGGACGGCGCCGGAAAAATGGCTTGATCCAATTGTGGTAATAGGACCAATAAGCCTTTGCCGTTGCTGGTTTTCTGTTCGGCTCGATTACATTTTTCATCCAGTGGCGGTAATACTCAAGGACGTCTGTCCACCTGTTTGGGTCCCGGAACTCCTCAATATCGAATCGGCATTCACCGGCCAGGTGCTGCTCCCAGCGCGCTTGGATCATCGCAAGGCACTTTTGCGCGATCTTGCGATCGTACATGACCTCGCCCTTGTAGCGATAAATCTTGTACTCTCGCTTGTTTAGTGAACAATACCATCGGACGAACCATATGCCTCGATCCTTGCGAAAATGCACGCTCCCCTTCATGCACAACCCCCTCCCCAAGAATGGTTCCCGAGTAGGATTGTGCCCTATGCCCAATTGGTTTGTCAACCTGGTCTATCCAAACAAACTAATCTGATCAGGATTGCGTTTTTGCCGGGTAATAGTGTGGGGGGGAAAATAAAGACACTCGATTCGTAAAACGCCATGATCTGCCAGGGCTGGTCGCTCTATGCGTTTCCATTCAGGCAACATGGAATCATAAAGATCGTTACGGTAGCTGCTGATAATGGCAGCGCCCTTGATTTTTTTCAGTAGCTCGAGCAGCTCAACATGATCTTCGATGCTCATTTCGTGAAGATATCCCTTGCCTTGCGTTGATCTGTTTTCAGGCAAATATGGTGGGTCAACGTAAAAAAGAGTGTTTGGCCCGTCATGCAGCCGGATAATATCCAGAGCTGGCATACATTCAACGAGTACACCCTGGAGTCTGTCCGTAAAGGCTTTGATTTGGTCTGGCCAAGTTGCCCAATCTTGTGGACCTGAAACGCTGCGTTTATATGTGCGAGCCCTGAAGCCTGAACGCCGTGGCCTCAATGCTGTAGTTCCAAAACCTTGAAATGCAAGAATGATAACTCTGCGTGCCTGTTCGATTGGGTCGTCAGATGAATCCCAAGCTGTTTGAAATTCTTTCCTGGAAAATGGGGTCAATCGTATTACTCGTTCAAGCTCAGCCGCCAAAACCGGGCTCCTGAGTACTCGGAACAGATTTACGATGCGTCCATCAAGATCATTGATGACTTCTGCATGGGAGCGCGGCTTCCTCATCAAAACCGAGGCCGCACCGCAGAATGGCTCGACATAGATTTTGTGTGGCGGGAAATGTGATATTATCCACGGCGCGATTCTCCACTTGCCGCCATGGTATCTTAAAACAGGGCGTGTTGGTGTATTCGGCATTTTATCAATTGCCCATCAGTTAAACCGGTAAAACCTAATCACAATAACTTCATATAGAGATGGTTGACGCAGTTTTACAGCTAATTCGTATCCGAAAAGTTGGCAATTATTCGGTAACTGCGAAAAACAAGCCGGCGCAGCGTAGAAAACAATAGAGTTTTCCGGGCAGCAAAATTTATTATCATCGTCAAATTCACAATGATTCAACTCAACGCCACAGATAGTCATGGTGCCATCGTTTATAAATCTTTCCGGATGTAAATGGAGTTGTGCGCCGTTTTCTGCAAACCATTCAATAATCTCGTCTTCTTTTCTGATTATCTCTGTCTTGCTAATTTCATTTTCAACTTCCTTGGTGCCCATCGTTTTGGCATCTCCTTCTGTTATCCATCAATATAGAAGTCCAATTCGTTACCATTCAAGACATGATTGAATATCTTGCTCATTTCGTCATCACTGCCAGTAATTGTGGTTACAAGCCATCTTCCGTCTTCCAATGGGTAGTGATAAAGATAATCCGCGCCATAGCCAAACCTGGAGGCAATAAACTTTGGACGTATATGAACATTTGATTTACAAGAAAATTGTGAATGAGGGATTCTATCTTTATCCGCAGCCATGGCAAGTAGTGGGCAAGGATGATAATCGACATACAGCCAAGTTTGGAAATATTCGTCTTGTTCAGGACAATCGCGCAATCTGAAGAGCTCTTCCGTCAATGCCTCCCTGAACACCTCAATCCTTCTTTCCATATCTTCTATTTTTGATCTATCGGCCTCAATCTTCATGGTGGCAAGAGCTTGGCCCATCATGCCGATGAATGAATTATCGCCATTATCAAAAAACGGGCTCAGTAATTGTTTGCACCATAAATCGACTGCTTTTTTTATTATTTTGTCTGGAAATTCTTTCATTGCTTTTAATCTCCTTATGTTTTGCTGGTTATTTCCTCTCCGGCAGTTCGATTTGTTTGGCCAGCTTTTCCTGTATTTGCCTCCTGAATTCATCGTCTGTCTCGGCGCTATATGACGACGGCACCTTTCCATGCTTGTCCAAAAATTGAATAACAGCAGTTCTATGTGAGCCCGAAAAGTACTTCTTGAATTGCTCGCGGGAATACTTAATGGCCTCATCGCCACCAACTCCTGCCAACAGGAAAAGTCGACAAATAGCCTCAGCAAACTCGTTGTTTACAGCCTCACGAATAATGCGAAGGCCTTTGAAAAATTTATTTTCGGATATGTATTCATTGCAGTAAGCATTACCAAAGTGTTCAAGGGCCTTTAGGAACTCAAGGCAGTCTTGAAACTCACGGCAAATGTTGATGCAGTTTTGCTCTGCCTCTTTGATATAGTTTCTGCTCATTACTGCCCCCTCCTATGGTTAAATAATCACAAAACCCCTCTTGCGAAGTTCTTTGTCTGCGGCCCGTTCAAAATGCTGGCACCATTCAAAATGCTGGCACAATCCACTTCGTTTGAGTGGAGTAAATTTAACCCTTTTGCAATACAGTTCTTTTATATCGAAATGTTTGCAAAGTTGGCATTGTGGCCCCATTTTCCGGTATCCTGCCAATTTTTTTCTATCTTCTACTGTCAACATATTTGCCTCCTTTGGAAATAATTCCAGCTGCACATCTTTTGCCTGTTTATTCCTATTTTTCGCCCGCATCTTCGCATCGTGCCGGTTATGGCAACGCTGACAAAGGGCGGCCAAATTCAGCAGGCTGCATGCTTCCGGATTGTGGTTATAGATGTGGGCACAGGTCAGTATAACCTTGCTTCCGGTAACGGGGTGCGGCTTGTAGTTTTCTGCCCCGCACCATTCGCAGCGGTTTTTGGCTCGGTAGAATCTGACAAACCTGGATCGCAATGCCCAGTCTTTTGGGTAACGGGATTTGTTTTCTGGTTTTATAGGCATGTCTTGGTTGCTCTTCTTCTATGTGTTCTATCTCTGTTGATTATTACTTTATTTTTTAAATGCGCCTCCACAAAAGCCATGAGTGTTTCAGTGTTCTTCTTTGCTTGGAATAACGCTTCGGCGGCTGTGTTTACCCTTTCAGCAATCCTGTCTAAGGCACTATCATTTACAGCCACTCCATTTTTACTCAATATATCATTTAAGACTACTGTCCAGTAGTATTGTATTCTATCTTCCATCTGTATTATTCCTCTATGTATTCGATTTTAAGATTTTCAGGTGCCATCATCTCATCTACAATTTCATCAATAGTTTTGCCTGAGGTATATTCAAAGACCATGCGATTAAGCCATAATCTGAACTTGGGGTGTTTAATGAGATTGCGCTTGGCCTCGTCCATGTTTTGCTTACGGCTACGGTAACTTTGCCCCGTAACCAGTGCCCCTGATGCTGGATGCTTGATGCGAACACAATTTTTATGACGGTTACGGTATTGGCCACCCTTACCCTTTCCGCTAAAATAAGTGACTTCAAAATCTTTAGGTGATAGCGTAAAAAGAAGCTGATAACCTTTTGCGCTTACCATCGTTACTCCAATCCCGCATCTGGTAGTGGTATCATCATACTATCTAATCGTTTAAGTTTTTGGAGTGCGTCTATTAGCTCTGCACATTCCTCGATCATCATATCTATCTGAGATTCATAACCCCAGTTGTCGAGGGCGGCTTGATAGATTTCTTTTTCGTCCATGAAGTTCACTCCTTGCCATCTTGACAAAAGCCCTGATTAGATCCCTGCCATCCCGCCCGGCGGAGCATAGTCAACTTTCCCGATATACAGGTGGCCAGCGTAAACATATGCCTCAACAGTAACTCCAGATGGATCAGTAAATGAAACGTCTCGGCCACGCTCACGCGCGACGTCCAGCTCTGATTTCACGATAGGTATTCTGGTGTTCTCCAGAGCTTTCAAGGGATGAAAGAAAACACCTGTGTCAGAATTGATGATCATATTGCTCCTTTCCATGGCTTGACAGTTATCCTTCTTGCCGGCCTGCGGCCTTTTAGACTGTTGAGCTTTTCATTCAGGTATCGTCTAACTTTTACCAGCTCATTGAACTCCATTGCTGCCCTGGGCTTCCCGAACTGCATGATCAGGTCAGTATTAACGCGCTTTGGATGTACGCCTTTGGCCAAGGCAAGCTTTTTTGACAGCTTGTCAATCTCTATCCGAATATTTCGTTCATGATCACTGGGGGTGCATGGAACGCCAAACACCTCATGCCCAATGGTAAACTTGCGTTTGCCGTCTAGTTTTGAGCCGATTGGAATAATCGATTGCTCACTTCCTTCATCGCCGTCGAATAACGATTCCTGGACTTGCCGGTTGGTGACCTTTTTCAAAGTGTAGCTGTTCTGCTCTGAAACAATCTTCTGCATGATCTCGCGAAAGAGAACGTCATCAGGCGCGAAGATGTGAGCCATTTGGTTTTCGTAGGGGAGGGCGGGATCGATGCGCACAGCACGCGCCACCATTTGTTCAATCCAGGGAGTTGATCGTATATTAGTAAGGCAGATGATGTGCGACACCTGCTTACAGTCAAACCCCTCGTAGAACATTGCCACGCCGATAAGACAGTCCCTCTGGCCTTTTTTGAAAGCCTGGATTG
>JAMOUQ010000054.1 GCA_027068085.1 Desulfobacteraceae bacterium | reverse complement strand
AGGCGCCCCTGGCAACCGGGGAAAGTGTTAATGTCGGACCCCTTGGACCGGTGACTGCCGAAACGATTCTCTGGTCACCGTGCCCGGTGTTGGTAGTGCCGCCGGCGCTTATCCCCGGATTGGCCCGCTGATTGTTTTTATCGAACAGCATGTGCTTTGCACGCGGTAAAAACTTGAACTGCCGGAGCTCTGCCGTTTATGGCGATGCCGGCAAAGGGCCGGGCAAGCCGGTAGGAACCTCACAGAAATGGAATATATCCAGTCAAGGAGGGAGGCGTCATGGCAGTTGAAATTTTAATCAGACGCGAATTCAGGCCCGAGCTGGCCCGGGAGCTGGCTCCAATCATAGTCAGGCTGAGATCCCTGGCTACCATGCAGCCGGGGTACATATCGGGAGAGACCCTGAAATGCATCGAGCCTGAAGGCCGAAACGAGTACCTTGTCAGGAGCACCTGGAGGTCGGTCGGTGACTGGAAGCAGTGGCTGGCAAGCCCAGAGAGAATCACATTGCAAAAGAAGATAGATGAAATCCTCCGGCAAGAGACAGAGTACAGTATCTACGAGCCGCTGGTGGGCGGAATTATGCCCGGGCCGTAGACAAACTGTATTGTTGCCGTCGTTGAAAAATCCGATGCGGTCGCGGCGGCCTGCCTTGACGGTAAGAATTAGTATTTCAGTTTTTTCATTTCGTGTGCCGAAAGGAGGGTTGAAATACAGAAATAAAAATTTGGCTCTCATGCTTTTCCCCGCCGGATCGAAGGCCGCCGGAGGCGTGCCGGCAGGTTTTTTGAAAGTGGCCGGAAACACCCCGGTGTGCAAACAGCTAAAGTTTGTCGTCCGGAAAACGATATTAAAAATAACGCCCTGTCCGTACATGTTTGCAGCGGGCGGAAATAATTAAATTGCAGGGGCAAACCCGGCAGAGGAAAAGAAAATGAGAACGAAATTTTTCGGAACAATCAGGGCCAAGCTAATGTGGGCCATGGGATTTATCGTGGCTTTGATCGTTTCCTGTCTGTTGATAATAAATTATCAGGCAAGAAAGCAGGACATTATCCAGGGGGCCCAGGGACGGCTGGGACAGCATTACCATCAGCTTCTGGACCTGATCGACTATTCGTCTCTCAGGGCCTATGCGCTGGCCGAGTTCGTCGCCAGCATGCCGGACGTGCAGCGGGTTTTCGCCAGCAGGGACCGCCAGAAGCTGAAGGATCTGATGCTGCCGATCTATGAAAAACTGCACTACAAGGTTAACATAGACAAGTTTCAGTTTCACGTTCCGCCGGCGACTTCCTTTCTGCGACTGCACAAGCCGGAAAAGTTCGGTGACGACCTGAGCAGCATCCGGCCCACGGTGGTGGAGACCAACCGGGAGAAAAAACCCATCAAAGGCCTCGACCTGGGCCGTTTCGGTCTGGCAATCCGGGGAGTCACCCCCGTCTTTTACGGGCAACAGCACATCGGCTCGGTGGAATTCGGTATTGCGGTAAACGATGCCCTGCTCAAACACCTGAAACAGACCTATGATTTTGATGCCGCCATCGTAATCAGCAAGGACGGACAGTTTCGGGTCCAGGCCAGGACCGAGGGCCTGAAGCTCGACAAGTCTATTGACGCGGGAATCAGAAAGGCGATGGCAGATGAAAAGGTGAACTTCGTCCGGCTCGAAGATGGGGGCAGGCATTATCTGGCCCTGTGCGGCCCCCTGAAGGACTATGCCGGCAAGACCGAAGGGGCTATCGTCATTCCCCTTGATTATACGGCCAGCATAAGTGCCGTCCGTAAGATGACCTTCGCCTATATCCTGGCAGGACTTCTGATTATCGTCCTGTCTGCTGCCTATTGCAGTTGGTTTATCAACAAATTCATCGTCAGGCGTATCAAGCACATCAAAGAGGTGCTGGAATATTCGGCCAATGGCGACCTGACCCATCAGGTGGAGATCAGGGCTGACGATGAGATGGGACAGCTGGGAGAGGCGATCAATGATTTCATCGGCGATGTCAAATCGATTCTCAGGGGGATGCAGAAAAACGCCGATGCCATGAACAGTGCTTCCGAGTCTCTCAACGATATTTCACAGGAGATGGTTTCCCGGGCCAACACCGTGTCCGAGAGTGCGGATCTGGTGGACGGTTCCATCAAGACCATGAGTGACAACCTTAACTCGGCTGCCGCGGCCGTGGAAGAAACCTCCGCCAACATAGAACTGATTGCCAATGCGGCCGGCGAGTTGTCCAAGACTCTCAAGCAGGTCGTCAAGGTGACCGAGGAGGCCAACAGCATAAGCAACCTTGCCGTGGAGCAGTCGGAAAGCACTTCCGAGATCATCAATCAGCTTGGAGTGGCGGCCAGCGAGATCGGCAAAGTCACCGAAACCATAGAGGAGATCTCCGAGCAGACCAACCTGCTGGCCCTGAATGCAACCATCGAAGCCGCCAGGGCCGGCGAGGCCGGCAAAGGGTTTGCCGTGGTGGCCAACGAGATAAAGGAACTGGCGGGAGAGACCGCCAGGTCGACCGGCGAGATCAAGGCCAAGATCGACAGTATTTGTGTTTCCACCGATAACGCCGTCCGGGAAATTCAGAAAATTACCGAAATCATCAAACAGGTCAACGACAAGATTTCGGTCACCGCCGGAGCGATCGAGCAGCAGGCCGGAACCACCGAGGAAATTTCGGACAACGTGATTCAGGCCTCGGAAGGTATCAGGGAAGTTGCGGAAAATGTCTCCCGCAACTCCAATGCCGCCATGGAGATTTCCAGGGATATGTCGGAATTGAATAAGATTACGGTCTCCATGGAGAAAGAAAGCCACAAGGTGACCGGCAACTCCGAGCAACTGGTCCAGATGGCCCAGAAGAACTATGCCATCGTGGAGCAGTACCGGATCAAATGATCCGTTTGCCTTCCGGGGACGGCCCGGTGATTCGTCTTACCTGAAATCTTTATAGCTTATGCCGTACTTGCGTGCTTTGTAGCCGAACTTGCGGACGGTGGTCCTGAGAAACCGGGCCGCCAGGGAGATGTTGCCGCGGGTGTTTTTCAGGGCGTCGATCAGCATCTCCCGCTCCAGCCTGGCCACGGCCTCTTCCAGGGAAAGCTGGGGCAGGGTGCCGGATTCTTTGCCCGTTTGCAGGGTCGGCGGCAGGTGATAGCTGTGAATGACCCCTCCGTCACAGAGCAGAACGGCTCTTTCGATACAGTTTTCCAGCTCCCGCACGTTGCCCGGCCAATGGTAATCCATCAGCATGTCGATGGCCGGGGTCGAAAAGCGCTTGATGGGCTTGTCGTTTTCCTTGGCATATTTTTCCAGAAAATAGTCCGCCAGCAGCAGGATGTCGGTTTTGCGTTCGCGCAGCGGCGGCATGTAGATGGGGAAAACGTTGAGCCGGTAGTAGAGGTCGCCCCGGAAACTTCCGTCTTCCACCGCCTGTTCCAGGTTCTTGTTGGTGGCCGCTATTATGCGCACATCCACCTTGATGGTGCGATGGCCTCCGACCCGTTCGAATTCTTTTTCCTGCAGAACGCGTAAAAGGTTGGCCTGGACATCGAGGCCGATGGAGCCGATTTCATCCAGGAATACCGTTCCCTTGTGGGCCATTTCGAACTTGCCCTTTTTCTGCCGGATGGCACCGGTGAAGGCTCCCTTTTCATGGCCGAACAGCTCGCTTTCGATCAGGTTGGCCGGAATGGCGGCGCAGTTCACCTTGACAAAAGGGCCTCTTGCCCGGGGGCTGTTGTAGTGAACCGAGTTGGCTACCAGTTCCTTTCCGGTTCCGCTTTCACCGCGGATAAGAACCGTTGCGTTGCTGCGGCATACCTGGGAGATCATCTGGAAGACTTCGCGCATCTTGTTGCTGTTGCCGATTATGTTGGTGATGCGGTACTTGTTTTCCAGCTCCCGCCGCAAGCGCTTGTTCTCGGCGCGCAGCTTTTCCTTTTCGATCCGGATGGTTTCCAGGTTGATCACGTGCTGGGCGATCATGGTCGCCACCACCGACAGCAGCTTGCGGCCTTCTTTCAGCGGATAGTCGGGGTCGTAGGGCCGGTCCACGCTCAGGGCCCCGATTACCTGCTTGCCCTTTTTGATGGGTACGCAGATGAAGGACAATTCCTTGATGTTTTTTGCTTTGCGGGTCTTGGTGCGGTCAAGGAAAAGGGGCTCTTCGCTGATCTTGGGGATGGCCACCGCCTTGCCGGACTGGATTACCCGGCCGGTTATGCCTTCTCCCAGCTTGTATTTCACCCGTTCCATGGCAGCCGGCGACAGGCTGTGGGCCACCTCTATGCTGATTTCATCGCGCAGGGGGTTGAGGATGGAGACGGTTCCCCTGACCATGTTCATGGAACTGGACAGAATGTCCAGCACCTTGTACAAGGATTTTTTGAGATCCAGATGCTCGTTCAGGGCTTTGCTGATTTCATAGAGAAGGGTGACTTCTTCGATGCGTTTCAAGGCAGTTCCCCCGGTGCCGGAAATATTTTGGCAAAATCGTATGGCCGCTATATGAATACAACAAAATTGTAACCACTGGCAAGCTGTATTTCATATTTGTATGAAATGAATCACGATCCGGAAGGGGTGACTTCAATCGGGAACGCGCAACGGGAACGTTTAAATGTTTACCGCGGCCATAGATCTGGTAAGCTGAAAGCAATTATGATCCTCCACCTTGACATGGATGCTTTTTTCGCCGCGGTTGAAAAGCTGGACAATCCCGCTCTGGCCGGAAAATGCGTGGTGGTGGGATCTGACTCGCCGCGGGCCGTGGTGGCGGCGGCAAGTTACGAGGCCCGCAGGTTCGGGGTCAGGTCGGCCATGCCGGTCTATCAGGCGCGCCGTCTTTGTCCCCAGGTCGTGGTTGTTCCTCCCCGGCACCGGCGTTACAAGGAAATTTCCGAAAAGGTGATGTCATGCCTGAGATCTTTTTCTCCCCTGGTGGAACAGGTTTCCATAGACGAAGCCTTTGTGGATATCACCGGGTGCGGCAGGCTGTACGGTGAGCCGGCCCGGATGGCGCGCAGGATCAAGGCCGCAATTTCGGACCGGACCGGGCTGACGTGCTCGGTGGGGATAGCGCCCTGCAAGTTTTTGGCGAAAATTGCCTCGGATCTGCGCAAGCCCGACGGATTGACGGTTATCGAACCGGCCCGGGTTGAGGCTTTCATTGCCCGCCTGCCGGTTTCCAGGGTTCCCGGAGTCGGCGCCAGGGCCCGGCGGCGGCTTGAACAAATGGGCATAGAAACTCTGGGGCAGGTGCGGCACTGGCCACCAGAAGCGCTTGAAAAACGTCTGGGCAGTTTCGGCCTCCGGCTGGCCATGTTCAGCCGGGGACGCGATGACAGGCCTGTCAGGCCCTGCCGGCCGGTCAAATCCATCAGCCGGGAAAAGACCCTTGCCGAAGATACCCGGGACAAGACGGTGCTGCAGCAATATCTGCTTGAACAGGCCCAGGCGGTTGCCCGCAGCCTGCGCTCCAAGGGACTGCGGGCCGCAAGGGTGTATATCAAGCTCAAGAGCGGAGATTTCAGGCAGTACTCCCGCCAGTGCCGGCTCGACCGTCCGTGCCAGAGCGCCAACCGGCTTTACCGGGCGGCCCTCGGGCTGCTGGAACAATTCGGCGACCTGCCGCTGACCCGTCTGATAGGGCTGGGGGCTGCCGGCCTCGGGCCGGAATCGCTGCCCCGGCAGGATTCTTTGTTTGACCGGGGAGATCACCTGGATTGCAGGTGGGAAAAGCTGGAGCAGGCCGCCGACACGGTAAGCCGGCGTTTCGGCCGTGATCTTGTCAAGCCGGCGACCCTTGCCGGACCGCCGGAGGACCTCTGACGGCTTTCAGCCGCCTGATGAATCCTCCAGGGCGCGGATGATTTTTTCGGCCACCCGGCCCGGGTTAAGGCCGGCGGTGGCGATGGTAAGCCGGCTGTATCGCCTGTAAAGGGGAAGCCGTTCGGCAAAGAGGTCTGCGATGCTCTGGCCCGGCGCCCGCACAACGCCCCGGCCGTCCATGTCCGTAAGCCGCCGGCGGAGGCTTTCCAGGTCGATGTCCATGAACACCACGGTGCCCATCGCCTGCAGGTGTCGCATCGACCGGGGCCGGTAGACCACGCTGCCACCGGTGGCCACGACCTGTCCGCTTCCCCCGAGGGACAGGATCGTTTGGGCCTCGATGTCCAGAAAGCGTTTCATTCCGTGGCGCCGGATGAGCTGGTGAAGGAGACGGCCGTGTCTTTTCTGGATCAGCAGGTCGGTGTCTATGAAATCGTAACCGAGCCGTTTCGCCAGCAAGACCCCCACCGTCGATTTGCCCACCGCCGGCATTCCGGTAAGGATGAGGTTGGAATGTGCAGATGCGTCAGACACGGACTCCTCCTACGGTTCCCAATTGCGCAGCAACAGGTGAAAAGCCGCCTTTGAAGCAGGCCACAGGCAGATCATGACGGCCAAAGGGAACACAATACAATCGAAAACGTATCCGGCGGTCAAGCGGAAGGTGAGGAAGGCCATGGAGCGGGCCTTTGCTTCCAGCAACCGGGCGAAGGTTTCCAGGCGCTGCTTTAGTTTCAGAAAACGGTCTTTAAAATCCCAGAAGCCCGGCTCTTGCCGTGCCGGGACCCGGCGGGGCAACTGGTTCCAGTGGTCCCCGCCTTTGACGTCGAGGTCCTGCTTGAGCTGGTCCAGCTCCTGATAGGCGGATTCTATCACCGGGCGGGTGATCAGGTCGGAGACGGCCATGGCTCCGGCCAGGGTGGCAGGGATCACCAGGTAAAGCCCCAGGCAAAGCAGGCCGCATGCCAGGCAGGCGGTGCGGAGTCCACGCCGCAGCCAGTCCCGGTAAGGCAGCCACCAGCGGACCGCCGCCAAGGCCAGGCCGGTTGCCAGCAGCAGGGCCAGGGCCCAGTGGTCCAGCAGCGCCATTGCCTCCAGCAGCAGCCTGAGGATGATGATGGCCGTGCCGCCCGCCAGGACCGCTTTCCAGGCTATGTCCACGTAATCATAGACCGATTGGACCAGGTCGCCCACCTGGAGACTGAAACCTATGCCGACCGTGGAACCTTCCAGCATCGCCAGGGAGCTTTTGATGGCCGACAGCAGCAGGAATCCCGACAAAGTGCGTTGCTGGGCCTTTTCCAGGTAAAGGGCATTGGCCGTTGCCAGCCGTGACAACCCCAGGTGCTCCAGCCCGCGGTCGAGGATGCCGCCGGCTGCGGCCGGGATGGCGGCCAGCAGCAGGGCAACCAGCAGCAGACGTCTGAGGTTGCCCCTGAACGAAGTACTCTTTTCGGATTGCATGCTTTTCTCCTCTGGGTCGGGAAGGCGGTTCTGCCGGCCGGCGGACTGGATCAGAGCTTGCCTTTCCGGAGTTTATAGTCCATATGAACGGACTTGGAAAGCCTGTCGTTCATATTCTGCGGCGGAGGCGGAATGAAAATTCTTCTTATTTACCCTTACTGTCTCGATCCCAGGCTCCGGCAGGACGATATCAGTGTGCCCCCCATGGGGCTGTACTATGTCGGGGCCATGCTGAAAGCCCACGGGTATCGGGTCAGTTTGTGGAACTGGCACCGGATGCGCGGCCGGCAGGCAGATATGGAAGCGGCCCTGGCGGCCGAGGATCCGGATCTGGTCGGTTTCAGCATCCTCAATGCCAACCGCTGGGGGGCCCTGGAAATCGCCGGGATGGTAAAACGTCTGAAGCCGGAGGCCGCCACCGTGCTCGGTGGCATCGGGGCCACTTTTCTCTGGCGCCATTTCCTGACCCATTTTCCCCAGATTGACCTGGTGGTTTGCGGCGAGGGGGAACATACCTTTCTGGAGGTCGTCCGGCACCTGGCAGCGGGCAGTCCCCCGGAGGCTCTGGAGTCGGTTTCCGGCCTGGCCCTCAGGGTCGCCGGCCGGCCGGTGAAAACGCCTTCCCGCGCCCCGGTGGACGATCCGGACAGCCTGCCCATGCCGGCCCGCTATTTTACTTTCCAGCACCTGGCCCTGACCAGGGGGTGTCCCGGGCGCTGCAGTTTCTGCGGCTCGCCGGCCTTTTGGGGGCGGAAGGTGCGGAGTCATTCGGTGAGCTATTTCGTCGATCAGCTGGAGCTGCTTGCTCAAAGGGGCGTCAGGTTCTTTTTCGTCTCGGACGACACCTTTACCATGGACCGGGAAAAGGTTGTGGCAGTGTGCCAGGAGATCCTGTGGCGCGGACTGGAGATAACCTGGCAGGCCATAAGCCGGGTTAATTACGTTTCCGGCAAGGTTCTGTACTGGATGCGCAAGGCAGGCTGTATCCAGATCAGTTACGGGGTGGAAAGCGGCAGCCGGCGTATCCGCAAGATTTTGCGCAAAGACATCGGCGACAGGCAGATCGAAAGGGCTTTTTCCCTCACTGCCGCCTGCGGCATCATGGCCAGAGCCTATTTCATCTACGGCAGCCCCGGCGAAAGCCACGAGACTATCCATGAGACCTGCAGCCTGATGGACAGGATCAAGCCCCTGAGCGCTGTTTTTTATATTCTCGATCTTTTTCCGGGCACTGAACTGTACGAAGATTTCAAGCGGCGGACCGGAGCAGATGACGACATCTGGCTCCGCAAGATCGAGGATATAATGTATTTCGAAACCGACCCGCAGCTTGAAGAAAAGGACATACTTGCCTTCGGCCGGACTCTGCGCCGGGCTTTTACGGCCAACCTTCCGTCCTATGTGGAGGCCCTGAAGCTGGTGCCGGATTCCGGCCTCGATGAGAGTCATGCCGATTTTCTTTCCAGGCTGGCCATGACTTTCAGTCACGGCGATTACGCCGGAATTTACGGCCGTAAAGGGTCGCAGCTGGCCAAGAAGCTTTATCTCCGGGCCCTGGCCCTGGCACCTGTCCACCGGGCCTACTGGGGACTGAGCCTGCTGGCCCGGCAAGAGGGCGACTGCCGGAAAGCCGCTGACTGGGCCGGCCGGGGCCTGGAACGATATCCGCAGAGCGTGGAATTGCGTTTGTGTCTGGCCGATTCCTGGATTCAGGCAGGCAATTTCCATAAGGCCTTCCGGTTGCTGTTGCCCCTGCAGGAGCTTCCCGAGGCCTTGCCGCAGCTGGTTGCCTGTTGCCGGGCCCTGGGCAAGACCGAAATGCTGCGGCGTTTTGAAGCCCGCCTGTCCGCCCTTGAACAAAGCGGTCCACGCACCGGCTGAACCCCGCCAGAATTTTGTCAAGTTTGCCATGCCCGAGCCGATATCTGCGATATAGAGAGGCATTGGTGATTGCATGTCAGACATCGATAATGACTGTCTGAATAATTTGCTGACTGTTGGTATAAATGAAAAAATCAGGTATCCATCGCCGAATTTTTGGCGGCTGCTTTGTGTTGGCCCTTACGGCCTCGGCTTTCACGGCCGGCCTGACGTGTTACTTTGCAAGGCAGCAGGATGCGGCCATGGTAGCAGCCGGCCTTGTCCTGTCCCGGTGTGTCTGGACGGCGTTTGCCATGGCAGTCCTTGTCGCTTCGGCAGGTGCGGCCATAGTGGCCCGCTGGATGCAGCGTCCCTTTGTCAGTTCGCTTGCCAGGCTTAAGTCCAAGTTGATCGAACATGCCGGCTATCAGGGCCGCAAAAACGTGGGCCATGGCCGGGCAGACGAATTCCGGCAGTTCGAAGCCTGCCTGGACGATTTTCTCGACCGGATGCAGGAATATTACGACAAACTGAATGAACAGGTCCAGCGCCGGCTTGCCATTCAACAGGCCCTGGGCGAGAGCAAGGTGCTTTTCGACACCTTCATGCAGCATCTGCCGGCCCTGGCCTTCATCAAGGATGACCAGGGACGATACGTATACCTCAATGAAGCCTGCCGCCGGTTTTACGGCCAGGATCCCAACCAGCGTCTGGGGAAAACTGACGAGGAACTCTGGCCGCCGGAAGTTGCCGCCACCATGATGGGCAATGATCGGTATGTCCTCGAGAAAGGCCAGGCCCTGCATACCGTGGAACAGGTGGAGGTTGCTGAAGGCCGCCGGTATTACATGGTGGTCAAGTTTCCCCTCAACCGCAACGGCACGCGCAAGTGGGTGGCCGGAATCGCCTTTGACATAACTGACAAAATCCAGGCCCAGAAGGACAAGGCCAGGCTGGAAACCCAGCTGGTACAGGCCCAGAAGATGGAGGCAATAGGCACCCTCGCCGGTGGGATAGCCCATGATTTCAACAATATTCTGGCTGCCATCATGGGGTATCTGGAAATTGCGCGGATGGATCTGGAGCCCGGCCATCCGGTCCAAAAGAGGCTGGAACAGGTCCTGGAGGCTTCCGACCGGGCCAAGGATCTGGTTAAGCGGATTCTTACCTTTTCGCGCAAGACCAACCACGACCGCAAGCCCATCGATCTTGTTACCGTTGCCCGGGACGCTCTTCAGCTTTTGCGGGCTTCTCTGCCGGCCACCATAGAGATAGAAGAGAAGATTGAGATTCCGGAAGCCATCGTGGTGGCCGACATCACCCAGATGCACCAGGTGATCATGAACCTTTTCACCAATGCCGGGCATGCCATGGAAGCCGAAGGAGGGCGGCTTAGCCTGGAACTCGATCAGGTGGTCATATCCGCTTCGGCGAAAAACAGTCACATCGATCTTTCACCGGGAAAATACGTTCTTCTCAAGGTGAGCGATACCGGTCCGGGGATTCCGGAAGCAATCCGGGACCGCATTTTTGAACCCTATTTCACCACCAAGGGACAGGGCAAGGGCACCGGCATGGGCCTGGCCGTGGTCCACGGGATCGTAAGGGCCCACAGCGGTGCCATAGCGCTGGAGAGCGCCCCCGGTCGGGGCACGACATTTTCGGTTTACCTGCCGGCTGCCGAAGAGATGCTGTGTCCCCTGCCAGGCAAGCAGGAGAGGCTTGCCGGCGGCAGCGAGACCATTCTGTTTGTCGACGATGAGCAGGCCCTGGCCGAGCTGGGACGCCAGATGCTCTCGCGGCTGGGATACAAGGTGGAGATCAGGGCCAGCGCTCTGGATGCCCTGGCGGCCTTCGAGCATCATCCCCACAAGTATGACATGGTCATCACCGATCTGACCATGCCGCACATGACAGGTGATGTCCTGGCCCGCAGACTGCTGGATTTGAGGCCCGATCTGCCGGTAATTCTCTGCACCGGCTACAGTGACCGGATGAACCAGGCCAAAGCGCGTCAGATCGGCGTGGCCGCCTATCTGCTCAAGCCGCTGTCGGTCAAGGAGCTGGCCGTTACCGTCAGGCAGGTTCTGGACCGGAATCAACCGGCGTTTTCCAGACCGGTTGCCGCGGGGCGCTAATGTTTGTCCGTGTCGTCAATGAATCAGGGCGGCCCCCTTTTCCGTCAGCCTTATTTCGGGGATCGCTCCCCGCCTGTAACTGATGAATCCTTTGGACATCAGTTCTTTTAAAGCCTTTTCAAAATCTTTTAGTTCATACCTGTCCAGATTGGCCAGGTATTCGCGAACCAGCCAGTCCGGAGGCAGAATATCGTCGGCTTCGCCGTTGATAGCCCGGAATTTGTCGAGAATGTCTCTCTTGATGGATTTTTTGTCTTTGGGCATGGTTGTAAACCTCGCAATATTTTATGCGGTTTAACCATGTATTGTAAAGCATGCCGGGCGGATTGCAATGCCGGCGGTGATTGTTCAATAAAACCGGAATGTTCGAGATTGCCTGGCAGAGGAATCGCAATCGGGGCGGCAGATCATCCCGGCCGGCGAGGCGTACCTGAACCGGGCCCGGCTCTGGGCGGGGCTTGACGAAGATGTGGCGCTTTTTGCGAAACCGTCAAGTGTTGTCAGACACGTTTTTCTTCAACGAGGCGGGCAAAGTGCTCGAATGAACGGTCATAGGTCCGTTCAGCGTCGTCCGGGAAACAGCAGGCCGGCAGTTGGCGCATTTTCAGGTGGTAACCTATACATTCGCAACAGATTCCCTTGCGGGCGCAGGGGCTGTAGCTGCAGTTGCATCTTTCCAGGTTCCGTTCCTTGTTGCATTCCATGGTCAAAGCTCTCCTTTCAGTCCGATGGCTTCGGCCACCTCGCGCATTCCCGTTATGGCAGCGGCTATCAGGTCGGTTCGTTCCATCCCCAGCATTGCGGCGCCTTTATCGATTATTTCGCGGTTGACGCCGGCGGCAAAGCGCTTGTCTTTCCACTTTTTTTTCACTGACTTGGGTTTCAGGTCGAGAACGCTTCGCGAAGGCCGGACCAGGGCCGCGGCAGCGATCAGGCCGGTCAGCTCGTCGATGGCGAACAGGGTTTTTTCCAGGTCTGTTTCCGGTTTGACGTCGGTGCAGATGCCCCAGCCGTGGCTAACGACGGCCCTGATGTAGTCTTCGGGCCAGTGGTGCCGGCGGAGGATCTCGGCCGTCTTGGCGCAATGCCGGTCAGGGTACTGCTCGTAGTCCAGGTCGTGGATCAGACCGATCACGCCCCATTTTTCTTCGTCCTCGCCCCTCTGGCGTGCGAAATAGCGCATGACGCCTTCCACTGCCAGGGCGTGTCTGATAAGGCTTTCGTTACTGTTGTACTCGGTCAGCAACTTCCAGGCCTGCTGGCGGCTGGGTTTCATCGGCGGCTCCCCCTGATTGCCACCGCCTTTGGGCGGTGGTTTAATCTTCTTCGTCCCGGTAACGGGCCTGAATCGACCGGATGACATCGAGGCGGTTGAAAAAGATTTCGACAAGTTCGGGATCGAAGTGCCGTCCGGATTCCATTTCTATCTGTTTCAGTATCTTGGACTCGTCCCACGGCTCCTTGTAACTGCGGCGTGAGCTGAGGGCGTCGAACACGTCGGCCAGGGCGACGATCCTTCCGAACAGGGGAATCTCTCTGCCCTTTTTGCCCCGGGCCTCTCCGTTGGGCAGCTCGAATCCTTGCAGCGGCGACCCCGTGCTCGGATCGACATGGCCGGGATAACCGGTTCCATCCCAGTGCTCATGGTGGTTGAGGGCCACTATCCCGGCCGCTTCGTCGAAATCCGACTGCCGGTTTTCAAAAAGGCGCGCTCCCTGGATGGTATGCTGTTTCATGATCTGATACTCATCTTTACTGAGGCGATCGGGCTTTTTGAGAATCACGTCGGATGTGGCGACTTTTCCCACGTCGTGGAGCATGGCCGCCATGCGGAGAATGTCGCGGCTCTTGTCGATTTCCTTTTGGTTCAGCTGGCGTCGCACAGCCCACTGTTCGTATATTTCCACCGAAAAACCCGCGACCCGGTTGACATGGGCGCCGGTTTCCTTGGGATCACGCATTTCGGCCATTCTGATCATGCGCAGGATCAGGGCGCGGGTCATCTGGGCCCTTTCCAGGGCCACGGCGGCAATACCGGCAAAGTGAAACATCATTTTCTCATCGGTTTTGGTGAAGGTGGTTATGCGGCCGTTTTCGTCCCGGGCGTTTATTATCTGCAGGATCCCCAGAATATCACCGGTTGCGATGGTCAGGGGGACGGTCAGGATCGACACCGTCCGATACCCGGCCGTCTGGTCGAAGCGTTTGCTGAACTTGTACGGCAGGGTTGCCTCCAGGCGGTATACGTCGGGTATGTTGAGGGCCTGGCCGGTAGCGGCCACGTAACCGGCAATACTTTTTTCGTCGATGGGGATCTTGAAGGTGGAATAGACCAGTTTTTCACCCCGCGGAAGCTTGTTTTGGAGGGTCTCGTTCTGGGTGTAGGTGAAATGGAGCCACTGCTTGTTGCGGATATAGATAGAGCCTGCATCGGCGTTGACGAACTGGCGGGCCCTGGTAAGAACCCGCTCCATGAGGATATCAAGGTCGTTGATCTGGTTGAGTTCAACACCCAGACGGGTAAGGCTGTCGAGTTTTTCCTTTTCGGTCAGCACGCGCCTGCCTCCGGTTTCCGGCCCGATTCCACGGCAACCTTCCGATATGGTAGCCATTACTACTTATCGGCCTGATGGTTCAGCGTCAACATTAAAAATTGTTCAGCCCGCAAAAAATGGATCCCGGTCAGCAATCGCGTCTTTGGGCGCAGAAAGCGATCATGGACCTGACGAAATCTTCGGGGGCTTCGATGGGCAGGGAATGGCCGCAGTCCGGAATCCGGTAATGGCGGCCGCCGCAGGTTGTCGCCAGTTTCTCGGCTCCCTGCCTGCTTACCAGGGGATCGTCACTGCCGGTCATGACCAGTACCGGCGAGTCTGTTTTGCGCATGAGGCGGGCCATGGAAGGATAGCCGTTCATGGCTTCCAGGTGGGCCTTGAGGCTTTCCTGCTTGTTGCGGCGCACTATGGTCTTGGCCATCCGGGGCAGCATTTTTTCATTCCGGCGCAGGTATTTCTGGCCGAAGACGTGGGGCAGGGCGGCCCAGACCATGGCTTCGAGGCTGCAGGTCCTGAGGATTTCGTACCAGCTGCGCACTATCATGCGGGCCCTGAAACTTGCTCCGGCCCCGGTGCTGCAAAGCACGACCCTGTCTGTCAGCGCCGGCCGGCTGAGGGCAAAGGCCAGGGCCACGTAGGCCCCGTGGCTGAGGCCTGCCAGATTGGCCCGCTCCAGGGCCAGGTGATCCATCAGGGCGGTAAGGTCGGCCAGATGCAGTTCGAGGCCGAGCGGCTTTTCACCCAGCTCGCTTTGTCCCTGGCCCCTGGCGTCGTACAGCAGGATGTTGAAGTGGGCCGCCAGGTGGCGGGCCACGGTTTTCCAGTTCAAAGTCGTCTGGAGGGTGCCGTTGAGAAATACCAGAGCGGGCCGCGGCCGGGCCGTTTCCAGCAGTTCGTAGAACAGGCTGCATCCATCGTCGGTTTTGAAAAACGGCATGTCTATTTTCCCGCATTTTGTTATATGAGGTTGCAGCGGCAAGCGAATACTAACATATTCCGAAGGCGGCTGCCAACAGTGCCACGGCTGCCGGAAAGCGATATCTGCGATGGGTCCGATGGAAAAACAGGCGAGCAATACGATTGCCACGGTTTGTACCCGCGACTGTTACGATACCTGCGGCCTGGTTGCCGGGGTTGACGATAACGGCCGCCTGGTCAAGGTGCAAGGCGACGTAAACCACCCGGTTACCGCCGGCCTGACCTGCCCCCGGGCTGCCGGTGACCACCTGCGTGTCTACCGCAACCGGGTCGAGCAGCCCGTCCTGTCTTTTGGCGGCAGCCGGCAGCCGGTGAGCCGGGAAAAGGCCCTGGACGTTTTTGCAGACCGGCTGCAGCAGGTGCTGGCGAGGCACGGACCGGAAGCGGTCCTGCTGCTTGATTACTCCGGAAACTGCGGCCTGCTGGCCGGCACTTTTTACAAGCGGCTGTGGAACGAACTGGGAGTGACCCGCACCGATCATGCCCTTTGCAACCGCAGCGGCAAGATCGGTATCGGCCTGCATTACGGCAGGATCTACGGGCTGCAGCCGGAGGATCTGGCCTCCCGCAGGCTGGTGGTTTTCTGGGGATTCAACGCGGCTGTCAGCGCGCCGCACATCTGGATCAAGGCCCTGGAGGGGCGGCGGCAGAACGGTACCGGGATCGTGGTCATCGATCCAATCGAAACCGGGATGGCCCAGGCGGCCGATCTGTGGATCAGGCCGCGGCCGGGCGGTGACGTAGCCCTGGCCCTGGCGGTAATGCGCCTGCTGGTGGAAAACGGCCGGGCGGATTCGGATTTTGTCTCCCGGCGGACGACCGGTTTCCGGCAGCTTCAAAATTCCCTTATGGATCACAGTCTCGACGATGCCTGCAAGGTTTGCGGGGTGGCTCCGGAGTCTGTCGAGGCCCTGGCCGGACTTTACGGCAGCCTGCTGCCCAGCGCCACCATGATCGGCATCGGCATGCAGAAAAACGACTACGGCGCCGACCAGGCCCGGGCCGTCTCCCTGATTCCGGCTCTGTTGGGGATGGAGCGCGGCTTTTTCTACACCAACAGCGACGGCTGGGACATGGACCTGGGCGGGCTTGCCCAAAAAGAGAGTTCTTTCCGGACCGTCTCCCAGCCCGACCTGGGCCGGGTCCTTGGGCAAGGAGGTATCAGGCTGGTCTTTATAACCGGCACCAATCCGGTGGCCACCCTGCCCGGGGCCGGCAGCATCCGGGAAGCCCTTTGCGGCGGCGGCATTTTCACCGTGGTCCACGATACCCATTGGACCCTGACCGCACGCTGTGCCGACCTGGTTCTGCCGGCCCTGACCTATCTTGAAAAAGAGGATCTCGTGATTCCCTGGAGCCATCCCTATGTCAGGCTCAATCCCAGGGTGATCCGGCCGGTTACGGCCGGCCTGACCGAGGTTGAGCTCATGGCCGGCCTGGCCGGGCGGTTGGGCCGCAGCAGTTCCTGGATGACAGAGGATCCCTGGCAGGTGCTGGCCCGGCTGGTGGAACCCGGCCTGGCCGACGGCACCTGGCAGGACCTGCTGGCCGGCAAGTTGTTGCGCCTGCGCAGCCGTGACCGCGACAGCTACCAGACGCCCTCGGGAAAATTGGAGCTGGCCCCGGCCAGGGCGCGCCGGCTGGGCTGGGAACCTGTTCCCCTGCCACGGGTTCCGGAAGCCGGGGGCCGGTTCCGCTGGCTGACCAGCGCCACGGCCCGTTACACCCACAGCCAGTTCCAGGAGGTCTACGGTGCCATTGCCGACCGGGTGACCATCAATCCCGGGGATGCAGCCGCTTTGAAGATCGATCCTGCCGGACTGGTGGTCCTGTCGAACCGGCGGGGGCGCTTCGTGGCCCGGGTGGCGATATCCGACAAGGTGCCCCCCGGGGTCCTGTGGTCTGCCAGGCCGCTCCAGGATTGTGAGGGCAATCTCCAGAATCAGCTGGCACCGACAGCCCCCCAGGCACTGGGCGGGGGCAGCCGTTTCAATTCCACCTGGGTCGAGCTCGAGCCTTACCAAACCTCGGGATAGCCGATGTCCACGAAGGCCTGCTCCATCCTGTGCTTGTGCTGGCGTTCCATGGCGGCCAGCTGTTCGAATATTTCCCGCTGGCCGCCGTCTTCACAGGCCCGGGCCAGGTTGGTGTAATGTTCCATGGCCGCCTGCTCTTTCTTCATGGCCAGGGCGATGGCGTCGGCCGGTTTCATATCGAGGCTGAGCCTGGGAGCATCCACGGTTTCTGCCACCTTCAGGTCCGGCACCGTGGCAAAGGCCAGGCGGGCCTTTTCGTTGTCCCTGAAATTTTCCAGTATCTGGCGGTGTTTCAGCTCTTCCTGGGCAAAGGCGGCGAACATATCCCGCAGATGAGGCTGGGTGATACGCTGCGACACTTCCAGGTAGAATTGGTGGGCTTCGATTTCGCCCTCGATGGCCGCGTTCAGGATTTCCACGTACTGGGATTTGTCCATGGGCTGTCCTTTCATCTTTAAATTGGTTTCATGCTTGACGGCCCGGTCGGTCGATCCGGCCGCACACCAGCACCGGGTTGAGTCCCCCGTGAAATATTTTATGCTGCCGGAAACCGGGTTTGCGGAAATATTTCAACGCCCCCGGCGGGGCGAGCAGGCCGAGCTGCCAGCCTGACCAATGGCCAAGGATCTGTCCTGCCAGCCGGCCGTAGAATTCACCGAGGTCTTTTTCCCGGTCCAGCCGCCTGCCATAAGGCGGGTTCAATATCAGGACTCCCGGCCCGGAAGGAGGCCGCAGCCGGAAAAAGTCCGCCTGCCGGACTGCGACAGCATCGTCCAGACCGTGGGCTGCCAGGCGGCCTGCCAGAGGCTCGGTAAGGCTTGGATCCTTGTCCGAAGCCCGGATCACCGGCCGGGGCAGCCTGAGTATGTTCCGGCCGGCCTCTTTTTTCAGGTGGCCCCAGTGGCCTGGCCTGAAGGCCGGCCAGCGGTAAAAGGCAAAATCACGGTACCAGCCCGGAGGAATCTGCTTGGCGGCCATGGCGGCTTCCAGGCTGAAGGTCCCGCTGCCGCACATGGGATCGACAAGGGGTATTCCGGGCTGCCATCCGGCCAGGGCCAACGCTGCCGCCGCCGTGGTTTCCCGCAGGGGTGCCCTGGCGCCGTGGTCCCTGAGGCCGCGCTTGAAAAGCGGCGGGCCGCTGCTGTCCACAGACAGGGTGAGGCGGTCGTGCTCCAGCCGGCCATAGACCATCATGGCGGATTCATTCTCCGGTGCCTCGGGATTTCCGATTCCGGAGGCAATACTGCGGCCGATGCGCTGGCCAACGGCCCCGGAATGATAGAGCCGGGATTTGTGGCAAGTTACCTTGATTTCGATTTTTGCCGCCGGCGGCAGGTAAAGCTCCCAGGGTATCCGGGCCAGTTTTTTTTCAAGAACGGCAAAGCCGGTCGCCCTGAAGGTGGTGATACGCATCAGAACCCTGACGGCAAAGCGGCAGTGCAGGTTGACAAGGTAGCAGTCGGTGAGCCGGCCCCGGAACTGGATTCCGCCCGCGACTCTTTCAGCCCCGGCCGCCGGCGGCAGCAGGGCGCGGATCTGTTGCAGGCACAGGTTTTCCATGCCCGGATTTGTCACGGCGAAAAACAGATGTTCCTGCGCGATCACCCGCTGTTTTATGCGGCGCAAAAGTGATTTGGGATAATCTTGGATCTCGGGCCGGTGCCCGGCGCTTCGGGCCGCACCGGGCCGGGAACGATCTGTGCGACGGCCGGGCAAACGGCCGGATAAAGGAGCGGTCAAGGTTTTCAAGGCAATAAAAGAGCTTGTCAACAAAGAGGTTAAATAATAAGTTTGCCCCTGGCATTTGTTGTTACGGCCTGCTGCGCGCCGCGGAAAAATTTCTCCAGGGTTCTGAACCGTTTTGCTTTAACTTGCTGCCTCACCTGGCGGTTGTCAAGCCTGCATGGTATTTATGAATCTGGTGTTGATCGAGCATAGCCCGCTTGAAAAGCGTTTCCTCGAGGAAAAGATAGGGTCGCTTTGCACCAGATTTCTGGGCGACAGGGTCCGGCACGGGTGCGGTGTTCTGATAAAACCTCACCTGCACATGGCGGTTGCCGCGGAAAGCGCCGTAAATACCCATCCGCTGGTTATCAGGGCGGTTGCCAAATGGTGCCTTGAGCGCGGCGCCCGGGTGCGCATAGCCGACTACCCCGTATTCGACCCGGTCGACACCATCGCCCGCAAAGGAGGGTACGTGGAGGCCCTCTCCGATCTGGACATGGAACTGAAGTCTTTCCTGGCCACCGAAAAAGTGGATCTGGGGGAGCCTTTCGGAGTAAAGAATATTGCCAGGGAAGCCCTTGGGGCCGATGTGGTGATCAACCTGCCGAAGCTTAAAACCGATACGGTTCTTGGGCTTCAGACAGGGGCCTCCAACCTGATAGGTTGCCTTCCTCCCGAAGAGCGGGTAAGCTGTCTGGCAGAGACGGCGTTTGACAGGCCCGCATGGACGGATCTGCTGCTGGCCGTTTGCCGGAAGGTCAGGCCGGCCCTGACCATAGTCGATGGTGTTCTCGCCCTTGAGGGCGCCGGGCCGGGAGTGGCCGGAAACTCACGCCTGCTGGAGCTTGTCGTGGCCGGCACTAACACGTACGCGGTTGACAAGACTACGGCGGCCCTGGTTGGCTTTGACCCGGCCGGCCTGCTGATCTGCCGGCGGGCGCAGGAAAAAGGTATTTTCGACGGCAGGGTCCGGGCCGCCGGAGATTTCAGTATTGCCGCCGATTTCAAACGGCCCATAGCCGATTTGGCGGGCCGCTCCCGGCGGTGGACAGGCCGCGAGAAAAAGTATTTCCTGCAAAGGCCGGTTGCCGACAACCGCCGCTGCAAGCTGTGCAGCGCCTGCTGGCAGTCCTGTCCGGCGCAGGCCATCGCTTTCAGTACCAAGGGTATCCGGATCGATGCCGCCAGGTGTATCCGCTGTTACCAGTGTTTCGGGCTTTGTCCCCATGGAGCCCTTGCTGTCAGGGTTCCCCTGGCAGGGCGTTTGAAAAAGAAAAAGGATGATCGGCGGGTTGGAAAACTCTGAAGCAGATCTTAAACCTGAAAAGATCGAACGGCTGGCTTGCGTGCGATGTTTGCAAAGCCCTAAAGGAAGGAAGGTGAGAAGATGGCCGGTATAAACAAGGTGATTATCGTGGGAAGGCTGGGGCGAGACCCGGAGGTGCGCTACACCCCGGACGGAACGGCCGTGGCCAATTTTTCGGTGGCGACTTCCGATGAATGGCGAGACAAGGAAAGCGGTGAAAAGCGTGAAAGGGTGGAATGGCACAGGGTCGTGGCCTGGCGCCGGCTGGGTGAAATCTGCGGACAATACCTGTCCAAGGGGCGCCTGGTTTACGTGGAAGGAAAGCTGCAGACCCGCAGCTGGGAGCAGGACGGAGTAACCCGCTACATGACCGAAATCCAGGCCAGCGATGTCCAGTTTCTCGGCGGGCGGGACGATTCCCAGCAGGGGCCGGCCCAGAGGCCGTCCGGACCCGACAGTGTGCCCGAGCCGCCGATTCCGGACGGCCAGGACGACGATATACCGTTTTGACCACAGGATGCGGCGTAAGCCGCAATCCGGTGATCCGGACGTCAGCCACGGCGATTGGCTTTAATTCCAATTGAAAGAATATCGCGGAAAATGTTGGTAACCCAGAAGAAGCAGTACGCACTGCGGGCCGTGTTCGAACTGGCCCGGCGCATTCACGACGGCCCGGTGAAAGCTTCTCGGATTGCCGAGGACCAGGCTATTCCTTACCGTTTTCTGGAAGTAATCCTGGCGGAATTGAAGCGCAGCGGCATCGTAACTTCCAAACGGGGTTATTACGGAGGATACAGGCTGGCCCTGGCTCCGGATGAGCTTACGGTGGGACAGGTTTTCAGGGCCCTGGAAAGACCCGGCATGCCTGCCGAATGCATAGCCTGTCTTTCGGGCAAGAAGAACTGCCCCCTGAAGGGACAGTGCGCTTTCATTTCCTTGTGGGACCGTGTTCAGGGAGCCATAACTTCTATTTACGACAAAACGACGATTCAGCACCTGCTCAATGATACTTACGGGGAAAGTTGAAGGCTTGGCCCGTATTTTGGAAGGGGCGTTCAACTGGAAGGCTGCATGAAGCGATTGGCGGTTTGGCGTATCCTTGCCAGGACCATGCGCGATTTCGTGGACGATGACGGTTTTACCATGGCTTCGTCCATCGCCTTCTTTTTTCTGCTTTCATTCATTCCCTTTTCATCACTCAGTCTGTTCATTTTCACCAAGATTCAGAAGCTCGTCTTTACCGACGCCCAATGGGGAAAGTTCGTCAGCCAGATGCTGATGGACGAAATCGGCCATGTCATTCCCTTTGTCTCCAGGAAATGGCTGCAGACGAATATAATGCGGGCCCCCAGCGGAACGTTCCAGTTGCTGAACCTGGCCCTGCTTCCGCTGGTCAGCGGATTTATCTTTCAGACCCTGGAGTCGTCCTACCGCAAGATTTTCGGGCTGAAATCACGCCACCTGCTGATAGGTCAGGCAATCTACGCCCTGGTGAGCATCTTTGCGGTGCTGTTTCTCTTCGTCTCCAATTTTATCTGGATAATACTTTCGACCGCCGTGGGCGAAGTGGTTGACGTGCTGCACAGCAAGTCGTACCTGAATACGATCTATGAGACGGTCCGCCACGTTCTGGACCTGGCAAACTTCGACTCCATATCGCTGGTGGTGCTGGTTGTTTTCTACCTGGTTTCGGTGAAAATCTTCCTGAACATATCCATCAGGTGGAATTACCGGCTGATCTGTGCGGTATGTTTCGGATCCCTGTGGATCCTGGCCCGCTCCCTTTTCGGCTGGTACGTTACCCATGTGGCCCGGATCGATTTTCTCTACGGTTCACTGAGTTCCCTGGTAATCGTTCTCCTGTGGATATATTATTCGGCCGCCGCCCTGCTGTTTACCCTCGAGATGCTGCATGTGCTTCACAAAGGGCTCTGGCGGCGGCGCTTTTCCTGATTGCCGCTTGCCGTGCGGGAAACGGCAACCCGGAGGTTTTTTTATTCAGCCTGCCTGTTGACCGGTCTTTTTGTCCAGCATTTCTTTGAGCTCGCGGCCTTCGATGGTTTCTTTCTCCAGCAAAATGGCGGCGGCTTCTTCGAGCACCCGGCGCCTGGAGTCCAGAATTTCGACCGCCCGCTTGAACTGGTCAGACAGGATCCTCTGGATTTCCCGGTCGATGGTTTCAGCGGTGGCCGGGCTGTACGGCTTGCTTATTTCGTCGTTGATGCCCAGCAGGGGCGCATTCTGTTTGCCGCCGAAATAGACCTGGCCGACCTTTTCGCTCATGCCGTACTCGACCACCATGGAACGGGCGATGTCGGTGGCCCGGGCCAGGTCGTTGTGGGCACCGGTGGATATATCCTCGAAGATGATTGTCTCGGCCGCCCGTCCTCCCAGGAGGGTGGCGATCTTGTTGAGCAGTTCGGAGCGTTTCATCAGGAAGCGGTCCTCGGTGGGCACCTGCATGGTATAGCCCAGGGCCGCGATTCCACGGGGGACGATGGTTATCTTCTGGACCGGATCCGTTCCCGGAAGACTCATGGCCACCAGGGCATGGCCGATTTCGTGGTGGGCGACGATCTTCTTTTCTTCCGGGTTGATCAGCCGGTTTTTCTTTTCCAGGCCGGCGATTACCCTCTCCACCGCTTCCTGTATTTCAGCCATTCCCACTTCGCTCTTGCCGTGACGCACGGCCAGCAGGGCGGCTTCGTTTACCAGGTTGGCAAGGTCGGCACCCGACATCCCCGAGGTCATGGCTGCAATTTCATCCGGGTCGACATCCGGGGCTTTTTTGATCTTACGCAGATGGACCCTGAGAATTGCTGCCCGGCCGGCCTTGTCCGGGCGGTCCACCAGGACCTGGCGGTCGAACCTGCCCGGCCGCAGCAGGGCCGGATCCAGGATTTCAGGCCGGTTGGTGGCGGCCATCAGGATCACCCCGACGCTGGGATCGAAACCGTCCATTTCCACCAGCAGCTGGTTGAGGGTCTGCTCTCTTTCATCATGGCCGGCCACCGGGCCGATGCCCCGCGCCTTGCCCAGGGCATCCAGTTCGTCGATGAAGATGATACACGGCGCTTTTTGCTTGGCCTGGGTGAAAAGATCCCGTACCCGGGCAGCGCCCATACCGACGAACATCTCCACGAATTCTGATCCGCTCATGCTGAAAAAAGGAACCCCGCTTTCGCCGGCGACCGCCTTGGCAAGCAGGGTCTTGCCGGTTCCGGGCGGGCCCACCAGCAATATACCCTTGGGGATTCTGCCGCCGATGGCGCTGTATTTTTCCGGTGTTTTGAGAAAGTCGACCACTTCCATCAGTTCCTGCTTGGCCTCGTCGACCCCGGCCACGTCGTCGAAGGTAACCCCAAGCTCGTTTTCTTCGTAGATCCTGGCCTTGTTCCTGCCAAGAGTCATGAAACCCGGCTGCTGGCTCTGGATGCGGCGCATGGCGATATACCAGATGCCGACGAACATGAAGACCGGCACGATCCACGACAGCAGGTCACGCATGAAGGTCGATTGCAGTTCGCCCTTGAAGGTGACATTGTGTTTTGCCAGCAGTTCGCTTATTTCAGGATCGACCCGGACGGTGCGGAACAACGTTCCCCGGTCGGAAGGATCGTCGGAAAGGCGCATGCGGCCCTGGATCTGGTTGGCGCCGATGGCCACTTCGATGATCTTGCCCTCGTTGAGCAGACGCAGAAATTCGCTGTATGGTATGGTTTTGATGGCCATGGCGGTCACCAGTATGTGCTGGAAGACAAGGACCAGCCAGAAGCCTAGTAAAACGTACCATATGGAAAATTTGTGGTGTTTTTCCATTCATGCCTCCCTGAAAGATTGTCGGAAACCTTCAAACTGCCGGCAAAAGAAAGATTGCAGAAAATGTTTGGATAAACCTAATTCTCAATTCGCAAATTGCAAGCCGGACGGTGGCCGCCTGCCCGGAGGGCCTGAAAATTTCCGGGCGGGCGCACTGTTTCCGGCGGCGGCTTTCCGGATATCGGAATCTGCCGGCAGCTGACGTCTCGGCAGGCTGGTGTGGAGCAGGGCCTTTGTTTCTCAGGCTTCGGAATTTTCTTTTTTGTCCTTTTCAATCTGATCCGGTTGCTTTTTCCCGGTCTCCCGGGTGGCATTACGGAAATTACGGATCGCTTTGCCCATACCGCCGCCTATTTCAGGCAGCTTCCCGGCGCCGAAGATGATCAGGATGATCACCAGGATGATTATCAATTCCGGCATTCCAATTCCAAACATGCTACCTCCTAGCCCTTGACAGGCCGCCGAAAAGACCGGAGTTGACGGCTCTTTTTCAGGGCACGGGTTCTGATTGCAGTTCACTGACAAGGCGCTTGAACTCGTCTGACCTGAGATAGGTGTCGATTGCGCCGTGATAGTCGATCCATGCCCGCCAGACTTTCATCCAGGCTTCATTGTGCCAGTAACTGGATTCGTCCCGCGAGCCCTGGAGCATGCCAATATAATCTTTGTATTCATCCGCGCAGCTGTCGCAAAACCTGTAAGGCATATGCAGCCGCCTGGCTTTGCCCCGATTCTCGGGGGTCAGCGCCGTACCGCACCGTTCGCATCTGTCGGCCCCATGGGTGGACTGGAAGATGCGGCGAACAGCCGCGATCTTTCTCCTGCGGGCCACGGCGGCCTTTTGCGAGGCTGACAAATTGAGTTTTTCATCCAGTGAGATTATATCTCCCATTTGCGCCTCTGTTGGGCCAAACGCTTGCCTTACGTGGTCGGCTGGAACTATAACACCCGGTCCGGGGAGTGTCAATTCGGCAATTTGCAAAGAGCTTGTCTATCAGGCAGCCAGATGATAGATTACTGTACTTTATGTGGTTGGAAGAGATTTTGACAGACACTTGGAAAGGTGGCTCCGCATGCAGACTGTTTTTCAGCCCCGGGCTCTGCCGGTGCTCATCGGCAGCCTGCCCCTGACCGATCACCGGCAGGCGGTGGAACTGATTTTCGAATATACGCCCGAGATACCATTGTGGCCCCAGTTGCCGGCCAATGCCGGGGAAAAGATGATTCCCCAGTTTCTTTCCGGTATGCCTGGGTTGCAGACGCCCCTCGACATGGCCCGGCTTGACACCACCGGCGACGATTTCGAAAGCGGTCTGGTGGAGTTTTTCCGGATTTACCTGGAAGCCTGTGAAGACATCACCAGGCTGGAACAGTCGCCGCTTGCCCTCGATCCTGCGGTCGCAAAGGGATTTTATGTCTTCCTGGAAAAACTGGCCCGGCTCGGGCAGCCGGTGGAAGCCCTCAAGGGACAGATAACAGGGCCCTTCACCTTATGCACCGGGGTCTGCGATCAGGAAAAGCGGGCCATAGTCTACGACGACACCCTGCGCGATGCCGGGGTCAAGCTGGTGGCCCTCAAGGCGGCCTGGCAGGCGGCCAAGCTGGCCGAATTTGCCCGCCCGGTGATCATCTTCATCGATGAGCCGGCCCTGGCCGGGTTCGGCTCATCGGAGTTCATCAGTATCTCCCGGCAGCAGGTGGCCGCCATGCTGCATGAGGTGATCGACGCCATCCACCGGCAGGGCGCTCTGGCCGGAGTTCACGTTTGTGCCAACACCGACTGGTCCCTGATCCTGGAATCCGGGGCGGACATAGTCAATTTCGACGCCTTTGGCTATTTCGACCGTTTCATTCTGTACGGCGACGCCATCAAGGCTTTCATCGACGGCGGAGGGATCCTGGCCTGGGGCAAGGTGCCCACCGGCCATGCCGAAGATATAGCCGCTGCCACCCCAGATGATTTGTATCGCAGCCTGGTCGGCGACCTGGAGCAGGTTGCATCCCTGGGGATAGCGGTAAAGAGGCTGGTTGGCCGCTCGCTGGTCACTCCCAGCTGCGGCACGGGCTCCCTAAGTGTCGATCAGGCCCTGAAAGTGCTTGCCTTGACCCGCGATCTGTCGCAAAGGCTGCGTTTGGAGTACAGTTAAACGAAAGGAAAAACAAAAATGAACAGTCAAACTTTTACCGGCGCTTCGCGTTACGTCCTGGATGCAGAGCTGGCCCAGATCGTCAACGTATCCATGGCCCTGGAGATGCCCCTGCTGCTCAAGGGCGAACCCGGTACCGGCAAGACCATGCTGGCCCACGCCATTGCCGAGAGCCTTAAGATGCCCTTGATCGTTCTGAACGTGAAATCGAGCATGAAACTGGTGGAGGCCCTCTACCAGTACGATACCCTGACCCGGCTCAACGACAGCCGCTTTGGCGACTCCAAGCGGGATGTCAGCAACATCGAGGATTACATCCGGATGGGCAAGATCGGCCAGGCCTTTGTCTCCGACGTGCGCACTGTCCTGCTGATCGACGAGATCGACAAGGCCGACACCGATTTCCAGGACGACATGCTCGATGTGCTTGACCAGATGGAGTTCGATATCATCGAGATCGACAAGACCGTCCGGGCCAAGCACCGGCCGGTGATAATCATAACCTCCAACGCCAAGAAGGATCTTTCCGATCCCTTTCTGGGCCGCTGCAATTTCCACCATATCGCCTTTCCCGATCCCAAGATGATGCGCAAGATAATCAACGTCCATTTTCCGGATATCAGCGACACCCTGGCCCGGAACGCAATCGCCGCTTTTTACCGCCTGCGGGAGGTGGACGGGATCGAGAAGCGGCCGGCGACCCGGGAGCTGATCAACTGGATCCGGGCCCTGCGGGCAGACCCGGACTTCAGCCCCAAGAACCTGGCCAAGGGCGACGTGCCCTACCTGGGGGTGTTGTTCAAAAAGAGCCAGGACTATCAGCGGGCCAGCAACTTGGTCAGCCGGAGGCGGCTGATCTGACCGGGGCCGGGGAGACTTGCCGTGTTCGTCGAATTTTTCTACCAGTTACGGGACAACGGGATTCCGGTAAGCCCGACTGCTTTTCTGACCCTCCACCGGGCCATGCAAAAAGGGCTGATTCTGACCCTGGACGATTTTTACATCGCAGCCCGCAGCATCCTGGTAAAGAGCGAGCGCTATTTCGATCTTTACGATCAGGTTTTTGCCCACCATTTCGAAGGCGCCGACCTGCCGGATGCCGACGACCTGGTGCTGGACGAAATGGCCCGGGCCATGCTGGAGGACTGGCTCCGTGATCCCAAGGTTCTGGCCGACGCCCTGGGCATGGATGAATCCGAGCTGCAGAAAATGACGCCCGAAGAGCTGCTGGAGTATTTCAAGGAGCGTCTCAGGGAACAGACCGAGCGTCACGACGGCGGCGGCCGCTGGATCGGCACCGGAGGGACGTCTCCGGTGGGCCATTCAGGGTATCATCCCGGCGGCATGCGGGTCGGCGGGGTTTCGCGTAACAAGTCGGCCGTCAAGGTGGCCCTGGAGCGGCGTTACAAAGACTATTCCCTCAGCGGGCCTTTGACCCAGTCCATGGTGGGCGAAGCCCTCAAGCGGCTGCGACACATGCGGCCCGAGGGCCCCAAGGACCAGGTCAACATCGAAAAGACCATTTACCAGACCATGAAAAACGCCGGCGAGATCGAAATCGTCTTCGACCGCAGCCTGCGGGACCGGCTCAAGGTGATCCTGGCCATCGACAACGGCGGCTGGTCCATGGACCCGTATATCCCGGTGGTTCAGACCATCTTCGATTACGCCCGGGCCCAGTTCAAGGAACTGAAGACCTACTTTTTCCACAACACCATCTACGATACCCTCTGGGAAGATCCGACCCGCTACAAGAAACCCGTACGGATCGACCGGTTTGCCGGAATGGACCCGGAAACCCGCTTCATCGTGGTGGGCGATGCCAGCATGGCTCCTTACGAACTGATGGCCACCGACGGCTCCATCTACGTTCACGAGCGCAGCGGCCGGCGCAGCATAGAGTGTCTCCAGTTCATCGCCGAGACCTTCCGCCACAGCGTCTGGCTCAACCCGGTTCCCAGGTACCGCTGGAACTATACCCAGACCATCATGGCCATCGCCCGCATTTTCCCCATGTTCGAGCTTTCCATCGACGGGCTGGAAAAGGCCGTGGCCCAGCTGATGGCCGCCTGACAGTTTTTCTGCAAGCCGGCGGATCCGGGAAACTTACTTTTCGGGGTCAAGGGATTGCCTGAGCTTGAGGGCCAGATCGCCCAGGGAAAACGGTTTCTGGATGAAGCCCAGGCAGCCACGGTTGATGATATCCTTTGCCTGACCGTTGAAGCTGTACCCGCTGGAGAGCAGAACCCTTACCGCCGGGTCGATCTCTTTCAGGGCGTCGAAGGTTTTACCGCCGCCCATACCCGGCATGATCATGTCCAGGATTATCAGGTCGATCTGGTGCTTGCGGCTTTTGTAGAGCTCAAGAGCCTCATTGCCGTTTCTGGCCACCAGGACCCGGTAACCCAGTTTTTCCAGCATCTGTTGGCCCACCTTGATAATGAGTTCTTCGTCGTCCACCAGAAGGACTGTTCCCTGCCCGTAATGGATTTGCTGCCGGTCGGGGACCCGGCTTTCCCCGGCGGCCTTTTTCTCCGAGGCCGGCAGATAGATGTTGAAAGTGGTCCCTTTGCCTTCTTCGCTGTAAACGTTGATGAAGCCGCCGTGGTTTTTCACAATGCCGTAGACCGAGGCCAGCCCCAGCCCGAACCCCTGCCCCACCTCTTTGGTGGAGAAAAACGGGTCGAAAATCTTTCTCACTGTGGTCTCGTCCATGCCGATGCCCGTGTCGGTCAGGGAAATCTTGACATACTTGCCGGCAGTGACGGCGAAAGGTTTGAGATAGGTTTCATCGAACTCGACGTTTTCGGTCTGGATGTACAGGTCCCCTCCGGCCGGCATGGCCTGCCAGGCATTGACGAACAGGTTGAGAAGGGTCTGCCTGATTTGCCCCCTGTCGACTTCCACCGGCCACAGGTTTTCGGCATACTTGCCGTGAATTTTGATTTCCTTTTTCATGCGGCCGAACATACGGCTTTCATGACGAATCAGTTCATTGAGGTCGGTGGGCCGGGCTTCGTATTTGCCGCCTCTTGCAAATCCCAAAAGCGCCTTTGTCAGTTCGACTGCGTTCCGGACGTATTCCTCCATCTCCCTCAGGTGTTCATAGTCAGGATGGGAACAGTCCTTGTCCAGCATCATCAGGGAGGCCCGCCCCTGTATTCCCATCAGAATGTTGTTGAAATTGTGGGCGATGCCGCCTGCCAGGGTGCCGATGGATTCCATCTTCTGGGCCTGGATAAGCTGTTGCTGGAGTCTTTTGTGTTCGGTTATATCCTTGGTGACGGCAAGCAGTATTTTTTCACCGTTGACTTCTGCCAGGCAGGCAGACATGAGACCGGCCTTGATCTCACCGCTTTTGGTTACAAACTCGGCTTCGAAATTTCTCACATAACCTTTTTCCCGCAACTGCCGTACCAGCCTTTGACGGTCTGTTTTTCTCCTCCAGATATTGAGATCCAAGGCTGAACGGCCGCAGATTTCCTCTGCCGAATAACCCATTATGCTTGTGAAACTCCCGTTGATGCTGATATAACTGCCGTCTTTCATGCGGCTGAGGCTTATGGCATCCGGGCTGGTTTCGAATACGATCCTGAATTTTTCTTCGCTTTCCCTCAGTTCTTCTTCGGCCCGCTTGCGGTCGGTGATATCTCTGACGAACTCGACGATACCGTTGATCTTGCCCGTGTCCGGATCGGTCATCGGATAACTGAACAGCTCTATCCATTGCAGCTTGTTGTCTTTTCCTGGCGGCCCCTTGACGATTTCGGTTTCGGTTTTGCCGTTTTCAAGGCACCGCAGGCTGGGGCAGGGGTCGCATGGTTTGTCAGCACCCTGGTAGCACCGGTAGCATTTTTTGCCCACCAGGGGCATGTTCCGGGCGTACCATTTTTCCATCACCGGATTCACGTACCGGATGGTCAGGTCGGGCTTCAGTACGCTGATTCCGTCCTGGATGCTGTGCAAGATGCCCTTGAGCAGCTCCTTGGTTTCCTTGATCTGCCGGATTTTGTGATACTCTTCGGTGACATCCCTGAAGACCAGCACCACACCCCGCAGGCGGCCCCCCTTGTCCTTTATGGGAGCGGCCGAGTCGGCAATCTCATATTGAGCCCCGTCGCGGGCGATGAGCTTGGTATGGTTTGCAAGGCCGACCATCTTGCCTTTTTTAAGGACTTTTTTGACCGGATTTTCCGCTTTCTTTCCGGTCTGGGTGTTGACGATCTCGAAAATTTCGCTCAGCGGTTCTCCCCTGGCGGCATCCCTGTCCCATCCGGTCAGTTTTGCCGCCACCTGATTGATGCGGGTGACTTTCCCTTTCCTGTCGGTGGCAATGACCGCATCCCCGATGGAATTCAGGATGGTCCTGAGATCTTCTTCGCTTTCCCGGAGATCTTTTTCAGCTTTTTTACATTCTGTGATAATGCTGCAGAAACCGTCCCAGAGGATGCTGCCGTCCGGTTGCTCCGTGGCAACGGCCCGGATAATGACCGATTCGCTCACGCCATCGACCACTACTGTTGATTCCGAGAAAAACCGGCTCTTTGAAGCGGCCGATTCAATCACTTTTGCCTGCAAAGCGTCCAGGTTCTTGCGGGGGACCATGTCCAGCAAAACGGAAGGATCGCGCATTGCCTCGGCCGCGTTTATTCCGAACAACTCTTCGATCTTGCTGCTGATATACGGGAAAGAAAAACGCCCCGAGGTATCCATCCGGAACTGGAATACCACGGCCGGCAAATTTTCCACCAGCCGGCGGCAGACGGATTCACCTCGGTCCAGCGATTGGTTTTTGTCACGGAGTCCGACTGCGGCGGACTCCAGCTCCCGGACACGTCGTTCCAGTTCCGCATAGCTCGGTTTGGATTTCGTCATTTGCCTGTAGGCCCTTTGTGTGTGTTGCCGCCTGGTTATGCCAGGATGGCCCCGGTTCCTGCTTGGCGGTGCAGATCCCGGCGGTTTTCAGGCGCTTCAAGGATTCTGCCGGTTTCACCTTCCGGGTGACCGGCGCCGGTGGCCCGGCGGCCGGATTGCCGCCGGCGCTGATCAGCGGTTGCCTGCTCCGAGGAACACTTTTTCAAATATCTGCATTACCCGGCCCGGATTGTAACGTTCCGAGTAGCAGTCCCTGGCAGTGGCCCCCCGGCCGAAGCCCGTCAGGATCGTATACAGTTCCCGTGCCGATCCGTAGAGGATCGCGTTGTCACCCAGCACGTTGAGGTGGTGGCGGTCAAATGACCAGCGCCAGGTTATGATCGGCTTGTGACAGACGGAAAACTCGCCCACACTGAGACCGAAAGTCTCGCCTTCCAGTCTGGCGTGGATCATGGCATCGCAGGTGTTGACGAAGCGGGTCTTGAAGGCCGGGTCGTAATTGGGGGGCAGGTGGATGATTCTGGAATGATCGAAAAAAGGCCTGGTGTTCATGAACAGGAAGTACAGATCGGGACGGTTGTTGACAGCCTGGGCGACAACCTGCCACACGGCCGTTATGTTGAACTGATTGTATCCGCCGTAACGGCCAATGACGACCGCTGTTTCGGGAATTCCGAGTTCTTGCCGCAGGTCGCGGTCGTCTTCGGGCAGCCGGACTATATGCGGCACCACCGGTACGGGCCACAGGCCGTAGGTGTCGGCCACCCACTCGGAAACGGCGGCATAGACATCGCCGTAAGGGTGATGGGCCGTGAAAACGCAGTGGATACCTGTTTTGCATCCGACTTTTTCCCAGGGGAAATCTCCCGGCCGGTCGCCGTAGGCTATCATGTATAGTAGGTCTGCTTCGCGGGAAAGGGGGATGAGCTCATCGACGGACCGGTAAATGACTATCTCGTCAAAACGTTCGGTGAACAGGCCCATTGAGAATTTTTCGGCTTCTTCCGGCACCAGGATCACCGAGCGGTTGCCCAACAGCTTTTCATTGTAATGGGCATACTGGAAATGCACCACCGGCTCGCCGCGGGCGCTAAGGTTGCCGATATTGAAAAGGACGGTTTTGCCGGCCAATGGAAGCTCCCCTTTTTAAGGATGGCGGTTCGCTGCCGGGCTTTCGGCCGCCCGATGTCGACCATGGGTTGAAAAGAAACGCCTCTTCTGAATTTTAGCATAGAATTGTGATCGCCACAAAGGAATATGATCATAAAATGGCTTGCCGGCCAGGATGGAGGCCGGAAAATCGAGTCTGCCTGCCGGAGCCGTGCGGGCATGAATGCAGAACAGGCCATGACGCAAGCCCATCGGCCCGGGGCCTGCGAGTTGGAGGGTGTCTTGCTGTCTGCAATGATGTCATGGCCTTGGAGTGGAGGTTTCAAAGCGGAAGGGGAACCAGATTGTTGGCCGAATGAGGTGGAGGGGGATGGGCCGCCGGCGGTGTTTGGGGAGGGCACCGGCGGCCCCATGGCGCTAGCCCGTCAGTTTGCGCAGAGATATTACGGTAAAGATCTTGCCTGTATCGGTTTGGGTGAACTTGCCGGTTGCCACGACTTTCTTGCCCACGAACGAATTCAGATCAGGGCCGTTGGCAGGGAAAACACCCTTGTCGGTCTTGATGACCAGTCCGGAATCGGATTTTTCAATCGTACCCGTCAGGGTTACCAGTTTTTGGGCGGCCATGACCGGGCCGGCCAGAAAAGATATGACAAGAATCATCACGATCATGGTTTTGGTTTTGTTTTGCATGCTATTTCTCCTTTTACATCAAAGGGATTGCCGTTCTTATATTGCGCTCGTATTGCTCTTGGTCGTCGTATTGACTGTGGTGATCACCTCCTTCTGGTTTCGGTCTGAATGCTTGCCTGCGGAATTGGCGCATCCTGTAGCTTCCCAAAAGCAATTCACGTGCCACGGGCGCAACTGCCAGAAAACATGCATAAAAAGAAAAATCACGCACTTCGGGGTTCATTTCGGCGCTTGTTTTGTTACGATTTGTTCGCACTTTGTTACGATTTTTTCCCGGCCCCGGATCCTGCATCCCGCTTGATGGCCGTTCCGGCATATGCTACCATCTTTCGGCCATGAACAGTGATCTCAAAATGCACGGGGGCCGTTCCGGCATCGGTATAATCGGCAAGCTTTTTCTTTGGAATTCTCTGCTGATATCGATATTCTACGGAACCCTTGTGGTTCTCTATCTCGAAGTGAACCATATGATGCACCTGTCTGACGAGATAATTCACAAACGGCAGAAGATATCCATGCTGACCAAGAAGATGATAGAGAATCTGCTGAGCATGGAAGAAAATGAGAAGAAATATATTCTGCTGAAAAATGACGACTATTACAGATTTTTCATCTCGGCCAGGACCGAATTCGAATCCGGTCTGGATGCAGTCGTAAGCCTGGAGTCGTCGGATTTCACCCTGCCTGAAATCTGGAGACAGATTGCCGCCGAATACGACAGCCTTTGCTCCGGCCGGCGGCCGTCGTCCGGAGATACGGCTTGGATCGACGAGCAAACCATAGGCCGTTGGATAGGCAGCCTGAAACAGGCCCAAATCGACAATGAGCAGCAGATAGCCAGGGCCAATTTCGAACTGAACAGGTGGGGCCAAAGAGCCGTGCTGCACGGTTTTATAGGACTGGGGGTGTCCATCGGGGCCGGCATGATCTGGATCTTTTTCGTTGCCCGTACCATGATGCGTCCCTTGCGTGCCTTGCTGGGCGGCATCCGGTCGATTGCCGACGATCGTTTCACCAGGCCGGTCGAAGTGCAATCCGGCGACGAATTCGGCGAGCTGGCCCGGGCCTTCAACGACATGACCAAACGCCTGAACGAAGAGCAGCAGATGCGTGCCGAGTTCATCACTACTTTGAGCCATGAAATCCGCACGCCGCTTACCTCCATCCGCGAATCGGTCAACCTCATAGCCGAGAACGTGATGGGGCCGACCAATGACCGTCAGGCAAAGTTTCTGAAGATCGCCAGTGCCGAAATCGGACGGATATGCGAGCTGCTCAATCGGCTCATGCATGTCTCGCGGCTTGAGGAAAATGTATTCAGGATACACCCGGTCCCTGCCGATCCACTCGAGTTCGTTATAAAAAGTATCGATCATCTGGAACCCAAGGCCCGGTCCAAAGGGATATACATAGACCTTCGCGTAAATTGCTCTCTTGCCAAAATCATGGGCGATGCCAAACACCTGCAACAGGTAATGTTCAATCTGCTGGAAAACGCGATCAAGTTTTCAAAGCCCGGCGGACGCATCGAGGTCGAGGTCGATCCGGACAAAGAGGGCAGCCTGGTACGGTACTGCGTGGCAGACAACGGGTGCGGCATATGGCCTTCGGAACAGAAATCGATTTTCAACAAGTATTTTCGTGGCAGGCAGGCCCGCCGGCACGTGGACGGAGTGGGGCTGGGGCTGAATATTTCCAAGCAGATCATAGCAGCCCATGGCGGCAGGATCTGGGTGGAGAGCCGGCCGGGACAGGGCAGCAGATTTTTTTTCACCCTGCCGGCAGCTTCTGAAGCAGGAACGCCGGGAACAAAGGAATGTCAACAAACAGCAGATGGACAAGCAGGCGATGATGACTGAACAGACAGGCACGGGAAGCAGGTCAGGGCCGTTGCCCCCCGCCGGGCACGGCGGGATGACCGGCCCGCGGATGGCCCGGGCGGTTATGGCGTGGTTGCAGGTTTGCCTTCTGGCCGTTACTGTATTTCTGGCCGGGTGTCATCCGGCCGGGCCGGGAGGTTATCATTCAGCCGTCAGCCTGAGCCGGGGGTATGCGGCTTTTTCAGACAGGGACTGGAAGCGGGCAAGGGCGGTCTTTACCAGGCTTTGCCGGTCCGGCGATAAGACTGTTGCCTGGAAAGCGAACTACGCCTTGGCGCTGACGGCCGTAATGGAGGCGGAAACCATTGCCGAGACGACGGCGGCCATGCAGCGCTGGGAGCGTCTCAGGCAGGCTGCCGGCGGTCGTTTGCAGTCACCCGAGGCCCGGATGCTCGAGACCGTCCTGGCGCGGCTTTATGCCCGCCACGGCGTTGAAGGTTTTCAGGGTGATTGCCAGGCGGCGTTGCGCCGGAAGAACGAAGAGGCTGAAAAGTTGCGGAGGCAGGTCAGGATAATGCAGCACCGGATCGGCCTGCTGGAGAAAAAAATAGAGGCCATCGAGGAAATCGACCAGAAGATTCAGCAGAAGAAACATCTGTCGTCACCCGGGAGCAGGAATTGAAAATGTCCAGAAAGATCCTGGTGGTCGATAACGATCCCAATGTCCTGGAAGTGCTGGACGCCCGGCTGGCTTCGGCCGGTTTCAGGGTGGTCAGGGCCCTGAGCGGTCCGGAAGGGCTTGCTGTCTTGCGCAGGGGCAGGGTCGATCTGATTATTTCCGATATGAAGATGCCCCTCATGGACGGCATGGATTTTTTTACCGAAGCGCGCTTGATCGATCCTGACGTGCCGGTACTTTTCCTGACAGCCTATGGGTCCATTCCCGATGCGGTCAAGGCGGTGAAAGCCGGTGCCGTCGATTACCTGGAAAAGCCTTTCGATGGCAGAAAGCTTGTGAAAAAGCTGAAGACGATTCTCAGCAGAGCGGGCGGGGGCAAAAAATCCAGGCCCGGCGGTCAAATTTTCAGCATGGATACCCGCAGTCCGGCAATGCGGGATTTGTACCGTCTGGTAAAAAAGGTGGCGGCCAGCAATGTCAATATCATGATCCTGGGTGAAAGCGGGGTCGGCAAGGAATACATAGCCCGGGGGATTCACCTGATAAGCGCTCGCCGGGACAAGCCCTTTGTCGTGGTCGATTGCGGTTCAACACCTGCCGGCCTGCTCGAGAGCGAGCTGTTCGGACACGTGAAAGGCTCCTTCACCCATGCGATCCAGGATAAGACCGGCCTTATCCAGGAGGCCGACGAAGGCACCCTTTTCCTTGATGAAATCGGCAACATATCCGCTGAAATGCAGACACGCCTGTTGCGGTTCCTGGAGGACTATACCATCCGGCGTATCGGAGATGTCAAGCAGACCACCGTGAATTGCCGTATCATTTCGGCCACCAATGCCAACCTGACCGAAGACATCCGGGCCGGCAAATTCCGTCAGGATCTGTACTATCGGCTGCGGGTGGTAACCCTCACCGTTCCGCCCCTGCGGGAAAGAAAAGAAGATATACCCCTGCTGGCCGGCCATTTCGTGAAGAGGTTTGCCGAAAAAAACGGTCTGCCGCCCGTGAAACTGCCTCCGGAGACCGTGGCCTGGCTTTGTGACTATCCCTGGCCGGGAAACATCCGGGAGCTGAAAAACGCCATCGAAGCCGGAGCCGTTGTATGCAAAGACGGGGTTCTCAGAGCAGAAGATCTCCGCTTGACAGGATTGCCGGAGATTGATACTGAAACTGGGGCCTCCTCTGTCTCCCTTTCGCTAGAAGAAGCTGAACGCCACACCATAATCAAGGCCCTTGAGCAATCCAAAGGAGTTCAGGCCCGGGCCGCCAGGCTGCTGGGGATAAGCCGCCGGGCCATTCATTACAAGATAAAGAAGTACGGCATAGAGGTGGCAAAGATCCAGGCCGGGAAATGATCGTCGCCGGAACAGGCACAGGTGGGAAATATTGCCGGTTCCCGTCCTCTTCCGGGAGGGCTGCTTTCGGTGTCGGCCCCTGCGGGACGGGCATTTATTGTGTTGACAAACGCAGGGCAAACCTATAAAGCCTTGCCTGGTAAAGCTTTGCGGACAATTGACTGCTAAAAGGAGGAGATTTAGATGACTAAGGCAGAAATAGTGGAACAAATGGCAAAAGATGCCGGCATCACCAAGGCGGCAGCCGCGGCAGCTCTGGAATCTTTTCTGTCCAGTGTAACCAAGGCGCTGAAGAAAAAAGACGGCAAGGTTACCCTGGTTGGTTTCGGGACGTTCCAGAAAACCAGGCGCAAGGCCCGCAAAGGAAGAAATCCTCAGACCGGGGAAATAATCAAGATCAAAGCCACCAACGTGGTCAAGTTCAAACCCGGCAAAAAGCTCAAGGAATCCATCTGATCCGGTTTTCAGCTTACTCGGCAGGGGCACAATCGGAGATCATTATTCTGGTTGTGCCTTTTTGTTGTTTGGAATGAGCGTCGGGTCGCCCCTTTGCCGGTTCCATTTCGCTATTTCAGATCGTCCCGGCAGGGGCTGAAAGCCTCTATGACCCTGGTGCCGGCTTCCAGACTGACCCCGCCATGGTTTACGTTGGGCGGAACGTGGTAAGCCTGGCCGGGATGAATTACACGGGTGCGGCCGCCTATGGTCAGCCTGATGGAGCCTGAGATTACCGTACCCATCTGTTCGTGAGGGTGACTGTGCTCCGGTATGGGTGCATCCTGATCGAGAGTAAAAAAAATCATGCTCATCTGTTGCCCGTGCATAAGACGCATCTTGATGCCGGCGGCCGGTGACTTGAAATCCAGTTCTTCGATGTTGTGAAAAACCATCTGCCCTTATCCCTTGTTATGCGTTAAAAGGTCTCCGAATTTTTTGCTGGCCAGCAGTTCGGAGATTATTGCCCCGGGAAATCCCCGTCCCTGAAGATGGCGCCAGAGCATGGGGCGGGGATCTGTTTGAGATTTTACCTTTGAGCTGCGCAGTTTTTTTCTTGCGGCCGTAAGAGCCGCTGCCAGTTGGATTTCGGGCCCGAAGCATTGATCCAGGGCCTGGTCGATCGTTTCCCGGTCCAGTCCTTTTGCCCGCAGCAAAGCCCGTACTTTAGCCGGCCCGAAACCCTTGCGGGCCTGGATGGCCGTAATGCCGGCGGCAAATTTGCGGTCGTCCAGGTAGCCCAGGCGCAGGCAGGTTGCGATCGCACGCTCCACGGCCCGGCCGGAAAAACCCTTGCGTTTCAGCTTGGCGGCCAGTTCCGCAGATCCATGGTCGCGGCAGGCCAGCCGTCCGATTGCATATCGAAGGGCCTTTTGGTGATCGCCGGAGTCGCCGGCTTCACCCCGGAAACAAGACATGGGCATCCCTTCTGATTCCGTTTATGGGCCTATTTGAAGGCCGGCCCGGGCTTTACCCCGATTTTGCGTAAAATAATGGCCAGCGGGCAGAACCCGGTGAAGGCGGACTGGAGCAGGTTGGCCCCCACAAAAGCCGTGAACCACAGCCAGTAACCGCTGTGAACCTGTGCCAACAACAGGGAAATCAGGATCATTGCTCCTGCAAAGCCCAGTACCAATCTGTCGACGGTCATGATGAATTCCTCCTTTGCTTTTTCTTACCCGTTGCAGAGCCGGCATCGGCTTGAACGTTACAGAAGCCGGTCAGGGTTGCCCGGCCAGCCTGAACAAGTGACGGGTCATATCTTCCACGACCCGGGGAATTATCCGGTTGTTGATATCATAAAGCGCCTGGCTGCGCGCCCGGGAAAAGGAAAGATGTCCCTTGCGTCCTGAATCGCTGCGGCTTGCCAGCACAGAGCCTGTTTTTTGATCCACCAGGCAGAAGCTGGCGGTCCAGTCAATCCAGCGCCATTTGGCGTTTGCGGCAGATTCCCGGGAGGGTGTGAGCGATATCCGGCCTTTGACCAGGATCTGGGCTTCGCCGGCCCGGCTGACGACAGTAAGGCCGTGTCCGGTCAGGGCTTCCGTCAGGAAGCGGCGGACTTGCCCGGCCCCGTCACCGGTAACCGATACTGCCAGCCGGAGATCATGCAGCAGCAGCCTGGCCAGCTCGGTTTCGATGCTCTGGCGCGAGACCGGACTGGGAGCAACCGGCCGGCCCGGTTCAAGGACCAGCATCTGGTTTTCTATATTTTGGCGAAGCTCGTATTGCCGGAGGGCGTTTTTGAGGATTTTGACTTTCAGCAGGCCGTCGCTCTGACGACGGTATTGGTTCATGCTTTCGGCAAGCAGCCGGTCATGGCGGCCGATTTGCTTTTGCAGCTTGGCCCAGGTCTTTTCCCTGTCCAGGACCGCCAGGGCCAGAAATTCTTTTCCGTGGCGGGCCACCCGGACGATCCGGATACCGGATATCACGGCTTCGGTGGAAATCTTGGTGGCGGATGAAATATGCTGTTGCTGGCGGGGCCGGCCGGCACTTGCCGAATCCGAGCTGTAATCCTCGTAAAATGACGATGAAGAGCGGATATCGCTTTTGAAGATCTTGGCAATTTCCACCCTTGCGTCGGCTGCCGCCTGCCGGCGGTCAGGGCCGCTGCCGATGGCGGCCAGATACCTGGAAACCGGAAAGTCATCGAGCCGGAGGCTCGCGCCTTCGGGCTGGTGCGGGCCGGAAGGTTGTCCCGTGCTTGCCGGGCCGGCGGCGGTATTCCGGTCCAGTTCATCCATGGCTTTGTCGGCATGTTGCCTTACCGCCTGCATGTCTGTCCGGTGTTTGTCCGCCTGTCCGGAGGCACAGCATGTCAGGACAAGCACCATGAACAAGAAGCCCGGCAGCAGAGCCGATAGTTTTGCAAAAGCCGGCGGGTTTCCCTGTCCGGCGGGATTGGCTGTTTTTTGAAAAACCACCATGGAAAGGGTGCCTTTCTCTAGTCCGTGTTACCCGGATTCAGCGCACAGTCCTTACGATAATGAAGAATTTCCGGCCGGGCGTGACTGTAAAAGGTTTTACCTGCCTTTGTTCCACCATTTTACCACCGGCGTCGAAAAATTCCATCATTCCCTGCCATGTTCCCGGCTCCAGCGTGCTGAGACCGATCCGGATACTGGCGGGCAGCATCCGCCAGTGCCTGATATCCGCGTTTTCAGTGGCCAACATGGCGCCCTGGGCAATGATATGGACCAGAAGCCCCCAGTTTTGGTCATATCGCTTCTCAACCTGCCTTCTTACCGCCAGGGCAGCCAGGTATTTGGCCGTGAGCCTCGCAACGGCCTTGGCCTTTATGCGGGCGATGCGGTTTCTGAGGTTGAGCCTGGCTATTGCGGCTATGTTTTCAGCCTCGGTGGTGGCGCATATATGTGTCTTGTCGTCCCGGGTGAGAACCAGGCGGCTGCCTGCGATGGAAAAGGGCCGGTCAACGAATTCAGGATAGGCCAGCTTGAGCACGAAACCGTCGGGCATGGTAACCCAGAACGAGGCCTCCTGCTTTTCGGCTCCGGGGCCATTGTAATGCACCATGACAACTTCGGCCGGCCGGTCGTCCGGCGGCCCGGCGTCCGCTTCGAGTTCCGGATACTGGCCGATCAGATGGCGCAGCTCATCCTCGAATCCGAGCTGGCGGGCGGCCCGCAACGCCTTACGGGCCAGAGCCGGCGGAGATGAGACTCCGTAGGCAGGCCGGTACTGGTTACGGTAGATCTCCAGTGCTTTTTTGTATTCAATGAAAGCATCGTTGACTTCCCCCCGGCTTTCATAGAGCAGGCCCATCAGGAAACGGATGAAGGCATCTTCCCGATACACGTTACGCGCCCGTTCGGGATACTGATCGTTGAAGATGTTGAGCTTGATGTCCACCCTGCGGGCTTCCACCAGGGCATCATCCCACATACCCAGGGCCGCATAGTTCAGGGCCTGGAAAAGATTGACCATGGCCGATTCAAAATCTTCACCCGGATAATCCCGCATATTGTCGTTTATCAGGAAAGATGCGGCTTCCCGGCTGACAGAGCGGGTATAGGCTTTTTCCAGCAGCATGTCGGCTTTGGACAGCAGGCCGATGCTTTCCTCCCACCTGCCGGCATAGTGGGCCACGGCTCCCCTGTCCAGAAAATAAAGGACTTTTTCCCGGCCGCCGTAAGCATTCCTGTGGCTGTCGAACAGCTTCAGGGCGGCGCCGTATTCCTGCCTGTCTATCAACCGGTCGACCTGGGCGTGGAACTGAAGGCCGGGACCGCAGCCGGTAACTGCCACCGCCAGGCCTGCCAGGAAGATGGCCCGTAAGAAAACATGCCGGCGCTTGCGGCCCTGGCAGTGATGCCGGCAAACCCTGCGAAACAGGCTTGCTTGGTGCTGCATGGTCAAAAGTTGTTCCTGCTGGCTGCCTGTCTGTGCCCGGCAAAGGGGCGGCCCGGACAAACCGCCTACCAGCTCGCTCTGGGACGTTTGATGAATTTTTTGATCTGCTTTTCTCCGATCCAGGCCTTGACGTTGTTTTCAAGGGATACCAGCTCCAGGTCGACCTGGTAGAACATCACGGCTTTGCCCTTGATTTCATCCCGGATGGAATTGATTGTTCCGATCAGCATGAAATCGGCGCCGTATTCCTCGCCCGGGCTCTTCACCGTGGCCTGGGTGGCATTGCCGGCCATGTCAACCCGTTCTTCACGGATCTGCCCTCTTTCCCGGCCGGAAGCCACGAACATGACGCGGCCCGAATTGATCAGGGCCCTTTCAAGATTTTTGACGAAAGTTTCGACGTTGATATGTTCGCTGGTTTTGTTCTTTACCCGGCCAACGATGACAGCCGGGATTTTTTGGCCATGGGTTGCCATGAAACGTTCCACCCATGGCCGGGAAAGGCAGTCTTTTATCATTTCCTCGGCAACCAGCCTGGAGTCGGTATCATTCCACCTGCCGCTCAAATCGATGGTTTCATCAACTGCGCGGCGCTCGACCCTGGGACCGCCGGCGCATCCGGCCAGTGCCCCGATCAGCAGACCTGTACAGATGAATCTGATCCAGACTTTCAGTTTCATGCTTGCCTCCTGCTGTGCAGCCCGGGGCCTGCACCGGTACCGGGCCGCGGTTGACGTCATCCGGAACGGGTATTGTTTGTCGCAACGCTGTCTTGCTTGACCCCGGAAATGTTCATTATAAAAAATATCCTTGCAAAAAGCCAGGTTGCCGGCCGCCTGTCATGGGAAAGCACCAATTGCGGAAACCATGGAAATACTGTCGGCCGCGGGCCGGAGCCACGGATGTCGCTGCCGGCTTACAAATGACCGGAAATCGACAAAAGATTCTTGAAACCGCAGCCGGTTGTGCATATGTTGGGTTCCGTGGTCCGTGATTGTCGAATTGGCCGATTGCCAATATAAAATATACCGTGGAGATTTAAAATGGCTTTTGAAACCCGAGAAGAAGTTCTGGAAAAAGTTCTCAGCATGAAGCGTCCGACCTGCCCCCATTGCGGAGCCCAGATGCAGATCTGGGAAGTTCCGCCCATCAATTTTTCAGATGGTCTGGGCTGGGGCGCTCCGTATCTTTTTTTGTGTGTCAATGACCAGTGTCCGGTTTTCGTCAACGGCTGGGACGAGCTGGAGGAAAATTACGCCCAGCACGCCTCGATGCGCTGTTACAATTATCCCGGCACCCAGGATTTCGGCTTCATGCCGGTGTTCAGTTCCATGGGCGGCAAGGGGCAGCTTATAGATGACCAAGAGCTGGCCGCCCAGGAAGCCTTGAAGGAAAACATAAAAAAAGGCTTTTCCATCCTGGCCGAGTGCTGGGTCAGCAAGGACGGGGTGACGGTCATGCGCCTGTTGATGGATGCCACCGAGCCCATGCGGGTCAGGGTGAAGGCCGCCGAGATGATAGGCGACATGGGCGAGCTGGAGGCCATTGAACCGTTGCGCAGCATGAAGGTCGGCAACCAGGTGCTGCACAAGAACATAGAAGAGGCCATCGCCAAGATTCACGAGCGCAACTTTACCAGGGAATGCCCGTTTTGTGCCGAGGTCATCAAGAAACGCGCCAAGATCTGCAAACATTGCAACCGGGAAGTGGCCGGGCTTTAATCGGTCCGGCTTTTTGCGGTTCAGCCGCCATGAGCCGGCGGAAACGGCCGGAGCCGATGGATTCGTCCCGGGGCTTTGCAACCACAGGCCTTGATCTGCTGAAGCAGGCCCCGGTATAAGTCCGCGGACCGGGATCAGGCGTCCGGCCGGTCCGCCTCCATGCGCCGGGCCACGTTGACATTCATGCTGTCGTAACTGCGGAAGATCAGCCTTTCCTTTCTGAGCTGGCGTTCATTCAGCGGACGGGGCCACTTGCCTGTCTCTGTCATTCGGACAGCCTCCCGGCGGGAAGGAATGTCATCCAGTTTGTTTCCCAGCCTGCGGCCCGAAACCGTCTCCATAACCGTTGCCTGGCGTCCGTCGGAAACCACGGCCAGGAGCAGGGGGGTTTTGTCTGCCAGCCGGGCGGCGGCAATGGCCTCCCTTTCTCTCGATCCCAGCGAGCCCGCGGCGCACTTGATGGCCATGAAGCGCCTGCCGGCCGCTTTGACGACCAGGTCGATACAGGAGGCGTAGGCTTGCCCCTCCACCGTAAAGCTGATGGGCTCATCGACCAGTATGTCGTCTTTGGAGTAGCCCTTGCTGTCGACCAGGTAGCGTTCGACCTGCTGGCGGTTTTCCTCGGCGCCTGTGTTGGGAACACGGCGGCCGCTTACAAAATCTACCAGGGTTTCGATCTTCTTGGACATGGTATGATCCTTTCATGATCACTGGCCGGCGGATTTCAGACTTTGCCGGCCCTCCAGTACATGGCCGCCATGGTGGTGCCCACGATCAGTACCCCTCCGGCGACCGTCCAGCGGCCGGGCACCTCTCCGGCCAGCAAAAGTGCCAGGACTGTCCCGTAAACAGGCTCCAGGGCCGCAATTACCCCTGCCAGCTGAACCCGGATGGTTTTGAGGCCGGCTATGAACAGGGCGTGGGCCAGGGCGGTACAGGCCACGCCCAGCAGTATCAGCCCGGCAATGTCCACGGCGGAAAACGAAAGCGGCGGCCCCATGAGGGCAGGAAGCGTAAAAACCAGGCCGGCAACTCCGTTCTGCAACATTGCTACCTGGAGGGCCGAATCCCGCGCCACCAGCCCGCGGTTCAGCAGCGAGAGCAGGGCAAACAAAAACCCGGAAACAACCCCCCATAGCATGCCCGCCACGGCCCGGTCACCCCATTTGCAGGGCCAGACGATTATCAACAGCCCCAGGCTTACGCCGGCAGCGGCAATCAGGTCGCGCAGCCGGAAACGCTCCCTGAAAAAAAGAGGCTCCAGGAAAGTGGTGAAAACGGGAAACGAGCAGTAGGCCAGAAGACCTATCGCCACGGTGGATACCTGGATGGCCTTGAAAAACGTCCACCAGTGCAGGGCCAGCAGGAGTCCTGCCAGGGCCTGGAGGGCGAAGTTGCCGTCTGTTCGCAGGGCGGTAAGTTTTTTGGTGGCCGCAAGCAGCAGGCCAAGGCAGAAAAAGGCGATCCAGGTCCGGGCCAGGACTATCACCAGGGGCGGCTGGTGAACGAGTTTTCCCAGCACGCCTGCCAGGCCGAAGAGCAGAACCGCCGTGTGGATCTGGAGCAAGCCGGAGCTGTCTTGTCTCATGGGCACGGCCTGTCAGGAGGAAAAGAGGCAGCCGCCTGTCATTTTTTCCGGCTGGTCAAGTTCCATCAGACGGCAGATGGTAGGGGCCACGTCTCCCAGCACGCCTTGCCGCAGGGCCGTGTTTTTCCGTGACTCATCCATCAGGATCAGACGGACCGGGTTGGTGGTGTGGGCCGTGTGGGGCCGGCCGTCAGGACCCACCATGGTTTCGGCGTTGCCGTGATCGGCGGTGATCAGCAGCACACCGTCTTTTTCAAGAACCTTCGGTACGATGCGGCCCACGCACTGGTCGACCGTTTCACAGGCCTTGACGGCGGCCTCGAAAATGCCGGTGTGGCCCACCATGTCCATGTTGGCAAAGTTCAAGACTATCAGGTCGTAAACGTTACTTGCAATCCTTTGCAGAACTTCGTCTGTAACCTGGCGGGCGCTCATTTCGGGCTTCTGGTCGTAGGTCGCCACCTGTCGCGGAGAAGGTATGAGGCAGCGATCTTCACCCTCGAAGGGTGTTTCTTCGCCTCCGTTGAAAAAGTAGGTGACATGGGCGTATTTTTCGGTTTCGGCAATCCGCAACTGGCGCAGCCCCCGGCGGCTGACCACCTCCCCCAGAATGTCTTCCAGGTGCTCGGGCGGAAAGGCGACCGGCAGGTTGAACTGCTCATCGTAGATTGTCATGCAGACGAAACCGGCCAGCTTCGGTCTGCGCTTGCGCCGGAAGTGCTCGAAATCGTCGGCGGTAAAAGCGCGGGTGATCTCCCTGGCCCGGTCGGCCCGGAAATTGAAAAAGATTATACCGTCGCCGTCTTCCACCACTGCCAGGGGTTTGCCATCAGGCCCGCTGACAGCCATGGGCTGGATGAATTCATCGGTTTCGTCATTTTTATAAGCCTGGCGGACGGCGCTCACCGGATCGGCCACCAGTTGTCCCTGGCCCAGAGTATAGAGGTCGTAGGCCCGCTGGATGCGGTCCCAGCGCGTATCACGGTCCATGGCCCAGAAGCGGCCGCAAACGGTGGCAATCTGTCCGGTTCCGATTTCAGCCGCTTTGGCGGCCAGTTTTTCCAGGTAACCGGCGCCGTTGGTGGGCGGAGTATCCCGGCCGTCCAGGATGGCATGGATGTAGACCTGTTTGAGACCGTTGCGCCGGGCAAGTTCCAGCAAAGCAAGCAGATGGTTGAACTGGCTGTGAACTCCTCCGTCGGAGACCAGCCCCATGAGGTGGAGGCGTCCGCCGCTCGCAACCAGTTTCGATACCAGCTCCAGCAGGACCGGGTTTTCGAAAAAACTGCCGTCTTCTATGGCCATGTCGATACGCAGCAGATCCTGGTACACCACCCGTCCGGCGCCCAGGTTGAGGTGGCCCACTTCGGAGTTGCCCATGATGCCGTCAGGCAGGCCCACGGCCCGGCCCGATGTCAGCAACCGCGTGGTGGGGTACTGCCTTGTCAGGCGGTCCAGGTTCGGGGTTTGAGCCATGAAAACGGCGTTGGTGTCGGTTTCAGGCCCCAGGCCCCATCCATCCAGGATCATCAGCATAACCGGTCTTGGCCGTGGCATAGAATTGCTCCTGTCGTACTGTCATTCGATAATTATTTCCCGGCCTTCCGGCGGCGGGCCGGGCTCCGGGATCCGCTCGTCGTTTTCCGGACTGTCGATAGTGAATCTTTCGGCGTCGGCCCAGAGGCTTTCAAGGTCGTAAAAGCGACGGGTCTGTTCGTAGAAGACGTGAATGATGACATGGCCGTAGTCCATCAGGACCCAGTGTCCCTGTCCGGTTCCCTCCACGTTCAGGGGTTTTATGGACTGCTTTTTCAAAGTCCGCTTGATGTGATCGGCAATGGCGGTGACCTGGCGGCTGGAACGTCCGCTGCAGATGATGAAAGCGTCGGCCAGGGAAGTCAGGCCCCGGACGTCCATGACCACGACATCCTGCGCTTTTTTGCCCAGGGTCGCCCTGACGAAAGGGTCCAGACTGGCCAGAAAGGGCTCGCTCATCGATACAATCCTTTTTTTCTGATGTAGGCTGAAACCGCTTCGGGTACCATGGCCCCGATGGGAAGGCCGTTTCGCAGGCACTGCCTGATGTGGGAAGACGAGACATCCACCGGTGAAACTTCCACCGGGTAAACCGGCTTCAGCACGGGATGCCTGAAACACCCGTCCTGCAGATGGTACCGATACCGCAAGGATACCGTGGAATGAAGATAGGTTTCAAGCTGTTTTACAAGATCGCGTTTGCTGCTGCCGTCGTCAAAGGGCCGGGACATGACGGCCATCGCGGTTTCGGCCGGCAGCCGGCGCCAGGCCTGCCAGGTATGGAGCGAAAGGAAGGCATCGAGACCCAGAATGAAGAAAAGATCGGCGGGCTTGCCCGCCAGGGCCTTGACGGCAAGTACGGTATCGATGGAAAAAGAAGTCCCCGGTCTTTGCAGTTCCAGGTCAGATGCCAGCATGACAGGGTCTGCGGCAAGGGCCAGTTCCACCATCGCCAGGCGGTCCCGGCCCGGCGCAAGCTGGCTTGTGTCCTTGTGGGGCGGCACGTTGCAGGGGATGACGTACACTCGTTCAAGCTTGAGGTGCCGGTATACCTGACGGCAGGCGGACAGGTGCCCGTTGTGGATGGGATTGAAAGTGCCGCCGAAAAGTCCGATGCGGCGGTTTTCAGTCTTGCTTGCAGTCGGTGTCGGCATGGCTTGCCTGTACAAGTTGGCCCAGACGCTTTACAAGGCTGTCCAGCTCCCGGCCGGTGGCAGCGCTTACGGCAAATATTTCGCGATCCGGCATCGCTTTCCGGAAAGCCTCCGTCCCGGCCCGGCCGCGGGGCAGATCGATCTTGTTGAGAACGATCAGTTGAGGCTTGGCCGCAAGCTCGGGGCTGTAACTTTCCAGTTCGTTGTTGATGGTACGGTACGCCCGCAGCGGGTCTTGGGGGTCGATGGCCGCCGCATCGATGATGTGCACCACGATGCGGGTCCTTTCGATGTGGCGCAAAAACCGGATGCCCAGGCCTGCTCCCTGGTGGGCGCCTTCGATCAGGCCGGGAATGTCGGCAACCACGAAGGGCTCCATTCCGGCCGGGGCCACCACCCCCAGATTGGGTGTCAGGGTTGTGAAAGGATAATCGGCGATTTTGGGCCTGGCTGCGGAAATGGCGCTGATCAGGGTCGATTTGCCGGCATTTGGCAGGCCCGCCAGGCCGGCGTCGGCCAGCAGTTTGAGTTCCAGTTTCAAATCCAGGGTGACACCGGGCTCTCCGGGCTGGGCGTAGCGGGGGGCGCGGTTGGTGGAGCTGCGGAATCTGCGGTTGCCCAGGCCGCCACGGCCGCCGCGGGCAACCACCACCCGGGCTCCGTCACGGTCAAGATCGCAGATCACCTCACCGGTGGCTGCGTTTTTGACAATCGTGCCCGGCGGAACTTCAACCACCAGGTCGGCGCCATTGCGGCCGGTTTTCTGGCTTCCCTGACCGTGGGCGCCCCGGCCGGCCTTGTAAAGTCGTTTGAATTGCAGATGGTAGAGGGTATGCTTGCGGCCGGTGGCCTTCAGGATGACATCGCCGCCCTTGCCTCCGTCGCCGCCGTCGGGCCCTCCCCGGGGGACGAATCTTTCCCGTCTGAAGCTTACGCAGCCGCGGCCGCCGTCCCCCGACTGGACCGTGATGATGGCTTCATCAACGAATTTCACGCGGCATAGACACTGACCTTTTTGCCGGTGCGTCCCTTGCGTTCAAACTTGACGATACCGTCGATCTTGGCAAAAAGGGTGTAATCCTTGCCAACTCCAACGTTGGCTCCGGGATGGATTTTGGTGCCCAGTTGGCGGACGATGATGTTGCCGGCCTTGACGAACTGGCCGCCGTAGCGCTTCACTCCCCGGCGCTGGCCCTGACTGTCGCGACCGTTTTTGGAACTTCCGCCTGCTTTTTTATGTGCCATTGTCAGGTTCTCCTGTATTCGATAAAAAGCTTTGACTCGCGGTATTCATGAAAATCAAATGGCCCCGCAACTCTGAAAACGGACCTGCCTATATCATCAGGCTTCGATGGTGTCGATCCTGACGGCGGTGAAAGCCTGGCGGTGGCCGTTTTTGCGGCGGTAGCGTTTGCGCCGCTTGTACTTGAAAACGATTATCTTGCGGTTCTTGCCCTGGGCCACTATGTGACCGCGGACTACCGCCCCATCGATCTTGGGTTGGCCCACCCTTACCTGGTCGCCGTCAGAATACATCAGTACCTGGTCGAAATCGACCCGGGACCCGACGTCGCCTTCGATCTTCTCTATTTTCAGAATATCGCCTTCTTTGACCTTATATTGTTTGCCACCGGTTGCAACCACTGCGTACATTTTTATCCTCCGAAAAAAAACAGCGTAAAGACCGCATTGCAGCTGCAAAGCGGGCATCAAAATACCGGGCTCTGAAAAATTGGAAATATGAAGGTTCGTGAAAAGATTGTCAAGCAAAATATTGCATTCAGCCTGCCGGAGGATGTAAATACACCTGCATGGGCGAAGGTGAAAAAACGGCAGAGAAGATAGGGCCGGACAGACTTCAAAAATTGCTCAGCCGGCCCCTTGCCATCGGCGGCAAATCCATTTCAAGCCGGCTTGTGCTGGCACCCATGACCTGCCTGGGGCATGTGGCCATGCGCCGGGTGATTGCCGGCTTCGGCGGCTGCGGCCTGTTCTTTTCGGAAATGTGCAGCGCCGGCCGGATTCCCCACGAGGACCGCCGGACTTCGGCCTATTTTTGCTGGCAGGATGCCGAGGCAGGTCAGCTGGCCGTTCAGATCGTGGGCTCCGATCCCGACAAAATGGCGGCTGCGGCCGTCACAATAGAGCAATACGGTCTTTTCGGGGTCGATATCAATCTGGGTTGCTGCGCCGGGGCCATCTGCGGCCAGAATTGGGGGGCCGCCCTGCTCCGGGAACCGGACCGGGCCGTTGCCGTGGTCAGGGCCGTAAGCAAGGCCGTGACCTGCCCGGTGACGGTAAAGTTCAGGACAGGCTGGCAGGACGATCCTGCTCCGGCGGTGGAGCTGGCCCGCCGGCTGGAAGAGGCCGGTGCCGACGCCCTTACCTTCCATCCCCGGGTTGCCCCGGACCGGCGCAACCGGCCGCCCAGATGGGAGTATATAGCGGCCGTCAAGGAGGCGGTTTCGATACCGGTTTTGGGAAACGGCAACGTCTTTTCAGCCGCAGACTGCCTCAAGATGATAGAGACCACCGGCTGTGACGGGGTTGCCCTGGGTCGGCTGGCTGTCTGCCGGCCCTGGTCTTTTGCCGCCTGGGTCGCAGGCAGGGATTTCGGACCGCTTGTGGCCCGGAAGACTGCTTTCCGGCTCCTGGAGCTTGTGCCCCGTCATTTTGATCAATCCCGCGCCCTGAGGCGCTACAGGCGCTACGCGCCTTACCTGGCGGCCAACTTCCGTTTCGGCCACTTCTTGCTGCGGCCCATTCAGAACGCACGGAGCCTGGATGTGATCCGCAGGGCCCTGGAAGATTTCTTCAGCCGTCCCCAGGAAGAAAACAGTCTGCCCAATCTGAATTTTCTTCTCTGATGACTTCCGGGCAGACAGTTATTTCCGCATGGAGTGGCCTTGCGCGCAAACCATGGCGGTCTGTCGAAAGCTGTCGTATTCAATCCTCTGACCGGCGCTGCCGTAAAAAGAAGGCCCGGCAGGCTTTACGCCCGCCGGGCCTTGAGGCTGATGATTTTGCGCAAGAGCCGGTTTTCAGGCGCGGACTTCCTCTTTTACGCCAACGGCGATCTTGTAAAGGATCGTCAGTACCAGGGCTCCGGCGGCATAGACGCCGATGGTGATTCCGATTTCAGGCAGGGTGGGTGCATACTCGTTGACCTGGTGAAGGGGATTGGGCACGAATCCGCCCGAGATCATTCCCAGCCCCTTGTCGATCCAGGTGCCGACGATGATGGCCACGCAGGCGCAGGCCAGGGTGGTTTCGTTTTTACGGGTAAGCGGAGTGACGGTCATGATGATTCCGACGACCATCAGGATCAGCGAGGCCCACATCCAGGGCACCAGCAGGCCGTGGCCGTGAAGGCCGGCAAACAGGTACTTGAGATGATCCATGTGTTCCGGGATGTTGCTGTAGAAGGCAACGAAAACTTCGCAGAGGAAGAAAAAGACGTTGATGCAGATGGCATAGGCAACCGTCTTGGCAAGAGACTGGATCTGCTCCCGGCCGGGGTCGAAACGGGACACCTTGCGCACGAACAGGCACAGCAGGATCAGCAGGGCCGGTCCGGCGGCAAAGGCCGAAGCCAGAAAGCGGGGCGCCAGGATGGCTGTCAGCCAGAAGCCGCGTCCGGGCAGGCCGCAGTACAGGTAAGCGGTCACCGTGTGGATACTCACGGCCCAGGGAATCGAAATATAGATGAACGGCTTGAGCCAGGCCTGGTAATGAACGTTGTTACGCTCTGCCTCCAGCACGTTCCAGCCCACCACTATGTTGAGAAACAGGTACCCGTTGAGCACGATGGTGTCCCAGAAAAGGACGCTGTGGGGGGTGGGGTAGAGCCAGACGTTGAGGATACGCATCGGCTGGCCAAGGTCGACGATGATAAACAGCAGGCACATGACGATGGCGCCGATGGCCAGGAACTCGCCCAGCACGGTGATCCTGCCGTAGGCCTTGTAGTCGTGGAGGTAGTACGGCAGCACCACCATAACGCCACCGGCGGCCACGCCCACCAGGTAGGTGAAGTTGGCGATGTAAAAGCCCCAGGAAACGTCCCGGCTCATGCCGGTGATGCCGAGGCCGAATTTGAGCTGCCACAGGTAGATCAGAAAGGCGCCGCCGATTACCGCCAGCAAGGCGACGACCCAGCTCCAGTATTTTTTATCTCCTTTAACGGCTAATTCAAGCATAGTCACCTCACACTATGTAGTAGACGCAGGGTTCGGTTCCCAAACTCTGTTTGCGCCGGATGGTGTAGTTTTCCCGCAAAAGCTTGCGGACTTCCGATTCAGGGTCGTAAAGATCGCCGAAAACGATGGCGCCTTCCGATGCTTCCACACAGGCCGGTTCAAGGCCCTTGGCCAGGCGTTCGGCGCAGAAATTGCACTTTTCCACCACACCCTTCATGCGGGTCGGATAATCCTTGTTGAGTTCCGGAATGAAGGGCCGCGGATCGCGGAAGTTGAAGCTGCGGGAACCGAAGGGACAGGCCGCCATGCAGAAGCGGCACCCGATGCAACGGTGAAAATCCATGATGACGATACCGTCGCTTTCCCGCTTGAAGGTTGCCTGGGTGGGACAGGCCCTGCAGCAGGGCGGGTTTTCGCAGTGATTGCACAGTACCAGATAAGGCCTTTGCTCGGCTTCTTCGGACAGGAACCGATTGGGGGACTGGGGGAACGCATTGTGGTACTCGGTTTCCCAGATCCACTTGATTTCGTGGTTCTTGTTTTCGAACTGAGGAATATTGTGGGCTTTGTTGCACGCCTCGATGATCGGCTCAAGTTCATCGGCCGACTCGAACTTGCGGGTGTCTATGACCATGGCCCATTGCTTGGCCTTGAGGGCTTTGGCGCCTTTTTCAAAGTGCATGGCCGAATGCCCGTGTTCGGTGGCGAAAGCGTTGAACACCGGCCTGGAGGCCAGCCCCAAAGCAGTCAGGCCGAAAAATTTCAAGACGCTTCTTCTGCTGCTATCCATCATTCTTCTCCTTTGGATTTATCAATATGGCAATCCCAGCAGTACACATCCACCGAGGCGTAGTCGTGGCACTTGTCACAGAATTTAGCCTTGTTGTCGTGGCAGTTCAGGCAGGTGTTTTGCAGACTCATGGTGTACTGCTTGCCTTCAGGATTGATAAATTCCCGCTTTGCATGGCGGACCACCGAGCGCCTCCACATGCCCAGCAGCTTCATGTGTTCGGCGCGCATGAACTCTGTGGGCATGACGCATTTTCCGGCCGCCTTGGCCTTTTCGCTCAGCACCGGATTGGGGGCCGGGGCTGCCTTGCCCAGGTTGAACCAGAAGGGGAAAGCGAAAAGGACGATGAAAATCAACAAACCGCCTAAGATATATTTTTTATCATTCATCGGCATCCTCCATTCCCGGCAGCGGCTCGCCGCGCAGATCCGTTTCGCGTTGCTTCTCTCCGGGCAGGATCAGGGCGTTGGCCACAAGCTCGTGCAGCCCGGTCACATCCATTTCCGGGACCCAGTATTCCATCGAAGTCGGCAGGGCCGCCCGGTCGATGGCGCAGATGCAGGCCAGCATGTTGACCCCGAATTTTTCATGGACGTACTTGACGGCATTGGCCCGGGGCAGTCCGCCGGCCATGCGCAGCTCCATGTTTTCACCGGCGTTCAGACCGGCTCCGCTGCCGCAGCAGAATGTGTTTTCGCGGATGGTGTTGGCCGGCATTTCGTAGAAGTGGTTGGCCACGTTGCGGATCACATAGCGCGGCTCTTCGAACATCCCCATGCCGCGGGCCGGGTTGCACGAGTCGTGGAAAGTGATGATCTTGTTGTCGTTGCGGGACGGATCCAGATCGAGCTTGCCGTGCTTGATCAGGTCGGCGGTGAACTCGGCAATGTGGACCATCTTGGTGGACTTGGCGTTTTCGAACTTGGTGCCGGTGACGGGATTGACCGGTTCTTCGAGAAAGTCGGCCGGGCCGTTCATGGTGTCCATGTACTGGTGGATCACCCGCCACATGTGACCGCACTCACCACCAAGGATCCACTTTACCCCCAGCCGCTTGGCCTCCAGGTACATCTTGGCGTTGAGCCGCTTCATGACCTCGTGGGAGGTGAAAAAGCCGAAGTTGCCGCCCTCGGATGCATAGGTGCTCCAGGTGATGTCGAACCCGTACTTTTCCTGCAGAAAGTGAAAGAGCATCAGGTAGCCCATGCAGGTATAGGTGCCCGGGTCCGCGAAGACGTCGCCCGAGGGGGTGATGAAGAGGATGTCGGCCCCCTTCTTGTTGAACTGGGGGTTGGGCCGGATGCCGGTTATCTCCTCGATGTCGTCGCAGAAAAAGTCGATCATGTCCTTGAAGGCATGCGGCTGGATGCCCAGGTGGTTGCCGGTGCGGTAACAGTTGGCGACCGGGGTGGCGATCCAGTCGATGTTCAGGCCCAGCAGGTTGAGCAGCTCCCGGCCCATGATGGTGATTTCGGCCGTGTCGATGCCGTAGGGACAGAAAACCGAGCAGCGGCGGCACTCGGTGCATTGAAACATGTAGTACCACCATTCCTTGAGCACGTTCATGGTCATGGGGCGGGCTCCGCCCAGGCGGCCCAAAATACGTCCGAAGGTGGTAAAGTCGTTGCGGTAGACCGATCTGAGCAGCTCGGCCCGCAGCACGGGCATGTTCTTGGGATCGCCGGTGCCGATGAAAAAATGGCACTTGTCGGCGCAGGCTCCGCAGCGCACACAGATGTCCATGAAGACCTTGAATGTGCGGAACTTTTCCAGTCTTTCCTTGAATCCTTCGTGCAATATCTGTTGCCAGTTGTCGGGCAGCTTCCAGTCATCGTCCAGGGGGTTCCACTGCCGGGCGTTGGGCAGTCCCAAGGCTTTAACGCTTTTGGGATTGGCCGCGTAGCAGTACATCCCCTTGCGAATTTCAACCGGCGTATCCATCCACCCGGTGGCCGGCGGACGATGGTCCAACTTCGCCAACAGCTCGCTTGGTTTCGGGGTTTCGTCTGCCATTTATTTACTCCTTTTCCTCTTTCGGTTCTTCAGGCTTGGGTTCGGGCATCTTTTCCACCGGCAGACCGGCTTCGATCATCTTTTCCCTGAATTCGTCCTCATAGGCCTCGTAGGTATGGACCTTGACCGGGTAATTCCAGGGATTGACGTGCCGGACTTCACGGGTGTTGGCGGTCAGGTTGCGGGTGGGGCTGAGGAAGACGCCCCCCATGTGCATCAGCTTGCTGAAGGGGAAATAGGCCAGCAATACCGACACAAAGAAAAGATGCACAAAGAAAAGGTTGCCGATACCCTCGGGGATCGACCAGTGGAAGGTGACCAGGCCCATGGTCAGTTCCTTGATGGAGGTAATATCGACTTTGGTGAAATAGCGCATGAATATGCCGGTCAGGGCGATTCCCATTATCAGGAACAGGGGAAAGTAATCGGAAGCCAGGCTGATGTAGCGCACCGGCCGGACAAAGAGCCGCCGCAGGAAAAGGTAGGTGACCGCAGCCAGCAGCACCAGACCGGATACGTAGATTCCCGGCAGTCCGAAATGGATCGGGTCGTACATGATTTCGACCCGGAAGAAGCTGTCGACCTTTTCGATCAGGCTTACCCAGGAAGGGATCGGTTCGGTGAAAAACCGCAGGTGGCGCACCAGAGTGGTCAGAAAGGCATAGTGAAAGGCCAGGGCACCCACCCAGAGGAATATTTCCAGGTTGTAGCTCAGCTTGCCTTCACGCATTTTCATGCGGGTGTTGCGGAACAGGGAACGGAAGGCTAGTATTTCCAGCAGCATCCTGACAAATACCCCGCCCTTGGTCGATGGATTTTCGATTGCGGCCTGCTTGATCCAGGGCATCGTTTTTTGCTGACCGCAGGTGGTGGGGATCCGGAAGGGGACCGGCGAACGGGCCCACCCCATGACCTTGCGCCATACACCCGCCACGAAAACGACCAGGGCCGCGTACGGGATCACTATCCCGAACAACCACTTGAGCCCGATCGCGGAGCCAACCCAGGCGATCACAAACAGCCCGATAACCGCCAAAAGGGAAACCAGATAATTTTTATTCATCTACCTGCACCTCACTTGCCAGTCCCGGGTAAAATTTCCGCCCCGCGCCCCCCGTGTTGCCTGCCGGCCGGTTGGGATCGGCGTGTCGGACATCCGGCCGGTGGTTGCCGACAGCGGCGGACACCGGGGTTGCGCCAACCCGGGACTATTTAATGAATAATAAAGGACAAGGTTGAGTCACGACGGATTGTCCGCGGACTCGGCGATCAAACCAGCTCTGGCAAAGGCCCGGTACGTCCGGTTGCGCATTTCGTTGGCCTTAAGCTCAAACACCTTCTCGCGGCAACTCATGAAGATGTCGAACGCCAGCAGGGCCAACTCGTCTATCCGGTCCTCCAACGCCAGTAATTCCTGCATGCTATCTGCAACGGATAACCGTTGTTGCACAATCTTACGGATGATGGGCTTCAAATCCAGGATAAACCTGGTTGCCCGGGTGGGAGTGAATTTCTGGACGGCACGGATGCGGATGATGGGGTCAAGAAAGGATATGGCCGCTTGCCGATCGATTCCTTCCAGAATCAGGTCGAAAAGGGCTGCCAGCCCGGCGATGGTGGTTTGGCCCACGGGATTGGCGAAAGGATCCTTCTGGCTTTTGAGAAATCTGGCGGTATCCTCGGGATAGGTGGACACCACTTTTTCGAACCACTGATCGACAATGGCCGTCTTGTCCTTGTTCAAGCATGAGTATAGCGTCATCAGAGCGCCGATCCCGATAAACTTCTCTGTCCAACCTGCTGAAAGCGGCCTGGGTCCGCTTCCGTCCCCCTGTCCATTATACCTAGTAAGTTCTGCAGCTTTCTGACGAAATTCAAGTCAACACCTATAGTAGAGATGAGCTGCCATGTCAAGGCAAGATGGACGGCCGGACCGGTGCCGTATGCAGATGGGAAGTTGCCCCGGTTGTCCCTGCCCGACAGGGGGCCGCACTACGCCGCCGCCGGCCGGATACGTCGCCGGCATGGCGTTTTTTTCGGAGCCGTCAGGGCCTGCCGTAGACTTTTTTCCAGCTCTGCCTGCTTTTTTGCTTGGCATCGGCAAGGGCAAGGTAAAATGCACCTACCGCAAGCTCGGCGCAATGGAAATGGTCATCGGGAAGGGTTTCCAGAAATTCGGCTATTTGCTGGGGGGTAATTTCCCAGGCCTTTTCAAGGGGCAGTCCCTCGGCAAGATGGGCCAGGGCGTTGGCGCAGGCGTTGGTATGCATGCATCCGTTGATTTCAAAGGATATGTTTTCGAGCATATCGCCCTTGATGGTCAGGAAAAATTCCACCGTGTCACCGCACTGGCCCGTATTTTTCCCGTAGCCGTCAGGCCGGGCGATTCTTTCCTGGCGGTCGGTACGGAAAGCCATTTCCAGAAATTTGAGGGAATGTTCCTGCCAGAAATCCTTGACCTGTTCTCCCATTTTAGATTGCCTCCGGGCTGCCGTCTGTCCCGGGCGTCTTGATGCCGGGAACGGATCATGTTACAAAAACCGGTAAGCCGACTGTCCGGGCCTGTCAGGCCCGGCAGCCTGAAGGCCGGCCTGGCCCCTGCAAATCACCTGCACCCTGAATGTGTCTGTATGTCGAGAGAGCCAAAATGCGAATCCTCGCCGTTGTCGCCAACCTGATTCAATTTGCCATAGTGCTGGCCATTTTTTTTACCGGCGGCTCTTCCATGGAACCTTTGGCCACGGCCGGATTGTTTCTATTGATGATCATCGCCTTTGTCAACCTGCTTGCCCTTCTTTTCCATCATCATTTCCCGGAGGCCGAGCAGGATGACGGCCGGCGCCGGGGCACTATCAAACGCCGTGACATCCGCGTCTCCTATATCCTGGGACCCCGGCCTTATCTTGAAACCGGCAAGCGGCGTTTCGAAGTCCAGGACCTGTCGGAACGGGGCGTGCGCTTTCGCGTTTATCCTCCCGTTAAAATCAGACGCCGCATAAAGGGGCGGATCAGGCTTCTGTGCGGCCGGGTGATCGATGTCAAAGGAACCGTCATCCGCCGCCAGGGTGACGAGGTCGCCATCTGCCTGCGCGACCCCATACCCTACCCGGTCGTTTTGGCAGAGAAAAAATTCGTCGCCAGAGCATGACGCTCACGGTTCTTTTCAGGCCACTATTGCGTATTCCGGCAACAGTTTGTGCAGAACGAAATTGCGGTGTTTCCAGGCCGCCTGATGAAAAAGATAGCCCTGGCAGCCATCGAGCCGGCCGTGGTCGGCAAAGTAATACGAAACGCTGGCCGATTTGAACAGGCGCGGGTCGTACCGCAAGGCCTTGTCTTTTGCCGTGGGGGAAAAGAGTTTTCCGGCGCTGATGGCTTTTTTCCAGGCCTTGATTCTGTTTTTCTTGTCGGCCTCTTTGGTTATTATCTTTTTGAGCTCATTTTTGATATCGGACCATTTCACGGGCCGGCTGCGGCCGTATTGGCCGTGTCCCTGACACAGGCGCGCGAAGAAATCGAACAGTTTCCGGCCGGCCTCCAGGTAATCGGCGGGGTTGTCCCGTTGTACCACCAGGCCGTTTTCGTGGGCGTAACGCCAGACCAGGTAGGGCCTGTCGGGATACGTGGCCACCGCGGCGTGACCCACCGGCATCACCTCGCCGGCGCTGCCGATGAGCCGGGCCTTGAAGTCTTCGAACTTGGCTTCGATATAATCTATTATTTTTCTGGATCGGACTTTTATCTCCACCGTGTCGTTGCGGACCCGGTTCCAGTCCCGCCGGAGCCCTATGAATCCGTAATGGGCGAAAGTGTCGGCATAGACATGGCAGGCAATGCCGATCATCAACGGCCCCAGGGGCTGATCGGCCATGGAAAGGGCGTTTTCCAGCATCCGGCGGGCCGGGGCGCTGTTTTTACGGCAGACCATCTTTTCCGTAAAGCTTCCCCCTTCGGGCTGGTTTCCGGGCAGAAAGTGAAACGGCACCCAGACCTTCCACTGGTCTCCGGGCAGGCAGTTCTGCCAGTCCAGAGGCTTGTGGGAGGTCATGGTCGGCACGACGGCGTTCTGGTCGGCAAGCACTATGGCTTCGTCGTCGATGGCTTCGTCGACGAACTGGGAAGCCGTGGCTATCACCAGGGCCGGATCGGGCCTGATACCGGCGGCTCTTGCCAGGGCGTAAAGTCCGTAAAAATGCATGTCGATTTGCATGTTTCCTCCCTTCCTTGGAATGATTTCAGGACGCCATGGTCCGTACCAGGTTGTTCCAGATGCAGGTTGCGTACAGGGTGGGGGCGTGATCTTTCAATCCGTCGGGTACCAGCACCTTGAAGCCTTTGCGCAGCTTGCCGACGGCGTTGAAGGCAGTCTGAAAGTGCCCCTGAATACTGTCTATCCAGCGGTGCCAGCGGTCGCTGTCGTCATGCACCAGGCCCTGGTGATCGATGTAGCGCAGCTGGCCTACATGGCGGTAAGGTGGCGGAGGCACCTGGGTCACGATGTCGTTGTTGTTTACGAAACGGTAGGTCGGGATGAAAAAATCGCGTTTGAAGGATTCGTCGCCCACCCGGGGAGAGCCGAAGGTATAAAGGCCGCTCACGTTTCCGAAACGGTCGGCCGCCAGGGTTGCCAGGGCGGCTCCCAGGCTGTGGCCGCACATCCAGAGCTTCAGCCCCCTGGCGGCGACCTCTTCCAGCTTCCTGACAAGGGGGGCCCAGACCTCGTCCAGGGCCTCCAGAAAGCCGCGGTGGACTTTGCCGCCCTGACCGGATTGCTTGAGGCGGATGTCGAAATCTGCTCTGATGTCGGCGACTATGTTGGCGTAATCGTCCCGGTTTTGACGCTTTCCGGTCTCGGTTCCCCTGAAGGCCAGGATGGCGAAGCTGGTGCCGGCCGCCAGATAGCACTGGGTGCTGGGGCCGCTGAAGAAATCGACATCGGCAAGGCCTGCCGCGGCGAACCTGGCCTTGGCGAGTTCCGGTTCGCTGTAGGCCAGGGTGGCCGCCTCGCAGAGCCACCAGGCATTGACCATGTCGAAAACGACTGCTTTTGGCCGGAAAGGCGCTTTTTCGCAGTCCCGGAAGAAAGGATGATCATCGTAAGGCGGAATGATGGTGTTCCAGTCGATTTCGGGCAGGGGCCGGGGGGCAAGCATACTGATACTCCTTCCTGGTTTTGGGTCTCAAAAAGGTGCGCGAAACTCTATGTTGAAAGATTCGTTTCCGTGCCGGCGCCGGGTCTTGCCGGATTCAGTCTTCCGGCCGCCTCGGGCTGCCGGAGGAAGGACTGTCTGGATGAGAGGACTTCCCAGATGATTCTCAAAATATCATATGTGGTCAGCCGCGGTCAAATTTTTAGGACGTGTGAATTCGCGCATCACCACCGTGGCGTAGGCCCCGGACGGCAGGGTAAACTCGAACAGGAGCCCGCCGGGGTCCGGGCGGATATCGATTGTTTCCGGAAATATTATCGCCGGCCGCCTTGATCCGCGGGCCCGCAGGCGTTTGAAATCCTGTGCCGCTATCCCGGCCGCTTCCAGGATCTTTGCCTCCAGCCTGCCGGCGGCCCGCCGGGCCGCCAGCATCTTGTGGCCGTAGATCGGTCCGGTGTAGACGATTTTGTGTTGCCGGAACCTCTGGTTGGCCTCGGCCGCGTCCTGAACCACGAAGATGCCGCCGGTATCGGTCTTGCGGGCCACGTCGCCTTCCAGCATGCTGAACAGGTCGCCCTGCCGGTGGCGGAGTGTCAGGCAGCTGTTGAAAAGCAGGGACTGAAATACGGAAACCATGAAGCGGTCCGGCCGGCGGCCCGCCGGGCCGCCCAGGGCCAGCTTCAGGGCCCGTTCGATGTTGGCCCCGTTGCGGCCGAAACGCTGGGGGCCGTAAAAGTTGGGCACCCCTTTTACGACCAGGATGGCGGCGATTTCCCGGGCCTCCGGCAGGGACGCGCTTTCGACGCCGCTCAAAAGGATCCGGAAGCGGTTGGCGGCCACATGGCCGGTCTTTATTTTATTGGTATGGCGGTCGACGGCAAGAATCTCGAAAGGCAGTCCGGCCAGCTTCTTTTCCACCGTCGCGGCGGCCGTTTTTTGTCCCACCGCCAGGGAGAATGTCTGGGTCGTAAGGGCGTTTTTGTCCTTGCGGCCGCCGAAACCGACCTTGGAGGCCCCAATGCCGGCGGCCCGGGCCAGCCGGCGGGCGACATCCGGGCTGTTGTAGCCCTTGCGCCTTACGGTGACGTACACGTGTTCGCCCTGACCGCAGGCTCCGTATGGCAAGATTTCTTCCACCCGGAAATGCTCCGGTTCGGCCTTGATCCTTCCGCCGATACCCTCCCTTGCGGCACAGACGTATGGCAGGTTTTCCATTTCGTACCGGAAACGTTCTGCAAGCAAAGATATGTCCGCGGTCATCGCCATCCAATCCCAACCCGTTATCAAAGTCCATGGCCGGAGGGCCTGTTTATTGTTTCCAAAACCGGGCCTGTCTGGTAAGGGAAGAATCAGTCATGTCGAAGCATATAGCCATAGTGGCATGCAGTGCCGAAGGCGCGGCCCTGTGCTACCGGACCATATGCGCCGAGGCCCCGGAGCTGATGGGCCGGCACATGCATCCCGAGATTTCCATGCACACCCATCCTTTGGGAGGGTACATGGAGCATATCGTGGCCGGCAACTGGGAGGCCGTTGCCGGGCTTATGCTCTCTTCGGTCTCAAAACTGGCCCGGGCAGGGGCGGAGCTGGCCGTCTGTCCTGACAATACCATTCACCAGGCCTTCGAGCATGTGGTTGAAAAATCACCCATACCCTGGCTGCACATTGCCGAGGCAGTCGCCCGCAAGGCAAAAAAGGCCGGCTTTGGCAAGCTGGGCATCACCGGAACGAAGTACCTGATGACAGGCCCGGTCTATCCGGAAGTCCTGGAAAGCTTCGGGCTGCAATGGGCGATTCCCGGCCAAGACGACCGCGCCAGGATTGATTCCATAATTTTCGACGAGCTGGTAAAAGGGGTCTTTACCGAAAAATCGCGGCTGTATTTCAACGAGGTGATCCGGAAGCTGAGGCAGGCCGGCTGTGATGCCGTCATCCTCGGCTGTACCGAGATTCCCCTCCTGGTGGACCCTGAAGACTGCCCCCTGCCGGTGCTGGACTCGACTCGGCTGCTGGCCCGGGCGGCCCTGAAGCAGGCCCTGGCATAGTCCGGATGGATCTGCCCCGTAGCGGCGCCGCCAGGTTCCGGACAGGCTGAAAAGAGGAAGGGACCCGCGGCCCCTTCCTCTTTTTTAATCATCAGAGACTGCCTGCGAACTGCGCGGCCGTTTCGGCAAAGCCCTTGGCCATGTTGGAGGCAAAGGTGGTGAAAAGGAGCCTTTGCTTGTCGATGCCCAGGGCTTCGAGACGCTTGCGGATCTCGTTCACCCGCCAGCGGGCGAAGAGATTGCCCCTTTCGGCCTTGCAGTTGCCCTCGTGACAGGCTGCCACCATCACCCCGTCGGCGCCATCGACAAAGGCCTGCATGATGAATTCAACGTCCACCTTGCCGGCGCAGGGCACCTTGATCAGCTTGAGCCCGGCGGGCAGGTCCATGCCGAACTCGGCGGCCGCCCGGCCTGCCTCCAGGGCCGAATTCTGGCAGCAAAAGGCCACGATGGCCGGCTTCTGTGTTGCGGCCACTGCTTCCCGTACCTGCCGGCGCAGGTCCTTGTCGTTGAAACCGCCGATCTGAATTGCGTCCATGGGACATTCACTGGCGCATATTCCGCAGCCCTGGCAGGCAAGGGGCGATATGGCCGCCACCCCGTCCTGCCAGAAGATCGCGCCGTGGGGGCAGCAGCGATAGCAGGTCAGGCAAATGGTGCATTTTTCAGGATCCACCACCGCCCGGTCGGCCGGCACGCTCTTTACACCGTCTCCGAAAAGCTCCTTGATCCTCAGAGCTATGTTGGCCCCCAGGCCGGGCGCGGCAATGTAGATTCCTTCCCGGTTCGAGTTGACCGGAAAACGGTGAACATTGTTGCTCGGCAGAAAACCTTCCAGGTCGGTGTCCAGTCTCAGGCTGTAGGCAAGGTCCAGATCCCGGTCGCTGGGTTCGGCTTTTTCTTCCACCACCAGGTAATCGTATTCGGCCACCAGGGTCTTGCGCAGGATGGAATCCAGGGTGGTTATCCTGATTTTGTCTCCGGTCTGCTCGATGGACGGTTTTTCCATGGGCTTGAAGCAGACCACCCCCTGTTCGCGAACGTAGGTGAACTTTCTTTCCAGGCCGGGGGCGGCCACCTTGACGTTGCCGGCGTAAATACTGGCCGTGGCGCCTTCGAGCTGCTGGATGGCAAGGGAAGCTTCCAGGACCCGGGCCGTGTACTGCGGGTCTCCCTCCCAGGTCAGGTTCAAGAGCAGGGCCACCGCGGCTCCTCCGAGCTTGGACCGGGCGTTGCCGTCTGCCAGTATCTTTTCCAGTTCGCCAAGGGTGATCACCCTTTCTCCGAGGCTGAGTCCGAAAGGCTCGGCCTGGGGCCGGACATTGCGGCCGGGCGCGATCACGACCGCCCCGAAATTGCGTTCCAGTCTTTGCCCGTCTTTTACGAAACAGGCGCGGAAATCCCCGGCCACTCCGGCAAAATCCCGGATATGGGCGCCCTCGATCAATTCGGCCCGGCCGGATTGGGCAATATCCTGCCCGCCGTCGCCCGCCACGGCCACCTTGTATCCCTGGGCGGAAATAACCTCGGCCGCTTCCGCGCCGGCAGCACCGGTGCCGATAACCAGGACATCGGTATTGATGCTTATCTCGATGGTGTTGCTGCTTTTTTCTGCTGTCATTTGGTCACCCCCAGAAACTTCATGGCTTCATAGGCTGTCTTTTGGGCTCCTGCCATGGTGTCGATTATGCTTCCCGGTCCGGCTGCGGTGCCTGCCACGAATACACCTGCGGTTGCGGCTGAACCGCCGTCGAGAAAACCATCTTCATTGACGGCGATATTGAAAAGCTTGGCGATATCCGGGGTGTCGGCCCCGGGTGTTATGCCCACCGCCAGAACTACCAGATCGAATTCTTCCATTGCCGGCGCGTCCTGACCCTCCACCAGCTGCATGAGCTTGAGGCGCTCGTCTTCGACCTGATAGATGTCCACCGGGATGGCCCTGACGAACTTAAGCCACGATTTGACGTCTTCGTAGAAGATGGGGAATTCTTTGCCCGTGTTCTGGATATCTATGTAGAACATGGTGATGTCGGCTTCCGGGTTGTCATGCTTGATGACCGAGGCCATGCGCATGGCGTAAGGGCAGCATACCTGGGAGCACCAGAGGTGCCCGAGGCCCTTGTCGCGGGACCCGACGCACTGGATGAAGGCTATCTTCTGCGGTGCCTTTCCGTCCGAAGGCCGGACAAGGGATTTGTTTTCCCGCAGAATCCTCTCCAGCTCCAGGCCGGTGATCACGTTTTTCCACTGGCCGTAGCCATAGGTCTTCTTGATGGACGGATCAAAGGGGGTGAAGCCGGTAGCCACGATAACCGCGTCCACCTCGAGCCGGGCTTCGGTGCCCAGCTCGGTTATTTTGACCGCTCCTTCGGGAATGTCGTCTCCGGCATCTTGGCCGACAACGTACAGGGGGCGGTTGTTCTTGGAAAACCCCCTTAATATACCGCCTCCTGCCGGGCCGGCGTCGCTTTTGGTCAAAGAGACGGTAAGACCGTCTCCGTTTTGCAGGCCTGTGACCTCGGTTCTGAGATGGACATTGATCAAGGGTTCGTCCACGACGTTGGCCAGCATTTCCTCCACGCTGCAGGCGCCGCACTGCTGGCATTTGTCGGTTGCTTTGCAGGTGAACCCGATGCTGTGGCCTCCCAGAAAGCAACTCTTTTCCACCAGCTCAACACCGATATTCTGCCTGGAAAGTTCCCACGCAGCGGTAAGGCCTGCAATACCACCTCCAACCACCATGACTTTTCCGTTTTGACTCTTCAATTTGGAAACTCCTTATTTCTTGTTGGATATCAGGTATCAAACTTCCGGCCTTGGCAGCATGCCCGCTCTTTCGGCTATCTCCGGCACCCTGTGCTCCCATTCAATGGCCATGAGATGAACTCCGGCAACCCCTTTCATCTCTTTGAATTCCTCTATCTGTTCGCAGGCGATCTTGATTCCCTCGTCGGCGACCTTCTTTTTCTCGACCCCTTTCAGGCGCTTGATGATTTCATCCGGAACATCCATTCCGGGCACCTTGTTCTTCATGTAGTTGGCCATACCGACGCTTTTCATGGGCGTGATTCCCGGCAGGATGTAGACCTGCTCGGTCAGGCCCATGTCGTTGGCCCGCTTGATCCATTGTCTGATCTTGTCCATGTTGTACACGCACTGGGTCTGGATGAAGTCGGCCCCGGCCCGGACTTTCTTGGCCAGGCGGTGAACCCTCCATTCGAACGGTTCGGCAAAAGGATTGGCCGCTGCTCCTATAAAAAGCTTGGGCGGCTCGTCTATGTCGGCACCGCCCTGGAACTTGCCCTCGTCGCGCATCTGCTTGACCATCTGGATGAGCTGCATGGAATCGATGTCGTAGACCCCCTTGGCCTGGGGGTGATCGCCGAACATCTGATGGTCTCCCGAAAGGCAGAGGATATTGCGGATACCGTGGGAATAGGCTCCCAGGATGTCGGCCTGCATGGCCAGGCGGTTTCTGTCCCGGCAGACCATTTGGTAGTTGGGTTCAAGGCCTTCCTGAATGCAGAAAAGGGACGCGGCCCAGCTGGACATCCTGACCATGGCGGTCTGATTGTCGGTTATGTTGGCCATGTCGACACAGCCTTTGAGATAGGAAATCTTTTTTTTCAAAGCCTCCACATTGGCTCCCCGCGGCGGCCCTACTTCACCGGTGAAAGCGAAGTGTCCGGCCTTGAGAACCCTTTCCAGTCTGCTACCTGATTTCATGTCCATGTCTCCCTCACGAAAATATTTGATTGTCCAACCGTTTCAGCAGGCTTTTCACCCCTGCAGGGCTTTGATGCGTTCCTCATAACCGGGCTGGATGATTTTTCTGGGCTTCTGATTGCTCCAGTCGTTGGCCGGTGAAATCTCCATTATCTGCTCGAGCCGGCCCTGGGCGGACAGCCGTTCGTGAATCCGGTACCAGGCGCAGGGCTGGTCGGTGTTGATTTCGCAGCTGCCGTTGTTGGTGCCTCCGCAGGGACCGTTGAAAAGGCTCTTGGCGCACATGGTGACCGGACATATGCCGCCGGTTGTTCCCAGGACGCAGGTTCCGCAGGCGCGGCATTTTTCTTCGTACCAGCCGACGTCGAGGTTGACCCCGATGAAAGAGGTGTTGACCGCCGGAAAGACGGGCTTGTCAGGGAAACGTTCTGCCAGGAACTGGATTCCGGCTCCGCAGGCCATGGAAATGAAAGCATCGTACTGCTCGGCCAGGGGGTCTAGTTCGGCCAGAAATTCCATGTCGCACTGGCGCTCCACGGTGGCGGCCCCCGGACTTATTCCATCCTTGCCCAGGGCAAGCTCCAACTCGGCGTTAAGGGTTGCCACCTCCTTTGACCCTCCGGCCAGGCACACGGCCACACAGGTTCCGCAGCCGACGGTCAGGACCTTTTTGTAGCCCGATACCATGGCCTTGATCTCTTCGAAGGGTTTCCTTTCAGCAACAATCATGGCTCCTCCTGTCAGGCAAATGAAAAGATTTGAAATTTGGTAATTGGGTTGATAAGAAAGTCATTTTTTGCAGGAATTGGATCAGGAAAACGGTTAAATAATAAAACCACATTATTATCGCCGTCTGGAAGGACCCACTGAACAACGGCAATAAAATCCGGCGGCCAATGACTCAGGTTCAGATACCGGCTGTCAAAGGGTTTGTCAAGGGTGATTTGGCAAAATCACTTATAAATCAGGCATGTTGTATGAAGTCATGGCGGCCCGCCACAAGCAAATTCAGCTTTTCGGACCGCTTGCCGGATTCATGTAATGGCTTTTCATAATTGGCTTTTGTTTTCCTGATTGTTTTGATAGGAATTATACGTTCCCCGGTCATCCCGGCATGGCCGGGGACGGTTTTGGCAGGTGCCCGCTGACCATCTTCACCAACTCCGTTCTTGACAAATCGCGTGCAGTTATCAATCTTTGATTCAGGGGCTTTTTTCAAACCGTTCATGGCAGGGAAGGCCATCTTCCCGATCCCTGGTATGATCGGTTGATTGTTTTTTTGATTTTCCCTGCGCTAATCCCGGAAACTTCCCGGGCCCGGCCGGTCTCCTGTCGTTTTCGGGGTGCAGGGCCAATGCAATCCCTCCCCGCGGGGGTACTGGCAGAACGGTTTCCGTGCCGGCAGTTCGCGTCCTGATCCTGGATTCATCTCTTCTTGCCTCGGACCGGCTTTTCCGTGCTGAACAATCGTCTGTATTGTGAAAAAAGTTACAGAATACGGTTACCGGACAATTTTCGGGCAACCCGCGTCTTTACCCGCGGGAAAGGCCGAAGTCCGGGTCACCGCCCTCTCCTGTTTGCATTGCCCTGTCGTGCGGGCAGATGAAATCCGCCCTGTTTCGGGGTGAAGGTTCGTTTGGAGCCCGCATATTCGGGGGTCTTGTTTTTTTACCGGCCAACGGATGCATGTTTCCGGTTATAGGCAGGTGCCGGGAGATGGGGTTTGCAGGCAATCCGATTTCGGTGTCGCAATATAAACATAGAAACGAAAAGGAGCAATCATGGAAAACATCAGCGTCTTGAGCCAAAAAGCACTGGAACTTGTCGTCGGTTATGCCCCCAAGCTGGTCCTGGCCCTGCTTACCCTGTTCATCGGTCTATGGATAATCAGGGGGCTGGTGAAGGTCGTTCGTCTTTCGATGGAAAAATCCAAAACGGACAAAACCCTGATTCCTTTCCTGACCAGCCTGGTGGGCTGGGGCCTGAAGGTGCTTCTGTTTATCAGCATCGCTTCCATGGTCGGGGTGGCCACCACTTCGTTCATTGCCGTTTTGGGTGCCGCCGGCCTGGCCGTCGGCCTGGCGCTGCAGGGCAGTCTGGCCAATTTCGCAGGCGGAGTGTTGATCCTGATTTTCCGGCCCTACACCGTGGGCGACCTGATCGAGACCCAGGGTCACCTGGGAGTGGTCAAGGAAGTCCAGATCTTCAACACAATTTTGCTTTCGCCGGACAACAAGCGGATCGTGATTCCCAACGGAGCCATCTCCAACGGTTCCCTGGTGAACTATTCGGCCGAAGGCAGGCTCAGGGTGGACATGGTTATCGGAATCGCCTATGAAGCCGATATTGCCAAAGCCAAACAGATTCTGCTGGATCTGGTAAAAGAAAATCCCCTGGTACTGAAAGATCCCGCACCGATGGTGGCCGTTTCAGAACTGGCCGACAGTTCGGTCAACCTGGTGCTGCGTCCCTGGAGCAAGGCGAGCGATTACTGGGCGGTTTATTTCGGGACCATGGAAAAGGCCAAGCAGGCCCTGGAAGAAAACGGCATTTCGATTCCCTTTCCCCAGATGGACGTTCATCTCCAGCAGAGCCAGGCGGCCTGAGAAGGTGCCTGAAATTAACTTCCGGAACCGGGACCTCCCGGTTCCGGAAAGACAAAATTCCGGTGTCGGTTCAGACTGTTTGCCGGTATCTGGATCCTGATACCCGTCATTTCCTGCGGCCTCTGATCCCCAAAATCTGCCCCGCCCTGGGTACCATGGCCCGGTAACCGTTGCGGTTCAAAAGCTTGGCAAAGGCCAGGGACTGGTCTTCTTCGCCGTGGACCACGGCCACCTGGTCTATTTTCAGGTTGGACTCCCGCAGAAATTTCAGCATTTCATCCCTGTCGGCGTGGGCCGAAAACCCTCCCATCTGGACCACGCGGGCCTTGAGGGGATATTCCTTGTTCAGCAGCCGGACAATGGGCGGCTTGCCCTTGCGGCCTTCGGCTTCCCACCGGGTGCCCAGTTCCAGGATACGGCGGCCCAGGGTGTGTTTGGCCATGTAGCCGACGATCAGGATGGTGTTGCGCTCGTTGTGGATCTTGTAGCGCAGGTGGTGGAGGATGCGGCCGGCTTCACACATGCCCGAGGCCGACAGCACGATGTGGGGCCGGGTGTCGCGCATCAGGGCCATGGATTCTTCCACCGATTCGACGAAACGGAGGCGGTCGAAGCGGAAGGGGTTTTCTCCTTTTTCCAGGAAGGTTCGATGGGTTTCCCGGTCGTAGACTTCGGGATGTTCACCAAAGACGCGGGTGATGTTGGTTGCCAGGGGGCTGTCCACGTAGACCGGTATCTTGGGCAGCTCTCCCCGGTCGAAAAGTTCGTGCAGCACGTAGAGCAGCTCCTGGGTCCGGCCGTAGGCAAAGGCCGGTATCACCACGCAGCCTTTCCGCCGGTAGGTTTCGGCCACCACCTGTTTGAGGGTCGAGCGCATGTCTCCCACCGGTTCATGGGTCCGGTCTCCGTAGGTGCTCTCCATGATCAGAAGGTCCAGGCGGCGGTGTTCCGGCGGAAAATCCAGGGCCGGGTCGCGCAGGATCGGCTTTTGAAAACGGCCCAGGTCGCCGGTGAAACCGACACTGTAGATACGGCCCTTTTCCCGGTACCGGATGATGCTGATGGCCGAGCCGAGGATGTGGCCGGCTTCGTAAAAGGTGCATTCAAGATTCCGGCCCACGGTCACGGTGGTACGGTAAGGGACACTGTCGAAGAGCCCCAGGGCGTGGTCGGCGTCGGCGGCCGTGTACAGGGGCTCTACCTTTTCCAGGCGCAAGGAGGAGATGACCCGGTCGATGGCCTCCAGGTCGAGCCTGTGGCCATTGGTCTTGAGGGCTGTCTTGGCTCTGCGCTTTTTCTTTCCGGAGCCGGAACCCTGGTTTTCGATTCTGTGCAGGGCGGCCCGGGCGGTCTTGTAATTGAGGTAGTTGGCGTCTGATTGCTGAATATGGGCCGCGTCGGGCAGCAGGTAGCCGCAGGCGTCCCGGGTGACCCGGGTGCAGACGATCCTGCCGGCAAAACCGTTGCGGGCCAGCAGGGGAATCCGGCCCGAGTGGTCGATATGGGCGTGGGACAGAATAACGCTGGTTATTATGGCCGGGTCGAAGGGCAGGACCCGGTTCTTTTCGGCCGTTTTTTTGCGACGGCCCTGGAAGAGACCGCAGTCGAGCACCAAATGGTCGTGTGCCGTGGCCAGGACATGGAGGGAACCGGTAACCTCTCTTACAGCGCCGTAAAAAGTAACGTACATTTCAATTCTCCCTGAAGCAGTAGATGGTTATTCTCAGTCATCGCTCAACGTGCCAGATCACTGCGTTTTTCCCTGCGGCTGTGACTGCGGCCATGAAACCGCCGCCGATCGTGCAATGTTCTACGTTCCAGCAGGTTCTGCCGGCCTCCAGGATGAGGCCCCGGCCGGAATGCACTTCTTTGATCCGGCACCGGGACAGGCCGGCCAGGCCCCGGCCGGTGGCTTTGAGGACGGCTTCCTTGGCCGTCCAGACCATGAAAAGGGCAGTCAGATCCCGTGCGCCCACAAGCCGCCACTCCTTTTCCGAGGCAATGCGCCGGAAAAGGCCCGGATGCACCGGTCTGACCTTCTCCAGGTCGATGCCCACCGGGGACCGGGCAACCACGCCGGCCACTTTTTGAGGCTTGTGGGACAATGACCAGCAGACTCCCCGGCAGGCAAGGGGAGTGCCCCTGTCGTCCTTGGGGAATTGATCCAGAACCATGCCGCTCAGTCCTGCCGACCGGCTGGCCGCCTGCCGGGCCATGCGGCTGAGATACTCCACCTGGCGGCGGCCGGAAAGGGCGGTGCGGCTTTCCGGAACCGACAGGATGACCGGGTGCAGCACTCCGGGATCGGGCCGGTCGGCGGGCATGGCCTATCGATCCTTGTCCGCGGGCTTGAGGATGATGCGGCAGTCGGCCACGGTGGCGCCCCGGCCTTCCTGGTGCACCAGCAGGGGATTGATGTCCAGTTCGGCTATTTCCGGATGGTCGGATACCATGTCCGAGAGGCTGACTGTCAGTTTTTCCAGGGCCGTCAGGTCGGTGCGGGGGCGGCCGCGGAATTCTTCCAGCAGGCGGTAGCCCTTGATCGAACGGATCATTCTGCGGGCCTCGTTGCGACCGATGGGCGCCAGCCTGAAGACCACGTCCTGGAAGACTTCCACCAGCACGCCGCCTATACCGAACATGAGCAGGGGGCCGAAGACCGGATAGCGGTTCATGCCCATGATCAGTTCCACGCCCTCGGGAGCCATCTGCTGGACCAGCACTCCCCTGATCTCGGCCTTCGGGTCGAAGGTGCGGGCCGCGGCCGTTATCTGCTGGAAGGCCTGGCGGACCTGATCGGCGTTTTGGAGGCCGACCCGCACTCCGCCGGCATCCGACTTGTGAACGATCTGGGGGCTGACGATTTTCATCACCACCGGATAACCGATTTTTTCGGCCAGCTCCACCGCCTGGTCCGGTCCGGCGGCAAGCTCGGTGGCCAGGGTCTTGAAGCCATAACAGCTCAGCAGCTCCAGCCCTTCCAGCTCTCCCAGGTAGCTCCGGCCTTCTTTCAGGTAGCCTTCGATGAGCCGGGAGGCCCGCTCCCGGTCGTGGCTCAGCTTGAACTGCGCCAGGTGCTGACGGTTGAGCCACCGGGAATACTTGTAGAGGGCCCCGAAGGCCTTGGCCGCGTTTTCCGGAAAGCGATATACCGGCACCCCGTGCTCCTGGAGGTACTTGACCCCGGCCGACACGTCGATGATTCCCATGAAACAGCACAGGATAGGCTTGGGGGAGCGGCGGGCGATGCGGACGATGGCCTTGGCCGTTTCCAGCACGTTGGTCATTGACTGGGGAGTGAGGATCACCAGGGCGCCGTCCACGTTCTGGTCGCGGATGACCGCGGCCAGGGCGTTTTCGTAGCGGTCCGAGGCCGCATCACCGATGACGTCCACCGGGTTGTGAAGGTTGGCCGTCTGGGGCAGGTGACTGGCAAGCACTTCCACGGTCTCGGGTGAGAAACGGGCCAGTTCCAGGCCGGAGGAAACTGTCATGTCGGTGGCCACAATGCCCGGTCCGCCCGCGTTGGTCACGATGGCCACCTTGTTGCCGCTGGGAACCTTGCGGCGCAGCTTGCCCAGCTCGCTTTCGTTCTTGTAGGCAAAGGCGCTGGCAAAATCGAACAGCTCGTCGATTGTGTCCACCCGGATGATGCCCGACTGCTTGAAGATCGCATCGTAGACCCCCTCGGTTCCGGCCAGGGCCCCGGTATGGGAAGCCGCGGCCTGGGCCCCGGCGCTGGTGCGGCCCGACTTGATCACCAGCACCGGCTTGGGCCGGAAGTCGCCCGAGGTGATCTCTTTTACCGTGGAGATGAATTCAGGGCCCCGGCGCAGCTCTTCCAGGTAGAGCATGATGACCTCGGTGTCGGTGTCCCTGTGCAGGTAGCACAGCAGGTCCAGCTCGTCCACGTCGGCCTTGTTGCCGATGGAGATGAACTTGGAAAAACCGAACTCGCGGTCGGCGGCGAAGTCCAGCACCGCCGTGCACAGGGCCCCGCTCTGGGAGATGAATGAGATATTGCCCGGAGCCGGCATGCGGGCCGAGAAACTGGCGTTGAGGCGGACCGCCTGCAGGGGGTTGATCACCCCCAGGCAGTTGGGTCCGATCATCCTTACTCCGGCCTCCCGGCAGACCGCCACGATGCGGTCTTCTATCCGGCGTCCCTCCTCACCGACTTCCCGGAAACCGGCCGAGACGATGACGATTCCCTTTACCCCGTTTTCGACCGCTTCCTGCACGGCCTTCAGGGCCAGAGGAGGGGGCAGAATGATCATTCCCAGGTCGATGGGGTCGGGGATTTCAGAGATTCTGGGGTAGGCCCGGACGCTGGCGACTGACCGGGCCGAAGGATTGACCGGGTACAAGGTGCCGGTGAACCCTCCCCGCAGGATGTTGACGAAAATATCGTGGCCCACCTTTCCGGGCACGGTGGAGGCGCCCACCACGGCCACCGACCGGGGCGCGAAGATGGCATCCAGGTTGCTCATGTTGACTCCTTTTTCGACGTTTCCGGCAAAAGGGAAACGCCTCCACGCCCCTTCCGGGGTTGTGGTTTGCTGATTTGTCTCAACTGCCGCGGGCCTTTTTGAGCTCAACGGCCCGGCGGTAGACCAGCCGGCGTCCGGTCCCGAGCCGTTGGGCCACCAGGGAGGCGGCGGCAGAGGCAGAACCGCCGGTTTCTTCAAGGGCCGCTGCCAGGGCCCGGTCCAGCTCTTGCCGGCCCGCGGCTGTATTTTTCTTATCGGCACCGGCCACCAAAAGCGTTACCTCGCCCTTGATCGCCGGCCGGTCCCGGAGCCGGCAGATGACATGGCCCACGGTGCCGCGGATGAATTCCTCGTGCAGCTTGGTCAGCTCGCGGGCCACCACCACCTGGCGGTTGCCCATGACCTGTTGCAGGTCTTCCAGCAGGCCGAGCAGCCTGCGCGGGGATTCGAAAAAAATCAGAGTGCGCCTGTCTGCGGCCAGGCTTTCCAGCTGCCGCCTGCGTCTGCCCGGTCTGCGGGCCGGGAACCCGGCAAAGACGAATGAATCCGTCGGCAGTCCCGAAGCGCTCAGGGCGGCTGTAAGGGCCGAGGCCCCCGGGACGGGAACGATCTTGATCTGCCTGTCCGCTGCGGCCGCCACCAGGCGGTAGCCGGGGTCGGATACAAGGGGGGTGCCCGCGTCGCTTACCAGGGCCACGCTGCGGCCGGATTCCAGCTCCTGCAGCAAGCGGGCCGCCTGGCGGGTTTCATTGTGTTCGTGGTAGGCCACGAGTCCGCGCTGAATGCCATAGCCTGCCAGGAGGCGGCCGCTGGTGCGGGTGTCTTCGGCGGCCACCACGTCGGCCTGTTCCAGCACCGCCAGGGCCCTGAGGGTTATGTCGGCCCGGTTGCCGATGGGTGTGGCCACCAGATACAGGGTTCCGGCCTCCACGGCCGGTTTGTCATCCATAGGCCAGGTCGAAGGCATTGGCGATCACCTCTACCCTTGGCGGCCGGCGGCCGGCATCGACGGTCACCACGTCGAACCTGGCGCTCACATCCTCAAGGCCGTTGCGCCTGAGGTATTCGAGGGCCAGCATGGACAGTTTGCGCTGTTTGGCAAAAGTTACGGCTTCGGCCGGGCTGCCGAACCTGTCGGAGCTGCGGGCCTTGACTTCCACGAAAACCAGGTCGTTTTCGTGACGGGCCACAAGGTCTATTTCTCCCAGCGCTGTTTTGAAATTGCGTTCCACGATGGTATAGCCCAGTTTCTTCAGATGCCGGGCAGCCAGATCTTCTGCCTGCCGTCCCAGGCGCTGATGCCGGTTCAACATGGCGGACCGGTCTCCAAAAGCTCCCGCACGCCCCTGAAGGTTTTGCGATGCAGGGGGCAGGGGCCGTGGCAGGCAAGGGCCTGTTTGTGGGCGGCCGTGGGGTATCCCTTGTGGCGGTCGAAGCCGTACTGGGGAAAGCGGCGGTGACAGGCCCTCATTATCCGGTCCCGGGTGACCTTGGCAACGATGGATGCACAGGCGATGGAGATGCTGCGGGAGTCGCCCTTGATCAGGGGCTGCTGGGCCACGGGAAGGTCGATGGTGAAATTGCCGTCTATCAGCAACAGGGATGGTTGCGGATCCAGGCGGCAGACGGCCCGCGCCATGGCCAGCCGGGCCGCCTGGAGAATGTTGATGGTGTCGATGCGGGCCGCGTTGACTATGCCCAGGCCCACTGTCAGGGCCTGGCGGCGAATGATCCGGAAAGCGTTCAGCCTGCGGCGCTCGGACAGTTTCTTGGAATCATCGATTCCCTGCCCGGGAAAATCGGACGGCAACACCACGGCGGCGGCCACCACCGGCCCTGCCAGAGGGCCGCGGCCGGCCTCGTCCACCCCGGCCACCAGGTCATGGCCGGAGCAGGCCGCCTGCTTTTCGAATTGCCAAAGGTCCGGTTGCATACCGATCCGCCCGCCGCTTGGGCAAAGAAACAACCAGAATGACGCAACCACCCGGATGTCTGCGATGCCGCCGGCCCGCACAGGCCCCTTCTGTCGTTTAACTGAAACGTTTTTCGCGGATACGGGCCGCTTTGCCGCGCAGCTTGCGCAGGTAGTAGATCTTGGCCCGCCGCACGCGTCCCCGGGTCACGACTTCGACCTTGTCGATGATCGGCGAATGCAGAGGGAAGATACGTTCGACACCCACTCCGTAGGAGACCTTGCGCACGGTGAAAGTGGCGTTGGTGGTGCCCTTGCGCTTGGCTATGACCACGCCCTGGAAGACCTGGATACGCTCCTTGTCTCCTTCCTTGATCTTGACATGGACCCGCACCGTGTCGCCCGGGCCGAAAGACGGCAGGTCCAGGCGCATCTGTTCTCTTTCGATTTGTTTTATCTTTTGCATCTTTCACTCCTTTGACGGGCCCGGCCCTGTTGCGGCCGCCCGTGTCAGTCTGTCCAGAATTATCGAAACAGCCGATCTGACCGACAAATGGTTGTAGTCTGCCCCGGCCCTGACGGGCCTGAGACGGAAATCCGCTTCCCTGACAACTTCCGGGGCCAGCCCCCAGGCCGTGCCGAAAAGAAGCACCACCGGCCGCCGGCCGTTGATAATTTCCCGGCAGCCTTCAAAATCCAGGTCGGCCCCCCTGGTCCGGGCACTGGTTGCCACCGTAATCGGCCTTTGTCCGGTCTCCTGTCTGATCAGGCCGAGCATCTGCTGCCGGCCGGACGCGGTCCTTATCAGCTCCAGGGCCTGCCGCCGGTCGGGGTTGTAGTCGGCGCCCACTCCCGTGATCCAGTGGCCTGCAATCCGCTTTACCAGCTCCAGCTGATCGTCTACCGGAGTCACCACGTAAAAGGCGCGGACGCCATATGTTCGGGAGGCCCGCGCGATATCGTGCAGATCCAGGCTGGTGACCGCGGCTGCGATCCGGTCGCCGTTCTTATCCACCACCGGGTGATGGATCAGGGCCACGAACAGGTTGCGCATCCAGTATCCGTTCAATTTCTATCCGCCAGTTCTCCAGCAGGCGGATTTCCTCCGGTCCCAGTTTCCGCCCGCGCAGCAGGTCCGGCCTTTTCAGCAGCGTCGTTGCCAGGGCGTGGCTCCTGCGCCACTTTTCGATCTGCCCGTGGTGCCCTGACAGCAGCACCTCCGGGACCGCCTCTCCCTGCCAGTCGGCCGGCCGGGTATACTGGGCATGCTCCAGCAGGTCCTGGCTGAAAGAGTCGCTGGCGGCCGAGGCCTTGTTTCCCAGGGCGCCGGGCAGCAGCCTGGTGACGGCATCGATGACCACCATGGCGGCCGGTTCACCGCCTGTCAGAACATAGTCGCCGATGGAGATTTCCAGATCGACGTGGCGGTCGATCACCCGCTGATCGACACCTTCGTACCGGCCGCAGACCAGGATCATGTCTTTTGCCGCCCCGGCCAGGGTTTCGGCCATCTGCTGGCTGAAACGCTTTCCCTGAGGCGTCAGCAGCACCGTCAGGGCCTGCGGCAGCCTGGCCCTGGCTTCGTTCAGGGCCTTGTCCAGGGGATCGGGCTGCATCACCATCCCGCATCCCCCGCCATAGGGCCTGTCGTCCACCACTTTGTGGCGGCCGGCGGCAAAGGACCGGATGTCCACGGCCCGGCCCCTGATGATTCCCTTTTCCGCGGCCCGGCCAACGATTCCTATCTCCCAGAACGGCCTGAACAGCTCCGGGAAAAGGGTCAGGGCAAGGAACTCCATGACGGTTACTCCAGCCCTTCGGGCAGCTCGACTTCCATGCGCTGCCGCTCCAGATCGATATCCCTGACCACGCTTTTCAGGGCCGGGATGAGAATCTCCTGCATTTTCCGGCCCCGGCCCTTTTTGACCACGTACACATCGTTGCTGCCGGTCTCGATGATATGGTCCACCTTGCCCAGAAACCGGCCGCCGGTGGTGTAAACCGGCAGACCGATCAGATCGAACCAGTAATAGGTCTCACTGTCCAGCTCCGGCAGGGCGGCCTTGTCGGCGTAAATTCGCGCCCCCACGAGATGCTCGGCCCGGTTGCGGTCGCTGACCGTCTCCAGGGCCAGGCGTAAAGTGCCCTTGTGGGGCTTGACCCACGCCACCGGCAAGATCTCCTTGCGGCCGTCGGCCAGTTTGAGCAGCAGCCGCGTTCCCGGCCGGTACAATTCCAGTGATTCGGCGTAAGAGTATACCTTTACGGCTCCGCGGATTCCATGGGCGGCCACGATCTTGCCGATTTGAATAACGTCTTTAAAGGCGGCAACGCTATTCAATGATTTCAAGCACCGTGCGTTTTTTCAGTTTTGCCGAAGCGGCGCTCAAAATTGTGCGCATGGCGCGCGCCGTTCGTCCCTGTTTGCCGATGATCTTGCCGAGGTCTTCCTTGGCCACCTGCAGTTCGATAACCGAGGTCTGGCTTCCCTGGACTTCGGTTACGGAAACCTCTTCCGGCCGGTCCACCAATGCCCGGGCTATTCGTTTAATCAGCTCTTTCATGGCTGCCTCCCCAGGTTACGGGTTGGCCCACGCCTTGCCCGGCTGTTGCAAAACTCCGCGCGTTCGGCTCTTCAGGGGTTCGGCTCAAATCGGACTCACAGCGGAGCCGGTTTTCAACAGCCTGTCAGGATACCGCCGTTGCAGACGATTTAAAAACACCTTCTTTTTTCAGGATCGATCGTACGGTGTCGGTCGGGATGGCGCCATTGTCCATCCAGTACTTGATCCGCTCGGCATCCAGTGTGATCTGGGCCGGATCTGTAAGCGGGTTGTAAGTTCCCACCTTTTCCAGGAACCGGCCGTCGCGTGGGCTTTCACTATCGGCCACAACGATTCGGTAAAACGGTCGTTTCTTTGCGCCATGTCTGGCCAGTCTGATCTTAACGGGCATCTAACCTTCTCCTTTAAAACGGCATCATGCCGCGGCTCAGTCCGCGCATGCCGCCCTTGTTTATTTTCTTCATCATTTTCAGAACCTGAACGTAATTCTTCAGCAGCCGGTTGACGTCCTGAACCCTGGTTCCGCTGCCCCGGGCGATCCGCTTGCGCCGGCTGCCGTTGATTATGCCATGGTTGCGGCGCTCCAGGGGTGTCATGGAATTGATTATGGCCTCGATTCTTACCAGCTCTTTTTCGTCGACCTCCAGGTTTTTCATCTGTTTCATCTTGCCCATGCCGGGAATCATGCCCAGCAGCTCGGACAGCGATCCCATCTTGCGGATCTGAACCAGCTGGTCCCGGAAGTCCTCCAGGGTGAACTGGTTCTTGCGCAGCTTCTTTTCCAGTTCGGCGGCCTTCTTTTCGTCCACCACGGCCTGGGCTTTTTCGATCATGGTCAGCACGTCGCCCATGCCGAGGATCCGGGAGGCCATCCGGTCCGGGTGGAAGACCTCCAGGGCGTTGAGCTTTTCCCCCACGCCGATGAACTTTATCGGCTTGCCGGTGATGGCCCTGATGGACAGGGCCGCTCCGCCCCGGGCGTCGCCGTCCATCTTGGTAAGCACCACCCCGCCGATATCCAGGGCCTGGTCGAAGGCCCGGGCGATGTTGACCGCGTCCTGACCGGTCATGGCGTCTGCCACCAGCAAGATGTCCGACGGTTTGACGGCCTCCTTGATGCGCTCAAGTTCGCCCATCAGCTCCTGGTCGACGTGCAACCGTCCGGCGGTGTCAAGAAGCAGGGTGTCGCAGCGCATCTTTTGGGCCGCCACCCGCGCCTGGAGGCAGATCTCCACCGGGTCCATGTCGGTGGAAGACTCGAACACCGGCACGTCCAGCTGTTCTCCCAGCTTTTTCAGCTGGTCGATGGCCGCCGGCCGGTAGACGTCGGCCGGTACAAGGTAGGGTCGCTTGCCGTTTTTGCGCAGGTACACGGCAAGCTTTCCGGCAGTGGTGGTTTTACCGGAACCCTGGAGCCCCACCAGCATCACCGATACCGGATGGGTGCCGGCAAGCCGGAGCTGGCTCTGGGTTTCACCCATCAGCCGGGTCAGCTCTTCATTGACGATCTTGATAACCTGCTGGCCGGGCGTCAGGCTGGCAAGCACCTCCTGGCCCAGGGCCCGCTCCTTGATGTCGGCAATGAACTGCTTGGCGACCTTGTAATGGACGTCGGCTTCCAGCAGGGCAAGCCGCACCTGTCTCATGGCATCGGCTATGTTCTTTTCAGACAGCTTGCCGTGCCCTTTAAGGCGTTTGAAAACCGCATCCAGCTTTTCGGTCAGATTGTCAAACATCTCAGCTATTTCTCAAATACCTTCAATAAAACGTTGAAAGTATAATTTTATCAATGCTAAGTCAAGCAAAATAAAGAAGCCGGAAACACCGGCCGGCGACCCTATAACAGGTGTGCCGGCAGGGCTCAATACATTTTATCAAGGATACGTTCAAGATGACCCTGACCCCAGGCAAACCGGATATAATGGACTGGTCGCATGCCATGCTGATCGGCTGGCTGGAAGACCGGGGCGTCCGCCCTTTCAGGGCCGACCAGATTTTCAACTGGATCTACCTGCGCCAGGCAGACAGCTTCGACGCAATGACCGACCTGCGCAAGGATTTGCGCTCCGTTCTGGCCGAAAATTTCGTCCTCGGCCGTCTGGAAGCGGTCAAGTCGGCCGAGTCCGGGGACGGAACCCGCAAGTTCCTTTTCCGCCTTTCCGACGGTGAAGAGATAGAAAGTGTGCTCATCCCCGAAAGAGACCATTTCACCCTCTGTGTTTCGACCCAGGTGGGCTGCGCCATGGGGTGCCGTTTCTGCCTTACCGGCAGCGGCGGACTGGTGCGCAACCTGAGCCCGGGCGAGATCCTGGCCCAGGTGCGGGATGTTCAGCAGCTTGCCGGACGGTCCATGCGGCTGACCAATATCGTTTTCATGGGCATGGGAGAGCCGCTGGCAAACTACCGGAATCTGAAACAGGCTCTTGAGATCCTGACGGCCAGCAAGTGCGGAATGCAGTTTGCCGGACGGCGGGTGACGGTCTCCACCGCCGGCCTGGCCCCGAGGATAATCGATCTTGGCAATGACACCCGGGTCAATCTGGCCGTTTCCCTCAACGCGGTGGACGATGAAATCCGCAGCCGGCTCATGCCCGTCAACCGGAAGTATCCCATCTCCGTGCTGCTGGATGCCTGTCGCCGTTTCAACCTGCCCCGGGGGCGCAGGATAACCTTCGAGTACATTCTTATTGACGGGATCAACGATTCGCCCCGCCATGCCCGGCAGCTGGCCGACCTGCTTGCTCCGCTGCGGGCCAAGATCAACCTGATCCCCTTCAACGAGCACCCGGCTTCGGATTTCAGGCGGCCGGATCAGGCCGCCATCGACGCCTTCCACGAATTGCTCATAAAACGCCGCTTCACCTGTATCGTGCGCTATTCCAAGGGCAGAGACATCCTGGCCGCCTGCGGACAGCTCAGGGCCGGGCAGGCACGTAGTAAATGAGCCGGAACTCGTGTCCTTCGGGCCGGCTCCGGGACTCATTTTTTCCCGTTCCTGCCGGTTTAACTTTTCCATCGGCCGGCCGATAACCCCTGGTGAAGAGATAGAAAGCCGTTCGACCTCAAAGAACAATTCTTCCAGGGGAGGTTCCCATGAGCATAAAGAGGAAAGCTTTTGCCATTACCGTCGGTTTCGTTCTCACCGTCCTGATCTTCGGCGGGATTCAGTACCGGGTGATCAATCAGGTGTTTTCGGTGTGGAGCAATTACCGGGGCCACGTCCTGCAGCGCCAGAGACTGCTGACCGAGATTCAGAACCAATTCGGCTACGGTGGCTTCATCCATAATTTCAAGAACTACGTTTTGCGGGGACAGGCCAAGTACGTGGACCGGTTCAGGATGAACGCCGAAAAGATGACAAAGGCCATCGAGCAGCTGGGCCGGATGGCCCTGGATGACCGGGAAAGGGAAGCCCTGGCCGATATCAGGGCGGTGGCCGGCAAATACACCCGGGCCATTGACGTTGTCGCCCGGCTGGTGGCAGAGGGGAAAACACCGGCGCAGATCGACAAGGTGGTGAAAATCAACGATGCTCCGGCTTTCAAGGCCTTCAACGTCATTAAAGCCAGACTGGAGCAGGTGGAAAAAGATTCCGAGGCCGCCATGCAGCGGGCTCTCAGGCAGCTGATGATCCTGATTGTGGTGACGTTCGTTGCCATGGCATCTTTTTTTGGCTTCTACTTGTTTATCCTGTACGGTCTTGTCGGCCGCATTGCCGCCATGAAGGATTTTGCCCGCAAGATTGGCCGGGGACAGCTGAAAGCCCGTTCCGGGATTACCGGAAATGACGAAATAGGGGCCATGGCCCGCGATTTTGACCAGATGGCTGAAAACCTCCAGCGGATGATGGCCGAGATAGAGGAAAATGCCCAGACCCTGGCCCAGTCTTCGGGCAGTGTTTCCAAGGTTTCCACTGAGGTCTCCAGCCGGGCCGAGGATGTTTCGGAAAGGGCCAACACGGTTGCGGCGGCGGCCGAGGAAATGAGCGCCAACATGTCATCGGTGGCTGCCGCGGTAAAAGAAACGGCCGAAAACGTCACGATGGTTTCAGCCGCGGTATCCGAGATGACCGCCACGATTCAGAACATCCAGAAAAATACGAGCCAGGCCCGTAATGTGACTGAAAATGCGGTCGGCCAGTCGGCGCGGGCTTCTGAAAAGGTGGACCGGCTCGGCGAGGCGGCCCAGGATATCGGCCGGGTAACCGAAACGATTACCGAGATTTCGGAGCAAACCAACCTGCTGGCTCTCAATGCCACCATCGAGGCGGCCAGGGCCGGGGAAGCCGGTAAGGGGTTCGCCGTCGTGGCCAACGAGATCAAAGAGCTGGCAAAGCAGACAGCCGAGGCCACAGCCGAGATAAAGAGCCGTATCGAGGGCATCCAGAACTCTACCGACGAAGCGGTCATGGAGATCGGCCAGATAGCCAAGGTGGCAAAGGACGTCAATGAAATCGTCTCAAGTATTGCCCTGGCCATAGAAGAGCAGTCTGCCACCACTGCCGAGATAGCCGGCAATGTCACCCAGGCCTCCAACGCGATCCAGGAAGTTACCGACAATGTCTCCCAGAGTTCGACGGTAGCCGGAGAGGTGGCCCGGGATATCGTCAAAGTCGATCAGAATTCGACTCTTATCACAGAGGCGGCCGCCAGTCTGAATACCAATGTGGAGTCCCTGCTTGAGCTTTCCCGCTGGCTCGAGGAAATGGTCAGGCGCTTCGAACTCTAAGGCGCAACTCCCCAACAAGGTCAGGTGCCGGTCTGCTTACCGGCGTGTGGCAGACCTTGACCTTTCCGGCCGTCTCAGTTGCAGGCCCTTTCCTTGGGCAGGAATCTTTCCAGGATTTCCAGCAAGGCCTCGGGGTTGATGGGTTTGCTGAGGTACTGATCCATGCCGGCTTCCAGGCAGCGTTGCCGGTCTTCTTTCATGGCGTGGGCCGTCATGGCTATGATGGGGACCTGTGGATTGATAACGTCTGTTTTTCCGCTTCTGATCCTGCGGGTGGCCTCCAGTCCGTCCATAACCGGCATCTGGACATCCATCAATACCAGATCGTAAGGAATCATGCTGAGGGACTGGATGGCCTCCTGTCCGTTGGCCACCGCTTCGCCGTTGAAGCCCCATTTTTGCAGCAGCCGCAGGGCAAGTACCTGGTTGACCTTGTTGTCTTCCACCAGCAGTATCCGGAAATTCTGTTTCTTGGCTTCCTTGAGCACATGGCGGGTGACCAATTGCGGTTTTTTGCACTCTGTCTGCCGGTCTTGATGGCTGAAGGCCGTCAGGATGCAGTTGTACAGCTGGCTGCGGCGTACCGGCTTGGTTAGGTAGCCGGCAAAGCCGATCTTGCGCATCTTGGCCGCATCGCCCCGCAGCCCCCGGGATGAAAGCATGATCATCAGGGTGCCCTGGAGATCGCCATCGGATTTGATCCGGTGGCCCAGCTCCACTCCGTCGAATTCCGGCATTTGCAGGTCGGTCACCAGCAGATCGTAGGGCGCATTACACTTGACAGCGGCATGCATCATGGCCAGGGCCATTTCACCGCTCCAGGCACTGTCACACACGAACCCCCAGTGTTCGAGATAGCTTTGGAGTATTTGAAGATTGGTCTTATTGTCGTCCACTATGAGGATCCGCTTGCCGGCTAGATCGGCAGGCAGTCTGGGCGTAGTTGCGGCAGCCCGCTTTTGTTTGCCGAAGCGGGCCGTGAACCAGAAGGTCGAGCCTTTGCCCACCTGGCTTTCAATCCCGATTTTGCCGTGCATAAGTTCGGTAAGGTGCCTGGAGATAGCCAGGCCCAGACCTGTTCCGCCGAATTTGCGGGTGGTGGAGGCGTCCACCTGGTGAAAAGAGGTGAAAAGCTTTCCTATATCCTCCTTGGATATGCCGATTCCGGTATCACGGACGGCGAACTTCAGCAGGACATGTTCCGGACCGTCCTCTTCAACGGTTACCTTGAGAAAGACTTCACCCCGGGAAGTGAATTTTATGGCGTTGTTGACAAGGTTTAGAATGATCTGACGCAGCCTGCCCGGATCTCCGATCAGCAGGGCCGGAACATGGTGGTCTATTTGGTAGCAAAGCTCGAGTCCCTTTTCCTTGGCGAATATGGCTGCAAGGGAGATTATTTCATCAAGGGCTTCCCGCAGGTCGAAGTCGATCATTTCAAGTTCCATCTTGCCGGCTTCGATCTTTGAAAAATCTAGAATATCGTTGATGATACTTAGCAGGGCGTCGGTGCTCTGTCGGATGATGGCCAAAAATTCCCTTTGTTCGGCATCCAGGTCGGTGTCCATCAGCAGGCCGGCCATGCCCATAATGGCATTCATGGGCGTGCGGATCTCATGGCTCATGTTGGCCAGAAATTCGCTTTTGGAGCGATTGGCCTCTTCGGCCCTCTGTTTTGCCTCTTGCAGGGCTTTTTCCATTTTGCGGCGTTCGGTTTCGTCGCGGATGATGACCACGTTGCCGATGTCGTTGCCGTTTTCGTCGATTATGGAAGAAACGCTCAGGGCGACATCCAGGACGCGGCCGTCCCTGGTCAGACGGCGGGTGGGGAAGTTGGTCAGGTGTTCGCCATTTCTCATTCTCTCAATGGCTTCCTGGGTTTCTTCCACGGCCTCGGGCGGCACAAAGTCGATGCGCTTGCCCCTGAGCTCCTCGAAGGTCCAGCCGAACATTCGGGTGAAGGCCGGGTTGAGGTATTCCACCCGGCCCTTGGCGTCGTAGCGGACGATGGCGTCCACCGAGGCGTTGAA
>JAMOUQ010000053.1 GCA_027068085.1 Desulfobacteraceae bacterium | reverse complement strand
CTCGAACAGGCAGTTTACAATATCGTCAATCAGTTTGGCATCCAGGTTGCCTGCGATACTAATGTTTTTATCTGATTCAATATCTTCCGGCGGAATCGGATAAATTTCGAAAAGCTGAATCCATGTATCTTTTGGGAAAAATGTTTTGTCGGCCGGAATAAAGAAGAGACTGCGCTTTTTTATACATCCGGGATGGGTTGGTTTATCTTTTTTTTGGGAAGTCGTTTTAACTAAAAGGTACGGTTCATTACCAGATGGCGTATTTAACAGAATCAGGTACTTTTTCCCGACAAAGCCGTTGTGAAAGACCAGTCGCCTGTGATGAAAGATAACTCCCCGTGTGTGCAATCATTTCACTCCAAAAACTTTATACATCTCAGATCGTTCTTTTAGCCGATCTTTGGCTTCTTCATAGGGCAGACTGACAATATCGCTGTCGATAGAGAGCATGTAATCGATTTTTTTGAACTCGCCTTTTTGCTTGAGGGTTTTGTCCCACGGCTCGTTTTTCAGGTGAGTTGCTTCGATCATCTCGTCAGCTTTGGCATCCCGGAAAATAAAAGCGATTTCCTCAAGCAGTCGCTGTTCTTTTTCCGAAAAATACTGATTGTCGAATTTTTTTTTGGGCCGAATCTGTTGGAAATCTTCACTTGCCGGCAACTGATGAATTGCAGCCTGCATGTCCGGTTTCATCCGGCCGGACAGCTCTTCGAAAAGTTCCTTGGGTACAGGCCCCATTTGCCAGGCATAATAGTCAAGGCCCGTAACTGATTTACCGGTCTCTTTAAAATGTTTGAAATCCAGGAAATAGAGCAGCTTCAGCAGTTTCGTCTTGCCGCAATACTTTGTATTATTGGCAAAGAAGATTATCGCGTTTATCAGCTTTTCTCTGTGATGGGTAATAATCATACAGATAGTATCGGCCTGACGGGGCAAAAAGTCAAATTTCCGGATGAAGAAACAGGCCCGGCCATGTGGGGAGCTGTTTTCTAAACGTCTGCGACCGCGCCTGAAAATATGAACTACTGAATCTTGATGATCATGTTTTCTGCCGCCACCATTTCTTCCAGAATCTCCAGACGGGTGTTCTGATCCTGCTCGATTGCACATCGCAGGCGCAAGGCACAGTGACAGGCGCAGACGGTGTCGGATGAATCGAATTGGCCGAAGCAGTCCAGATGGTCGTTGATACCGAATCCAGCTTTTAGTTCACCGCTCATAAGCTTTCCCTGTTTGAGGAACCAGATGGTTCTTGATGTAGTATAGAAAGCAATTGATCGTGAATCAAGCCATTGGTTGCCAGAATTTGATTTTTTTGCGGGTCGTAAGACTTTTCGTAAGGCATGCCGGAAAAATCCGATACTTTGCCTCCGGCCTCTTCCACCACCAGCCGCCCGGCGGCAGTATCCCACGGCTTCAGATTCTGTTCCCAGAAGCCGTCGAAACGGCCGCAGGCCACGAAACACAGATCCAGAGCGGCCGAGCCCAGGCGGCGGACACCTTGGGCGGCCCGCAGACAGCTTACAAAACGCGTCATCAGCTCGTCCAGGATGGTTTGCAGGTCGTAGGGAAAACCTGTTACCAGCAGGCTGTCTATAAGCTTTGGGCAACCGGACACCCTGATGATGCGTCCGTTGAGCCTGGCGCCTTCGCCTTTTACGGCCGTGAACAGCTCCCCTGTGACCGGGTTCAACACCACCGCCACCATGACCCGGCCCTCGAGAGCATAGGCTATCGACACCGAGAAAAGGCTGAGCCCGTGGACGAAGTTTGTAGTGCCGTCGAGAGGATCGATTATCCAGCAATGCTCACGGCTGCCGGTCGTGTTGCCGCTTTCTTCGGCCAGAAAACTGTGATCCGGGAAGCGTTCTTTGATGGTGGCTATAACGGCTTTTTCTGATTCGAGATCGGCAATGGTCAAAAGGTCGATATCACCTTTTTTTTCCACCTTTTCCAGGTGTCCGAAATACTTTTGCAGCACTTCGCCGGCTTTATAGGCAGCCCGGATGGCTGTATTCTTGATGCTTTCAAAATCCATAAGAGGCAAATCTAACTTTTGTCCTCCTGCCTGTCAAGCCCCTTGAGCCTGGTGATCACCCGTGACATGGCGCTGATCAAAGGCGGCAGGGTCTCGGCCCGGCGGGCACAAACTGCGATGGCATCCAGGCGCCGGCAGGCCCGGCGGACCGTTTCGCGGTCTGTCAGATCGGCCTTGTTCAGGACCGGGAGCCGGGCGATGTTGTTGAGGCCAAGGTCATTGAGGATTCTGTCCACAGAGCTGACCTGGCGGGCGAAATCCGGGTTGCTGATATCGATTACATGCAGCAGAAGGTCTGCATTTTCAAGTTCTTCCAGGGTCGCCCGGAAGGCTGCGATCAGGTCTTTGGGCAGGTTGTGGATGAATCCCACCGTGTCGGTGATTATCACCTCCAGATCCCTGGGAAAGCGCAGGCGCCTGCTGGTGGGATCGAGGGTGGCAAAGAGGCGGTTTTCTGCCCGCACCCGGCTGTGGGTCAGGGTGTTGAGCAGGGTGGATTTGCCGGCATTGGTGTAACCGATGATCGAGATGACCGGAATTTGCCGCCGGCTCCGTCTTTGCCGCTGCCGGAGACGGTGTTTTTGTACTTGAGCCAGTTCTTTTTCCAGGCGGTGGATGCGTTCTCTTGCCCGGCGGCGGTCTATTTCGAGCTTGGTCTCTCCCGGCCCGCGGCCCCCGATACCGCCGGCCAGGCGGGAAAGGGAGGTGCCCTGGTTCATCAGCCTGGGCAGCAGGTAGCGCAGCTGGGCGAGTTCCACCTGCAGCTTGCCCTCGCGGCTGCGGGCCCGCTGGGCGAAGATGTCCAGGATCAGCTGGGTACGGTCTATGACCTTGAGTTCGATCTGGTCGCTTATGGCCTTGGCCTGGGAGGGATTGAGGTCGCGGTCGAAAATGATCAGGGAGGCGGCTCTCTGCATGGCCTCGATGGCCAGTTGCCGGAGGCGGCCGCGGCCGAGGAGAAAGCGGGGATCGACCCTGGGCCGTTGCTGCAGGATGGTGCCGATCACTTCCAGGCCGGCCGAATCGGCCAGCAGGCCAAGTTCCTGGAGTGATGCCGAGGCCTTTTTGCGTGATCCGGTGGCTATTCCAACCAGCAGGGCCCTTTCGCGTTCATGGCCGGTGGCGGTGACCCTGCCGCCGGCGGCCATTTCTTCTTCCAGGGAACGGATCAGGGCCAGGCAGTCGAGTTCGAGTTCCCGGAGTGATGCCGGCGGCAGCGCCAGGTAGGGCGTTTTGGTGGAATTGGGCATGATATGCGCCACGTGGACTTTACCCGGCAGCCCCGCCGGATCGACCGCCACCGCGGCCATCAGGTCCAGGCGCAGCAGGGCGAGGTCGGTCAGGTCATCGTTTGTCAGGGGTTCCTGTTTCAGGTGGGTATGGACGCAGCGCAGGCCGCGCAGCCTGGCAGGTGCACTGCGGTACTCGCGCAGTTCGGGTATGAAGATGCTCTGCTGGTCGCCGACGATTATATATGCGATCTTGCCGGAGCGGTTGATCAGCAGGCCTATCTGGCGCCTGATTTCCCTTGAAAGCCGGCAAGTGTCTTTCAGCAGGCTGGGGCTGACAAGGTCCCGGGGCGGGACCTTGCGGCGGTAGAAATTTTCCAGGCGCCGCAACTGACTTTTTTTCAGGCCCTTGATGTTGCCCCGGATACGCTTCATGCCTGGTCTTCGAAACGGGTGTACGCATTGAAGAAGGTGAGTTTGACGGTACCGGTGGGACCGTTACGCTGTTTGGCCAGAATCACTTCGGCCGTTTCGGCCGGACCGGTGTCGTTTTCATCCCGGTTGTAAACCGATTCGCGGTAGATAAAAGCCACAACGTCGGCATCCTGTTCCAGGGCTCCGGATTCGCGCAGGTCAGACAGCATGGGGCGTTTGTCACTGCGTTCTTCCAGCTTGCGGTTGAGCTGGGAAAGGGCAAGTACCGGGACGTTGAGTTCCTTGGCCAGCAGTTTCAGGGACCTTGAGATTTCAGATATCTCAAGGTCGCGGCGTTCCACGTTGGCCCGTCCTTTCATCAGTTGCAGGTAATCGACGATCACCAGGCCCAGGTCTTTGTTCATTTTCAGGCGGCGGGCCTTGGTACGGATGGAGGTGACCGTTATATCCGGTGAGTCGTCGATGAAGATGGGAGCTTCTGTCAGGACGCCGGCAGCTTCCAGGATCCGGTTCCAGTCTTCCGGTGTCAGGTAGCCGCTGCGCAGGCGGGAAGAGTCGACCTTGGCCTCTGCGCACAGCATGCGGGCCGAGAGCTGCTCCTTGGACATCTCCAGCGAAAACACGGCCACCGGGACATCTGATTCGACAGCCGCGTTGCGGGCGATGTTCAGCGCCAGGGCCGTCTTTCCCATAGAAGGCCGGGCCGCCAGGATGATGAGGTCGGAGTTCTGCAGGCCGGCAGTCAGGCGGTTCAAGTCGGCAAATCCGGTGTCCACTCCCGTGACCAGGGCTTTGTTGCCCTGGCGCTTTTCGAAAGCTTCGATGTTTGTTTCGATGACCTGGCTCAGAGGGTAGAAGGACTGCTTGTTTTTCTGCTCGGAAATATCGAAGATGGCCCCTTCGGCGTAGTCAAGGACATCGTCGAGCCGGCCCTGATCCTCGTAGCAGAGTTTGAGGATTTCATTGGCCCTGGAGATCAGGCGCCTGAGAGAGGACTTGTCACGGATGATCCGGGCATAGTGCACGACGTTGACCGCCGCCGGCACCTCATCAATGAGGCGGGCCAGGTAGGCCGCTCCTCCCACGTCTTCCAGCTGGTCCTTTTCCCGGAGGCGGTTGGTCAGGGTCACCAGGTCGACCGGTTCATTCCTGGCGAAAAGTTCGGTTACGGCCTCGAAGATCTTCTGGTGGGCGGTTTTGTAAAAGTCCTCAGGACTGAGCAATTCCAGGACATCCAGCAGTGTGCTGTTGTCGAGCAAAATCGTGGCCAGGATGGAGGCTTCCGCCTCCAGGCTCTGGGGAGGCATTCGGGAAAAGGTGTTTTCCCCGGCCCTTGTTTGTGAAAAGCCCGACTCCATAGAATGATCAAGACCCGTTTCGAAGTTGTTGACGGGCACGGGCCCCTGCGTTTTTGAAGGCAGGGGCCAGGTTGCCCCGAGCTTCCTGAACTGTCGGCCGGAATCTTACTCCGGTACGATTTCAACCGTGATTTCCGGTTCCACGCCCTGGTAGACCCGTATGGGAATCTTGAAGGTTCCTGTCCGCTTTATGGGTTCTTTGAGCATGACCATCCGTTTTTCCACCTCGATGTCCTGCTTGGCCAGGGCATCGACGATATCACGCACCGTTATGGACCCATAGAGCTTGTCTTCTTCGTGGACCCGGGCGGCGATGGTACAGGTCACTCCTTCCAGCCTTTTGGCCATTTCTTCGGCAAAAGCCTTTTCCTTGGCTATCTGCAGTTCGAATTTGGCCTTTTCCTGCTCCAGCATTTTACGGTACCGGTCGGTAGCCGGAACAGCTTTTCCCTGGGGTAAGAGGTAGTTGCGGGCATACCCATCGGCAACGTCAACTTCGCTACCGATTATTCCCAGCGAGCTTATGGTCTCTTTCAGGATAACTCTCATGTCAAAACCTCCAATGGCAGTGGACCGCCGGCCTATTGTTCAGGCGGACGGTTTTCCTTTCTCGTCAATTTGCGGAAATCCACCCATAGATCGAAAATACCCATGGCGATAACCAACACCAGGAACAACTGCTGCAACCCGATGAGACTGTACGCCAGGACCCGGACTGCTCTTGGTGCCTTCTTGCTTTCCAGGAAGAAAGCCACTATGGCGATGCCCTGGAAAAAATAGATGATCAGCAGGATCAGCAATCCGTTGATCGCCGCAAGCCAGATTATGCTTTGCGAAGGCATGGCAATCAGGCAGCCTCCGCAGGCTATCAGCAGCCAGATCAGATTTTCCGGGGCCTTCCATTGCTTCAGGTCACCGAACTGCGGCCCGGGCAAGCAGCGGCTCGCCAGCAGTGGCCGGCAAAGAAGCAGATTGGACCAGGCGATGAAAATCAGTGATACCGTCGCCAGGGACGGAAGTATCCGCACCAGCACGTAATGCAGCTTGTCCAGAGAATTGCTGATGGCCGTAAGGGTACTTTCCGATACCCCCATCCCTTCGTAGAGCTTGAGGGACAGCTCCAGGTTGTGAGCCACATAGGCCGATACCAGCTCTATCAGATTCTCCGGTACCGTCAGGCTGTAAAAGAACAGGGCCGTCAGGGCCGCTGCCAGGACAACAGCGCAGCTGTATCCTATGGTCTTTTCCACCGTCAGGCGGCGTTCGAACAATTCGCTGAGGCAAAAGCCCAGCAGGAGCAGTTCTCCGAAAAACAGGACGTCCAGCCCCATGCTTCCGGCCACCAGCGCCATTATCGTCAGCGCGCAGCCGGCTATCAGCAGTCCGCCGCTTCTGCCAAGCTTTATCCGGTAGAAAAGAATCGGCAATGGCATCAGAAGGGAGAAAAAGAAGCCGATCAGCGGCATCATCACCGCCAGGGCGAACAGGACCAGTGATATTCCGATTCCTTTGGCGATGTCTGCGGCATTGTGCCCTTGGAGCAGCGGCTGCATTTCTCCCTTCTCTTTCACCGGGCCTCATGGCCGGCCTGAAGATTTCTCAGGCTTCGATGGTGCCAACAAAAGGCAGCAGGGCAACGATGCGCGCCCGCTTGATGGCCAGGGTCAGGGCCCGTTGATGTTTGGCGCAGGTGCCTGTAATTCGCCGGGGAATTATCTTGCCGCGTTCGGTAATGAAATATTTCAGGGCTCTCGGTTCCTTGTAATCGATTACCAGGGAACTGTCGGCACAAAAACGGCAGACCTTGCGGCGGTGGTATATACGGCGTCTTCTGCGACGAGTCGGTCTTTTGGCTTTAGCGGCCATTATTCATCCTCCTTGATGGTCTCGGTATCGCCGGCAGGGGTCTTGGCGGCAGCTTCAGGCTCTGAATCTGGCTCGGCAGCCTCGCTCCGGGCGGCGGATTCTTGAGCCGGCTCTTCAGCTTGTTTCTTTTCGGTTTCGGTTTTGGTTTCCGGGGCTTTTTCCTCGGCCGCGGTCGGCTGATCGGAAGATTTCATTTCCGCCAGCAGGCTGTCAAGGTCTGCATCTTTGTCGAGTACAACGGTCATATAGCGCATCACCCGGTCATCGATGCGGAAAGAGCGTTCCAGCTCGTTCACCAGGGCTCCCAGGCCGCAATAGTCGTAGCGGATATAGAAGCCGCGGGGTTTTTTGTTGATCTCGTAAGCAAGCCTGCGGTTGCCCCACACGTCTTCGGTGAGCAATACGCCTTCAAACTTGGGAATTATTTCTTTTACTCGATCGCTGAAGGCCGTGCGGTTTTCTTCGGAAAGGTCGGGATCAAGAATGACAATGGTTTCGTATCTTCGCATAACACCTCCTTATGGCTGATAAAGCCCCGGTCGTCGGACCGGAGCAAGGACTGCGCGAATGGGCTGACCTGAAAATTTCAAAATAGCTATCATTGCCCCCCGGGGCCTGTCAACCACAATCGCATCCGTAAACGCAGCCTGGCGTAGGCTCCGCCAAAAGACAGGGCCTGTCCCGGCAAAAAAGGACAGGCCCTCAAATTGCTGGTGGGCCGTGAAGGAATCGAACCTTCAACCTACTGATTAAGAGTCAGTTGCTCTGCCTAGTTGAGCTAACGGCCCGGTCGTTCAAAAAGCAAAAAAGCTCACTATCACCTCAGATAGAGGTTGTCAAATCAAATTTACCGTTTCCCGCTAAAATCACCTTTTCCTGGTCTTGCGGCGGTGGCGCTTCCAGTCGGGGTCCTTCTTGCGCCGGATGGATTTTGCATGTTTCCGGTGTTCTTCGAGCTGTTCGGGTGCGATTATGAAGCTGCCGGCAGATTCGGCGGGCTTTTGCTGTTTCGCGGTTGCCTCCGTCCGCCTGCCCGTTTTCTGTTTGGGCACCGGAGGGCCTGTGAAGCATTGCTTTGGTATATCATCGGCCACGTAAATAAGATTGCCGAAACGCATGAAAGACACCCCCAGCTTTTGGGCCTGGGCCGTGTTGACAGTCAACAGGACCGGTTCAGGGTCCTTGCGGCGGCCTATTCTAATGGCCAGGTCCCGGTCCCGGCAAAGAACTATGCGTCCGTGCGGTCCCTTTGGGATTCCTTTTTTGGAAACGTGAGGGTAGGCCCGCCGCCGGACCGCCGTATAAAGCAGCTTGGGGGGCTTGACTTCCCTGACAAGACAAGGAGGCTGCGCCGGGCCGCGGGGGCGAATCAGGCCGGCATTTATTTCGAAGGGCGGATCCGGAAGGCTGAGCGCCATTTCGTTCAGCCGCCCCTTGCGGATAGTACGGCCCTGGGGGTCTTCGTGAAGGGCCTGGAGCAGTTCTTTGAGCCGGTAAGAGCCGTCCCGGTCAGGGATCAGACCGAATTCGTCGGGCCTCACGCAAAGGACGTAGCCAATGAACTTGGCAGTTTTTTTCAGTTCTTTGAGGCTGTGCATCATATTCTGCCGCTGTACGGGAAAGGTTTCCATCTGGATTCTTGACCAGCCCCTGGGGCTCTGTTATTTTTCGGCCTGGAATGATGAAAGTCAACCGTTTTTCGGTCTTCTGGTCAGAGGTTGACCGTTTGAGGGAAAACCGGGCCTTGCCCGCCGGGCAGGGCTGAAGCGGTCCTTTGCGCGCCCTGCCGGGCGGACGGGATCGGGAGGAAGGGAACCTGAATATGACAACTGCCAATTCGAAGGCTATGCTGGCAAAGGCCGTCGGGCTCATACCGGGCGGAGTCAACAGCCCGGTCAGGGCCTGCCGGTCGGTGGGAGCCGAACCGGTGTTCATCGCGCGGGCACAAGGGTGTCATCTGTGGGACGTGGACGGTGTCCGTTATATCGATTACATCGGTTCATGGGGCCCCATGATTCTGGGCCACGGGCATCGTGCTGTGACAGATGCGATCAGGACAGCGCTTGAGAAGGGGATCAGTTTCGGCGCTCCGACTGAACTCGAGATCGAACTGGCCGAACTCATCGTGGAGGCCGTGGATTCGGTTGAAATGGTGCGCATGGTCAATTCCGGCACCGAGGCCACCATGAGCGCCATCCGCCTGGCCCGGGCCGCCACGGGCAGGGACATGATAATCAAGTTCGACGGCTGCTACCACGGACATGCGGACAGCCTGCTGGTTGACGCAGGCTCGGGCGTTGCCACCCTCGCAATTCCGGGCAGTCCGGGTGTGCCGGAGGATTTTGTGAAACACACCCTTTCGCTTCCTTACAACGATGTGGAAACCCTGGAAACCACCATGCGGCGCCACGGCGGGAAGGCGGCCTGCATCATCGTCGAGCCGGTGGCCGGCAACATGGGCCTTGTGCCGCCGAGGCAGGGTTTTTTAAATTCTCTGCGCAGCCTCTGTGACCGGTACGGCGCCATCCTGATCTTCGACGAGGTGATGACCGGTTTCAGGGTGGCCCGGGGCGGAGCCCAGGCCGTGTATGGCGTCGTTCCGGATCTGAGCTGTTTCGGCAAGATCATCGGTGGCGGTTTGCCGGTGGGAGCTTACGGCGGCCGGCGCGATTTGATGGAGCAGGTGGCTCCCCGGGGTCCGGTGTACCAGGCCGGGACCCTTTCCGGAAATCCCCTGGCGATGGCTGCCGGGATAGCCACCCTCAAAGAATTGTCCAGGCCCGGATTCTATGAGGGGCTCGAAAAACAATCCCAAAAACTGCTGGACGGACTGCAGACCGTTGCTGAAAAGGCCGGCATACAGGTATGGGCCGACAGGGTCGGCTCCATGCTGGGGATGTATTTTACCGCCGGCCCGGTATATGATTTCAGTGATGCCAAGAAGTCTGACCTGGACATGTTTGCCCGCTATTACAAGGCCATGCGCCAAAAGGGCATCTATCTGGCGCCTTCCCAGTTCGAGGCCCTGTTTGTTTCAGCCGCCCACGATGATGACGCCATCGACAAGACGATTGAGGCCGCAGGCCGGGCCATGGCCGAGATAACTGCCCGATAAAGGCCGGCAAATACGAATGCCGGTTAAGTGGCCGTCCCGCCGAGGGACGGCTCTTTTTTTCAGACGGCCGGCGTTCCGGCCCGGGGGCAGGTTACGGCACTGTGTGTCTGTAAATGTATACCTGGGTATACAAAATAATACAGGGTGCGGCATACAGGCCGGATTTCCGCCTGCATGGAGCCGGGATTCGGACTTGTTTTGAGAGTGAGATTGTTTGGCGCTAGTTTAGAATATATCTTTCCGGGTTGACCGGAACACCGTTTAGCCAGACCTCGTAGTGCAAGTGGGGACCGGTGCTGCGGCCGGTGTTGCCCATCAGGGCGATGACTTCGCCTCTTTTTACTCTTTCACCCTTTTTTTTCAATATGTTGGAAAGGTGGCCATACCTGGTTTTCATGCCGTAACCATGTTCGATTACCAGCATGTTGCCCATGAGCCATTTTTTGCCGGCGTAGGTTACTATGCCGTCTGCCGGCGCAATGATGGGTGTTTTATTGTGGGAGGCTATGTCCAGGCCGCGGTGGAATTCCTTGCGGCCGGTAAACGGCGAAATGCGGTAGCCGAAACGCGAGCTGATCCAGCCTTCCGTGGGGCGCAGGGAAGGGGTGGCTGCCAGAAGGTTGCGCTTGTTTTCCAGAGACTTGAGAAGGCTTTCAAAACTCTTGCGCTGAATTGCCGAAGCCTGTTCAACCTGCCTTACCTGGGCGTGCATTTCCCGGATGAGCCGCTTGTGGTCCCTGCTCAGGGCTGCGTTGGGATCGAGGTCGTCCGGCATCGATCCGCCGATTCCAAACAGGGCGTTGGATTCGGCACTGGTCTCCAGGTTGGCCATGATACGGATCTTGTGTTCGAAGTCGTTGAGGGCTACCAGTTTTGATTTTAGCGTGTTCAGATCGGCGGCAAACTTTTTCAGCTGTCGTTTCTGGTCGGCGATTATTTGCGAATTGTTGGCCAGAGCCTGTTCCATGGCTTCAGTGTCGGCCAGCTGGCGGCAAAGACTGCCGTAGCGGTAAATACCGATTCCGGCCAGAACCATCACCATGACCAGAGCCATTGCCGCGGCCCATATCCACTTGGTTGCAACAACAAGCTCTTTGATTGAGCTGCCCCTGCCGTCAATGACCAGAACGGTATACTTTTTTGCCATAACCCTTGGTGCCTCAGTTAGTTTGAGCTGAAAAGTTTAACAAATCTTGTCATCAAAACGACGTAAAATGTCAATAGGTGTTGGCTGCAGCCGGACCGACTATCGCCAGTTCGACCCGGCAATGGCCCCTGAAGCGGCCGTTTTCGTCCGCAACTATATCGACGATTCTCGTAGGGTGCTGCTGAACCGGGCTTTTCCGATTGGCGGAACTGTAATATTTTATCGGAATGGTGCTGCCGATCTCCAAACGTGAAAGTAACATGGAATTTTTCTTGACAATAAAGAAAATAGGGGCCTGTTCGTCATTCCACAACCTGAACTGATAGGGCGTTTCCATGCCATCGATTCTGAGTTCGACACTGTGAAAGCCGTTGCTCTCCACTGGCGAAAACCGCACCTTGTCATCGTGACAACCAACTTGTGTTTCCATTTGGCCCTCCGTGTGACCCGCAGTCCGATCGGCGAAGATTACCGGCGAAAAGCAATGCAATTTGAGTGCCAAATCAAGGGCACATGTCTGCCAAATAGTCAAAAGGTCCCTTTGTCAGCGCGGTGTTTTGGCCTTAAATACCTTTGATCTGGTATTTGGAAATCAGCCTTGAAAGATAAGTTCTTTGAATTTTCATGATCTTGGCTGCCTTGCTCCGGTTACCTCCGGTCTGCTTCAGATTCAGGATTATGAATTCCTTTTTGAACTGGTTGATTGCGTCTTCAAGGCTGAGGCCGACCTGAAGGCCGGGATAGGACGGTTTGGCCGAGGCTATGGGCAGATCTTGCGGCAATATCTGTTTGCCGTTGCCCATTACCACGGCTCTTTCGATGGCGTTACGCAGTTCCCTGATATTGCCCGGCCAGTTGTACTGCATCATTTTTTCGAGGGCTTTTTTCGAAATGGTCAGGTGGGGCATTACCGTTTCCTCTTTGAAGATGTTGAGGAAGTGTTCGGCCAGCAGGGGGATGTCTTCAAGTCTTTCACGCAGGGGGGGCATGTTGATCTGGACCACATTCAGCCGGTAGTAAAGGTCTTCCCTGAACCTGCCGGCAGCCACCTCTTCGTCGAGCTTCTTGTTGGTGGCCGAAAGCACCCTTACGTCAACCGATATGGGGATATTGCCCCCCACCCGGTAAAATTGCCCCTCCTGCAGAACCCTCAGCAGTTTGGCCTGCATTCCGGGAGTCATCTCTCCGATTTCGTCCAGGAAAATGGTTCCCTCGTGGGCCAGTTCGAATTTGCCGATTTTACGATTAAGGGCTCCTGTGAAAGCGCCTTTTTCATGCCCGAAAAGTTCGTCCTCCAGGAGGGATTCGGGCAGGGCGGCGCAGTTGAGCACCACCAGGGGTTTGTTCTTGCGTGGTCCGGCCCGGTGAATAAGGCGGGCCAGCAATTCCTTGCCGGTTCCGCTTTCACCCAGGATCAGGGCGCTGGCTTTGGAATTTGCCACCTTGAGGGCGTCACTTATTACTTTCTGCAGGGCCGGGCTTTTGCCTATCAGCTGATGGCGGTAGCCGAGCTCATGTTTCAGGTCCTGGTTCTGGCGGCGCACTTCTTCGATGCTCTGGGCATGTCCCAGGGCCAGGGCGGCCAGGGAGGCGAACTCTTCCAGCAGTTCCATGTCGGCCTGGTCGATGGGGGAGCCATCCTGCTTGTCCACTATCTGGACCACGCCGATTATGCGGCTGCCCAGTTTCAAGGGAACGCAGGCTATCGATCTGGTTTTGAACCGGATCGATTCGCTTATCTGGCTGTACCAGCGGGGGTCGTTGGCCACGTCCTCGATCAAAAGGGGCTCGCCGGTTTTTGCAACGTGCCCGGCGATGCCCTGGCCGATCTTGATCCGGTATTCCTTGATTTCTTCCTTTTTTTCGCCGGTGGCCACTTTGAAGTAAAGCATGCGTGTTTTCTTGTCGAGCAGCAGCAGGGATGCGGCCTTGGCGTTGATCACGCCGGCGGCGGACTCGATGATCAGCTCCAGGAGCTTGTTCAAATCCTGGACAGAGGATACCCAGGTGGATATCTCCTTCAGGTGTTCAATGAGGTCGCCGGCTTTTTTGGCGGAAGTTTTCATCGGTCCCAACGGGCTGTATTGATTTGCTCGACCATCGCGGTTTGTTTTCATCATGGCTGTTAAAGACTGATCATATCCAAGTTGAAATCCTGTGTCAAATCAAACTCCGGAAATCATACCATAAATTATGAATAACCTATTTGCCGGGCCGGGCGCCGGGGCCGTTTTGTCACCAACACGGTCAGTGACCCATGGCTGCCAAGCGCCACGGCAAGTTCTCTTTCAGCAACGGTGCGGGGCACAGGGCAGAGACGGCAAAAGCTGTGTCAGGTCTTCAGCAGAGATTTGAGAATGTCCCTTATCCTTGGCAGGGTGGCTGCCGCCGGCTGTTGAATGAAGCCGCCCAGGGCGGATTGTTCGGCCAGGCGCGAAAACGGATTCGGCTCCAGGTTGATGTCGATGATGATGCCGGAGGCGGCGTAGACCTGGGCCGCCACCTGCAGGGGAAGATTGGTGGCACCCGATGTGCCTACCACCAGCAGGAGAGAGGTCTCGCGGGCAACGTTCAATGCGCCGGCCGCCCGGTAGTAGTGTTCATTATAGGTCTCGTCGAACCAGAGCACATGGGGCCGCAGCCAGTTGCCGCACAGCGGGCATCTGAGCAGTTCTTTTTCTGCCGCGGTGATCTTTTCATCCCTGCCTTTTCCGGTGATGCCTTTCGGAAGAGGAGATATCGCCTGCCTGCATTCGGCAAAACAGCGTACAAAGAAGATGTTACCATGAATCTGAAATGTGCGTTGAGAACTGTTGCCCGCCCGCAGGTGGAGATTGTCCACATTCTGAGTTATGAGGGCAAACCTGGACCCCAGCAGGCTTTCCATCTCGGCCAAAGCGGCATGGCCGGAATTGGGTTCGGCCCCCTGGCAAACACCGAGGCGGTACAGATACCATTGCCAGACATGTTCCGGGTGGCGCTTGAACATTTCCCGGGTTGCCATCTGCTGGGGCTGGTAGACCTTGGATCCGACCGTCCAGTACCCTTCCGGGCCGCGAAAGGTGGGAATGCCGCTTTCGGCCGAGATGCCGGCCCCCGTGAGGACTGTAAGCTTGCCGCCGCCTTCGAGAACTCCGGCAAGGATATTCTTTATCCGTGTATCATCCATAGGTTGCCTCCTGCCTGGCTAACAATAGGTGCGCAAGATATTGTTTGTCAAATCCAAACTCCCCATAATCCTTGCGAATCCGATATGAATCGATTATGTAGTCGCCAGCTTTCCAACGTCACCCTGAACAGAGATGCGCAGGAAGTGAGGAACTACATGCTGAAGGCTGAAGCCAACATCATTCCCGGGCAGGTAAAACGGATTCACCTGATTGCAGTCTGCGGCACAGGCATGGGCGCCCTTGCCTGTATGTTGAAGGAACTGGGATACGAGGTGACCGGTTCGGACGCCGATATCTATCCTCCCATGAGCGATTTTCTGAGGGACAAGGGGATCAGGGTCTTCAAAGGTTTCGATCCGCGTCATATAAGCCGGGAGATCGACCTGGTGGTGGTGGGCAACGCCGTGCGCCGGCAAAACCCGGAAGCCGTTGCCCTGGCTGATCTGCAGCTTCCCTATTGTTCCATGCCCCAGGCCCTCAATCATTTTCTCGGCCGCCGCAGGCAGATCATGGTAAGCGGTACCCACGGGAAAACCACCACCGCCTCCCTGATTGCCTGGATCCTGTTCAGGGCCGGCCTCGAGCCCAGCTTTTTCATTGGCGGAATCGTCGGCGGTTTCAACAGCAACTTTCTCCTTGGCCGGGGAAAATGGCTCGTGCTGGAAGGCGACGAGTACGACACGGCTTTTTTCGACAAAGGCCCCAAGTTCCTCCATTTCAGGCCGCAACTGACTGTAATCACCGGCATAGAGTTCGATCATGCCGATATTTATGCGGACCTGGAAGCGGTCGAGAATGCCTTCCGTCACCTGGTGCAAGGCCTGGCACCCCAGGCGACTTTGCTGGCCGGCGACAGCACGGCCTCGCTTGAAAAGATTGTTGGTCATGCCGCCTGCAGGGTGGAAAGATACGGGCTTGGACCGGCAGCCTTCTGGCGGGCCGCCCAGATGGTTCAAAAGGGGCGCCGGCTGGAATTTTCCCTGCTGCGCGCGGGCAGCCCGGTGGGTGAATTCTCATGTCCCCTGCTGGGGAAACACAACCTGGAGAACATTACCGCCGCCGCGGCCGCGGCCCTGAACCTGGGAATTTCCCCGGAGGCGGTCAGGGCCGCTCTGAAGGATTTTCCGGGTGTTGCCCGCCGCCAGCAGATAAGAGGCGAGAAAAACGGCATCCTGGTAATGGACGATTTTGCCCATCATCCGACGGCCGTCAAAGCCACCATCGAGGCCGTTGCCGCGGCGTTTCCACGCAGACGCCTGATAGCGGTTTTCGAGCCCCGTACTAACTCCAGCCGCCGCAAGGTCTTTCAGCAGGCCTATGGCATGAGCTTCGATTCGGCAGACATGGTCTGTGTCCGCCGTCCCCCGTCAGCAGAATCCATCGACCCGGCGGATCGTTTTTCAGCCGGGCAGCTGGCCGCGGATCTTGCCGCCCGGGGAATCGACGCCCGCAGTTTCCCCGACACCGATGCAATTATCGAATTTCTCGTCAGCAGGGCGAGGCCGGGAGACATAATCCTGGTCATGTCCAACGGCGGCTTCGACAATATCCATTCCAGACTGCTCGACGCCCTGTAAGCCGGTTTTCCCTTTCCCGGGGCCTGCCTTGTCCGGATGTTTTCGGGGGTTGATTTTTTGCCCGATTGTGTTAACCAGATGCGAACAACAGGTTAACGCCATGGGAGGCTCATGAAGGCTGCTATCCTCAGAATGCTTGAAAGCAATGCCACCGTCTCCGGCAACCGGCTGAGCCGGAAACTGGGCATTTCAAGGGTGTCGGTCTGGAAGCATATCCGGCGCCTGCAGGAGTTGGGTTACGTCATCGAGACCTCCTCCAGGGGCTACCGGCTTGTTGACCGTCCCGGAGTGGCATATCCTTGGGAGATGGGCAGGTGGCAGGATCTTGTCCGTTACCTGGACGAGACCACCTCGACCATGGATGAAGCCCTGCGCCTGGCCCATGCGGGCTGTCCGGCTTTCACCACCGTGGTTGCGGGCAGGCAGAGCCGGGGCCGGGGCCGGTTGCAGCGCCGATGGGAATCGGAAAGCGGCGGGTTGTATTTTACGGTTGTTTTGAGGCCCGCCATCTCTCCGGCCGAAGCTCCCCGGATCAATCTGGCCGCGGCCGTCGATCTGGCCGTTGCTCTTGAAAATCTTTGCGGGCTCGAAGCCCGGCTCAAATGGCCCAACGACATCCTGGTGGACGGCCGCAAGGTGGCCGGAATTTTGTCCCAGATGGAAGCCGAATCCGACCGGGTCGCCTTCGTCAATGTCGGTTTGGGCGTCAATCTGAGCAATGATCCCGGCCGGGTCGTGCCCGGGGCCGGTTCCGTATACCGGCTGACCGGCAGAAAGATTGCCGCCAGTGTTTTGCTCAAGCAGTTTCTCGACAGGTTTGCCGGCCGATTTGAAAGAGGACATCTGGACCGGGCCCTGGAGCACTGGCGCCGGCTGTCCCTGACCCTTGGCCGGCCAGTTACGGTTGTAACCCTGAGGGAGCGTTATCGGGGGATTGCAAAGGATATTACCGAAGACGGAGGCCTGATCCTGGAAATGGACGATGGAACCCTTAAAACCGTTGCCTATGGTGATTGCTTCCACAACCGGCCGGCCGAACCTCCGAAGTAGGCGGCCGGGTTGTTTGCAGGCATGGCGAAAGGCAAGGAAATGCATTTTTCAAATCAGTTGCGCTCGATGGTCTATGCTTCATTGATGTCGGCCTTGATAGCCGTGGGAGCTTTCGTCTCCATTCCCATAGGCCCGGTGCCGATCGTGATGCAGAATCTTTTCGTGCTTTTGGCCGGTTTGCTGCTTGGGGGCAACCGGGCCGCGGCCGCCGTTGGGATCTACCTGCTGGCAGGCGCCTGCGGGCTGCCGGTCTTTGCCGGCGGAACCGGAGGTTTGGGCAGGCTGCTGGGTCCGACCGGAGGATACCTGTTCGGTTTTCTGGCCGCAGCCTACCTGGTCGGAAAGGCCGCAGAGCATTCCCGGGGGCGGCTGATTCCTGAACTGATGGCCATGGTGGCGGCAAGCCTGATCGTTTACCTGTTCGGTGTTCCCTGGCTTAAGTTTGTAACCGGCATGGACTGGCAGAAAGCCGTCGCCGTGGGCATGGTTCCTTTTCTGGCGGGCGATGCCGTGAAGATCGCAGCGGCCCGGGCGGTCGCCGGGAGCCTGCGGCCGATCCTTTCGCTGCAGCCAGTGCCGCCGCGGGAGGAAAAGGTGGGATGATGCCGATTCTTGAGACCGTAGATCTGAGCCATCGTTTTGCAGACGGTAAATGGGGCCTGAAAAAGATAAACTTGGCTGTGGGAAAGGGGCAGTTCGTGGTGATCGCCGGGGCCAACGGTTCGGGCAAGACTACTTTGCTGAGGCATTTCAACGGACTGCTGGAGCCGACTTCAGGGCAGGTATTCGTTGACGGTGTCCGGGTGGGCAAAGATCTTTTGCGGGCCCGCAAGACCGTTCAGATGGTATTTCAGGATACGGACAGCCAGATAGTCGGGGAAACCGTGCGTGATGAAGTGGCTTTCGGCCCCGAGAATCTTGGTCTGTCACGTCAGGAGGTCCGGCTGCTGGTGGAACAGGCCCTGGAAACGACAGGATTGCAGGCCCTGGCAGATGTCAGCCCCCACCTGCTTTCCGGCGGTGAAAAAAGAAGACTGACCATTGCCGGGGTGCTGGCCATGCGGCCACAGGTGCTAGTATTGGACGAGCCTTTCTCCAACCTCGATTTTCCCGGGACAAAAATGGTGCTGGAACAGCTGATGGCGTTACACCGCAGCAATATGACCATCGTTCTTTGCACCCATGAACTCGAAAAGGTGGCCGCCCATGCCCAGCGCCTGGTGGTCCTCAGCCGGGGAGAGATGGTGGCAGACGGACCAGTTGCCGAGGTCATTGCCGGTATTGAAAAATTCGGTGTTCATCCGCCCTGCAGTCTAAAATGCAAGGGACGCCTGGAGCCATGGCTGAGCTGAGCCCCTTTGGCTACCGTCCGCGGCCGGCCTGGATAAATGATTGCGATCCCCGTATCAAGCTGGCTGCCCTGGCGGGCCTGAGTGTCTGCAGCCTGGGCGCCGGCTGGTTGTCCCTGGCCCTGGTGACGTCGGTGGCGGGCCTGCTGTGGCTCGGGCTGGTTCCTTCGGCGGCGGTCTTTTGGCGCCATACCCGCTTTTTCCTGTTTTTGCTGATGGTTATTGTCCTGGTCAGGGCATTGCTGACGCCGGGCCAAGTCTTGCTGGAGCTGGGGCCGTTGCGCCTGACCCTGGAAGGGCTGAAAAGTGGCCTGCTTGTGGCCTGGAGGCTGCTGGTGATCGTTTTGCTGGGAATGATTCTGACCGCATCCACTTCGTCTGCCAGGATTCGCAGTGCCGTGGCCTGGTTTCTCAAACCGGTTCCCCTGATCGACGAAAGGCAGGCCGCTACCATGATCGGCCTGCTGATAAGATTCATTCCGGTAATTTTCCGGCAGGTGCGCGAAACGGCCGCCGCCCAGCAGGCCCGGGCCGTGGCTGCTTCCAGAAATCCGCTGCGGCGGGCGGTCAAGCTCGTGCTGCCGGTGACAAGACGGATCTTTTTGACCGCCGATCGTTTGGTTTACGCCATGGAGTCGAGGTGTTTCACCCTAGAACGGCCTTTTGCGCCGCCGGAAGGCGGCAAGAATGATCTGCCGCTTGCCGCCTCCGCGTTGATTCTCTGCTTGGTTTTGTTGCTGGTTTGAAAGGCCGTCGCAGAGACATCGGTTTCGCCATTTCTGCGAATCCGGCGGGCATTGTCCCAGAAGTTATACTCTTTTTGGTTGACAAACCCGTCCGAGGCGGTTAAATAGCTGACTTTCACTTCGGGCCGTTAACTCAGTCGGTAGAGTATCTGCCTTTTAAGCAGAGAGTCGCTGGTTCGAGCCCAGCACGGCCCACCAACAAAATTCGGATCGAGTTTAGTCCCCATCGTCTAGCCTGGCCCAGGACACCGGCCTTTCACGCCGGCGACAGGGGTTCAAATCCCCTTGGGGACGCCAATAAATAAAAAGGGTTATAGAGTTTATTTTACCCTTTACTTACCGGTTGCAAATTCCGGTTGCAAATGACCTCGGGACCTGTCTCCCGAGGTCATTTTTTTTGACCCGAAAGCCGCCGTCCTGCCCCACGGCGCGGAGCCGTTTTGTCCAGATCCACGTGAAACGACATTTTGCTAAAGTCTGATGTGTCTCGGGCCGATAATAACTGCGAGGCTTCGCGGGGGAGTCTCTGTGTATACAGCTTCACTTTTACTTCCTTTAGCCTGCGGGGCGGCTGTCAAAGCCGCCCCAACCTTTCCGGGCGACTGCTTCCCCGGCTGTTTCCATCATTGGCGCCGCCATGCGGGACCCCGGCCCGCGCCGGCTGCCGGCCGGGCAGGTGTCTGAACAAGCGACCGTACAATTTGCAAGGTGGCACACAATTTGCTGGATATTGGCAGACCGGGCGGGGAAATATAATCCGGCCCGAAGCATCCTGCGGATTTCCGGGAAAAGACCGCCAACCATGGCCGGGCAATGTCACGGGCCGGGGCTGTAAAAGGCCGGAAAACTGTATCCTAAAGCATACTGGGGCGCCATGGAACTGCACATCTTCAAGTCGGGATCAAAAACGAGGCGTTTAATGACGGCATGGTTGGCTGCCGGGCACCGCAGGGAGCCGTCGGCCTTTCAGATCGCGGACAAGTTTTTCCAGTCACCCCTGTTGTCCCGGCAGATGGCTGTCCTGAGGCATATGCTCGCAGCCGAAAGATTCCTGGGTATTGTCATCGGTGAAGAAGGAAGCGGCAAGTCGACCCTGATGCAGCGGCTCATGTTGCTTGACAACAGACCATGGAGCATGGCCCGGCTCGGGATCAGGGCCGGCCTGGTCAACAGAAAGAAGCTTGCCCGCCTCGACCGGCGGAAGGTGGCGGTGCTGGCCGAGCACGGACATCTTCCCGCAATTTTCATAGATGATGCCCAGCAGTTGTCCCGGACCGAACTCAAGTTCCTGGTTCGCTGCATCTGGCCCCGCACGGGGAAAGGACGGCTGAAAGGCGCCGTTTTTTTCGCCACCCCCGATATCCGAAGCCATTGCAGACGGCTGATGGAACTTGCACCGGCCCGGGCTATGGTAAAACAGATAAACCTCAGCCCGCTTACCGAGGAACAGACCCTGTCGTATCTCCGGCTTCGGCTGGTTGGCGCCGGAACGGGCCGGGGCCTGCCGTTTGACCGGCGTCAGGTAAAATCCATCTATCGCATTTCCGGCGGTCTGCCGGGCCTTATCGACCGGGTTGCCAGGCAGCAGTTGTCCAAAACTAGCCATTAGCGTTATCAGGGGATTGAACCCCGGGCGTTAATATGATTTAACCCCGGTATCGACCATGATGAATAGCGCGCCGGCGATATTTGCCCGGTGAGCCGGAGCATGCAAGGCCAGGAGTATGCGGGTTAATGTACCAGCACATTGTAATCGTCGACGATGATCCCATCACCATCAAACGCCTCAGAAGGGTGCTGGAGAAGGTCGGATACCACGTGGCGGCCTTCACCCATCCCCAGCGGGCCTGGGATCATATCGAAAAATTCGGGGCCGACCTGGTCATAAGCGATATCAGGATGCCGGCCATGGACGGCATGGCCTTCATGAACCGCATCCGCAGCCACCTGCCACGGGTGGAGATAATCCTGATAACCGGATATGCCTCCCTGGACGGTGCTGTCGAAGCGACAAAGGAAGGGGCCTTTTACTACCTGGCCAAGCCGTTTTCGCCCGGGCAGATCCGCCGCCTGGTGGCTCAGGCCCTGGATGCCAGCCGTAGCCGGGCAGAGGCCTGCGAGCTGGCCGGAGCCAAGAGCCGGGGCGTGGAGTTTCCCGTCATAATCGGCAAAAGCCCCCTTATCCGTCAGGTCGAGGCAACCATAGCCCAGATCGCTCCTACTGACTGCAACGTACTGATAACCGGTGATTCCGGCACCGGCAAGGAACTGGTGGCCAGGGCCATCCACGCCGCCAGCCAGCGCGCCGAAGGGCCTTTTGTGGCCTTCAATTGCGGGGCCCTGAGCGAAAGCCTGATAGACAACGAGCTGTTCGGCCATGAAAAGGGGGCCTATACCGGGGCCGACGATAGCCGCGGGGGGCTGCTGGAGGAGGCCAACGGCGGTACCATCTTCCTGGATGAAATCGGGGAGATGCCGCCTTCGATGCAGGTAAAGCTGTTGAGGGTGCTCCAGGAAAAAGAGCTGATCAGGGTGGGCGGCCGCAGGCCGGTCAGCATCGATGTCAGAATAGTGTCGGCCACGGCCAAGGATCTCAAGGCTGCCGCGGCAGAGGGAACCTTCCGCAAGGATCTTTTCTATAGGGTCAACGTGGTGAACATCCACCTGCCGAACCTGTGCGAGCGCAAGCAAGACATTCCTCTTCTGGCCTACCATATTCTCAACAACCTTCGCAGGCGCGGGGGAAGGAAGGTTGACGCCATTTCCCAAAAGGCCATGGACCTGCTGACCAATTATGCTTTTCCGGGAAATGTCCGGGAGCTGGAAAATATTCTCCTGCGGGCGGCGGCCATCTGCAAGGGCCGGACAATCAGGGTCGGAGACCTGCCAAGCGACCTGGTGGAGCTTGAACTGCATACCTACAAGCGGCCCGAGACCAGCCTTATGACCCTGAACGAGCTGGAGCAGGATTACATCACCCACGTTCTCAGACTTACCGGCGGGGTGCGCACCAAGGCGGCCAAGATCCTGGGTATCGACCGGGCTTCCCTGTGGCGTAAAATGAAAAAATACGGCCTGACCTGATACGTTGCAATAACGAACCCATATGATGCAATCAGCAACATTTTGATCCCGGATACGGCGGGTCTCGGCATCTGGCGCCGTCCGGTTGCCATGGTTGCAGATTGCAGCACTTCGATCCCTTCCGGACTCATTTCCCGGTCTCGGATTATCCAATAAATTCAATATGAAAAATAATAGGCGATTCCTGGCAAGCCTTTTGCCTATGTTTGCTTGCCTGGGAGGAAGTGCACATGTTTCGCAATATCCTGTTGGTTTTCGAAGATGAAATCATTTGCGCCGAGGCTGTGACTTACGCCCGGGAGTTTGCCCTGCGCATGGACTGCCAGGTCACATTCCTGATGCTGGTGCCCATGGCTTTCATCGGACGGGCCATGTTGGGATCCAAACGCAACGCTCTTCATCGGATAGAAAGCAGGGTCGCCAAGCAGCTTTCGGCGTGCTCGGAAAATTTCATTCAGCACGGCATCGAGGTCACGTCGGCCCTGCGGGTGGGTGATCCGGCCCAGGAAATGCTGAAATTTCTCGCAGACCGGCCTCCATTTCACGCAGTTGTTTGGGGCAGCAGTCAGGAACTGCCCGGCAAGGGACATTGGATCAACCGGACTGCCGGCAATCTTGAATGTCCCCTGCTGACGGTCAGCCGCAAGACGGCCCAATGAACCTCTGAACGGATTTGATACCTGACGTTTTTCAGGTTTTTTTTAATTGTGACGGACACAAAACAGACATGGAGTGCTTATGGAACCTTTGACGACTGAAATGATCCTGGTGATGATGATGATCGGGGTGGCCATTTTCCTGTTCATCGTGGAATGGGTGCGGGTGGATGTGGTGGCCATCCTGATGATGGTTGTCCTGCCATTGTTGCATCTTGTAACACCCAAGGAGGCTTTCATCGGCCTGAGCAGCAATGCCGTGGTCTCGATCATCGCGGTCATAATCATCGGTGCCGGCCTGGACCGGACCGGGATCATCAACAACCTGGTCACGCCGGTGATGAAAATCGCCGGCAAGAGCGCCTCGCGGGTAATCATAGCCATATCCCTGACGGTGGCCGGTATTTCCAGTTTCATGCAGAATATCGGGGCGGCGGCCCTGTTTCTGCCCGCCATCCAGCGCATCAGCAAGATGCAGAACATTCCCCTGAGCCGGTTGCTGATGCCCATCGGTTTCAGCGCCATCCTGGGGGGAACCATCACCCTGGTGGGCTGCAGTCCTCTGATTCTGCTCAATGACCTGCTGGCGCCTTTCAACCTGGCGCCTTTCGGTCTTTTCGATGTGACCCCCATCGGCCTGGCCCTGGTTGCAAGCGGTATCGCCTGTTTCATTTTGTTCGGCCGCTGGATTCTGCCTCAGGGAGAAGATGCCGGCAGTGACGAAAAACAATCCGGCTCCTACGATTCCCAGGAAGTAAGCGACGTGGGCCACCTTTTCGAGCTGACCACGCCCGAAGATTTCACCCATTACCGGGACCCGGTTCTGGTCAGGGACCTGCTGGAAAGGTACCTTTGCAACGTGGTGGCTATCACCGAACCGCCCGATTTCAAGGTCATCTCCCCGGATCCCGAGATGGAGGTCCACTCCGGAATCGATCTGGTGGTCTACGGCAAGGAAGAGGATGTCAGGCGGATGGCCGAAGAAGAAGGGATGATCCTGAAAGACAGGCTCGAGATCTACAAGAACGAGGTCGATACTTCGGTATCCGGCAGGGTGGAAGCAGTTGTGGCTCCCCGGTCCTACCTTATAGGCAAAACCCTGCGGGAACTGAATTTTCAGGACCGTTTCCGGGTAACGCCCCTGGCCATCTACCGGCAGGAAGAGACCTACCGTTCCGAGATCCATGATATTCCGCTCCGGGTGGGCGATGTCATCAGTCTTTTCGGAACCTGGAAAAGGCTCAAAAGTCTTCAGGATGCCGGCGGCCTGCTTTTCAACATACCCACCGAGACCGAATACATGCGGCCTGAAAAGGCCATCTGGGCCGGAATCTGGCTGGTGGTGTCCCTTACCATGATCATGGGTTTCAAGATTCAGCTTTCGGTGGCCCTGATGACAGGTGCCCTGGGAATGATCCTGAGCAACGTCCTGACCATCGACGAGGCCTACCAGGCGGTGGACTGGCGCACGATCTTCCTGCTGGGCGGCCTTATTCCGCTGGGCATTGCCACGGAAAAGACCGGAACCGCGGCCTGGATCGCACACAGCGTGCTGAATCTCATCGGCAATGTTTCGCCCATCATGCTGCTGTCGGTTATCGGAATTCTTTCCACCCTTTTCACCCTGGTGATTTCCAACGTGGGCGCCACTGTCCTGTTGGTGCCCCTGGTGGTCAACATGGCCATGGCGGCCAACGCCGATCCGCGCATGGCGGCCCTGGTGGTGGGGCTGGCCACCAGCAATTCCTTCATGCTGCCCACCCATCAGGTCAACGCCCTCTACATGGGGCCCGGCCGGTACCGGACAGTGGATTTCATGAAGGCCGGGGCCCTTGTCAGTGTCGTTTTTCTGGTTGTAATGATCGTAATGATAAAACTCCTCTATGGTGTATAAGCAAGAAAGGAAAATGATTTAAAATGGCAATCATCACCATATCTCGGGGCTCATACTACATGGGAAAGGCGGTTGCCGAAAAGGTGGCCGAAAAACTGGGCTATCCCCTTGTAAGCCGGGACGTGCTGCTTGAAGCCAGTGAGAGGTTCAGGGTGCCGGAGATAAAGCTCGTGCGGGCAATTCACGATGCTCCGGGAATCCTGGACCGGCTCAGCCACAGCAAGCAGTCCTACATCGCCTACATACGGGCGGCCCTGGCCGAAAGAGCGGCGGCCGAGGGCAAGCTGGTTTATCATGGGCTGGCCGGTCATCTGCTGCTGACCGGCCTGGAACAGGTGCTTAAAGTCCGCGTAACCGCGGACATGCAAAGGCGGGTGGCCCAGGAGATGGAACGGTCGAACATCGGGGCCCAGAAGGCCCGCGAGATTCTGCTCAAAGACGATCTCCAGCGCCGTCGTTGGACCAAGGCCCTTTACGGGGTCGATCCTTCAGACAGCAGTCTGTACGACCTGGTAGTCCGGATCGACAAGATCACCGTGGATCAGGCGGTGGATTTCATCTGCGAGGTCGCCGGAAATGCCTGCTTTCAGGCAACCGAGAAATGCCGGCAGAAAGCGCGTGATTTCGCCCTTGCCTGCAGGGTTAAGGCGGCCCTGGTGGAAGAATGGCCCAATATCAGGGTGGCATGTCACTACGGTAACGTGATAGTCTATCCCAAGGAAAGGGAAGCCAAGGCGGGCAAGCTTCGCAAACGTCTGGATCAAGTGTGCAGCGCTCTGGAAGGCATTCACAACGTAGAGATTCACCGGGCATCCCAACCCCCGGAGGATGCGGTATAAAAGATGTCCTGCGGGACAAGACAAGGAGCGAATCATGTCCATTATCATTATTTCGGCTGACGACAGGGCGGCGGAAGGACAGATCGGCGGCCGGACGGCTGAAATACTCGGTTACGGGCGGCTGGGGCCGGAACTGTTGCAGGAGATTGCCGCCAAATACGGCGTCGAAGAAGGCAAACTGGCAGAAGCTCTTGAAAGAGAACCTTCTCTTCTAAGGGGAATGCCGCCCAAGAAATGGTATTATTACCTGTCCTGCATAGAGGCCGAAGTCCTGGAGCGCCTGGCGGCCGACAAGATGGTCTGCTGGTCGCTGGCGGCCCATCTTTACGTTTTGGGAATTTCCCACGCCCTCCGGGTGCGGATCATTTCAGACATCGAGCAAAGGGCTGCTGCCCTGGCCGAGGAAAACGGTATCAGCCTTCAGCGTGCCCAGAAAATACTTGCCAAGCAGCAACGCCAGCGCGTTCAATGGTGCCAGACGGCTTACGGTCAGGATGAAACCGATCCGGCCCTGTATGATCTGGTCATCAACCTGGGACAGATCGATCCCGACGAGGCGGCCGCCACCATTGCCAAAGCGGTCGGCTACCGCAAGTTCGAACCCATGACCTATTCCCGTAAGTGCCTTGCCAATCTGCTCCTGGCGGCCAAGGTCAAGACCAGATTGCTGGAAACCATGTCCGATATCCATGTCCAGTCACGGGACGGCAGGGTGGTGGTGACAACCAAAGCGCTGAAGCGTGACAAGCAGAAAAAGACCCTGGCCATCAAGGAGCTTGCCGGCTCTGTTGAAGGTGTGGATTTCGTCGAGGTTCACATCAATAATGATATTTTCAGCGAGGCGGCCCAAAGCCTGCGCTGAACAGCCGTGGCAGTCGAGATTGTCCCGGAGGAAAATGCGCCCGTTGCTTGATGATGGCCGGCAGGCCGGGCTTAACAAGGAGGACCCATGTCTGAGAGGTTGGATATTTTGTTGCTGGACGACGAGCCCATAGTGGGTAAAAGATTGAAACCGGCTCTTGAAAAGATAGGTTGCAGGGTGGAAGTGTTCGAAAATCCGGTGGAAGCCATGGCCCGTCTGGAGAAAAAGAAGTTCGACATCGTGGTGACCGATATCAGGATGGATGAAATGGACGGCCTCCAGGTTTTGGAGCGCGTACTTGACAAGTGGCCCGAAACCAAGGTCATCATGATAACCGGATATGCCATGATGGCTCTGGCCCGCGAGTCTATGGAAAAGGGGGCCTTTGATTTCATAGCCAAACCGTTCCGGCCCGACGATCTGCGCCGGGTAATTGCCAAGGCCGCCAAGGCCCTCGGTTCGCCCATCGATTTCACGCCGGCCGGCAGGGCGTGAGCGTTTTCAGAAAATCGCGCGTACGCTACGAGGCAAAGAGCCGGCGGCCCGGCTTCCGGCGGTTTGCTTTTCATCGTCAGCCGGTGAAGTCAAAGTATGCCCTGTTTATGGTGACAGCTTGATGTGAGCCCGAATTCATGACCGAGTTTAACCAGTCAGCCGGTGATCAGGACCAGGATGAAGATGCACGCATCCGGAAAGTCTATGATCACATGGAAATAGTCGAAAAATCACGCCAGGCCCTGCTGGCCCGCAGGCGCTTCAGTGTCCGGCATCAGATCTACATAGCTTACGCCCTGGTCTTTCTTTTTGCGGTCGGCGTGGCAACCGCCCTGATCACCAATATCTACCAGATCAAGAACAGACTCCAGTTTCTGGAATTCGTCAACGATTTTGCTTCCGAGATTCAGCAGGCGCGGCGCTACGAGAAAAACTTCTTTCTTTACGGCACCAACCTCGACGATGCCCTGGAGAACATTCATCTGGCCAAAACCATTTTTATCTATAATGCCGATCAGTTTGCCGCCATCCTGGGCCAGAAACAGCAACAGGCTTTTTTGGCAAGGATATCGGCTTACGAACAGTTGCTTGACATGCTGAAGGAGATTCAGCGCCGTGATCCGGCCAGGCTCGAAGACAATGAATTTTTATCTCAGATCGAAGAGGACCTGCGCAAGCACGGCAAGGCGATGATAGATTCCGCCCAGAGGCTGATAAAAAAGGAAAAGGCCAACCTGTCGCGTACCCTGGACCGCTCGCGGGACATCCACATCATCTCCCTGGTGGTACTCCTTATATTCCTGGCGGTTCACGTTTACCTGCTGGTTGCCAGAATATACAGCACCCTGAAAAGGTTTTCAGGCTACGCCCAGAGAATCGCCGCCGGGGACATAACCCCCATTGCTCCCAAGCGCAGGTTCAGGGATGAGTTCACCGAGCTTGCCATCGCCATCAATGAGATGATCAAGGAAATGGATGCCCGCGAGGCGGCTTTGATCCAGACTCACAAAATGCGGGCCGTGGGAACTCTTACTGCCGGAGTGGCCCATGAGCTGAACAATCCCCTGAACAATATAATGCTCACCATTCACATGCTGATCGAAGATTACCATGAGCTTTCCGATCAAGAGCGGCTGGACATGATGAATGACGTTGCCAACGAAACCGGGCGCGCCAAGAATATCATCGCCAACCTGCTCGATTTCGCCCGCGAAAGCGCAGCCACGATCGAGACTCTGGACCTGCGCAAACTGCTGGAAGACACCATCGCCCTGGCCCGTAACCAGGTCAGCCTTTCAGGAATAATGATCGAGCTGCAGGTGACCGACAACCTGCCGCCGATCCACGGGGACCGCCAGAAACTCCAGCAGGTTTTCTTGAATCTCATCCTCAACGCCGTTGACGCCTCTGAAAAGGGCGGCAAGGTCCAGGTCATCGCCCTGCCGGCCGAAAAACCCAACCATGTGGCCATCAAGGTCATCGACTACGGCAGCGGTATTCCCAAGCATATCCTCTCGTCTATTTTTGATCCTTTTTTTACCACCAAGCCCAAGGGCAAAGGTACCGGTCTGGGCCTCAGCGTCTCTCAGGGAATCATTGCCAAGCACGGCGGGGAAATCAAAGTCTCCAGCGAAGAAGGCAGCGGTTCGACTTTCACCGTGATTCTGCCGGTGACCACCTTCCCCAAAGACGTACCCCTGATCTGAAAAAGGACATTTCAGGCCTATTCAGGATCGATGGTTTGCCAGGGGGTGTTTCCGCTGCCGGTTTGTCGGCCGCCGGGTTGTGACTTTTTGTGAATCCGCCGAAATTGCCTTTTGAAAACGCTTGGGTTATGATGGCTCTCACATTAGCTGGCGTAGTGCGTTTTCAGGGTTGAAAAGACATTGCCCAGGAGAGGTCAGAGCATGGAAGACGGTTTCCGGGCACTGGTATCGTCGGACTGGAACCAGTGTCTGAGTCCTTGCGGCCCTTTCGATCCCATTGTGTTCCATTACCCGGAGCTTGCAGCTGAAATCGGGAAAGTGTTCCGGGATTACACCGGCAACAGGATCAGGCTTTCTGACGCCCTCGATGTGGTTGCCGGGCTTACGGGCGGGATGCTTTCAGCAGGGCAGATGGACGCCTATCTGGATGCAGCGTTCGAACTTTATCCGGCAGTACTTGAACTGGCCGGATGGTGCCGTGAAAACCGGGTGGCCTTGATGATCAATACCACCGGTTTCAAAGGATATTTCCAGCGTCTTTTTGCAAAGAATCTGTTTCCCGTGCCCCAGGCCCTGGCCGCCAACAGGGTGATCGACTATCGGGAAACAGACAGAGAGCCTCCTTTTGTTTTCGACCTGCGTGAAACGGCTGACAAGGGGATTTTTACCGCCAAGGTGGCCCGCAGGCTTGGTTTGAGGCCCGACAAGGTGGTTGTCATCGGCGACAGCGGCGGGGACGGCCCCCATTTCCAGTGGGGAGCCGAAAACGGAGCGGAACTGGTTGCCGCCTTTGCCAAGCCTTCCCTGATTGAGTTCTGCCGGTCGCGCGGGATTGAAATCGGGCATTTCATCGGGAAAGCACCCGCTGCCTCCCTGGCAGGGGCACCTGCTGAGGGAGGCGATTTCATGAAGCTCGTACCCTTGCTCGAAGAGGTGCTCAGCCGCTGACCAGCAAGGATTGAGACGATACGAGGACAGTCTGTAATGGCCCAGATCGTGGACCTGGAACTGTATCGCCGCCGGGCAAGGGCTCAGCAAGGCCTCAAGGCCTGGCGGAACCGTTTCGGATGGGATTTTTATTCCGATACCAGGTTGATGGATATCCCGGACCGGATTCTGATTTCCCAGGCAAGCCCCGGGCTGGAAAGCACCATGGCATTTTACGAACTGATAATGGGGCTTCTGGGCTATCCACCGGGGCTGACCTTCGAAGAGCTGGGAGGCCGGGATCAGTCACAAGTCCTTGATATTCATCTTTTCATGGCCGATAATTTCCGGTTCGAAGTAATGTTTCGCCTGGGATGGCTGGAACGCTTTGCAGGCCGCCGGTTCACCCTGCTGGAGATGGTGCTCGATTTCCGAAAAGCGAGCCGGCTTTCTTTTGGAAACCCGCCCGCCCTGGCAAGCAGCCATCCGGGCTACGGGCAGTACCGCCGCCTGGTTCTGCTCGATCGGCAGGTGATGATCCGCAAACTGATTCCCAAGGCCATAGAAGCTTTCCAGCGCAGGATCGAGTAGGACGTCATGGACAGGAAGACAAAGATTTTCTGCCTTGTCAGCGGGGCGGACAGAGTCAATACTTATGTGGTTGCCTGCCTGAAGACCGGCCGGGCGGTGATAATAGATCCGGCCGGCGACCTGCAGCAAGTGCTGAGGACCCTGGAGTCCGAAAGGCTGGAGCCGGTCATGATCCTCAATACCCACGGCCATGGCGACCATGTGGCCGGCAATCGCGACCTGAAAGAAATGCTGGCGATACCCACCGCCATGCACCGGGCCGACGACGAATTTTTCAAAGACCCGCAACTGCGCCGGGAGTTTGAAAGAATCCTTGGCCACAGGTGCCCGGATCCTGTTGACCGCCCCCTGGAAGACAGGGAAAAGATAAGTCTGGGTGGGACTGAGATAGAGGTGATCCATACCCCGGGGCACACTCCGGGCTCTGTCTGTTTCTTGTGTGCGGGCAACCTTTTTACAGGCGACACCCTTTTCGTGGGGGCGGTCGGAAGAACTGATCTGCCCGGTGGCAGTCTGGAGCAGTTGCTGACCTCGCTGGAAAACCGGCTGATCACCCTGCCTGCCGAGACGATTGTATGGCCGGGCCATGATTACGGCGACACTCCCACTTCCACCATCGGACGCGAAATGCAGGAAAATCCATACATAACCGATTTCCTGCTTGCTGAATGATTGGCTTCCGCCGCAATTTGAAACGCTCAATTCGGGTAAAATTGTGAAGCCCCGGATGTTCAACGCGTTGCGCGCCGATGCGGCCGACCAAAAGACTTCCATTTTCACCGGACCGGGGCGCTGTCGGAATCTATTTGCAAAAAACAGGAGGATACAATGGCGAGCAATGCCGGTGGCCCCGGAATTGGGGAGATCTTGCAACAGCTGTACGGACAGGCCCGGGGACGCCGGGCCCTGGAGAAGATAGAGGCTCTTCTCAGCTCCTGGCCGGAACCTGATCCTGACCGGCACCCGGGCTTTTCCCAGTCGGACATGGTTCTGATAACTTACGGCGACAGCCTCCGGGACGGCCGGCGGCCGCCCCTGCAGGTGCTTTATGACTTTGCCCTGAAGCATTTCAAGGACATATTCTCCGCGATTCATTTGTTGCCGTTTTTCCCGTACTCTTCGGATGACGGTTTTGCAGTCATCGATTATATGAAGGTCAACCCGGACCTGGGCACCTGGGAGGATATCAGACGTTTCAGGGATCATTTCGAGCTCATGTTCGATTTCGTGCTCAATCATATTTCTTCCCGGAGCCCCTGGTTCAGGGCTTACCTGGAAGGGCGGCCGGGTTTCGAGAACCTGGCCATCGAGATAACGGCCGACACGGATACCAGCCGGGTCGTCCGCCCCAGGGCCCTGCCATTGGCCACAACTTTCCGGAAAGCCGACGGAACCGAGGTCGATCTCTGGACCACTTTCAGTGCCGACCAGATCGATTTGAACTACAAAGACATCCAGGTCCTGGTGCGGATGATCGAGGTTATGCTCTTTTACGTCCGGCAGGGCGCCAGGATTCTGAGGCTGGACGCGGTGGCCTATCTCTGGAAGGAAAGCGGCACAAGCTGCATCCACCTGCCACAGACCCATAAGGTGGTTCAACTGCTGCGGGCGATCCTGGACCGGGTTGCGCCCGAAGTTATCATCATCACCGAGACAAATGTGCCCCACCAGGAAAATATCAGTTATTTCGGAGACGGTTACAACGAAGCTCAGATGGTCTACAATTTCACCCTGCCGCCTATGCTGCTGCATACGTTTTTAACCCGGGACGCAGGCCCCCTTTCCCGGTGGGCATCCGGTCTCAAGGCACCGTCGGAGCGTACCGCTTTTTTCAATTTCACCGCTTCTCACGACGGGATCGGAGTGCGGCCCCTTGAGGGCATCTTGCCTCCCGAAGCGATTGAATTCCTGGTCAGGGCAGTCAGGCAAAACGGCGGCCTGGTTTCTTACAGGGCAAATCCGGACGGAAGCCGCAGCCCTTACGAGCTGAACATAACATATGTGGATGCCATGAAAAATCCCGGGCTGCAGGATGATCCCTTGCATATTCGGCGTTTTTTGGCTTCCCAGGCTATCCAGCTATGTCTGCCGGGAGTTCCGGCGGTGTATATCCACAGCGTGTTGGGAACCAGGAACTATTACGAGGGCGTTGAAGAAAGCGGCCAGGCCCGGCGGATCAACCGCCGCAAACTTGACCTGGACCGGCTGCATGCGCAGCTGCAGGACCCGGCCAGTTTCAGATCGCAGATATTTTATCCCTATCTTGAAATGCTGAAACTGAGGCGAAACCAACCCGCCTTCGATCCCGGGGCGGAAATGAAGGTGTACGATAAAGGAAAGCGGGTCTTTGCCTGCCGTCGCTCATGCCGGCAGCAGGATTTATGGTGCCTGGTAAACGTTTCTGACCAGCCGGTGGAGATTTCCCTAAAGGACGAATGCGGCAGTCAGCCTTTGAGCTCCCTGGCCGGCCGGACCGGGATCGATTCCCGGGCAATACGGCTGGAACCATGCCGGTGGCTCTGGCTGGAGGCTAGGTGACATCGTTGATCTTTTCACGCAACTTGCCGGAACACTTGAAGGTTACGACTCTGCGGGGCGGCAGAATCAGGTCTTCTCCGGTTGCCGGATTGCGTCCCCGGCGTTGGCGTTTTTGCCGGACGCAGAACTTGCCGAATCCGGAAATCAGCACGTCTTCACCGTTTGCCAAAGTGTCTTTGATGATCTCCAGCAGGGACTCAACCAATTCCGCCGCCTGCTTCTTGGTGAAACCAAGCTCGTAAACTTTGGAGACGATGTCATTTTTGGTAAGAGCCATGGGCCCTCCTTGTGTGTTGCCGGTCAATCAGAGTTTTGCTGCAAACAACGCTTTGAATTCTATATTTTTTTTGCGCCGTTGGCAATACAGATCTTGTTTGATCTTATTTGCCGCTCAGACTGTGTCTGAAACAGACCGTGCCAGGGATCACCGGATATGCGTTTTCTTTCCGGCCCTTCAGTCACAGTGCGCCTGACCGTAATCATGCCCGCTGTTGCGGCAAAGCCGTTCAGTTTTCGGGTTTGTCTTCTTCCTTTGTCAATGAAGGGGTAATCTCTTCGACCTTCTTTAGTATGGATTCGATACGCTGTGCTATCTGTTCTATTTCAACTTTCAGTTCTGTCTCTTCCGGCTCGTGCATTCTGGTTTACCTCTTGTTAGAACAGCCCTGTATGGGAGGCATGCTGCCTGCCTTGGCGGTTGTGGCGCCGGTCGAGCAGGCCCTGCCCCCGCCGGGGCGGGCCGCCGCCTTGCCCTCGGACTGTTTGCGGATTTGCCCTGTCTGATGATCGGTTGCGGTTACATCCTGTCTTTGCCGTCACAAGGGATATTGATCGTTGTGAAAAAGATAGTCATAGTAATAGATCTGATAATCCTGGCAGGCACCGGACTCTGTTTCTGCTTTGCCGCGTCCGGTGGCCGGAACTGAATCAGGGCGGTTTTTCAGCCACAGGTTGCGCGAATACTCGTACAGGACTTTTGTCAGTATGTCGGGGTGCGGGACGATTTCCCGGTTCGAGCGGGCGAATTGCTCCGTGGCTTCAAGGATGGTTCTTACCGTCCGGACATAATCCGAGTCATCCTGCCCGGCATCCATAGCCGCCTGACAGACCCTGTTGAGAATACACTTGACCGTTCCTTCGATTGCATCGATACAGTTCATGGAAAACCTCTGAAACTGGATCAAAAATATGGTCCTAAATAAATATTGATTTAAGGCGCGGTATGGCGGATGAGGATTTCATAAGGCAACTTGGCTAGGCGGGTTAAACCTAATATCTTGTCCACCCCATGTCAATAGTCTTGATGGCTTGGCAAATAGCCGGACCCGCCCCGGGGCTATGACCGCAGTTGCCTCCGGATTCCGAACTTGCTTGAATTTAGCTCCAAATACCGTTATTGTTTTCCCGAATACAGCGTGCTTTGCATGCGGCCAAAACCAGAAACGGTCGGAAACCGGGACGTCTTCCGCCGTGTTGTTACCGTTGCACGGGGCCGATGCAGACCATCCGCTTTGGAGATGGCGTTTTGCCATCGATGCCAATACAAAGGGGAATTCAGCACAACATGCTGAAATCCCCTTGAATTTCTTGGAGCCGGCGAGCGGACTTGAACCGCTGGCCTGCTGATTACGAATCAGCTGCTCTACCAGCTGAGCTACGCCGGCTTAAACGGTCGAACCACAGATTGTAAAAATTCCGGACAGCCTGAAATCTGCCCGGCTGAAAAATATTCAACTAATTGTTTCAGGATGCAAAATCAAGACAAAATTTCATTTGAACAGCTTGCCGGGGCAGTTGCCGGGGCAGCAAAAGGTATGGAGCTGAGCGGGCTTTCAGGCACTGCGGCGGCTTTTTCCCTGAGACAGATCTACCGCCGGGCCCGCTTGCCCATGGTGATACTGACGGCCGATCTCAAGCAGGCCGAACGGTTGGTTCAGGACCTTGCCTGTTTTTGCGAGGATCTGGAAGTCGAACCGGTCCTGTTTCCTCCCTATACGCTTTCGCCCTACAACGTCCTGGCCTATCACAACGAGACCGCCTGGCGGCGGATAGGGGTTCTCTACCGCCTGCTGGACAGCAGGCCCCCGCAGTTGGTGGTGACCACCGTTGCGGCCGCCATGCAGCTGATGATACCCAAGGCGGAGCTGGTGAATTTCGCCGAACTTGTCATGGTCGGAGAGGAGCTTGACCGTGACGGCCTGATCCGCAAGCTGCTTGCAGGCGGCTACAACCGCGCCATGCTGGTCGAAGAGCCGGGCGATTTTGCCGTCAGGGGCGGGATCATAGATGTCTATGCACCGCTTTACCCCGATCCCCTGCGGCTCGAGTTTTTTGGCGACCAGCTGGAATCGTTGCGTTTTTTTTCGCCAGCCAGCCAGAGGACCATCGGTTCGGGGCAGGAAGCCGTTATCCTTCCGGCCCGCGAGGCAGTGGTTGATGAGGGTAATCTCGAAAAGGTGCTGGCAAATTTGCGCTTGCTGGCCGCCCAGCTCGATCTGCCCCTGACCACCATGCGCCGCATTGCCCGCAAGGTGAAGGAGGAAGGCGGGTTTGAAGGGATCGAATCTTTGACCCCCCTCATCTACAGCCGCCTTGACACCCTGTTCGATTACGTCGATTCCGGGGCTGTCTGGATCGTACTGGAACCGGCCGAGGTCAAGGAAGCCGGCAAGCAGTTTTTCGACCGCATTCAAGGCCTTTATCAGAAGGCCGTGGAAGACCGCCGCCTGTGTGTCGCCCCTGATCGGCTCTACCTGGAATGGGACCAGGTAAGGGATCGCCTGGCAGCCGGGTCGTATCTTGTCTGTCGCAGATTGCCCGTCAGCGGTGCTTCGCCTTCGGACTTTCCGGTTGTCCGGGCCTGTCACCAGCACGTGACCGACAACGAAGCCCTGACTGCCTCACTCAAGGCGGCTGCCAGGGGGGCGGAACCATTTGCCCCCCTGATCGAACTGCTTCTGAAAAACCGTCAGGACGGTATCTCCACCCTGATCGCCTGCCGCCGCCGGGGGCAGGTGGAACATCTGCGCCATGTTTTGTCCGCACGCGGGATCGAGGCCGCCGACATCGATTCCTGCGGCCGGATTCTGGCCGGCAGGGGCAGGGTATACCTGGGAAAGTTTGATCTGGCGGCCGGCTTCTGCTGGCCCGAGCAGGGCCTGGCCGTCATCACCGCCGAGGAGATTTTCGGCGTCCGCTACAGCCGGCCGCGCAGGGCAAGGCGCAAAGCCCGGGAGGCTTTGCTGACCGTCGAGGATCTGCGCACCGGTGACCTGGTGGTTCACGACGAGCACGGCATCGGGCGTTACCGGGGACTGGTAAAACTGGCCCTGGACGGGGCGGTCAACGATTACCTGTTGATAGTCTATCAGGACGACGACAAGCTCTATGTGCCGGTGGACCGGATGGAGCTTGTCCAGAAGTACATGGGAGTCGACGGGATTGCCCCGGTTCTGGACAAGATGGGCGGCAAGAGCTGGCAGAAGGTCAAAAGCAGGGTCAGGCGTTCGACCGAGAAGATCGCCGGCGAGCTGCTCAAACTCTATGCCGCCCGCAAGGTCCGCAAGGGATATGCCTTTGGTGTCAACGACAGCTGCTTCAGGCAGTTCGAGGCCGGCTTTGCCTACGAGGAAACCGGGGACCAGCGCCGGGCCATCGAGGATGTGCTCAATGACATGCGCAAGCCGGCTCCCATGGACCGCCTGGTCTGTGGCGATGTCGGGTACGGCAAGACCGAAGTTGCCCTGCGGGCCGCCTTTCTGGCCGTCAGCGAGGCCAAGCAGGTGGCGGTCCTGGTGCCCACCACGGTCCTGGCCGAACAGCACTGGGCCACTTTCCGCCGGCGTTTCGAACGCTACCCGGTACGCATCCAGTGTCTGAGCCGTTTCAGGAGCCGGCAGGAACAGAAAGCCATCGTCCAAGGCCTGGCAGACGGGACGGTCGATATAGTGATCGGCACCCACCGCCTGTTGCAGAAAGACGTCAGTTTCAAGGACCTCGGCCTGCTGGTGCTCGACGAGGAACAGCGGTTCGGCGTCAAACACAAGGAACGCATCAAGCAGTTGCGTTCAACCGTGGACGTCTTGACCCTGACGGCCACTCCCATTCCCCGCACCCTCCACCTTTCCCTGGTCGGTGTGCGGGACATAAGCGTGATTTCCACCCCTCCCGAGCTGCGCCAGCCGATCGTCACCTACATCGCCGAATTCGACCCGGTTCTGGTGGCCGAGGCCATCAGGCGCGAGCTGCGCCGCGGCGGGCAGATATTCTTCGTTCACAACGTGGTCAATTCCATCGAAACAATGGCTGCCAAACTGAAGGAGATCGTTCCGGAAGTCCGTCTTGCCGTGGCCCACGGCCAGATGGACGAGGAGAGGCTGGAGCAGGTGATGATGAAGTTTGTCAAGCGCCGGATCGACATGCTGGTCTGTACCACCATAATCGAGTCAGGGCTGGACGTGCCGTCGGCCAATACCATTTTGATCAACCGGGCCGACCGCTTCGGCCTGGCCCAGATGTACCAGCTCAGAGGGCGGGTGGGGCGTTCCGACGAACAGGCCTACGCCTACCTGTTCATCCCTGAAGAAAGCAGCCTGACCCGCGATGCCCGCAAGCGCCTCAAGGTCCTGATGGAACACAGCGACCTGGGCGCCGGGTTTCAGATAGCCATGAGCGACCTGAAGATCCGGGGCGGGGGCACCATCCTGGGCTCCTCCCAGTCCGGTCACATCGCCGCCGTGGGCTACGATATGTTTCTCAAGCTCATGGAGTCCTCCATCGCCCAGCTCAAGGGACAGCCGTCGCAGGAACCGCTGGAACCCGAAGTCAACCTGCCCATGGCCACCCTGATCAGCGCGGACTATATACCTGATATCGACCAGCGGCTGTCGGTCTACCGCAAGCTGGCCAGGCTCGACGACGTCAAGGAGGTCGCGGCCGCCAAAAGGGAGATGGTGGACCGCTTCGGCCCCCTGCCCGAGGAGGCAAGCAACATGCTCCTGAAGATCATGTTGAAAATTCTGGCCCGCAAAGCAGGCTGCCGGCGCCTCGATATGGCCTCCGGCACACTTGTCTGCCAGTTTTCACCCCGGCACCAGAAACGTCCCCATGCCCTGGCAGACCTGGTTCAGAAACATGCCGACGATTTCAGGCTTGCGCCCAACGGCCTTTTGAAAGTCAGATTGAAAGGCGGCAATGCCCTGGGGATGCTAAGTCAGGCCAAAAAGATATTGAACGAGATAATCGGGCATGTTAACAGCTAATAATTTTGACGGATTCGCAAATAGTCCGGCATCTGTTTTATTTCCGGCCGAGCCGTTCGAGGCGGCCGCACTTCACGCCGGCCCGCCGTGAGCGCGGGCAATTTGGGAATCCATCGGGATGCACTGCGGACTTTTTGCGGAAGCGGCTGCGGGTTTGAAAAGGAGATGCTCCATGGGAAAGAGACCGGCCATGTACCGGCTCAGCTGGGTTTTGGCCCTTCTGGTTGCGGCATCGGTTTGGGGCTGTACCGAGGACGGCAAAGTGAAATCTTCCGGTGTGCTGCTCAGTTGCGGGCAGCAAGAGGTGACCGTGGATGACTATCGCCAGCTGTTCGAGATGGTTGTGGCAGAAGATTTTCCCCCCGGCAAGCAACCGGACAGGCAGTTGCTGCGGCAAATCCATCTGCGCTTGCTCCAGCAGCTCAACGATGAGCTGGTGATCAAGGCCTATGCAGCCGATGCCGGTATCACCATCGGCGACAAGGAACTGGAACAGGCCGTTGCCAAGATCAAGGAAGATTATCCCCCGGGCGAATTCGAGCGGGTGCTGCTGGAAAACGCGGTGTCTTTCAAGCAGTGGAAAGAGCGCCTGAAGACCAGATTGCTGATGGAAAAGGTCATTGCCCGGCAGCTGGAGGCCCAGGTGGAAATCACCCCCAAGGATGTGGCCGAGTATTACCGCACCTACCTGAAGGGCCGCCGGCCCGAATCCGGTAAAGACGGAGCGGGAAACGGCGCCAAGGTCGATCAGCGGGTAATTCGCCATCTGCGCCGCCAGAAGGCCGAGGCCGTCTACAAACAGTGGCTGGAGCATATTCACAAGCGGTACCCGGTAAAAGTGGATGAGAAGGTCTGGCAACGTTTGATCGAAGAGATGAACGGGTAGGGAAATCCTGTCCGTATAACTTATAGAGGGCTGATTGTTTTCATGATTATAAGATTGAAATCCTGTCTTGGCTGGACGGTGTTGATCCTGTGGATGTTGTCGCTGCCGGCTGCTGCCGAAGTGGTGGACCGGATAATTGCGGTGATAAATGACGATGTCATTCTCCAGTCGGAGTTCGAAGCTTTTGTGAAGCCGATCGAGGCCAGGATAAAAAAGCAGGGCCTGCCGCCGGAAAAAGAAGCCCGGCTGATCTCAAAGATGCGCAAAGAGGTCCTGGACCAGATGATCGACAAGAAACTTACCCGGCAGCAGATAAAGAAGCTCAATATCGTGGTTGACGATCAACAGGTGGATCGTTCCATAGAGATGATCAAAAAGGCCAATTTCTATACGGACGAAGAGATGCTTCGTGTTCTGGAAGAAGAAGGCGTGACTTACCAGCAGTACCGGGAGGAGATCAGGTCTCAGATAGAGCGCGCCCGCCTGGTGGCTCATGAAGTGCGCTCGAAGATAGTGATCACCGATGCCGAAATCAAGCGGTATTACGATGAGCACAAGGAACTGTACGGTGGCAGGCAGCGCCTTCATCTGAGGCATATCCTGATGACGGTGCCGCCCGGAGCCGGTGAAGCCGAAAAAGAGGCAGTGCTTCAGCAGATGGAGGATATCCGCGCCAGGCTTGTCAAGGGCGAGTCCTTCCGGGATCTGGCCCGGAAATATTCGGAATCACCGGTGGCCGCCGAGGGAGGCGATCTGGGATTGATAAATCCTGACGATCTGGCCCCGTCCATCAAAAAGGCCGTCGCGGCATTGAAGGAAGGCGAGGTCACACCGGTGCTGGAAACCGATCAGGGATACCAGATCTTCCTGCTGGAAAAACGTGTCACCATAGACGCAAAGCCTTTGGAAGCGGTCAGGGACGAGATCAGGCGTATTCTTTACAACAAGGTCGTCGATGAAAAATACAAGCAGTGGCTGAAGGATCTCAAGGCCCGCTCCTATATCCGCATTCTCCACCGGCCGGCCGCGGATGAAAAGACCCTGGAATCCGGCCGTGGCTGAAGGGCGCAAGATGTGGTTTGCAACCAAAGTCCTGAGCGGTCCGGCTCGGTCGCCGGGCAACGACTGTTTCATCCAGGCTGCAAGGAACTGGTAAATGCAGAGGTCTGCGGCATCCTCGATCTTACTGCGAAGGCTGACCTACGGCGATTACGATCTTATTCTGACCTTGCTGACCGATCGCTTTGGCAAGCTGTCCCTGATTGCCAAGTATGCCAAAAAAAGCACCAAGCGCTTTGCCGGGATCCTGGAACCGTTTGCAGCCCTAAACATTGTTTTCAGCCGCGGCCGAAAAAAAGGCCTGGCGGTCCTGCAGGAGGCATCGCTTGCCAGGCCGTTTTCCAGGATCAGGACCGATATTCTGGCGACAGCCCATGCCAGTTACTGGGTGGAGCTGGTGGACACCTGGCTGGAAGAAGGCCATCCCCAGCAGGGACTCTACCGGCTGCTGGAATTCAGCCTGGACAGACTCGATGAGGGCAAGACGCCGGTTGCCCTGTTGAGCATCCTGTTCCAGGTCCGTTTCCTCCATCTGGCCGGCCTGAGCCCCGAGCTTGGACGCTGCAGCAAATGTCACCGTGACTTGAATGAACCGGGCCGGGCAAGGCTCATGGTGGATCATGCCGCAGGCGGCGTGGTTTGTTCGAGTTGCGGCCGGGCCGACGGCCCCCGCCTGGCCCCGGGAACCGTCAAGCAGCTTCAATGGCTGGACCGGGGTGATTTGCACCAGGCCCTTAGAGTCAGGTTTTCAGCGGCCTCGCTTGAGGAGGCCACCGTCTTTCTGGAAGACTTCGTTCCCTATCATCTGGGACGCAGCCCCAAGAGCCTGAAAGTGTTACGGCAGTTGCGGGGCGTTCCGAATCCGATGACCTGAAAACGGGAGTTTCAAGACCATGGACGGATGCAACCCGGTCCTGGGTGACAGAACCATTCAATGCTCGGCTCCCTGCCGGATCGACATGGCCGGAACCCTCGATCTGAGCACCTTTTTTTACCCCCTGGGCCACCTGGACCCGTGCACCTTCAACGTGGCCCTGGAGTTGAGGACCAGGGTGACCTTGAGTGCCCATGAGCCCGGAAAGGTCAAGGTGGTCTCCCGCGGCTTCAAAAGCGCGGCTTTCGAGGCCGGCAAGGCCCCCTTCAACCACGAACTGGGCCTGATGTTCGCCATTGCCGAGACTTTCAACGCCAGCGGGATCCGTATCCGGATCGATTCCCTTTCTCCGCCCCGCTCCGGCCTGGGCGGGTCTTCGGTGGCCGCAGTGGCCCTGGTGGCGGCCTTCTATCATCTGTCAGGCCGGGATGTGGAAAAACACCGGCAGCAGATAGCCCTGCTAGCCCATGCCGTCGAGCAGAGCGTGGCCGGAGTGCCCTGCGGTTTGCAGGACCATCTGGCGGCAGCCTTCGGGGGAGTCAGCACATGGTACTGGAAGGGGCAGGCTGCCGGGGCACCGTTCAGGCGCAGCGAGATGACCGGCAAACTTATGGCGGCCGGACTGGAAGATGCGCTCCTGGTGGCCTATTGCGGCGTTCCTCATGAGTCGCGCAATATCAACGCCAGGTGGGTGGAAAATTTTCTGACCGCCGCCGACAGGGATACCTGGCGGGAAATAGTCCGGGCCGGCCGCAAATTCGTGGCCGCCATGGCCGGGGCCGACTTCAAAGAGGCTGCCCGCTGGATGAACCGCGAAACAGATCTGCGCTGCCGCCTGACCCCGGATGTTCTGGAGACAACGGGTGACCGGCTGGTCCGGGCCGCCAGGGAGGCAGGCTGCGGCGCCAGGTTCACCGGAGCCGGTGCCGGCGGATGTATCTGGGCCCTGGGGCCCAGGGAGGCTCTGCGGGAATTGAGGAAAGAATGGGCAAAAATTCTGGAGCAAGGCAATGGCGCGGAATTGCTTCCGGCCTCCATCGCCCGGCAGGGTGTCTTGTTATCTTGAAGCTTAAATGCTAAATAAGATGGGCCGGAAGGTCCGGATTTTCCAACCAACCCCAAGCGTCAAGGAAGGAAACATGTATTTTCAGGATGTTATTTTGGCTTTGCACAAGTTCTGGGCAAAAAAGGGCTGCGTCATGGTTCAGCCTTACGATATCGAGGTCGGGGCCGGAACCTTTCACCCGGCCACCCTGCTGCGGGCCCTGGGGCCTGAGCCGTGGAACGTCGCCTATGTCCAGCCTTCCAGGCGTCCCACCGACGGCCGTTATGGTGAAAACCCCAACCGCCTCCAGCACTACTATCAGTACCAGGTGATTTTGAAACCGTCTCCCCGGGATGTCCAGCAGTTATATCTGCAAAGCCTCAAGGTCCTGGGGATCGATCCCCTGGACCACGACATCCGTTTTGTGGAGGACGACTGGGAGTCGCCGACCCTCGGCGCCTCGGGCCTTGGCTGGGAGGTATGGCTGGACGGCATGGAGATAACCCAGTTTACCTATTTCCAGCTGGCCGGCAGCATCGAGCTGGCCCCCATCTCGGTGGAGCTGACCTACGGCCTGGAGCGGATCGCCATGTATCTCCAGGGGGTGGACAACGTCTACGACCTGCAATGGAACCGGGAGGTGACCTACGGCCATGTCCACCATCAACAGGAGGTTGAACAATCCACCTACAATTTCGAAAAAGCCGATACCGGGATGCTGTTCGACCTGTTCGACAAATACGAGGCCGAATCCAGGCGCATCATTGAAGACGGGCTGGTTCTGCCGGCTTACGAATACTGCCTTAAATGTTCCCACACCTTCAACCTTCTGGATGCCAGGGGGGCCATCAGTGTGACCGAGCGGACAAGGTATATCGCCCGCATCCGCAATCTGGCCCGGGCCACAGCCGAAGCCTATCTGAAACAGCGCGAGAAGATGGGCTTTCCCCTGCTGCAGGCCAAGACGGCGGCCGCCTGATGACAGGGTGATCCGGAAGGCAGTGGCATTGGTAAAAATCTTAAATCGACCGAGGTGGTTATGGAACGTTTCGTACTTGAGATCGGCACCGAAGAGATTCCGGCCGGTTACATCCAGCCGGCCCTGAAGGCCCTGGCCCGCAACCTGGACGGCAAGCTGGATGCAGCCAGGGTTGCTCACGGAAAAATCGCGGTATACGGCACCCCGCGCCGCCTGGCCGTTGCCGTGGAAGACATGGCCGCCAGGCAGCCCTCGCTTACCGAGACCATTACCGGGCCTCCGGCCAGGGTAGGGCTTGATGAGAACGGAAAACCTGCCGTGGCGGCCGAAAAATTCGCCGCCAAAGTCGGCGTCAAGGCCAGCCGGCTGCAGGTGGTGGAGACCGAAAAGGGCAGCTATCTGGCAGCCAGGGTCACCCGCAAGGGCAAAGCGACTTCCGCCCTGCTCAAGCAGATCCTGCCGGAGCTGATTTTGTCCATTCCCTTTCCCAAGACCATGCGCTGGGGACGGGGACAGATCGCCTTTGCCCGGCCGATTCACTGGATCCTGGCCCTTTTCGGCGATAAAACGGTTGTTTTCAGGCTGGACGACAGAATCAAAAGCGGGCGCTATAGCCGTGGGCACATGTTCATGGCGCCCGGCAGGCTGAAGGTCGAAACCGCCGGCCAGTATCCGCAATGCCTGGAGCAAGTCCACGTGGTGGCCGACCCGCTGGCAAGGAAAGAGCTTGTGCGCCGCCAGGTTGTTGAAGCGGCAACCCGGGCCGGAGGGCAGGTGCTGGAAGACGAGGAATTGATCGATATCGTCACCAACCTCGTGGAAACACCGGTTGCCACCGTGGGTCGGTTCGACGATCAGTTCCTGGAACTGCCGCGGGAGATCCTTATCACCGCCATGCGGGAACACCAGAAGTACTTTGCGGTTGTCGACGCGGCCGGCCGCCTGATGTCATGTTTCATAGCCGTCAACAATACCCGCACCAGGGATCTGGAACTGGTTGCCCGGGGCCACGAACGGGTTTTGCGGGCCAGGCTGTCGGATGCCCGCTTTTTCTTCCGGGCTGACAGCAAGGTCAGCCTCGACACCTGGGTCGACCAGTTGAAGGGGGTATTGTTCCAGGCCGACCTGGGAACGATGTATGACAAGGTGGAAAGGGTGCGGCGTCTGGCCGGCAAGCTTGCAGAGATGACTTCCCCCGAGCTGAAAACGGACGTTGAGCGGGCCGCCCGGCTGTGCAAGGCCGACCTGGTGAGCCAGGTGGTCAACGAGTTTCCCAAGCTGCAGGGGGTCATGGGACGGATCTATGCGGCGGCGGCCGGTGAAAACGACCAGGTGGCGGCGGCCATCGAAGAGCATTACCGGCCGGTGGCCTCGGGCGGACGCCTTCCCGAGACCATGACCGGCGCCCTGCTGGCCATTGCCGACAAGCTGGACACCATCTGCGGCTGCTTCAACGTCGGGCTGGTTCCGACCGGCGCATCGGATCCCTACGCCCTGAGAAGGCAGGGAATCGGTATTGTCCAGATCATGCTCGACAAGAAGCTCAACCTTTCTTTGCAGACGGCGGTCCGGGCCAGCCTGAACAGTTACGGTTCCCAGGCCGGCGAGCCTCTGGAGCAGGTTGCCGGCCAGGTGGTGAACTTCATCGCCAACCGGATCAACAGGATGCTGGTGGAAGAAGGCTACAGCAAGGATATCGTCGCCGCCGTGGTTGCCGCCGGCATAGATAACATTCCCTACGTCTGGCAGCGGGTCGCGGCCCTCGACAAGCTCAAGGGCCGCCCCGACTTCGAGCCCCTGGCCGTGGCCTTCAAGCGCGTGGCCAACATCCTGCGCAAAAGCGGGCAGAAGGTGGAAGAAAAACCCCGCCAGGAATTGCTGGTGGAAGCTGCCGAGAGGGATCTGCTTCAGGCCCTGGACAAGGTAAGCCTGGACGTGGGGCGTCTGCTGGCCATCGGGGATCTGGAAAAAGCCCTTTCGTCGATAGCTTCTTTGCGGGCGGCGGTCGACCGCTTTTTCGATGACGTCATGGTGATGGTGGATGATGAACGGCTCAGGCGCAACCGCCTGGCCCTGTTGGGACAGATAGAGGGGCTCTTTTCCAGGATAGCCGACTTTTCTAAGATTTCTACCTGAACCCCGGTTCCGGTTGCGGAGGCGGGGTTACCAGCAATAATAAGACGAGGTCAGTATGCCTTACGATCCATCCAAAGACAAGGTACTGAAGAAGTGGAGATGCGAACAGACCGGTCTGGTGGTTTCCATCAACCGTTATGGCGACGGTGAAGCCAAGGTGCAGATCGGCCCGCGGATACTGCTGAAAAAGGACGGCAGCGAACGGGCGCCCGTCAAGGCCGGCCGGCTCAGCATGGAAGACGTCCTCTGGCTCTACGATATCATCGACGAAGTAAAAGATGAACTGGCCGCTTTGGTGGAGCCGGAATAAGTAAAGGAATCCCAAGTGCCGGTGGACGATGCCCTGATCAGACCGAAGAAATCCGGCAGGGCGCCGCGGCTGGGACCGGTGGCCGTCATGGCCGCCAGCGAAGGTGACCTGGAGGCCATTGCCCGCGGCGTTGGGGCCGGCGGCTGGCGGCGGCAGCGTCTTTACATGAGCAAGGTGCTGTATCTTCCGGACGATCCGGGCCTGCCTGCCCTTGTGGGGCCGATAATCGGGGCGCCTTACGCGGCAATGATCCTGGAGCTGCTGATCGCCTGGGGGGTGCGACAGGTGCTGTTTGTCGGCTGGTGCGGCTCCATAAGCTCCGATGTGAGAATCGGGGACATAGTCGTTCCCACCGGAGCCTGGCCCGACGACGGCACCAGCAAGCATTACGGAATCTGCCGGCCGGGGCCTGTCCCGGCCCATGGCCCGATGGTTGCTTCGATCACCGGAGTGCTGGATGAGCGCAGCCTGCCGTGCCGGCAGGGATTGATCTGGACCACGGACGGCGTGTTCAGGGAAGTGCCTTCCCGGATAGCCCTGTTCAAGAAACGCGGTGCCCTGGCCGTGGAGATGGAGGTGGCCGCCCTGCTTGCCGTGGCCGGTTTCCGCAAGATCAGCCTGGGAGCCCTGCTGGTGGTCTCGGATGAGCTGTTCCGGATGAAGTGGCATCCGGGCTTCAGGGACCGGCGTTTCAGGCAGGCGCGCGGGTCGGCCGGCCGGGCGGCACTTGCCATCTGCCGGGAGATTTCCGATGAAGGAAATTGAAAGACTGGCGGCCGACCTGGAAAGATACAACCGGGCTTACAGGGCCGGAAATCCGCTCATAAGCGACGAAGAATACGATGCCCTGGTGGAACGGCTGCGGGCACTTGATCCCGACCATCCCTATCTCCATACTGTCGAGCCGGAAACCTTCGAAGGCAAGCAGGAAGTCCGCCATCCCCGGCCCATGCTTTCCATGGAAAAGGCTTACACCGAAGAGCAGCTGCGGCGTTTTTTGTCGCGGGTGGAAAAAGCGGCCCGGAAGCTTGGAATAGACCCGGTGATCTACCGGATGACGCCCAAGCTGGACGGGCTGGCCGGGCGGGATGACGGAAAAGTCTTTGCAACCCGCGGCAACGGGCTGGTGGGCTACGAAATCAGCAGCGCCTTTGACAAGGGTGTTGTTCCCATCGGCGGCCGGGGCCGGGGAATGGGTGAGATAGTCATCGTGAAATCTTACTTCGAGACCCACCTGGCCCATATATTCGAACATCCCAGGAACATGGTGGTCGGAATAGTCGCCTCGGACAAGCTCAATGAACACGCCCGCAAGGCTCTGGCCGATGGAATGGTTCATTTTGTTCCATACAGCAGCCTTCCTTTCTGGGAAGGCACAGCCGCCGAGCTGCTGGAAGACTACCGGCGGATCGGTGCGCGGCTGCTGGAGCAGGTCGACTACCCGACCGACGGGCTGGTGCTGGAAGTGGTGGATCAGAACCTGAGGGAGTATATGGGGGCCACGAGCCATCATTACCGCTGGCAGATCGCCATCAAGCGCAAGGGGGAGACCGGCGTCACCACGGTTGTCGGAATCCATTGGCAGGTGGGCCGGACGGGTAACGTCACCCCGGTGCTGGAGGTCGAGCCCATAAATCTGTCGGGGGCCACCATCCGCAGGGTAACGGCCCATCATGCCGGAATGGTCGCAAAGCTCAAGATAGGTCCCGGAGCCAGGATCGAGGTGATCCGCAGCGGCGAGGTGATTCCCAAGCTGGAAAGGGTGATCGAGGCGGCCGGCCAGGTGGAGCTTCCCCGGGTCTGTCCGGCCTGCGGCCATCTTCTGGAATTCAGGGGCGATTTTCTGCGTTGTCCCAACCGGAACTGCCCCGCCCAGGTGGAACAGAGGCTGGTTCACTGGTTCAGGACCCTGGGAACGGCCGACTGGTTCGGAATCAAGACGATCAAGAAACTGGTGGCCGCCGGATACGATACCCTGGAGAAGATATACGCCCTTGCCGCCGAGGACTTTGAAGCCCTCGGTTTCGGGCCGGTTCAGTCGCGCAACCTGGCCGAAGCACTTCAGACCAGCTTGAACAAGCCGGTGGAAGACTGGCGCTTTCTGGCGGCTTTTGGCATTGCCGATCTCGGCCCCGGCGACAGCCGGCGGCTGCTGGAGCATTTCAGGCTGGAGGAAGTGGTTAACCTGACCGCAGAAGAAATCAGTAAGATAGACGGGTTCGGGGACGTTACGGCTGCTTCCATCGCCAAGGGCCTGGCCGAATACCGGGAGACCATCCGGCACATGCTCGGTCTGGGATTCCAGCTGGAGCGCACCCCCCTGCAGACAGAGCGAAAACAACATCGGCTGGCAGGCAAGAGGATCGTGTTCACCGGGAAGATGAACCACGGCTCCCGCAGCCGGATGGAACAGGAGGCGCGCCAACTGGGGGCCGTGGTGCAGTCGTCGGTAAGCGGCAAGACGGATATCCTGGTCTGCGGCCGGAAGGTCGGCCGCAGGAAGCTGGAAAAGGCCCGGCAGCAGGGAGTGAAAATTTTGTCCGAACAGGAGTATCTCGACCTGATTGCTGAAAAATGAGCCCGGCGCTCCCGGTCTTTTGTCGGCATCAGGCCGTGGCGGGGTCAGACCATGGACAGAGAGATCTTGTATGATCTGCTTGGAACGGCGGACATTCCGGGAACCGATGAACAGATAGAAGCCCTGGCCACCCGCCTGGCAGAGCTGGTTGCCCTCAACGGGCGTCAGTGGGTGGTTGACAATCGCCGCCGATTGCTTCACCAGTGGCGGGTGGCCCTGGGGCTTGCAGGGCATGATAAGGCTGGAGGTGAATGGACCATGGAAGACAAGAAGCGTTTGCATGTGGTCATCAAGGGCCGGGTCCAGGGAGTTTGTTACCGGCTGGAAACCCAGAAAGCGGCCCGCCGTTTCGGGGTGAAGGGCTGGGTGCGGAACCTGCCGGACGGATCGGTGGAAGCAGTGTTCGAAGGCGATGCCCGGGCGGTCGAACAGCTGGTGGACTGGTGCCGCCAGGGACCGCCGCTGGCGTTGGTCACCGATATTCAGATCGAACCCCAGGAGTACAAGGGAGAGTTTTCCGGGTTTGAGATCAGAGTCTGACCCGGCCGGGGCAAAAAAAACAACAGCTTAACGGTGCAGTACCGAAAAGCTGCTGTCCTGAAACTGCCGGATTATCCTGACCGGCCGGCTGCGTCTGAATTCTTCCTGCAGCCAGCCTCGGAAATTGAAATTTTCTGTCCGGACCCTTAGATGGCGTCCTTGAGTTTTTTGCCCGGCCGGAACTTGACCACGTTGCAGGCCTTGATCTTGATCGGTTCGCCTGTCTGCGGATTGCGGCCCTTCCTGGCTTTACGGCGGACTTTGGCGAACGTTCCAAAGCCTACCAGGGTGACTTTGCCGTCTTTCTTTTTCAGTGCTTTGATGACGCTGGTCATGAACGAGTCCAGAGCGGTGGCCGCCGCAACCTTGGAAATGCCGGCATCCTTGGCCATTTTTTCGACGATTTCGGCTTTCGTCATGGTTTTTGCCCCCCTTCTAAGAGTTAATGCCATCCAACCGTTTGTTTTAACTGCTCCATACAGCAGCTGTTGACGCTGTGTCAACAGAAAAAACCACGTTTTTCAATAGTTTTAGTCAGGCTGCGGCTTTCAACAACTGAACTGTAAGCATCTGGCGGCAGACAAACCTTCCAATCCGGCCAGGCACAAGGGATTGCCGGCAGTAATTCTCAGCAGAATCATCCCGGGCGACCCGTGTCGATCAGCCGGTCCGCCTGCCGGCCGGGTATTCAGAACAATGCTTCCACGAACCTGGCAGGATCGAAGACCTGCAGGTCGTCGATTCCTTCTCCCACGCCTATGTAGCGCAGGGGTATCCGGAGGCTGCTGCAGATGCTGACGACGATTCCGCCCTTGGCCGTGCCGTCGAGTTTTGTGAGCGCCAGCCCGGTTATTTCCAGGGCTTCGTTGAAGATCTTTGCCTGGGACAAGGCATTCTGGCCGGTGGTGGCATCCAGCACCAGCAGGATTTCATGAGGGGCGCCCTCCAGGTTCTTGGCAACCGAGCGCTTGATTTTCTTAAGTTCTTCCATCAGGTTGACCCGTGTGTGGAGCCGGCCCGCCGTGTCTATCAGGACCAGATCGGTTCCTCTGGCCACGGCAGCCCGGACGCTGTCGAAAGCGACCGCCGCCGGGTCGGCGTTTTCCCGGTGCTTGACTATCTCTGCTCCGGCCCGCTGGGCCCAGATGGTGAGTTGTTCGGTGGCGGCAGCCCTGAAGGTGTCGGCCGCGGCAATCAGGACACTTTTGCCCTCGGCTGTCGCCCTGGCAGCCAGCTTGCCGATGGTGGTTGTTTTGCCGACCCCGTTTACCCCCACCACCATGATCACCCGGGGGCCTGTCCCGGCATCCGGTTGTTGGGGTTCCAGGTCGCCGAAAAGCTTCAGAATCTCTTCTTTCAGGACCTGCTTGAGGGCCTCTGCCCCGTCGATTCTGCGTGATTTCTTGGCCACGGCGGCCATAAGGTCCATGGTGGTCTGGACCCCCATGTCCGAGGTTATGAGCAGCTCTTCCAGCTGCTCCAGCATTTCGTCGTCCAGGTACTTGCGCCCGCGGAAAAGATCGTCGATATCGCTGGTCAGAATCTTGCGGGTTTTGGCAAGTCCCCGCTTCAGCCTGGCAAAAAGTCCCTGCCGGGGGACGTCCTGGGTTTGCTCTTTTTCCTCCTGCTCCCGGGGTTCTTCAGGAGGCTGGCTTTCGCCGGCCGGAAGCCCTTGCTCTTCCGGAATGTCATCGGCCCGGCCGTCTTCTTCCTGAAACCCGGGGCTGTCTTGCGGGCCGGAAGGTTCGTCATTTTCCGATTTTTTCTTCTTTTTGAACCAGTTCAAAGCCATGAGTCTGGATTTCCCGTCAGTTCTTACTCTGGAGGTTTACCGCAACCACTTTCGAGATTCCCTTCTGTTCCATGGTGATACCAAAGAGGGTTTCGGCAAACTCCATCGATTTCTTGTTGTGGGTTATCATGATGATCTGGGATTTTTTGCCGATCATCCGCATCAGATTGTTGAAGCGGATTACGTTGGCATCATCGAGGGGGGCGTCGATTTCGTCCAGCAGGCAGAACGATGCGGGCCTGATCAGAAAGATGGCAAAGACGAAGGCGATGGCCGCCAGGGCCTTTTCCCCACCGGAAAGCAGGCTCATGCGGGTCAGTTTCTTCCCCTGGGGATGAACGAAGTACTCCACTCCGGTCTCCAGGGGGTTGTCGGGCTCGGTAAGCTCCAGGCGGGCCGAACCGCCTTCGAAGAGCCGGGGAAAGACTTCCTGGAGCTTCTCGTTGACCTGCCTGAAAGTCTCCATGAACTTTTTCTGGGTAATCCGGTTTATCTTGCGGATGACCTTGTGCAGATCGTCGATGGCCTTTACCAGGTCGTCCCGCTGGCGGGTCAGGAAATCGAAGCGCTCCTTGAGCTGCTCGTACTCCTTGATGGCTCCCAGGTTGACATCCCCGATCCTGGCGATCTTGGCCCTGAAACGAGCCAGCTCTTCTTCCATTTCCGGGACCGACATCTTCACCTTTCCGGTCTGCTCCGCCTGCCGGCCGCGCAGGGCCGCCATGGAACAATGGTAGCGTTCCTGGACCTTGGCGACGATATTGTCGCGCTTGACCCGCTTTTCGGCCACGGTCAGCTCCAGGAGTCTCAACTGCTCCAGGGTCTTGTCGCGCTCGGTCCTGAGGCTGGCGATCCGCTGGTCGCTTTCCTTCAGTTTCTGATCGATACTTGCGTACTCGGTCTGGCTGGATTCCAGCTCTTGCTCCAGCTCCTGGAGCCGGGCGTACAGGGCCTTGAGGTTTTCATCGAGCTGGGTGATCTGCTGCTCGGCCTTTTGACGCCTGGCCTTTTTCCGGACTATTTCCTTCTTGAGCTGATCAAGCCGCTGCCTGGCATCGGCCTGGAAGTCTTCCAGCCGCTTGAGGGTGTTGCGGCCGTTTTCGAGCTTGGCATTGAAAGCCGTCAATTGGAGTTTGAGATCCACGACCCCCTGGTTGAAGGCTTCCAGCCGTTGGCTCAGCTCATCCATCCGGCGCGTGGCCTGCTCCGAGCTGCGGCGCACTTCAGCCATCTGCTCGTCGATCTTTCTCAGGGCCAGGTCGTACTTGGAGATCTCTTCATCCAGGTCGCTTTCCTCGCCCATCAGCTGTTCCTGCTCCAGCTCCAGGATTTCCAGGTTGCGCCCGGCGGACTTTACTTCCTCACCGGCCCGGAAGGCCTCTTTTTCCAGCTCGACCGATTCGTCGGCCAATCGGTTTCTTTCTTCGATGGTCTGCTGGAGGTCGGTTTCAAGGCTGCGGACATCTTCTTCCATTTGATGCTGAAGATCCCTTGCGGCCAGGACTTCATCGTCAAGTTCTTCAATCCTGGCCCGGAGCTGTTTCAGCTCCTGCTTCTTGGACAATATTCCGGCCAGGCTTTCGGTGCTTCCGCCCACTACCACTCCCTGACAGGTGACAACCTCTCCCGAGCGGGTGACCAGGGTCTGGAAACGGCCGTTTTGCCCGAAGGCCTCCAGGGCCTCTTCAAGGGTTTCGGTAAAATATACGTGTCCCAGCAGCATTTTGGCCGTGGCGGCATGCTCGGGATGCACCTTGACATGATCCAGCAGGCGGCCGGCACCTCCGGCGGGCGATGGCGGCTGATGGTCCGCCAGAGGCTTCAAGGCTCCGGCCGGGATGAATCCGCCGCGGCCGGCCGCTTCCTGCTTGAGAAAGTCTATCGCGCGGCAGGCGGCACCGTGATCGGAGACCACGATGTACTGGAGGGCGTCGCCCAGGACGGCTTCGACGGCGGTTTCGAATCCTTCTTCAGGTTCAAGGCCTTCGGCAAGCAGGCCGACAACGCCTTCGAGCGGGCCCTGTTCTTCTTTGCGGGCACGCATGATCGCCTTGACCCCGTCCTTGTACCACTCGTAGTTGGCCGCCATCTTGGACAGGGTGGCAAGTTCCGACTTGAGCTTGTTGCGTTCAAGCTCCAGGGCCTGAACCTTTTTGACCTGCTCTCCAAGCCGGGCGGCCTGCTCGTTGAGGCGTTGCTCGAGGCTCTGGATCGAGTTTTTGACCACCTGCAGCTCTTCTTGCACTTGCTGCCATCGTTGCCTGGTGCGGGCCTCCGCGTCCCTGGCGGCCTCGAGCTTTTGCCTGGCAAGCACGACCTCTTCGTCGATCTTTTTCAGCCTCCGCAAAAGAGAGTCCTTGTTGCTGGAGGCGGTCTGGTAGATATTCCTGTAGCGGGCTTCTTCGGCCGCCAGGCGGATCATTTCGTTCTTGGAAGCCTCAAGCTCCCGGTTCAGAAGGGCCAGTTTTTCCTGCAGCCGGCCGTGCTGCCGGCGGCGGCTGTCGATTTCGGCCTTGACGTCGTTGATCTGTCGTTCGAGCTGCCGGTTTTGTTCCTTTACCTGGGCCACTTCGCTGACGATGGCGTCGGCCTTGCCCTCCAGGCCTTCGGCCGTGGATTCCATTTCCCCGATCTCGGCGGCCAGCCTTTCGATTTCGCTTCTCAGGTGGCGCAGCTCGTTTTCGCTCCGGTCTATCTGCCGCTGGGTTTCGAATTTCAGGGCGCTGTGACGGGAGATCTCTTCCCCCTTGCGGGTTTGTTCAAGTTTTATGGCCTCGACCGCCGCGTCGATCTTTTTGAGCCGGGCCACATGGCTAAGGTCGGTGTCCCTCAGCTGCTTGATGGTGTTTTCATCCTCCTGGATCTGGCGGCTGTAATCATCGAAGTAGTGCAGCAGCAGCCGGGTATCGATGTCCCTGATCCGCTTCTGGTACATGCGGTACCTCTCGGCCCGCTTTGCCTGGCGTTTGAGCCCCGCCATCTGGCGGTTCAGCTCGAGGATGATGTCGTTGATCCGCAGCAGGTTCTGGTTGGTCGCCTTTACCTTGCGCAGGGCCTCGTTTTTGCGCAGCTTGTAACGGGTGACCCCGGCAGCCTCCTCGATGAAGACCCGCCGCTGGTCCGGTCCGGCCTCGGTTATGGCTCCGATGCTGCCCTGCTGGATGACGGCATAGGTACGCGGCCCCATGCCGCTTCCCATGAACAGGTTGTGAATGTCTTTAAGGCGGCAGGGCTGCCTGTTGATCATGTAGACGCTTTCGCCGGAGCGGTACAGCCGGCGGGTCACGTTGATCTCGCTGAAATCCTTGAACTCTTCGGGAGCGCTGCCGTTGTCGTTGATCAGGGTGAGGCTGACTTCGGCCATGTTGAGGGGCGGTTTGCCGCTGGCACCGGCGAAGATCACGTCTTCCATGCTCTTGCCCCGCAGCTGCTTTACGCTTTGCTCGCCCATCACCCAGCGGACGGCGTCGATGATGTTGCTCTTGCCGCAACCGTTGGGACCGACCACGGCCGAAATGCCCAGGGGAAACTGGATGCTGGCCTTCTCCAGGAAGGACTTGAAGCCCACTATTTCCAGCTTTTTGATCTTCATACAAAAACGGCCTCTGAGGCAGACTTTGACGCTTCATGAAGATTGGTTGGCAAAAAGTCTGAAGCAATCAGTTCTTAATATCAAGTAAAATAGCGCCCTGTAAAGAGGAAAAACACAAGGTGGAGTGTTTTGAAAAAGGCTTTACAACAATATGTGGTGGATATAGAGAGATAAAAGGCGGCCGGAATACCGGCCGCCCAGCACGCTTTTTAGAACGTCTTCAGAGAATCTGGCTCAGGAACAGCTTGGTTCGATCATGGGTCGGGTTGGTGAAAAAATGTTCGGGCGGTCCCACTTCCACGATACGGCCGGCGTCCATGAAAATGACCCGGTCGGCCACCTCGCGGGCGAAACCCATTTCATGGGTGACCACCACCATGGTCATACCTTCCTTGGCCAGGGCCTTCATGACATCCAGAACCTCGCCGATCATTTCCGGATCGAGGGCGGAGGTGGGCTCATCAAAGAGCATCACCTTGGGATCCATCGCCAGAGCCCGGGCTATGGCGACCCTTTGCTGCTGTCCGCCGGAAAGCTGATCCGGAAAGACGTTGGCCTTGTCGTCTATACCGACTTTTTTCAGCAAGGCCATGGCCTTGCTGGTGGCTTCTTCTTTCTTGCGCTTGCGGACCACCATCTGGGCCAGGGTTATGTTGTCCAGGACGGTTTTGTGGGGAAACAGGTTGAACGACTGGAATACCATTCCCACTTCGGCCCTGATCTTGTTGATGTTTGTCTTGGGATCGAGGATGTCGATTCCGTCGATGAGGATGTGGCCTTTGTTGGCGGTCTCAAGATGGTTCAGGCACCTTAGAAGCGTGCTTTTGCCCGATCCTGACGGGCCGATGACCACCACCACCTCGCCGGCGGCGACATCGAGTGAAACGTCCACCAGTGCCTCTACCCTGTGGGGCACATAAAAGGTTTTGTAAACATTACGCACTTCAATCACTGTGTAGCCATCCTTCTTTCAAGATATTGAACGAACATGGAAAGAGTGAAAGTAAGCACAAGATAGAGCAACGCGCACGTAAACCAGAATTCGTAAGGTTGCAGGCTGGCCGTTATCCCTTCGCGGGTGGCTTTTGTAAGCTCCCTTACGGCGATTATCCCCAGCAGGGAGGAATCCTTGATCAGGCTGATGAACTGGCCGGCCAGAGGCGGCAGGATTCTGCGCATGGCCTGGGGCAGGATGATATGTCTCAGGGCCTGGAATCCGGTCATTCCAAGGGAACGGGCCGCTTCTATCTGGCCCCGGTGAATGGACTGGATCCCGGCTCTTACGATCTCTGTGACATAGGCTCCGGTAAAGCATGCCAGAGCGGCGATACCGTACCAGACAGCCGATATTTCAGGGATACTGTACTTTTTGAGCAGCTCGTTTATCAGGGTTGCCAGCACGAAGTACCAGATGAAGATCTGTACCAGCAGGGGGGAGCCGCGGATAAGCTCGACATAGGTCATGGCCGCCCACTTGGCGGCCGGATTGGTCGATATGCGGGCCACCCCTCCGATCATCCCGATGATGATGCCGAAGATGATGGAATAAAGGCTTACTTTAAGGGTCAGATACAGACCCTGGGTAAGGAGGCCGGCACGCCATTCTTTATAAGCCCCCAACGTGTCGCCGGGGTAGATGGTGTCGCCTTCGGCCACCCAGACGTCGGTGCCCGGAACCTTATACTTTTCCGTCTCGCCGTCGGTGGTCTTCAATATGATGACCGCGGCATCCTTTTCAGTGCTTATGGAGGCCACGGTTCCTTCGGACTTGGCGGTTATGGTTATTTGAGTCTGATTGTAGAAATACTTGGGCAGGATGTTCCAGCGCCACACGTAGTCGATTTGGATGGTTGCCAGATAGAGAGCCAGCATTATGCCCAGTAGACACAAAAGGTAAACCCCCATCCAGCTGTACCGGTTGAGCTTGCTTCGGTTGCGGTCTATGCCTGATGCTTGCATCTGTCTGAAAGTTTCCTTGTTGGATGCTGTTTACAATTGGTTGGGTCACCCGGCAGGTTCATGGATGTCCGGTTCCGGGGCAACGTTTGCCCCCTCCCGTGTTTGGATCTGTCTCCAAAACCTGCTGCTCATAGTGCGGCAGGCTGACCCGTTATCCGGTCAGCCTGCCGTGGTAAATTTCAAGGACCAGACAAAAAAGGAACTAGTCCAGCTCTTTCATCCAATTGGTGCTGCGGATCCACTTGTTGTAGATCTTTTCATACCGGCCGTCATTGCGCAGCTGGCGCAGGAAGTTGTTGAGCCAGTTGAGAAAATCGGGATCACCCTTGCGGATGGCCCATGCCAGCGGTTCGTAGGTGATGGGCTGGTCGAGCCATATGAGCTTGCCGGCGCCCTGTTTTTCGTAGAAGCTGGCACAGAAGGGCAGGTCGTAGACGAAAGCGTCGGCCTTGCCGTTGAGAACTTCAAGAGCCGCTTCGGTGGAATCTTCAAAGGATTTGTAGGTCGCCTTGGGCATCAGGCGTCCGATGGCCTGCTCGCCGGTGGTTCCCAGCTTGGAAGTAATGACATACTTTTTGTTGTTGAGCTGCTTGTAAGAGGTGATCTTGCCCTTGTGTTTTTTGTTGAGCAGGATCGTCTGGCCGATGATGATGTAGGGATTGGCGAAATTGATGCTCAGGTTGCGCTCCTGGGTAATGGTCATGCCGCTGATGATGATGTCGAACTTTTTGGTCTGCAGGGCGGGGATGATTCCGTCCCAGGCGGTGTTGATGAGCTTGAGCTTGACTTTCATGGCCTTGGCCATTTCCTTGGCCACGTCGATGTCGAACCCGATAAACTGTCCTTTTTTGTTGGTCATTTCAAATGGCAGGTAGCCGGCTTCGAATCCAACCCGGAGTTCGCCGCGGTCGATTATCTCTTTGAGGGTCGATTTTTTCCACAACTCTATATCAGACCCGAAGGCGGTGGCCACGCAGAAAGCCGTCATAACAACCAAGGCGAGCGCTAAACAAAACCCTTTTTTCATGATCCTCTACCTCCTCAATATTGTTTGGTTACCAAATGTCCTTAAAGGGCCAAGCCCCCCCAAAAGAAACTATCTGAATCGCGCATACTAAATGCTTTTAAAAAGGCTTTCAAGTACAAATATGTAATTGATAAAATAAACCTCCTTCAGCAACGGGGCGCAGGCGGCCCGGCGGTTCCTCTGCGGGTGCGCTAAAGAACACGTGAATCGACCCGGGGCCGGGTATTGGCCGGGAAAAGCCGGCAGGTACGTTACATGAAGATAAAGGTCGAACGGTTAGACAGTTGGACATATAACCAGGCGCGGTTTAATTGTCAACAGTTGTTTCGGCGGCCCCCAGGGCTTGCCGGCGCTTGTGCCGAATGTGACCCCGGGCCCGGTCAATCAATGTTTGCCGGCACCGGCAGCAGGCAGTTGCATTTTGAAGCTTGAATAATCAATTATTGGAATGGTAATGGTGTTGATATCTTGTTTTAAGTCTGATGTCTTGTGAGCATGCCGGAACATGGAGGGTGACATGGCTGGTATTGACGAAAAGTCGGTTGAAAGACTGTTGCAGAATCAGGTCATCGCAAAAGCCCTGGAGGATCAAAATCAGGAAGTTATCGAACGCAGGGCATACGTTCCGCCGCTGTGTGACGTTTTCAAGGCGCCGCTGACCCGGCTGGAACAGGTTGACGATTATCGCTTCGATATCGACCCGGAGGCAAGGCGGCAGCTTCCGTCGATCATAGCCAACCAGGTGCAGAAGGTGATCGGCCTTGGCGACGCCGGCGGGGCTTCCGGTTCGTTGTTCTGCAAGCCCCGTAAGATCGGAGTCGTATTTTCCGGCGGCCCTGCCCCTGGCGGGCACAATGTGATCGCCGGAATCTACGATGCGGCCAAAAAGGCCAATCCGGACAACCGGCTTTTCGGTTTCCTGGTGGGGCCCGACGGGATAATCGAAGGCGAGTTTATCGAGATTACAGACGAGTTGGTGAATCGTTACCGCAATCTTGGCGGTTTTACCATGATCAAGACCGGCCGGACCAAAATCGATACGGCCGAGAAAATGGCCCTTTCCAGGGAGACGATTCTGTCCATGGAGCTCGATGCTCTGGTGATAGTCGGCGGAGACGATTCCAACACCAATGCCGCTTTTCTGGCCCAGGAGCTGTTTGAAGACGGCGTGCAGGTCATCGGGGTGCCCAAGACCATCGACGGTGATATCCAGGTGCGTGATGCCGAGGGTAACGTTCTTTGCGCCATGTCTTTCGGCTTTCACACCGCGGCCCGGGCCTTTTCCCTGGCCATCGGCAACCTGTGCACCGACAGCAGTTCGGACATCAAGTATTGGCATGTTTGCAAGGTGATGGGCAGGGTGGCAAGTCACCTGGCCCTGGAAGTGGCCCTCCAGACCCATGCCAACATGACCCTGATCGGTGAAGACCTGGCCGACTATGTCGACCGGCAGAGACTGGATGCAGCCAGGCAGCGGGGCACAACCGATTATACGGCCTACGGCATGACCCTGCGGCATCTGTCGCGGATAATCTGTGAGGCGATAGTGGCCCGGGCCGCAGTGGGCAAGAATTATGGCGTGCTGGTGATTCCCGAGGGCATATTGGAGTTCATCAATGAAATCCAGGTCTTCATCATCAAGCTCAACACGATCATCGCCCATTACAACCAGACCCATGACCAGGATTTCCACACCGCCTTTGCGCGCCTGGAGGCCAAGCTGGATTACCTGCGGCGCTTGGTTCACGACAAACCGGCCGGACTTGCCCCCAATATTTGGAATTACAGGGATGACGAACTGTTCAATGCCCTGCCGTCCTTTTTCCAGGAAGGACTGCTGACCGAAAGAGACAGCCACGGCAACTTTCAGTTTTCCCAGGTTCCGACAGAAAAGGTTCTTTTGGGGCTGGTCAAGGAGTATCTTGCCATTTTGAAAGAGCAGGGGCGGTACAAACTGGGCATCCGCAGGCAGTACTATCAAAAGACCCTGCGCAAGGCCGGACTGGACCCGGATCTTTACGGGCCGGCAATATTCCGCAACTACCCCCGGCAATACCTGCTGGTGAAAGAATCCATAATTTCCCTCAAGACCCTGAGACAGGCTTTGTCCGGGCAGGGGCTGCTCGACGCTGAAGGGAAGATTCCCCCTGCGGTCGCCAAAATATACAATGCCTCGGTACCCAAGTTTAAAACCCAGGCCCATTTTTATGGTTACGATGGCCGTGGAAGCGATCCAACCCGTTTTGATTGTATCTACACTTACAATCTGGGAATGACGGTTTTCAGCCTCATAGCCAACGGAGCCACCGGGCAGATGGCCGTCATCGGCAACCTGGAAAAGGAGTTTGAGCAGTGGCAGCCCCTGGGTGTTCCCATTGCCCCCCTGATGCACCTTGAAGAGCGTAAAGGCAAGCTGTCACTGGTGCTGGAAAGAAGCGTGGTGGATTTGAATTCGTCCGCCTTTCAGGCTGTCAGGGCTATGCGCCGGCAGTGGCTGGCGGCAACGGCCGGAAGCGATCACTACCGTCATCCGGGACCCATTCGTTTCACCGGCGCCAGCGAGGAGGACAGGCCCCTGACTTTGCTCATAAATTCCGTTGGCACGGAGCCTATCGGTTGATTATGGCCTGGATTCAGGCAGAAAGGTTTGGCTGTGTTCGAGAGTGAAACAGACGGGGCGATTCCTTTCCGGGCCCTGGTGGAATCACTGGCGGACCACGTTTTCATCATCGATGGCAGCGGCCGCTACCTTTACAGCAACCAACCACCGGACATGCCGGCCTGTCCGGACGGGGCGGGCCTCGTCGGGCGGACTGTCACAGAGGTCTTTCCGCCGGAGATCAGCGGTCGGTTTTTGGCTCATTTCAACCGTGTTTGCCAATCGGGACAGGCTGTCAGCTTTGAATATCAATCAGAAAACACCGATACCGGCGGCCGTTGCGTCAGCACGGTTCTGTTTCCCATCCGGCTGCCCGGCCGCCGGGAACTGGTCGGTGGCCTAAGCCGGGACGTCACCAAGCAGAAGGATATCGAAAAACAGCTGGTTCAGTCTCAGAAAATGGAGGCCCTGGGAACCCTGGTGGCCGGCGTGGCCCACGAGATAAACAATCCCATCAACCTGATTATCTTCAATCTTCCTTTGATAGAGCGGGTGTTCAGGGATTTTATCCCGGTTTTGCAAAGACACCTGGAGGGTCGTTCTGACCAGAGGTTCGGCGGGCTGCCCTTCAATTTCCTCAAAGAGAACCTGCCCAAACTGATCTTGGACACCAAGATGGCTGCCGACCGGGTGGCCCGCATAGTGACCGGCCTCAAGGATTTCGCCCAAAAGAGCAATCCGGCCGAAAAGAAACCGGTGCAGGTGAACAAGGCCGTTGAAAACGCCATCAGACTTGCCGGCGCCACCTTGAGAAACAAGAAGGCCGACTTGAACCTGAATCTGGCGCCCGATTTGCCCCTGATAGTGGCCAACCTGCAGAACCTGGAGCAGGTTGTGCTGAATCTGGTCATCAACGCCTTCCAGGCGATAGATCACGACAGGGGGCGGGTGGAGGTGGAAACCAGGGTGACATCCTCGAAGGATGCCGTTCAGGTCGTGGTCAGGGACAACGGGCGGGGGATCAATCCCCGGATGGTGAAAAGAATTTTTGATCCCTTTGCCACCGACCGCCAGACTGACGGAGGAACCGGGCTCGGACTTTCGGTCAGCTACAATCTGGTCAAGGCCCACAATGGCCATATAACTTTCGAAACCGAACAGGGCAAGGGGACGACGTTTACGGTCAATCTGCCGCTGGAGTCGCCCTACCGGTTGTACCGGGTCATGGTGGTGGACGACGATGCCGCTTTCCGCAAAATGCTGAAGCAGGCCATCGTGCGCAGTATCCAGTGTGAGGTGGAAGCCGTCTCTTCAGGCGCCGAAGCCTTGATCCGGCTTGGCAGTGACCCGCCCGATGCCCTGGTTCTGGATATGTTCATGCCCGAGATCGACGGCCTCGACATCTGCCGGGCAATCAAGAATGAGCTTGGACTGGAAAGAACCAAAGTGCTTATCATAACCGGATTCCCGCATCATCCCAATCTGGCTGAGGCCGCCCGGATGGGTTTTACCATGATATTGCACAAGCCTTTGAATTTGATGGAGTTCATCGGGGCCCTGAAAGGATGCCTTCATGGAAAGTGTTCCTGAGAAAACTCCGATCCTGATCGTGGACGACGATGAGGGCCTCCTGTTTTCCATCCGGGCCGCCCTTCTCAGTGCAGGTCTGCCCGAACCGGCCCTGCTTTCTGACAGCCGCAAAGCCCTGGGGCTTGTACGGCGGCACGGTTTTCATCTGCTGATGCTCGACCTGATAATGCCTTACCTGGACGGAATGGAGGTGTTACGCCAGGTGAAGCAGGCCTATCCAGACATTGAGTGCATAATAGTAACGGCGGTCGATGATGTGGCAATGGCCGTCAAGGCGATCAAATTCGGAGCCTACGACTATCTTGTCAAACCCCTGGATCTTGAAAGGACCACCATAACCATCAATCATGCCCTGGAAAGATACCAGCTCAAGCAGGGCATCGCCATGTATGAGCGGCCCCCTTCGTTCGACGAACTGGCCCATCAGGAGGCGTTTGCCGCCATGATCGCCGAGGACGAGTTGATGGCCCTGGTATTCCGCCAGGCTGAAATATGCGCCCGCAGCGATTACAATGTATTGATTACGGGGGAGACGGGGGTCGGCAAAGGCATGCTGGCCAGGATAATTCATCGTCTGAGCCGGCGCAGCGACCGTCCCTTTGTCCAGGTGAACATGCCCTCGTTTGCCCAGGGCCTTTTCGAAGACGAATTTTTCGGGCATGTCCGCGGCGCTTACACCGGGGCTTTCAAAAACAAGAAGGGGTTTTTCGACACCGCCCTGGGAGGAACCCTTTTCCTGGACGAAATCACGGAACTGGAATTGCACATGCAGGGAAAACTCCTGCAGGTTATCGAGGATAAGTTTTTTTACCGTCTGGGCAGCACGGATGCCGTCAATGTTGACGTGCGCCTTGTTTCAGCCTCGAACCAGGACGTTAAAGCGGCGGTATCTTCCGGTAAGTTCCGGGGCGATCTGTATTTCCGGTTGAATGAATACCATATTCATATTCCTCCCTTGCGCAAACGCATCAAGGATATTCTTCCTTTGGCCCGCCATTTCCTGCGTATTCACAGCGACCGCAACGGCAAGTCGATCAAAGTGCTCGATGAGCCCCTTGAAAGGGCCTTGCTTGCTTACGGCTTTCCGGGAAACGTTCGCGAACTTGAAAACATGATTGCCTCGGCCGTGCTGGCCGAAACCTCGTCGACCCTGAGGCTGAGTTCGGTTCCGTCGCTGAACGGTGCTGCCGGTGCAAGTGAAGCCGGCGGCTCGGCCCTGGTCTCCCTGGAACAGGTAAAACGCCGGCACGTTGAACGGGTACTGGCTGCCACCGGCGGCAATCGGACAAGGGCGGCAAAGATCCTCGGCATAGGTTTGCGCACCCTCCAGCGCTATATCAAGGCCTACGGCATTGACGGCAAGCCATCTTGACTTTTAGGTGCGTCAAATTGGCCGTGCGGGCTATCAATTTGATAACTATGTCAATTATCGGGTTGCCCTCCGGAGGGGCTCGGAAAATCTGTGCCAAATTGGCACCGGTTGCGGTTTTTATGTTGACTGACCGGCGCGATTCGTGCCGGTTTCAGGACGATTTGAAAGCCGAAGATTTGTTTCCAAAGGCACCCCGTCTGCATGGAACAGGCGCCGCATTGATGCTGAAGGAGTATAAAAACAGTATGTTGCATGACACTAAAATCGGTTTGGGGCTTTATGCCGGCCGTGGTTTTCAGAAAATGCACTTCGGCCGCATTTTGGTGGTATGTTTCATGCAGGTATATCAACCGTAATTGAGCGCAGCATGGTTTGACTTGTGGGCGCGGTCCCCAGGGCCAATAATGATGGATGGGTGTGAAGCAATGGGTGCGCTTTTTCTGGTGACCGCCCCACAGGCAAGCCTTTTTTTATTTTCGCCTTTCGCGGTTTCTGAGCCATTGCCCGATCCGGCGGCCGATGCGTACCGGATTTGTGGGCGATGGTTTGCTTCCAATCATGCCCGCCATGACAAAGTAACAGGTTGATCTTCTCCATTTCTGCCCGTACCGGGCAGTGTCGGTCCTGCCGGTTCCCGATGTCTCCGCAAAATGCCGGTGCCAGCGATGAATTTACCCGGCACTCCGGTCCCCAAAAGGCTGCAGTCCGGGTGCGTCGGGTTGCGGTCCTGACGATTTCAGTGGAATTTCGGCCGGAAGTGTTATATTAAATTAAACTGCCACTGCATGCAGGGCATGCGGTTTCCAAAAGACAACTGATCTGTTTGTACCGGCAAGTTAAGCGGCCATAGCCTTTTGAACTTTTTTACAAACGTTTGGTACGGCTGATTAAAATGAGCTATTCTGAAGCTGTCTTCAAGGTAATTGAAACAAAGAACTGCCCCTATTATCAGAAAGGAGATGAGTTCCGGCTTTCCGGCAACGCCCTGTTCCTGGAGCATACAAAAGGGAACAAATTCATCGCCACGGTGATAGTTGATCTGCCTTACAAGCGGGGTGAATGTCGGGATCTTGTCGGCGAACTCACCAAGATACTGATTAGTTACGAGCGTGTGGGCAGGATTCCGGACTGTATTATGGCCTGCTCGGGCTGTGAGGGGGTTATCAAACTGGAATACAAGCAGGGCAGCAATATCGCCCTTGCCGAGGACATAAAGAATTACAGCACGGATATCAATACGATTGCCAGCCTGCTGAGCAATTTTTCCATTTTTAAGACCCTGGGGGAAGAGAATCTTAAAAATTTTGTATCTCTCCTTCGTCTTAAGAAATTCGTGCGCAATGAAACCATTATCCGGAAGGGCGACCCCGGCAGGAACCTGTTCATAATCCTGTCAGGTGTAGTGGATGTTGTCGATGAGGAAGGCAATATAATCACCAAGTTGCGTAGCGGTGAAGTGTTCGGGGAGATGAGCCTGATCAGCGGGGATCCGGTCGGCGCCACCATCAAGGTGGCTCAGGCGACCACCGTTTTGTATATCAAGGGGCAGGATTTTCTGAAAGTGCTCAACCGTTTTCCCTCCCTCCAGATGTATTTCGCCAGATTGTTGTCCAGACGTCTTGCACAGTCGAACATAATGATATCAAAGGAATTTTCATCCGGCATGACCGGTAACCTCGAGCAGATGCCCCCGGCCGAGCTTTTCCAGACCCTGAACTACAATCAAAAAACCGGTGAATTGAAGATGAATTTGCCGCAAGGGCCGGCCTCTGTCGTTTTCCGCAGCGGCGCTGTCGTCAGCGCCGATTACGGAAGCAAATCAGGGAAGGAGGCTTTTTTTGAGATTCTCGGAGCCTCAAGGGGGCGTTTTACCTTTGTCCCCGGATTGTCTGAAGAACAGATGCGTCTGCCCGAGCTGGGAATGTTCATGGAGATGCTCATGGAGGGCTTGCGCAAGCTTGACGAGAAGTCGAACTGAGGCCCGTTTCCCTGGTTCCTCACCTCAAATCACGCCAAAATCAATCCCTCCATTTGGCCGTTATTGACAAGCCGCATGCTTTGCATGCGCTTAAGACCCGAAATATCCGAGATCTGCCGGACGCCTGTCACCCGTTGTTTCCGCTTGCGGGATCCGGCTTTGGGGCGCGGGGCTCGGATTTGGTAACGTGCGTAAAATACGGCGTAATCTGATTTTTTGCTTGACTTTGTTATCAATATATCGATTATTGAATATAATTGCATGTAATTTATATTGCTAAAAACAGGACAAAAGCGCGGACAGAATCCGTTTTTCATTGTCAGATCCGATGGTTGGAAGAAAAAGCCGGCCGGCCGAATCCGTTTTTTCAACCACTTGATATCAAAGCGGTTTACGGAGTGTCGGGCGGTGGGCAGTTCCGGGCTCATTGAACTGTAGATCGAGGTGGCAACCCGTGGAAAGCAGCAGGGCAGAAAGAGACAGAAGGCGCTTCAGGCGTATTGCGGCTGAAATAGAGTTGGAAGTGAGCCGCCTTAGCTATCCAACCGATGCTGCCGATAAAAGCCATGGCCATGGCAAAGACATCGGCCAAGGGGGGATTTGTTTTCGCAGCACCAGGCCGTTTTCGGCCGACGATCTGGTGGTGATGCATTTGCATCTTCCGGGCTGGCAGCGTTTCAGAAAGGGATTTTCAACCTTGATCGACGATGAACGCGCGGCCTCGCCTTTGACGGCGATAGCCAGGATAACCTGGTGCGGAAGGACTTCGGCAGTGCCTTTCATTCATATGGGGGCACAGTTCGTCAATATATATGAGGATGACTATGACGCATTGCAGATGTATTTAGAAGGCTTGGCCTGAAGCGTCGGGACAGGGACATGTTCTGCAAGGTCTTTAAATTACAGCCAGACGTTATAGTCATACAATACGGGATTCAAGAAAAGATTCTTGGGGACGATAGCCAAGTCAGTGCAAGAAGTTTGTTCCTGTGGTGCGGATGGCCGCCTGTTGCGAGCATGCTGTAGCAGGGCAAAGTGCCGGCTGAGATATGATTGCGAGGGGACAGGGAAATGATTCTGTTTTGTGAAGAATGCGGCACCCGCCACGATATTGATCTGTCACAATTCGAAGGGCAAACAGTCATCAGGTTTTCGTGCAAAGTCTGCCATGAGAATCTGCTGTTGGATTTGTCGCGGCAGAAAGGGTCCAAAAGCGTGGTTTCGGACATCCAGAATGCCGAACAGGCCGGGGCAGACGGCCGGAAACTCAAGGTTGTCGTGGTTGACGATTCCAAGCTGATTCGAAAGGTGCTGGCCGATATAATCGATTCATCTCCGGCAATGGAAGTGGCGGGCGAAGCTGCCGACGGCCGGGAAGCCCTCGACTTGATACCTTCCATTGGCCCCCATGTGGCGACATTGGACATTAACATGCCCCATATGGATGGGTTGACCACCCTGAAACACATCATGATCCGTTTCCCTACCCCGACCGTTATGATAAGCAGTCTTACAAAAGAGGGCGCCCGGGAGACATTTGAGGCCCTCAAGTATGGCGCCATCGATTTTTTGCCAAAGCCATCCCAGACCGGGGACAAAGACCTGGAACAACAGAAGGATGAGATTTTGCAAAAAATTGAACTCGCAGCCGCGGTCCAGCTCGAATCGGTGCATTATCTGCGGCCGCCGAAAATAGACTGTGCCGGCGGCAACGGAGGCGCGACCGATTGCAAAACCATCGTGGCCATGGGGACCTGCGAAGGGGGATATGGGGCTTTGCTGAACATCGTGCCCAGATTGGCTCCCGGTTTGCCCGCGGCCTTCCTGGTGGTGCTGCATGCTCCCGAGCAACACCTGGATGCTTTCGTGCAGTACCTTGATGAGAACAGCGCCATCAGGGTCAAAAGAGCCGAGGACAAGATGGCTGTCCGGGGCGGGTGTTGTTACCTGGCTTCATCGGCCCAGTACGTTACGGTGGAAGAAAATCAGGATGGTTATTTGCTGAACGTAAATCCTTCGCCTTTCCCCTCTCGCAGGGGAGCCATAAACATGATGATGATAAGCCTTTCGGAAATGATGCTGGACCGATCTGTGGGGGTACTGCTCACCGGCGCAGGTCAGGACGGAGTAGAGGGGCTTGGAGAAATTATCAGGACCAAGGGGACGGCGCTGGTTCAGGACCCACGCACATGTCTTTTCAAAGATATGGCCGGTGCCGCCTCAGAAAGATACCATGAAAATATCAGGCTGGTGTCCGATAAACGTATGGCTGATGTTATCAATGAGCTGATAAGTGCCGCCAGTTGAAAGGAGAAACGCGCAATGCAGGAGACCATTACCCGAAACGAGGACAGAGGCTCCGAAAAGGAGACTTTGATGCAATTGGTGGGTTTCATGATCGGTAAAGAACTGTTCGGGGTGGACATTCTGATGGTTCAGGAGATAATCCGCGAGACCCCGATTACTTCGATTCCGGATTCTCCTGATTTTATCGAGGGGGTAATCAATCTGCGGGGCAATATAATCCCGATCATCGATTTGCGCAAGCGCCTGAACCTGATGAGCGGCCAAGAATCCAATGATGATATCTGGATCATAATCCTGAACGTGCAGGGCCGGGTCACCGGATTTATCGTGGACCTGGTGACCCAGGTTATGAAAGTGCCGGTGGATAGTATCAAACCGCCGCCCGAACTTGTTGTGGCGGGTCTGAAGAGTCAGTATATAAGCGGTGTTTGCAAAATAGACAAGCGCCTGTTGATAATGCTGGATTTCGATCGGATTCTGCTTGTTGAGGAAATAAAGAAGCTCAACGCCATGAAGCGCAGTTGACCGGACGGGTTTCCTGCAGGGCCTGGAAGGGTTGACAGGATCAGGCCGCGCAATGACGGCGCATGACGCACTGAAAGAATATATGCCGGCATGTTTTAGGCAGGTGGCTGTCGGCCGGCAAGGATTTCAACGCAAAGATAAACGGGCAGGTGAAATTAAATGGGGAAGAAGGTTTTGATCGTAGATGACTCATCCATTATGCGCAAAATGATTCGTCAGACGATAACTGAAAACAACCATACTGTAATAGGCGAGGCCAAAAACGGGAAAGACGCCGTTGAAATGTATAAAAATCTGAAGCCTGACGTGGTTACCATGGACATAACCATGCGCGAGATGGACGGGTTTTCTTCAGCGAAAGAAATTCTGGAATTCGACCGGGACGCCAAGATTATCTTCCTTTCCAATCTTGACGAGCAGAAATACAGCCAGGAGGCCAAACAGATGGGAGCACTGGCCTATGTCAACAAGCATAATGCCAAAGATATTGTTAACATATTGAATCAATTATGAAAGTGTTGGTTGAAATTGTGGCCGACGACAAAGGCATGCCTTTGGAATGAAGATATTTGCAACATGATGTTTGGAAGCCGGGATGAAAGATCACTATGTGGCTGCTGGCCGATTAGGATTTGGAGCATAGGGCTGCAAGGAGAAAAATGATGACCGACCAATCGTTATTGATGGATTTCATAGCCGAGACCGGCGAGCATTTGGAGCAGATTGAGAAGGGCCTTCTCGCTCTGGAGCAGGATCCTGAGGACAAGGATGTTTTGAACGACATTTTCAGGTCGGTTCATACGATAAAGGGTTCTTCGGAGTATTTGGGTATGGCGCGCATAGCCGAGCTTACCCACAAGCTGGAGAACCTGCTGGATGATATCCGGCAGGGCAAGCGTTCGGTCGACGATGCCCTGATCGATTTGCTGATGGCGGCCGGTGACCGGATAGGGCTTTTGGTTGAGGATTTGGAGCGGGATCAGGCCGAGCAGGCCCAGATAGACGATTTGCTCGAGCAGATAGAGGCTTTGGGACCAAATGCTGAGGATGTGGAGGCTGACCGGGGAGATGATTCGGAAAAAGACGTTGCGGGAAAAGACGTTGCGGCGGAAGTCGATGTTGATGAGTGCGAGGTTTACGAGGAGGAGTATGACGAGGAGCTTTTCGGGATATTCATCGATCAGTTGAGCGAAGGTTTGGCCGATGTGGCAGATCAGACGCGGCGGATGTGGGCGGGCGATGTTGACGGTGATCTGGTTGCCGCCTGCCGGCAGAGTTTGGAGTCTTTGAGGTCAGCGGCCAACTACATGGGTTATGACAAGCTGACTGCCGTTTACGACGAGTGGCTGGAGGCGGTCAACGAGGCCGGCGAGCTTTCCGGAGAAGGCGGCCGGGTCGATTGGCGCCGGGTCGTGCAGAACACCATGGTGCCCATGGTTGAAAGGGTAACGGGCTTTTTCCCCAAAGTCGAAAAGCTCAAGGAACTGGAAAAGGGCATAGAAGAATATACGTCCGAACAGGATCATGACGATGATAAAGTGGAGCTCAGTCTCGAAGATATAGAAATCGATGAAACCGGAGACGAAGAAGATAAGGATCGGGAAGATATCGTCAGAGAAGAACCCGAGCTTGAGTTGGAAGAAGATGAAGAGGACGTCAGCCGGGCAGAGGTGGAAGAGTCCTTGGAGGCCGAAACCGATCAGTCGTTATTGATGGATTTCATAGCCGAGACCGGCGAGCATTTGGAGCAGATTGAGAGGGGCCTTCTTGCTCTGGAGCAGGATCCTGAGGACAAGGATGTTTTGAACGACATTTTCAGGTCGGTTCATACGATAAAGGGTTCTTCGGAGTATTTGGGTATGGCGCGCATAGCTGAGCTTACCCACAAGCTGGAGAACCTGCTGGATGATATCCGGCAGGGCAAGCGTTTGGTCGACGACGCCCTGGTCGATTTGCTGATGGCGGCCGGTGACCGGATAGGGATTTTGGTTGAGGATTTGGAGCGGGACCGGGCCGAGCAGGTCCAGATAGACGATTTGCTCGAGCAGATAGAGTCTTTGGAAGAGGGCGCCGGGCTCGTGGAGGCGGCTGACGAGGACGACGCTCCGGGCGAAGATGTCGCCGATGAAGCCGTTGCCGAAGGCGGCGAGGCTTACGAGGATGAGTACGACGAGGAGCTTTTCGGGATATTCATCGATCAGTTGAGCGAAGGTTTGGCCGATGTGGCAGATCAGACGCGGCGGATGTGGGCGGGCGATGTTGACGGTGATCTGGTTGCCGCCTGCCGGCAGCGTCTGGAGGCTTTGAGGTCGTCGGCCAACTACATGGGTTATGACAAGCTGACTGCCGTTTACGACGAGTGGATAGAGGCGGTCAACGAGGCCGGCGAGCTTTCCGGAGAAGGCGGCCGGGTCGATTGGCGCCGAATCGTGCAGAACACCATGGTGCCCATGGTTGAAAGGGTAACGGGCTTTTTCCCCAAAGTCGAAAAGCTAAAGGAACTAGATCTGCCGGGCATGGAAGATATTTGTGCCGGACATGGCGTTGAAGGCGGAAAAGAGCCGGAAGACAGTGAGGCAATCGAAAGAGTTTCCCTGGAAGACCTGGGGATCGATCTTGATGCCGTGGATCTGGAGACCGTCGAGTTCGAGCCTCTTGAGGAAGACAGTCAGGATGTAGTCAGCCGTTTGGAGAACGCCCTGGAAGAAAAGCTGGACTCCTTCAGGGATTCGGAAGATCGGGAAGTTTCCGGAGATATGGAAAATGGCCTGTTTTCCGAAGACATGATCGGTGATTTCGAAAGCGCACTTGAAACCGGACCTTCGCCGGAGGAGATAGATGAACTTGAATCCGGGTTGTTTTCCGAGGCGGTTGCCGGCGACACCGATTGGGAATCCCTTGCCGGACAACCGGAGACATCCGGAGCAAAAGAGCAGGAGCCCGGCACTGTAGAAACGCCGGAACAAGCTCTGCCGCACGTGGAAGAAGGCGACCGGCGCAGCCGTTTCAGCCTGGGACGCAGGCGGACTGACAAGATCAAGGAAAAGCTTTTGAAACATAGCATCAGGGTGGATGCCAACAAGATCGACACCCTGATGAATCAGGTCGGAGAACTGGTGGTGAGCCGGGCCTGGTTTTCGCAGCTGTTCAATGAAATGCGTGAGTTGCAGCAGGAACTGAGCCAGTCTCAGAAGCTGGACCAGAAAGAGCTCAAGCACGTAAAAGAGTTGACCCTGCGGATAAGCGAGGCGACGACCGCGCTGGGGCGCGTTGCCAACGAACTCCAGGAAGGGGTCATGAAAGTACGCATGTTGCCCATTGAGCAGCTGTTTAGCCGTTATCCGCGCCTGGTTCACGATCTGGTGCGCGACAGCGGCAAAAAGGTGCACCTGGAGATTCAGGGAGAGGAAACCGAACTTGATAAAGTAGTGATCGAAGAGATTGCCGATCCTCTCGTTCACATCCTGCGCAATGCCATCGATCATGGCCTGGAGACTCCTCGGGAGCGGGTTGCCCAGGGCAAGCCGGAAACGGGGCTGTTGCGTCTGCATGCCTACCATGAGAGTAATCATGTGGTTATCGAAGTGGCCGACGATGGCCGGGGAATAGACCCGGATCTGATCAAGGCCAAGGCTCTTGAGAAAAATTTCGTTACCGCGGATGAACTTGAAAGGATGAATGAAAAAGAAATTCTTGCCCTCATAATGCAGCCCGGATTTTCCACCGCCGCAGAAGTTACCCACACTTCCGGCAGGGGTGTCGGCATGGATGTGGTCAAGGCCAATATCGAAAAGCTAAACGGAACGATAGATATCGAGAGCCAGAAAGGCATCGGTACCCGTTTCCGGGTCAAGATCCCGTTGACGCTGGCTATCATCCCGGCCCTGCTGGTCAAAGTTTCCGGTGAACTGTTCACCGTACCTCTTTCCACGGTTGACGAGACCTTGAGAGTCTACAAGAACGAAGTGTCCGCCATTGAAGGGATAGATGTTTTCCAGTTGCGTGAAACGACGATTCCCTTGATCAGGCTTTCTGAACTTTTCGACATGCAGGCGACACCCTCCCGGGATGAAAGGATATTCGTGGTGGTGGTCAACACCGGTGTCAAAAGGGTGGGGCTCGTGGTTGACGAGCTCATAGGGCGCGAGGAGGTGGTTATCAAGCCGCTGGAGGATTATCTCCAGGAAAACAGCGGCTTTTCGGGAGCCACTATTTTGGGAGACGGCAGTATTTCTCTTATTCTGGATATATATGAGCTTGTGAATCTGTCAATAGACAAGCAGGCGAAGAAAAAGACAATGGTCGCCCCTTTGTAGTAGTGAATCCAATTGCAACAACCGATACCTGATCGGGTAATGGCCTGGGATGGATCGATGGCGCTCGAGTTGAAGCAGACAGCAGGTTAATATGGGCAATACGCCGCAGGACAATAGCCGGCAGGTGGGATTTGCCGGGACCCTAAGAAATATCCAACTGACCGATATCATCCAGATGTGCTGTTTGGCTGGCGCAAGCATGATGATAAGAGTCAGCCAGGGGCAGCAGCAGGGGACAATCCACATAATCAACGGCGAAGTTCTCCATGCCGAATGCGGACCGCTGGTAGGGGAAGAGGCCTTCTTTGGGATTCTCAAATGGGAAGCCGGCAGTTTCGAAACATTGGACGCAGAACCCATCGAGGATCCTTCTATTCAGAAAAATTGCCAGTTTCTCCTGATGGAAGCAGCCCGTCTTATCGATGAACAGCAGGCATGCCAGACAGAAGAAGAAGAGTCCGAAGACGAAACCGGAGATGCGGGCCAGTTGTGCCCGGAGCGTTTGCGGGTAATGATCGTGGATGATTCGGCCATCATGTGCAAGATCCTATCGAGCATGTTGCGGGTGGACCCGGGCATCGAGGTGGTTGGTACCGCCAAAAACGGTGAACATGCCCTGGAAATGCTGAAGAGACTTTCACCCGACCTGATCACCCTGGATGTGAACATGCCGGTAATGGATGGCAGCACGGCCCTGAAACACATAATGATTCAGAGTCCGTGCCCGGTTTTGATTATGAGTAACCTGGTCCAGGGAGCCTACGGCACTATTCTTAACTTCCTGAATCTGGGAGCCGTGGATTTCGTCAGCAAGCCTGTCAACGACAAGAGTATAGTTTTACAACAGCAAAAGATTGTCCAGCGGGTTCATATGGCGGCGGCAGCAGATGTGAGCCGTTTCCGTCGTTTCAGACCGGTAAAGATTCCTCCGGACCTGAAGCTGCATCCGGACGGATCCGACCCGGCACGGGATCTGGTGTTGGTGTTGTCCGGCACGGGCGGTTATCTCGAGACCGTGCGCCTGCTGACCTCCCTGCCGGAGTCCCTCGGTGCCGCAGTGGTCGCGATGGTTTCCGCCCCCCCACTGTTTTTGCCTACCCTGGTTGGGTTCCTCGAACCCCGCTGCCGGTTCCGGATAAGTGAGCTGGACGATCAACAGGCGCTTGTTGTCCACAACTGCTATTTGTCTCCTGTGGGCATTCCCCTGGACATAGATTATGGAAACGGTCAGGAACCGCTGGTAAGAAGATACGATTTTGCGGAAGCAAAGGGGGGAATTCTGGCTTCAGCCGCCGAAAGTTTCGGAAAACGGCTTTCCGTGATTTTGCTGTCAGGCAGTGAATATGAAAAGACCGGCCTGGCGGCTGTGATTGAAGCCGGAGGAAAAGTCATTTCCCCTTCTCCACGAGAATGTATCATATCCGGCCCTGTCGAGGAGGCAATCGATGCCGGACTGGTACAGGATACGATCAAGATTGACAAAATGGCTCAATGGCTGGCAGAGCGGCATCCGGCCGGCGTTTGAAATGGTGGCCGAATTACGGACGGGAGCAAATGTTGATCAAAGATAAAATCAGGGTTCTCATCATTGATGATGCGATGTTCATGCGCAAGGCCATTGCCGACATTCTGGCTTCGGATTCCTCCATCGAGGTTGTCGGTACCGCCAAAGATGGAGTGGACGGCTTGCAGAAAATCCAGGAGTTGCAACCGGATGTGGTGACCCTGGATATTGACATGCCCCGCATGGACGGTTTGACTGCCATCCGGCACATAATGATCGAATCACCTGTTCCGGTGGTGGTCTTGAGTTCTCTGTTCAGTGACGGGACGGTAACTTTTGAAGCTTTGCGGCTTGGGGTGGTGGATTTCGTGCCCAAGCCCTCGGGGGCGGTTTCGGTCGATATTGAGCAGGCCCGGCAGCAGATAATTGACAGAGTCAAGATTGCCAGCGGGGTGAACCTTTTCAATATCAGGCGTGTCAAGCTGGAACCCGGCAAAATTAAGCTTTGGGAAACAGAAACGGGCCGGAGCAGCGCTCTGCCGCTGGAATATCTGATTACGATAGGCACCAGCCTGGGAGGTCCCAATACCGTCATCAGGTTGCTTTCGAGGCTCGTTCCGACGGTGCCCGCTGCAATTGTCGTGGTTCAGGAAATTGCCCCCCGGTTGCTGCCGGACTTTGTTGAAAAGTTCAATCAGCACGTTGCCTGGAAGGTTCAGGCCGCCGGCGACGGTGTGGAATTGGAACAGGGATGCTGTTATATAAGCTCCAACCGGGTGGGCACCTCGATAGTCAGGCCCGAGGCCGGTCAAAAGGCGTTTCTGGAGCTGTCTCCTCCGGTCGACAACCCTCTGAATTGTATATTCAACAGCGCCGCGGACACCTTCGGAGACAAAACCATCGGGCTTTTGCTGACCGGTGTCGGAGACGACGGCGCCGAAGGCTTCGAGCACATAAGGCAGGGTGGCGGCATCACCATAGCCCAGGACGCCCGGTGCTGCGTTTACCCCAACCTGACCGATAACGCCATTGAGAAAGGGACCGTGATGCAAATCGTTTCTGAAAACCGCCTGCCGCAGACACTTGAAAGTTTGACCGGAATAGTTGCGATATGACGCCGTGCCGGCGGTTCAGGATAAAGCAACCAAGGAGCAGTTATGATAGTCGTTTGCCCAAACTGTTTTACCCGCTACAAACTGACCGAAGAACATACACCTGCTTCGCAGTTTCAGGCACGGTGCGGCAGGTGCGGCCAGATTTTTACCGCCTATAGCCCGGTCCAGGTTGAGCCGATCCAATTCGTGGATTTGGAGCAGGCCAGGAAAGCGCGTGCCGACAATACGGTTATTGCCGTAAGCAATCAGAAAGGGGGAGTGGCCAAGACCACCACCTGTCTGAACCTTGGCCTTTCCCTGGCCCTGCATTCCAAAAGGGTGCTGCTGGTTGATTTTGATGTCCAGGCAAACCTGACGATTTCACTCGGCCTTACTCCCGCCAAATCGATCTACGATCTGATTGCCGGCAAAGCCGATGATATGGACAGCCTTATCCGGGCCACCAAGTATGAAGGCCTGTCGCTGTTGCCTTCCAGCAAGAATCTGGTTCTGCTCAATAAAAGGTTCTTCGGCGCCCCGAATTTTGAATTCATTCTGAAAGACCGTTTGGCGGGATTGAAGGAAAAATTCGACTATATCCTCATCGACACACCTCCGTCGATCGAGCTTTTTACTTTGAACGCACTTACCGCCGCCGGGATGACCATCATTCCCACCCAATGTGATTACCTGTCGACCCACGGGATAGAACAGATTCTCAAACTGATCGAGCTCGTGCGCTCGAAAACCAATCCTGCCCTGGAGGCACGGGTCCTGATAACCATGTTCGATCCTCAAAGTACTGCTTCACGTCTGATCAGCAAGAAGATAAACAGGCTATACGGGGATATTACCTTTCAGACCCTGATCGAAATGGATCACCGGATAAAAGAAGCCCAGATTATGAGCATGCCCGTGATTCATTACAACAAGCACAGCAAGGCGGGAAGACAGTATCTCAAGCTGGCCAAAGAGATCATTCACTGAACCGGTTTTGCATGAAAAGCAGAAAACCATTTCGTTACAGTCTCCAGCGGACGATGATAATTTATTTTCTGCTGGTGGGATTCGCCTCTTTACTCGTGGGGGTGGAATTCATCCTGGATACCCACAGCAGCCGGTTGGAAAGTGAACTTATCTCCAATTGCGGGAAATACAACAGCGGCGAAACAGACCGGGCAACATTGCTGGCTCCCATAGACCGCCTGAGAAACAAGGCGGTCTTGATGATAGCAATCGTGTTGCTGGTCATGATCATCGTTCTGACAATGTTCGTCAAGAACATAAGTGAACCCTTGCAGCACATGATCGAGGTTTCCAAGGAAATTTCGAAAGGGGACCTGAATCACACCGTCCGGATCGAGGCTGATAACGAATTGGCACAGCTGGGCAGGGTGATAAACGAGATGGCCAGCAATCTGCAGGAAATAATCCTGCTGGCCAGGCAGATGTGCCGTTCGGGCGACCGTTTCGCCACCGAAGCCGAGGCGCTGATCGGCGACGGTGAAATTGACGGGCACAGGGCCCGGGAACTGAGGGTGGCCGTTGAAAAAATGCATTCCGAGCTTACCACTCTCAACGAGGTTATCGAATATTTCAACATTTACACAGTGGAGCACGGGCGAAATGGTGGCTGATTGGTTTGCCCTGCCGGCCGGCGTCATGATTGCCACCATCGTTTCTGCCGTTGGCATCGGCGGCGGAATACTATGGATGCCGTTTTTGCTGTTGTTGATGAAGCTGGGCAAAGATACGGTAATCGTGACATCTCTGTTGATCCAGGTGGCCGGCATGGGGTCGGCGACCTTTGCTTTCTGGAACAAGAATATGGTCGTGGCGTCCCTGGCACCGGTCCTGCTGTTGTCAGCCGTGCCGGGGCTGATCCTGGGGGCGATTTTGGCCGGGATGCTGAGCATGGCCAATCTGGAGTTGATTCTGGGAGCATTTTCCCTGGCAACCGCATTTTTGTTCGTTTCCTCCGGCCAGGGCTATACCGATACGGGCAGAAGCCGTGTCAAAGTAAGGGAACTGCTGCCTTACAGCTGGGCAGTGGCCGCCATGGCCGTGGCCAGCGGGATGCTCAGCATCAGCATCGGCGAATGGCTGATCCCTTTGCTGCGTGGCAGGCTGGGGCTGAAAATGAATTTGGCCGTTGCCACCAGTATCGCAACCATATTCGGTATATGCGTGGCTGCCGCCGCGATTCATCTGGCAATGGGAGCACGCGCCGATCTGGGCATACTGGCCTGGGCGGTGCCGGGGGTTTTGGTGGGCGGACAAATAGGCCCCAAGATCAACGAGAAAATAAATGACCGTAAGCTTAAGGAGATTTTCATTTTTCTTCTGACCCTGGTGGCAATCCACATGATTTACAATGCTTACTGATTGTTGTGGAAAACTGCGTGCTTTGCCCGCGGCAACAAACTTAAAAGCGCTAAAGCATGGCGGCCTCCTGTTTTATGGCACCGCCGCGCGCAGGTCGACTTAGAGCGTCCAACGGATGTGGAAGGCCTGCCGGCATTCAGCTGGCCGGCAGACGGCACTTTGTGCCAGGAGCGTATATGAAGCTGGCGCGTTTACATACGAGTGTAAGTTTCATGGTGCTGATCGTGCTGTGGGAAATCCTTGCCCGTTTCAGCGGCTGGAGCCGGTATGTCTTTCCCGACCCGCTTACCGTGGTTGCCGGTATGGCTGAACTGATCAAAAACGGCACCCTGCTCAAGCATACCATCGCCAGTCTCTACCGGGTCACCTGGGGCTTTTACCTTGCCATCGTATTTGGCATTCCCCTTGGCATATTGTTGGGAAGAGTTACGGTTCTGCACCGCATGGCCAATCCGCTGATCCAGTTTTTGCGTCCTATTTCGCCTCTGGCATGGATACCGCTTTCGATGCTCTGGTTTGGTATCGGCGATCGGCCGGCCATTTTTTTGATTTTTTTGTCCAGTTTTTTCCCACTTACCGTTTCCACCACGATTGCTGTCCGCAATATCAATCCAACCTATTTCCAGGTGGCCGCCAATTTCAATTTTTCAAAATTTGAAACCATATTTCGGTTGATTGTACCGGCCATAGTGCCGGAGGTGGTCACCGCTTTGCGGATTTCGGTCACCATTGCCTGGCTGGTTGTGGTGGCCGCCGAAATGATCGCCGTGCAGTCAGGTCTGGGATACCTTATCCTGGATTCCAGAAATGCGCTCCGCATGGATTATGTGATGGACGGGATGATAATAATAGGGATTATAGGCCTGCTGTTGGATACGTTGATGAAGCGCTTGGCAAAGATCGAATCCGCCCGATGGGGGGCCCAGGCCAGGTAAAGGAGATTTGAGAACATCCATGGCCGAGATCAGACTGGAAAACCTCAGCAAGGAGTATGTAAACCGCCGCCAGCGCCGCAGGAGCCGCCAGGAGCCGAACCAGAGACCCGGGGACCGTGTTTTGGTTCTGGACAGGATCGATCTTGAATTCAAAGAAGGTGAGATGGTCTGCATCCTGGGTCCGTCCGGTTGTGGTAAATCGACCCTGCTGAGGATAATTGCCGGGTTTGATCGCCCTACCGGAGGCAGGGTTTTCATCGGTGGCAAGGAAGTTGCCGGCCCGCGTTCGGATTCGATTTTCGTATTTCAGTACAGCGGGTTGCTGCCCTGGATGACTGTGGCCGAAAACGTGGGTTTGGGCTTGCGCCATCTGAAAGATTCGGCACGGAAAGAGGACAAGATCCGGGAATACATTGAAATGGTCGAGCTGGAAGGTTTCGAGTCTTATTATCCGCACCAGCTTTCAGGAGGAATGCAGCGGCGGGCAGAGCTGGCGCGGGCCCTGGCGGTCAATCCCAGTCTGTTGATAATGGATGAACCTTTTTCCGGACTCGATTTCCTTACCCACATGAAAATGCGCGAGGAGGTGGTCAACATGCATGAATTCCTGCGTAAGACCACCCTTGTGGTTACCCACGACATCGATGACGCCCTGATAATGGGAGACCGGATAGTGGTTCTGAGCGGCCGGCCGGCCACGGTGAAACTCCAGCAGACCCTGGACTTCCCAAGGCCGAGGGATTTTGAGCGTTCCCCGGAATTGAGCCGGCTGCGCAGCGAGATTTTCCTGATGCTCGGAGTTCCGTATGCGGTCTGACGATGCAGCCGGCAAGAAGGTGGTCCGGATTCCGCTGAGCGTGCGGCTGGTGTTGCTGTCAGTTATATGGATCGCAGCGATTTCCTGGCTGCATTACATCTTTAACGGGGCACGTGACACCCGCACGGTGGTCAAGATGGGATACATGCCGGTTATCACCAATCTGGCCGCGCCCTTGCTGGACTATGCCAGTAAAGAAGGAGATGGCATTCGCTTCGAGGCCCTGAAGTTTTCTTCCTTTGCCGAGATGGCCGAGGCTCTGCGTAACGAAAAAATTCAGGCTGCCTTTATCATTGCCCCCCTGGCCATAGTTTTGCGGCAGCAGGGGGTGGATGTCAAAGTGGTCTATATCGGCAACCGGCATGAAAGCACCATGGTTGTGAAAAAGGGTACCGGGGCTTCCGGCCTGGCCGACTTGCGGGGCCGTACCGTTGCCGTACCCATGCGTTACTCGGGCCACAACCTGGCTCTTTTGCTCCAGATGGACGAGCATTCCATAGACGGGATAAGAATAGTCGAGATGAATCCGCCGGACATGGCTTCGGCCCTTGCCACGGGGGCGCTGGACGCCTATTTTGTGGGCGAACCGTTTGCCGCCCAGACATTGAAAAGCGGAAACGCCGACAGGCTGTTTTACGTGGAAGAGATCTGGCCGGGTTTTATCTGCAACCTGATGCTGGTAAAAAACAGCTTCATAAAACGGCATCCCGGGATCGTTGCCCAGCTGGTCCAGTCGGCGGCCAGATCAGGGATATGGGCCAGCAGAAATCCCCGCCGCGCGGCCCGGATCGCATCCGGCTACTGGGGACAGCCCGAAGATCTGGTTTACTACGCCATGACCACCCCCGCCCATCGGATTGTTTACGACCGTTTCGTTCCCGTCCGGGAGGAGCTGCAGTATCTGGCCGATCTTATGGTGCGTTTCGGCCTGACTGATTCAGGTACTGTCGATGGTTTGGTGGCAGACGGCTTTGCCCGTCAGGCTGACCTGGAAGGGATCGAAGATGTGGGGTCTATCATCAGGCCTTTGAAGACCGCGGACTAGACCGGATATGGTTAACTTTCGCGGTTGGGCCGGCCGGCTGCTGCGTGCCGGCAGGCAGCTTCAGATGTTCAGTTTTTTCTCGATCGCCTTTATCCTCTGCCTCAGGGCTTTCAGTTCTTTTTTCAACGAGGCTGTGGCCGCAGATACCGCCTTGCCGATTTCATTTGCCAGCTCGGTCGCCCTCTGCCCGGCTGTCGTATCGCCGGCAGCGGCGGCCCGGCCCCGACGCTTGCTGTCCACCCGCTCCTTCAGTTCTTTGAACCTGCGGATTTCAGCCGCCACGATCGATTTTTTCCGCTTTTCCGACATTCCGGCGGTTGAAACAATCTGTTCCAGATTCTTGAAGACAGACATGACCCGTTTGATGGCATCGGGGTGGGCCTGAGCCTTGCGCTTTTTGATATATTTCCCCAGGGCATTGAGCATTCTCAGCATGGTATGGGTATAGCGGTCATCCTTGTAGGTGTCCATCAAGGTGTCTACGCTTTGTTCGAGCTCAACCAGGCACTCGTCGGTAATTTCCCAGTCTATCGACAGGACAACCGATTTGAGCTGTTCAAGCGGGTTGGGAGCCGGTGCGCCGTCCGCATCGTGATCACGGGATACGTTTTCATCCTCGCCAAAGAAATCATCCAGCTGATTTTCTATGTCGCTGACCAGGCGTTCCTTGTCGCTTCTATCCACTTGGACCTCCTATTGCAGTTCCTGTTGTACCGCTAAGATGGTGGTTGAAATTGCTTTTTTGACCGTTCGGATAACATTGTCACCCTTGATGGCACTGGCCGGGAAACTGGGAGCCTTGAGGCGGCTGTTGAGATCACTTTCAAGTGTCTGGATGTCGAGCAAAGGGATTCCGCCCGCCGCCAGATCCCTTTTGTTGTATTGCATTACTACCGGAAAGCTGTAAAGGTCAATATTGTGAAAGGCCAGGTTCTCTTCCAGATTCTTGAGAGAATTTACATTTTTTTCACGCATGACCTCCATGGAGTCTGCCACGAAAACCACTCCGTCGGCGCCCTTGAGGACCAATTTACGGGTGGCGTTGTATTTTACCTGGCCCGGAACGGTATAAAGCTGGGTTTTTATTTTATATCCTTTTATCTCTCCCAGGGCGAACGGCAGGAAGTCAAAAAAAAGGGTTCTGTCTCCGTGGGTTTTTATGCTTACCAGATCAGATTGAATACGATGCCTGATTTTACTGAAAATGTATTCCAGGTTGGTGGTCTTTCCTCCCCTGCCAGGTCCCACGTAGACTATTTTTATCTGGACTTCCTTTTTTTTGATATTGATGACCGCCACGCAGGCATACCTCGCTTGCTTATATGCTGGCCTGGGCAAACAAACAACAGATTCAGGAAGGACCTCAGGTAGTTTGGGTCTTTTGAAAAATCTGACCTATTTTTTCAATCGATTCATCAACCTTCAAGCGTAAGTAGCCCAAGGACACATCATTGCCGAAGATTGTCACCAGCAGGAAATCGTCCAGCACTTTGCTGAAGTGGATATTTTCGTTTTTCCCCTTGTGAAACAATAAAGCAAAATCGTCTTCGCCGATTATGGCGGCCATGGCGCAAACCGCACCGAAATTGCCTGCGGCCAAAGCCGCCAGGGAATAGATATCATGCCCGACCTCCCCGTTGTCCAGGTTGGCAATTATGTTGCCAGCCATGTCGATGAGGATGACACACTTGAGCCCAAGCTCCATCAGGTCTTCCTGCAATACTTTTTCTATGCCATCTAGCTGTTCTTGATCGAGTATATACGACAATACGCCTCCTCCTTACTTTTGATGATACGGGCACTGCGCACCTGCCGGCAGGCGAACGAAAGGCGGCTGGTAAAGCTGACATTAGGTACAAGGAGTATAGGAAAATGCGTTACGGCTGTCAAACAAAAACATCATAGTCAATTATGACACTATGTTAGCATGAATGCCATCTGATTTGACGGGGCGGCGGCAGGTCGAGGCCGGCAGGTCAGTTCGACGGTGCTCCCTCATCTCCGGTCAGGGTTTTGGCTATTATTTCGTTTGCGTTCTGCAAGGCCGGTGTCTGCCGGGGCAATTTGTTTATGGGGACCATTTCGGAAACGGCTCCGGCCACGGCCGCGTCCCATTTGATGCTTCCCAGGTCCCGGGCTTGGACGGTCAAATATTTCTGGGCCACCATCTGGATGATGCGGGCCGCCTTCTGCTCATTTTCGTGGCGTATCATGTTGGTTACCAGCAACGGTTTGATATTGCCGACAGATTCCCGGAGTATACTGCTATACTTGCTGCCGCTGGCGTTTTCGACTGCCGCCAGCAGTTCCTGGATGGTGCGCAGCTGGTTTTCATTTTTCGGATCCATGGCGGCCTTGATGAGCTCGAGGACAGAGGGCTTTTGGCTGACGGTGCGGGTCAGACGGCGGTAGACGGCATTGCGCACGAAGGCGTAAGCATTCTGGATGGATACCGGCTGGGACGTCAGAACGACTATGGGGAAATGGGCTATCAGGAAGAAATCGAGAACATTGAAGGATGCGCCGGCCCCCAGATCCAGCACGACGTGTCGGGCCGGCAGGGTCTGGATACTTTTGAATATTTTTGTTTTTTGGGCGAACTGGAGATTAGCCATGGTCAAAACCTCGCTCGCCCCGCAGATGAGCCCTAGATTGTCGACTTCTGTTTTTATGCAGATTTGCCGGAGTTGCCGATACTTGCGGTTCAGGAAATCGTTGAGGGTGCGGACCGGGGTTTTTATGCCCATGAGGGTGTGGAGGTTTGCGGCTCCCAGGTCGGCATCGACCAGGATGGTGGAATGGCCCCGCCGGGCCAGGCTGAGCGCCAGCAGGATGCTGACGATACTCTTGCCGACACCTCCCTTGCCTCCGCCTACGGCCCAGATAATGGGGGTGTCGGTTTGCGATGCTTTGAGATCCCGGTTTGCTGTCGTCTTCATTGGCTTTGGCTGACCCCCCGTTGCGGTTGAATAATCGACTCCCACAATGACCATAACAGGTTCTGTTCTCCGATACTTCCAAGACAGTATTCTTCCAGCAGCTCCCTGTCAGCAGTTTCCAGTTCGTCGAACTTGACACCCAGCAGGATGGGTTCCGGCTGTCCGGCGTTGCTGCGGATCCAGGCCACGGTTCCTGTGATGTCGAGGGCTATGGTATCGTTGAGCAGGTCCAGATGGATGGCCACTTTGTCGCCGATATCCGGCCGGTTTACGGGCAGGCCGGTTTCGGGCGTCAGCTCGATGCAGGTGCCCCCCGCAGACAGGTCAAGGGCTATTCCTGCATGGCTTTTGGCCGGCGTGCCGGACTGACCGTCCAGGTAAAGTGCAACCCTGGTGGGCAGGCCGTAGCGGCGGTTACGCCTTACTGTCTGCCAGGGCCTCGAGTGCGACTGGCCGGCCTTGTGGAGCTGCCTCAGAAGCTGCTCGATACGGGGATGCTTGTGGCAGGCCGAGCGTAAAACATGCTTGGCGATCTTGACAAGTTCGACGTCGGTAACCGCTTTGATGGTCGCCCGGGAGGCGGTTTCCCGGTCCAGGGGGAATATGTCCCCGAAGATGTCGTTAGCCGCTATCAGGGTTGCGGCCTGCCGGCTGGTCCCGGGATAGGATTCTTCCAGGGTGCCACTGACCACGAAAAAGACTTCTTTGGCCGGATCGCCCGCTTTTTTCACATCCTGGCCGGCTTGCAGCCGGACCCGGACCAGCCTGCGCATGACGGTTACAAGCTCAGGGTAGGACAGGCGGGCAAAAAAGCGTTGCAGCGGATTGGCCTCGGAGCCTCCTTCGTGAAGCAGGGTGTGAAAGGCCCTGCCCTGGGCGTGATCCGGTTTTTGCAGGCTCCACTGGAGAATCTTGGCCACTATGGCCTGCAGGTTCATTCCGGCGGCAATGAAACCTTCGGCCGCCTCGCCATATATCCGGCGGGCTTCCCCAAGACGGCCTTCGTCCAGCAGCAGATCGGCATAGACACGCTGGAGCGCCGGATCGGAAGGATAGATATTTAGCAGCTGCCGGGCTTCGGCCACTGATCCGATCACGAGCTTTCCCTCGGTAATCTGCTGGATTACACCGGTGTGTCCGCCCTCCGGTATCGGAGTTTCTTTCAAAGTCATAGTTCTTCCCCGTTCCTGAGTGCTTCAATGATGGCATCGATTCGCTGGTTCAGAATATCGCTTTTTTGGCATGTCAAACGGATGGTTTCGAACAATGGCTGCATCCGCTTGTCGAGGGTGAGAAACATCTTGGTCAGGTACGCCAGCCTCTTGTTGATGGCCTCGATTTGTTTTTGCATGGCCTCCGGATCGACCGGTTCGTCGCACGCCTTTTTCTGCTCCTGCCGGAACTGCCCGATCATTTTTTCAAGGTCATCTTTTTCGGCCTTTGACAGGCCGGGGTTGATAACCAATGGATTTTTTTCGTCCATTTGGAGGCCTATATTAGATTTTGTCGAATTTTTCCATCTCTTCGTCGATCTGGGCGTTTATGGTTTTCAGCCTTTTTTCCTGTTTGCGCAGCAGCTCGTCGATTGCCAGCCGCCCCCGGCCGGCACTTCCCCTGTTGCGGGAAAATATGATGGAAGCAAGCAGCCCCAGAATAATGACGGTCAGCAGGACGAGACCTCCCACCAGATACAGCTGCAGGTCCCTTCCCTTTGGGGGAGGCGGCTCGACAGGTCGTGACGGGTTCGCCAGTACCGGCATTTTGGGAGCCGGCGCCTCTTGGGGGCCGGGCTGCTCGTTTACAGACTCGTTGTCGACCGAAGCAGTTGTTTTTACAACCGGCAGAACATTTTCGCCCTCGGGCCGGGAAGCATTTTGACTGCGCAATGACAAAGCC
>JAMOUQ010000052.1 GCA_027068085.1 Desulfobacteraceae bacterium | reverse complement strand
AAGATGGAAATTTTGGCTTGCGATTTCTGTTTATCCACCCTACACTGCAATATCATGGAAAGCAAGCCGAAATTCAGACCTGACCCGCGCTTGAAGCTGCTGGACCAGGTGCGACAGGTCATGCGCTATCACCACTATTCTTACCGCACCGAAAAGACTTACTGTAACTGGATTGTAAAGTATATAAAGTTTCACGGGGCCAGAAAACATCCGATTGATATGGGGAAAAATGAAATCGAAACATTCCTGAGCCACCTGGCAACCCGTGCAAAGGTTTCGGCATCTACGCAGAGACAAGCTCTGAATGCCATCGTCTTTTTGTACCGCAATGTCCTGGACAAGCCTATCGATGAACAAATCGAACATATCAGGGCCAAAAGACACCGGCGCCCGCCGGTGGTGATGAGCCAGTCCGAAGTAAAACGGGTCATGGCCCAGCTTGGCGGAACCCACCTGCTGATGGCCCAACTTCTGTACGGCAGCGGCCTGCGACTGATGGAGTGTATCCGGCTGAGGGTTCAGGATATCGATTTTGAACGCAACCTGATCTATGTCAGGGCTTCCAAAGGCGGCAAGGATCGGACAACGCTGCTGCCGGCATTCATCAAAAAAGCATTGCTGGAGCAGATCCAAAAAGTCAGAAAGCTTCACCAGGATGATTTGCAACAAGGTTTTGGAGAAGTATTTCTGCCCCCGGCGCTTGAACGCAAATTCGGACGGTCGACCAGGGATATTCAGTGGCAGTATGTCTTTCCGGCCAAGAAACTGAGCACCGATCCCCGCAGCGGGAAAGTCCGGCGGCATCACGTGCTGGAATCAGGATTGCAAAAAGCCGTGAAAACCGCTGTCAAGCGGGCCGGTATCACCAAGCGGGTAAGTTGCCATACATTCCGGCATTCATTTGCCACCCACATGCTGGAAAACGGCGTCAACATCCGCGTGGTGCAGGAACTTATGGGACATGCCGATGTAAAGACCACCGAAATCTACACCCATGTGATGGAAAAAGATTTGACAGCCGTCCAAAGCCCCCTGGACAAACTGGCAGAAAAATCTGTTTGAACAATATGTTCAAGCTGTCTGTATCCCGGTTGCCCATATCGGCGGCGCTGCTGACGAATTGGCGCAGGCAAATGGTGACGGACGCATGTCCCATGTGCAAGGGTTGCGCCCCGGGCCGGAAAGGCCCGGGGTGAGAGGAAATTTCTGCTTGCGGGATCAGCCGGTAAAGGCCGGGGCCGCATCTTTGAAAGCCTGTTTCAGGCCGTCGAGGTCGTTCTGGTCGGGATGACCGACGGCATTGTCGGCATCTGCGATCCAGGGCGGGGGAGTCGGCTTGGCCTTGACCTTTTCCAGCACCTTGGGATTGACTTCCCCCTGGCAGGTGAAAGATCCGAGTACCTCGGCCCGGGGCATAAGCCCGCGGGCGTGTTCCAGGGCGTTTTTGACATGGTCGCTGCCCACTGCCGCCCCGTGGGTGGCAAACAGGAAAACCTTGTTGTCCTTGACCCTGGCCATGTACTCGGCCGACTTGGGATCCGGCTTTCCGGCCTGGAACCAGAAGCCCAGGGCCACCAGGTCGTAGCCGGCAGGGTCCGGGGCATCGGCCACCGGGAAGATCTCTTTTTCACAGGTCAGGGTTTCATAGACGGCCTCTGCCAGTTTCTTGGTGTTTCCGGTCTGGCTGGAATAGACGACCAAAGCTTTCATGTGCGTTTCCCCCTTTCCATGTTGATACTGCAAAATCATTTTCGTGTCTTGATGGAGCCCTGGAAAATATTATGGTTACATTTCAGGTTGGTTTCAAGATAAATCTCATAACAAAAATTCATCCCCCGGCTGCCATCAGCATCAGGATCACCTGATCGCCGTCTTGCAGGGGGTAGTTTGCAAGGGACCCGGTTTTGGCAAGCGATTTATCGTTTACTATGACCTGGATGGCAGGATCGAGACTGCCGGAGCTATCAAGGAGATATTTAGCTCCGGGGGCTCCGAGCTTGCGGACAAGAGTCCTTACCAAGTGACCCACATCCGGCGGGCAGGTCTCCAGCTCTATTGTTTTGCCCAGGTCGGGAAGGCCCACCAATTTTACCTGAACAGCCATTTGTTTCCTGCTTGCCCCTGGGGATAAAGTTTCACCGGCTTTTGCCCGGCCTTGCGGCGGCAAAGACGATGGCGCCGGCATCACAGAATTCCGCGCAGCAGGGATCGCCTCCGCAAAGGTCGCAGGCAAGGGGCAGGCCTGTGCCGGGATCCGGGCGCAACGCCCTAAAAGGGCAGGCCTCGATGCACTTGCCGCAGCCGTCGCAGGCCGATTCTTCCAGGTGCATGATTCTTGTATTTTCATCCCTGGAAAGGGCCTGACCGGGGCAGGCCTCGATGCATCGGGGTTTTTTGCACTGCCGGCAGACCACCGGGGTGAAAGTATTGTCGTCCTCGGAAACCTGCACCTGGAGGCGGGCCTTTTCAGGGTTGGTGACTCCCAAGTGCCGGACTGCGCAGACAGCCTCACACAGCCGGCAGCCGGTACAGCGGTCGGCGATCACGTGGAGCCTTTTGGGGCCGGCGGCACTCATTGTCCACCTCCTGCGGCATGGCCGGCAAGCTGGCCGGAAAGACCCAACCTGTTCAGCAGCTCCGGAGACGGCCGGCCGTCTCGATCCAGGCCGTAGAGCCGGTAGTATTCGCTTACCATGGCGGCAAACTTTTCCCGGTCCAGGCACTTGCCGCGGGCAACCGGAAGCCCCAGTGGGGTGGGCTCGTCGAAAAAGCGGTCCGGCAGCCAATCGTCATCCCTGGCAAGGCCGTGGTCCAGGTTGTAGATCCGTTCCAGGACGCAGCAGCGCCAGCCGGCGGTCCAGAGCTGGCGGGCCGAAAGCTCCAGGCCTGTGTTGTACTCGACAAGCTGCGAAAACTCCTCGAAGGCCGGATGATTGGGACTGAAAAAGACCGTGTGGAACTTGCAGATTCCCAGGGAATCGACCAGCATGTAGAGAATCTCCTGCCACATCACCATGCGGGCCTTGCCCCGGTAGCTGGTCCAGTCGTTTACCAAGGGGCCGTCGTAGCCGTCGGGCCGGCGATAGACCTTTTCCAGCAGGTCAAGCGGCAGGTTGTAGAGATCGATGGCCGGCCGGCCCCGGAGATGGTCGGCCCCGCGGGAGGCAACGGCGATGTTGAGGGCCAGGGAGGGGGTGGGCCGCTCGTCGGAATGAAGGCTGCTCATGCCCTTTACCTGGATCAGGTAGCGGCGGCTGTCCTTGCCGATGGCCTCGGCCGCCGGCAGGGGGCCCCGGGCTAGAATATCACCCAGGTGACGGCGATAGGCGATCTGGCGGATCATCTCTGCCACCGCCCGGTCGTTTCCCCAGCCAAGCTCCAGGCCTCCGGTATCGGCCCGGGTAAGGATTCCCTTTTCGTAAAGCTCCATGGCCCAGGCGATCATGGAGCCGGTTTCGATGGTATCCAGGCCCAGGTCGTTTACCAGGTGGTTGCACTCCAGCACGGTGCGCATGCTGCGGCAGCCCACCTCGGTGCCGAAGGCCCCCAGGCTGGAGTACTCCGGTCCCTGTCCCCAGAAGTCCCGGTACGGGCCGGAAGCGAGCCGGTAACGGTGGCGGCAGTGAACCTGGCACCCGAAGCAGGCCGCCATGGATTGCGAATAAGGCTCCATGGCCTCGCACTCCAGGTCTTCGCTGCGGGGAAGCTGGTTGTACTGGAAGTTGCGGGTGCGCACCAGGCCGGTGGTATTGGTGACATCGAAGATGAAGGCCGTGCCCCAGCGCTGCATCACCCGGGAGACCTTGGAGGATACCACCTGGCCGATCACCCTGCGGTTGTACTCCAGGGCCTTTTCCGGCCGGGCGATGGGCAGGTCGCCCCGGCCCCGGCAGACGATGGCCTTGAGGTTCTTGGAACCCATGACAGCGCCCATGCCGGTCCGGCCGGCGGCGCTCTTGATACCGCCCATGATGCAGGCAAAGCGGACCTGGTTTTCACCGGCCGGGCCGATGCAAAGGACCTGGGCCCGGGGATCGGCAATTTCGGCATACAGGCTGCGCCGGGTCTGGTAGACCCCCTGGCCCCAGAGCCGGGCGGCCGGAAAAAACTCGACTTTCCCGTCCCGCACATACAGCCACAGGGGCTCGCTGGCCCTGCCCCTGATGACCAGGTGCTCGAAGCCGGCCCAGCGCAATTCCGGGCCAAAGCCGCCACCCATGTTGGATGAGCCCAGCAGGCCTGTCAGGGGGGAGCGGGCGGCAAAGTTGACCCTGGCAGAAGCCGATGCCATGGTCCCGGTCAGCAGGCCGGCGCTGATGATAAGGGGGTTTTCCGGCCCCAGGGGATCGCAGCCCCGGGGAGCGTATTGCATCAGCAGCCGGGCTGCCAGGCCCCGGCCCCCCAGAAATCGGCTGGTAAGTTGCGGGTCGAGCTGCTCGACCCTGAAAGTCCGGCGCTCAAGATCGATGACCGCCAGCCTCTGGCTTGTGACACTAACTTGGCTCATTTTGAATAAACCCGCAAAAAGTCTGTAAACCACATGGCTTGGCAAAAAGTCCGGGACCGAGGCGTACCTGAAGTACGCCGCAGTCACAACAGGATGCAGCCCAACGAAGATATCGGCCTATTTGCGATGCCATCAAATGTCTACGTCTTCCATACCCGGAAAACTCTCCCACACAGGCCCCCTGATCTTGGCAAAATCCTCCCCCACCCAGGCAAGGCGCCACCACAGGCCGCAGGCCGGGCACCTGGCCCTGTCACTTGCCGGGGAAGGAACGAACCGGGCAAAGCAGGCCAGGCAGCGAACGCGGACCTGGCGGCCGGGATCGGGGCGGTTCTTTTTCTCTGCGGCAGCCATCATCTCCCCCCGGTCCTGGTTTCGATCAGTTGGCCGACGATGGAAACGGCGATTTCCTCCGGGGTCTCGGCCCCGATCTCAAGCCCGATGGGACAGGCCACCTGCGCGAGCCGCTTCTCTGTAAAACCTTCTTTCAGCAGGGCCTTGTAGATGGCATCCCGCTTGCGGGTGCTGCCGATCATGCCGATGTAGCCGGCCCCGGTCCGCAGGGCCTGGGCCAGGACGGTCTTGTCATGGGAATGGCCCCGGGTGACGATGACGATGTAGCTGTCGGCATTGATCTCCAGGCCCCGGAAGGCGTTTTCAAAAGAGTCCAGGACCACTATCCGGTCGGCTGCGGGAAAACGCTGCCTGTTGGCGTACCGGCCGCGGTCGTCGAGGACCACCGTGCGAAAGTCCACCATGGCGGCCAGGGTCGCCAGGCTGCGCGACACGTGGCCGGCACCGAAGATATAGACAACCCCGGGGGGAAACATCCTTTCGGCCACCAGC
>JAMOUQ010000051.1 GCA_027068085.1 Desulfobacteraceae bacterium | reverse complement strand
TCACCTTTGCGCCCTGGGCAGCCAGGTTGGCGGCCGCGCTCAGGCCGGCCGGCCCGGCACCGATGACCAGGGCCTGGCCGCAAATCTTCCTGTTTTCCAGGTAAACCGGCTGGCGCCGGCGCAGGCGGGCAAGAGCCATTTCGATCATCTCCACGGCCACGGGCAGGACCTGGGTTTCAGCCTGGAGCCGGGACGGTGAAAGCTGAACGTACTCCACCAGCTCCGGCATGATCTCCAGGTCGCGGAGCATCCTTTGCGCCTCCGGCCAGAGGCCGTAGTCGTGGCCGCCGACCAGCACCAGACGGTTGAAAAGACCTTCTTTCCACCTGGCGGCAAATTTTTCTCGTCCCTCCGGCTCAAGCAAACCTTCCAGCTTCACCACCCGGTGGTTTCCGGAAAGCGCGGCCACCTGCTCCTGAAGGGCCGCCGGATCGAGACCGGTCAAGGAATCGTCCACCAGGGCCACCAGGATACGGGGCCGCTGCCGGAAAAAAGCGCTTTCGCCTGCCACGGACGGTACCCCGGCTCCCACTTTGCCAAGGTCGCGGACCATGGCGGCCATCTTGCCGGCGCCCGCGCTGGCTTCCACCACCGTCTCGGATATATCCCTGAAAAAGCGGGCCGATTCCAGGACCACCACCCCTTCCGGCACCGGGTCGAGAAAGCCGGGCAACCCGGCTGCCGGATCCTGGCCGGTGGAAAGCACCGCCAGGTCGAAACCCTCTTCGGTTGCTCCCCGGCCCGGCTCGGCAAAACAGATCCGGACACTTCCGCTGTCATCGGCCGGCTCCAGGCTGTGGACCCGGCAGCGGACAAGACGCACCCCTTTTTCAAGGGCCGTGTCCAGGTAGCGCTGGTAATCGCGGCCGAAGGTACGCATGTCCATGTAAAAGATGGCGGTCTCCACTTTCTCTCCGAGCCTTTTTTTTGCCAGCAGGGCCTGCTTGAGGGCAAACATGCAGCAGGCGCTGGAGCAATGCTCGGCCCCGATCATCAGGTTGCGGCTGCCAACGCACTGGATCCAGGCGATCCTGGCGACGGGTCCGCCGTCTGAGGGCCTGGTGATTCCGCCCTGAACCGGGCCTCCCCGGCTCAGCATGCGCTCGAAGCCCAAGGCGGTCACCACGTTGGGCAAAATGCCAAAGCCGTAGAGGTCGCTTGCGGCCGGATCGTACAATCCCGGACCGGCGGCCCAGATCACTCCGTCCACCTTGTCGATGACCATCTTTTCCGCCCCGGGTTCCAGGTCGATGGCATTGTTTGGACAGGCTTCAACGCACTTTGCGCACCGGTCGCAGGCCTGCCAGTCGATGGCAGGGCTGGCCGGAACCTGGAGGGGATTGGGAAAAAAGATCGCCTTGCGCTCAAAAGGACCCTGGCAGGCAGGGTCGGCCACCACCTGGGGGCAGGCCTCGATGCAGTCCAGGCAAAGGTTGCAGGCCCGGCGGTCGATACCGGTGCTGCTCTGTTCGAGCTCCAGGGTGAACTGACCGGGCCGGCCCTCCAGGCCGGTAAGACAGGTTGAGGTCAGCACGGTTATGTTGGAGTGGAAAAAACCCTTTTTCAGGCAGAACTGTGAGCCGGCCTGCCGCTTGATCATGGGCAGCATGCGGCAAAGTCCGCAGTGATCGTTGGGATACTGGTGGTCCAGCAGGGGCAGCAGGCCGCCTGTGGCCGGGCTGCGTTCGATCAGCAGAACCTGGTGGCCTGTTTCGGCCAAATCGAAGGCCGCCCGCAGGCCGGCCGGCCCGGCACCGACTACCGCCACCAAGGGCGTTTGTTCATCTATTTGTTGAATGATATGGTCGTAAACTACGTTATTCATTATTTTTACGTAATCCTGCAATTATTTTTCATTTTCGTCGAACACCAGCAGGGGAATAGGTTCATCCAGGTCCCGGCCGGGGATGTAATCGAACAGCTCCTGGGTCTTCCGGGCCACGGTTTTGAAAAAGTCGGCCACCGGAATGCCGGCGGGACAGACGCTGGTGCAGTGGCCGCAGCCCACGCAGGCATGGCTGATATGGGCCAGCCGGGTCAGATGGTACATGGTGGTGTCGGTCGGCAGCTTGACCGCCCCGCGCTTTTCGGCCCGCCTGAAGATCATCTCCGGCGGGTGCTGGAAGACATCGGTGACAAAGACGCAGGTCTTGCAATAGCAGACCGGGCAGGCCCGGCGGCAGTTGTAACAATTTATGCAGTCGGCGATGATCTTCTGGAAATCCTCCATGGAGGCCATGGCCCGGGCCATGGCTTCCACCAGCTCCCGGTCGGCCTGCCCGCGCCCTGCCTTCAGCTCCTCCACGGCCTGCCGGTGGCCGGGGTCCATGTCCTTATGGCCAAGCTCCAGGTCTTTGCAGACCTGTTCGCCCGCTTCCGTCTTTGCCTGGAGCCAGATCCCCTTTTCAAGACCGCCGGCGAAGGTGGCAAGGGTCAGGTCGGCTGTTTCGGGCACGCAACGGGTGCAGGTCCGGCAGGCGGTGCAAAGCAGCTGCTCGTCGATCCTGGATGCGGCCGGTTCACCTTCGCCGGAGGCGTATTTGTCCAGAAAATCATGATTTTCCATCCGGCCGTAACATTCCAGGCCGATGACAAGGGCCTGGTCCAGGCTGCACTGGTTCAGCTTGACAAGCTCCACCAGAGCCCTGATTTCACAGGGTCTGAGCACCAGGGCCAGCTTCCGGCCGGCATCCTGCCGCAGCAGGGCCTCTGCCTGGCGGGCGGCGTTGAAGGGCGCCACCGGCAAAAGGGGCACCGCCTTTTCCAGGTGTTGACCGTCGGCTATCAGCATTGGCATGGGAAGCTGGGAGTAAGGGGTGCGGGCCGCAACCAGCACCGCATCGGCCAGCTTGTTTTCCAGCAGCCCCTTGAGCAAATCCCTAACGGCCTCATGGGCTCCTTTCGGGTTTTTCAAGAATGTTTCCATGAATAGCTTTCTCCGCAGGTTACAGAATCATGCGCGCCTTGCTGGGGTTGGGCCCCAACTGCATGATGGTGTTGACGAACTCGGTCATGTGGTGGGCGAATTCCGGCCCTTCGCTGGCCCCGATCCACCGGAGGGCCAGCCGCTGGGGCTCGAAACCGAAGCTTTCCAGGATGCTGCCCACCCCCTGAATCCTCTTGCGGGCCTTGAGGTTGCCGTTGATGTAATGGCAATCGCCCGGATGGCACCCGCCGATGAAAACCCCGTCGGCCCCGTCCAGCAGGGCCTTGATCACGTACTTGACATCGATCATGCCGGTACACATCAGCCTTACCAGCCGCACGTTGGCCGGGTACTTCAGCCTGGAGGTGCCGGCCAGGTCGGCGGCGGTGTAAGTACACCAGTTGCAAACCAGGGCTATGATCTTGGGTTCGAAAGAAGCTTCCATTGAGTATTTTCCTCCCGACTATGCCAGGATGGCGTCGATTTCGGCCATCACCTGGCTGTCGTTGAACTGGGCCACCGCCGCCGCGCTGCTGGGACAGGTGGCGGAGCAACTGCCGCAGCCCTGGCAAAGGGCGTCGTTGACCACGGCCACCTGGCGGCCCTCGTCAAAGTAGATTGCATTGTAGGGACAGACCTGGAGGCAGCTCTTGCATCCGCTGCAGATATCAGGATCGATGGACGATATCTCGGCCCGGGTCTCCACCGTGCCGGCGGCCAGCAGGGCCGTTGCCTGTCCGGCGGCGGCCATGGCCTGGGCCACGGTGTCGGGGATATCCTTGGGACCCTGGCAGCAGCCGGCCAGAAAGATGCCGGCAGTCGGCGTGTTTACCGGCGCCAGCTTGGCGTGCAGCTCGGTGAACCAGCCGTCGCCATCGGCGGAGATGCCCGCCATGCGGGCCACCTCCCCGGCCCCCTCGGCCGGTTGCAGGCCCACGCTGAGGATCACCATGTCCACCGGCAGGCGCAGGTTGCGTCCGGTAAGGGTGTTTTCCGCCACCACGGTCAGGCTGCCCCGGCCCGGATCGTCCACGATGTCGGTCACCATGGCGACCTTGCCCCGTACCGCATGGACCCCTTCGGCCTGGACCCGGTTGTAGAATTCCTCGTAGAGCTTGCCCGGGCTGCGCATGTCTATATAGAAGGACCAGACCTCGGCCCCTGTCTTTTCGCGCACCAGGTGGGCAAATTTCAGCGAGTACATGCAGCAGACCCGGGAACAATACGGCAGGTGGTTCCTGTCCCGGGAGCCGACACAGTGGATGATGGCCACCTTGCGGGGCACCTGGCCGTTTTTCATCACGATCTGCCCGGCGGTGGGCCCGGTGGCGTTGTTGAGCCTTTCAAACTGGAGGCTGGTATAGACCTCAGGATATATTCCGTAACCGTACTGGACCATGGACGAAGGGTCGAAAGCGGCAAAGCCGGTGGCCACGATCACCGCCCCCACGGTGAGATCCAAGTACTGAGGCTTTTGGTCGAAATCGATGGCATCGGCCTCGCAGAACTTGGCGCACACCCCGCAACGCTTGTTCTTGGCCAGCAGGCGGCAGTGCTCGGCATCGATCACCGGTGTCTTGGGAACCGCCTGGGGAAAAGGCGAATAGATGGCCGGCCGGAAGGCCAGGCCTTCCTCGAAACCGGAGGGAACCCGGCGGGTGGGGCATTTTTCCATGCAGGTTCCGCAGCCGGTGCACTTGTCTTCGTCCACGTAACGCGGCTTTTTGAGGATGCGGGCCTTGTAGTTGCCCACGAAACCTTCCAGGCCCACCACCTCGCTGTAGGTCAGCAGCTCGATGTTTTCGTGCTGGCCGGCGATGACCATCTTGGGGGTCATGATGCAGGCGGCGCAATCAAGGGTGGGAAAGGTCTTGTCGAACTTGGCCATGTGGCCGCCGATGGAAGGTTCCCGCTCCACCAGGTAGACCTTGTAGCCGGCGTCCGCCGCCGATATGGCGGCCTGGATACCGGCAATTCCGCCCCCGATCACCAGGACCGACTTGTTGACTTCCACCCGGCGGGTCTGCAGGGGCCGGTGAAAGGCCACCCGCCCCACGGCGGCAGCCACCAAGTCCTTGGCCTTGGCCGTGGCGAGCCGGCTGTCGTCCGTCACCCAGGAGGCCTGCTCGCGGATATTGGCCATCTGGAAGTTGTAAGGGCTGAGGCCGGCTTTCCGGCAGGCCTTGCGGAAAGTCGCCTCGTGCATCCGCGGCGAGCAGGAGGCCACCACCACCCGGTTGAGGTTGTGGGCCTTGATGTCTTCCACGATCAGTTCCTGGCCCGGGTTGGAACACATGAACTTGTAGTCCCGGGCCACCACCACGTGGTCCAGCCGGCTTGCAAACTCGGCCACCTGCTCCACGTCCACCCGGGGGGCGATGTTCATCCCGCAATGGCAGACATAGACTCCTATTCTGGGAATTTCCTTGTTCATCGGGATTCAAAGTCCAATTCTTTTCAAGGGTACCAGCAGCTTTTTCAATCCCAGCTTTTCCGGCGGCAGGCCGAAGGCCAGGCCCAGGACCTGGGTGAAATAGGTCACCGGCACCTTGTCCCCGGCCCTGCCCTGCTGGCCCTGGTCCAGGTTGAACTGGCACAAGGGACAGACGGTGGTTACCAGGTTGCCGCCTTTTGCCCTGATTCCATTGATGATTCTGTCGATCAAAACCTGGCACCGGCCCGAATAGGCCACCGCGTGGGAAGCCCCGCAACAGAGGGTGCGGGCCGAGTGGTCCACCGCCTCGATGCCGGCGGCCTCCAGCAGGGACTCCAGGATGTCCGGCCGCAGGGCCCGGGGTACGTCCTGCCAGGGCCGGGTGAGCTGGCAGCCGTAATAGGCGGCCACCTTCACCTGCTCCGGAAGCCGGCATTCGCCCCGGGGCCAGGAAAGTCTGCTGCGGTCGCGCAGCATCACCTCCAGCAGGTGTTTCACCGGAAGGGGATGCTCCAGGAGCAGTCCTTCTGCGGCCATGACCCGGTTTACCTGCTCCAGCAGGGCCGGTTGTCCGTCCAGCAGCTTGGCTGCCTTTTTCAGCGTGCTGTAGCAGGCATTGCAGACGGTGACGATTTCCTCAAAACCCTGCCTTGCCGCCAGGGCAAAGAGGCGGCCGGTCAGAACCAAGGCCTCTTTCTGGCTGCGGCTGAAAGCGGCCGTGGCCCCGCAACAGTTCCAGTCTTCGATTTCGCGCAACTCGATGCCCAGCAGGCCGCAGACAGCGTCCACCGATTCCTTGTAGCCGGCGGCAGCCTGGTAGGCGCATCCCGGGAAAAAGCCGTAAATCAACTTGCTCGCTCCTTTTGGCCGGCGGCCTCCAGCAGGGCCCGCAACCGCTGGGCCGCGGCAATCTTCCGGGGCAGAAGGTGCAGCCGCCCCCGCGCCAGCAGCTTGACGGCCGCCGGCGTGCTGGCCATGACATCCAGGGGATGCTTCAGGCCGTAGTCCGCCATCAGCAGGGCCTCGGAAACCTTGCCGAAAAGTCTTACCTGGCGTTCGAAGGCCGCGTAGAGGTCGGGCATCTTGTTGTCACCCGGGGCAAGGCCCCGGTCCAGGCTCATCTGCTTCAGAAGATACATGATGTCGGTGATGGGAATCTGCTGGGGGCACTGGACCATGCACTGGTAGCAGGAAACGCAGTACCAGGCCGTGTTGGATGCCAGGGCGGCCTCGACCTGGCCGTCCCGGATCATGGCGAACACCGCCCGCGGGCCATGATCCATGGCCTCCGCCAGAGGGCAGGAGCCGCTGCAGGTTCCGCACTGGATGCAGGTCAGGATGGCCCTGCCGGGCTCGCTCTCCAGTATTTCGGCCTGAAGTTTTGCCTCGGTTTCAGCTTTCAAGGATCACCTCTTTTATGCTTGTCCGCCGGCCCGTACCCGCCGGTGATTTCAGTCCGGAAGCAGGTCGTAGAAATAGCGCATGTAGTCCGAACGGGTTATTATACCTATGATTCTGCCGTCTTGGACGACCGGCAGGCGTCCGATGTCGTGTTTGACCATGATCCTGGCAGCCTGGAGCGGGCTTTTGTCGGGCCCGACGGTGATCACCCTGCGGCTCATGAAGGCCTTGACCGGGCGTCTGAGCTGGATCAGCGGCTTTTTAAGTTTCCTGAAATCCCGGCGGGAAATAACCCCCACCAGTTTGTCGCCGTCTGTCACCGGAAGCCCGGTACATCCCTTGTCCCGCAGGATCCTGGCCGCCTGGGCCATCGTGGCTTCCGATCTTACCGTAAGCACCGGAAAGGACATAAGATCACTTATCTTCACCGAGGACTGCCGGTTACCCTGGATAAGTTCAAGAATCATTTCCCGGACGGCATCCGGGTTGACCTTTTTCAACAGGGCCGAGCCGGCCGCCGGGTGCCCTCCCCCGCCCAGGGCCCGCATGATGTCGCCGACATGGATGCCGCCCGTATCGCTGCGGCCGATGACGATGCAACGGCCCTTTTTACCGGTAAAAATTCCGAAGGCCGCATCCACGTTGGCGATATCACGGTACATCTTGACAACCAGGGCCAGGTTGTCAACATGACCGGAAACGGGAATACATGCAAGTCCAACTTTATAACCGTTCACCTTGTGACGTTTCCCGGACTTCAGCATCTGGAACAGAACGTCCTTCTGTTTCTGGCCATAGACCGGCCTGAGGAATTTGTTTACAATGACAAGATCCGCCCTGCGCTCCAGCAGGTAAGCGGCGGCGGCAGCGTCCTCTGCGCAGGTTGACGGGAAACTCAAGCTGCCCGTATCTTCGTACAGCCCGGCCAGAAACAGGGTCGCCTGCATGGGAGTGAGCAGTTTGCGCTCTTTTTTCAGGAAACGGATCATCAGGGTGATATTGGCTCCCAGGGGCTCTATCCAGACGCGGGAGGCCTGTTTTTCCATGGCCGTGCCGCGGGCGTTGACATGGTGGTCGAAAATCCGAATATCAACCTTGCCGGAACGAGCAACCGCATCAAGGGGATCGATCCTTTTCCACCCGTTGGTGTCCACCACCGTAAGCCGGTCCACCTTTTCAAGCTCGACTTCGGAAACCCTGGGCAGCTCGAAGAAATCCTTGTGGATGGACAGAAAAGCCCGCACGTTGGGATTTATGCTGTTTGGCAGCAGCCCGCGGGAGCCGGGAAAAACTATCGTTGCCGCCACCAGGGATGCTACGGCATCGAAATCGGCATTTTTATGGGTGGTGATTATGTGGGTCATTTAACTTCACTCATATCATACATCATTTTCCGGGCAACTGTCCGTTGGCCTCCGAATCGTCCGGCCTGCCGAGATAACCCTGCCCGGAAGGCGTTTTCGGGCCTTCCAGATGCCGCCCGGCCCCGTTTTGCCGGCCCATGGTGAGCTGCAATCTGAATTTCTCGATTTCGGCCCTGGTTTCGATGGATTTTTTGGCAAGCAGATACCTCAGATAAATGATCCACAGGCCCACCGAAAGGACCACCAGGGCAGCGGTCAGAAAAAACCATTTGTAGCGGACTATGGTTTCGATCCCGGTTCTGCCGATATAGACGATCAGGTTCGGTATCACCCAGTACGACACCACACCCACCACCACCAGAAAACCGATTATGAAAATATTCAGCCGGCTTATCTTGTTGAGCACCATTTCCAGACCGGCGCCCTTTTCATCCTGGGCCGGACCGGCATCCTTTCCGGCTGCCGATTCTTTTACATCTCCATGAAATATGGCAATATAAGCCTTTACGATAAAACCAAATATCAACATCGCCCCCACCGGAATTCCAACCGCGGCCACGAACCATGCCCGAAAAGGAAACGGCACCTGGCGGGTCTGAAGGCGGACTTTGTAATTTTCCAGGGGTCCGAACGTTTTCTCGAAATAGTACTTGTCGAACTGGCTCAGGTTCTGCCCGTCGGTTTCATGGATCACGTTTCCGGCCGCATCCAGGATCTGGAGCCTGGCCTTGCGGCCGGATTTCATCACCGCCAGGGCGAAGATCTCCAGTTCTATCAGGAACAGGCCTACCAGAACAATTATCAGCAAGGTCTTGTGTTCACCGATGAACGACCTCAGGTTGGTGTCACTGCTCATAGAGGGTCCCCTTTGTTACTCCGGCGCCACTTGTTCTTTTCATGTATCACAGCTGGACGTCCGGGCTCAAGCGTCATCCTTTCAGGACGTTGGGAGCTATTGACTTTGCCACGAATCTAGGTGATATAAATCAATTCGTGGCGACCCTTCTCATCAAGGACAAGGCGGAATCATGCAAAAAGCCATCATCTCAGTACTAGGCAAGGACAGACCGGGCATCATTGCGGCAGTCACGAAAGTCCTTTTTGAACAGGATTGCAACATCGAAAATGTAAGCCAGACCATACTCCAAAACGAGTTTTCAGGCATATTCATAGTCTCCATGCCCGGGAATCTGGCATTCGATTCCATGTGCGCCATCCTTGAAAAAGGAACGGCCGGGTTCGATCTTCACTTTCACATCAAACCCATGGAATCTGACGAAAGAAGCGGGCCGGCTGTCGAAACCGAACCTTTTGTCATCACCACCAAGGGTCCGGACCGCAAGGGCCTGGTTGCCAAAATCACCAGCGTGATGGCCCGCCACGGGATAAACGTCACCAATTTGCAGGCGGTATTCAAAGGCGGCAACGATCCGGGGGCCAATATCATGATCTACGAAGTCGACATCCCGATCCATCTGGACCAGGCGTCCCTGCGCAGGGAGCTGAACGAAACCGCCCGCGATCTCAATTTAGACATCAGTATTCAACACAAAGACATCTTCAGAGCCATAAACCGTATCTGATCATACAATCCACCCAACAAGAGAAAGTTCACAGGTTACAGATATGCTCAGCAACCAGGAAATACTCTCCGTACTCGAAATGCTCCAGAACGAAAACCTGGACTTGCGTACGATTACCCTAGGCATAAGCCTGCTGGATTGCGCCTCGGACGACATCAGGCGCTTTCGCGGGGCGGTTTACGACCGGATAACCACGACCGCCGAAAACCTCGTGGAAATCTGCGACCGGATCGGGGAGAAATACGGTATCCCGGTGGTCAACAAACGGATATCGGTAAGCCCCATGGCCGTGGCCGGAGCCCCTTTCGCGCCCGATCAACTGGTCTCGGCAGCCTCCACCCTGGACATGGCGGCCAAAAGCGTGGGTGTCGATTTCATAGGCGGTTTTTCCGCCCTGGTGGAAAAAGGTCTGGCCACCGGTGACCGGGCCCTCATAGAGGCGATTCCGGCAGCCCTCACAGAGACCGAGCGGGTCTGTGCTTCTGTCAACGTGGCTTCCACCCGGGCCGGAATCAACATGGACGCCGTGTTGCTGATGGGCCGCAAGATCAAGGAGGCCGCCGAGCTTACCGCCGACAAGGACGGCCTAGCCTGCGCCAAGCTCTGCGTCTTTGCCAACATCCCCCAGGACGTGCCTTTCATGGCCGGTGCATACCTTGGTATCGGCGAAGCCGACGCCGTCATCAACGTCGGTGTCAGCGGCCCGGGAGTGGTCAAAAAGGCCATCGACCGGGCACTGGCTGCAGATCCGCAGATGAACCTGCGCCAGCTCTCTGACCTGATAAAACGCACGGCCTACAAGGTAACCCGGGTGGGAGAGCTGATCGGCCGGGAAGTGGCCAAAGCCATGGGAATCGACTTCGGCGTGGTGGACTTGTCGCTGGCGCCCACCCCAAACGTGGGAGACAGTGTGGGCGAGATCTTTCAAAGCCTCGGGCTTCTGAGCATCGGCGTGCCCGGCACCACCGTCGCCCTGGCCATGCTGAACGATGCGGTAAAAAAAGGCGGAGCCTTTGCCAGCTCCAACGTGGGCGGTCTTAGCGGGGCCTTCATTCCGGTCAGTGAAGATTTGAACATATCCGAGGCTGCCCGCGCGGGCCACCTGTCGCTTGAAAAACTGGAAGCCATAACCAGCGTCTGCTCGGTGGGCCTGGACATGGTGGCCATCCCGGGCGACACTTCGGCCGAAACCCTGGCGGCCATAATAGCCGATGAAATGGCCATCGGCGTCATCAACAAAAAGACAACCGCCACGCGGATCATACCGGTTCCCGGCAAAAAGGCCGGCGACCAGGCCTTTTTCGGAGGACTCCTGGGCCAGGCCTATATCGTGCCGGTAAACAACGGCAAGGGAGACAACCGGTTCATCCGCCGCGGAGGGCTGATTCCGTCACCCATCCACAGCCTTACGAATTGACCCCCCCCTTTGGTTACATTCAAGGCCTGCCATCAGGAAGCCGCCGTTTTTCCCATACCAACCGGTTTCCGGGCGGTTCTGCGGCCATGCCGAAAATCCGGCGGCAGCTCTTTTTGAGGGGATAGAATCCGTGCCACCAGGCGTAATCAGGCGCCGACATGGCAACACCCATCCGCGCCCGGCGCCCGGCGTGGTGCCAGAACTGGTAAAACTCAAGCTCGATGCTCTCATCCAGCATGGATTTGCGGTCCAGCCTGCCCGATGCATAAAGCCCGTCGACCAGATCCTTTACCGGCTTGAAATATTCCCGGTCATAGACCAGGACAGCCTCGTCCAGGGTTTCGAAATGCCTTTTCACCCAGGTACGGCCGTGGCACTGGAGACATACCGCCTCCATGTTCTGACGCGCCTCTTGCCAGCCGGTTTTTGACGGCCAGACGGAAAAATTTTCCGGCCGCACTGTTTCCGGGGCCTGCAGTTCCCAGCTGAGGCGCCGGCCCACATCATGACTGGCCGCAAATTGCCGGCCGCCGGAAATATGGCAGACAGCACAGGTGGGGGCCCTGAAATCCCTGCCGGCCAGCCAGAGCCGGTCTTCATTGTGATCCCAGAGCCACCGGTCCCCTTCTGTCTCGTATATCGCCCCGTGCTTTGATTCTGCGTATATCTCCATCTGGGGATGATCAGGCCCCAGATGGCATTGACTGCACGCCTCCGGCTTGCGGGCTTCGGCCTTTGAAAAGCGGTGCCGGGTATGGCAGGCACTGCAGGCGCCGCGGCTTCCGTCGGGATTAAGCCGCCCGATGCCCACATTGGGCCAGGTGGCCGCATCCGGTCTGCCGGCGCTCATTGCCACCCGGCTGCCGTGACATGCCCTGCATCCGGTGGTCTTTTCCACCGGTCCTGCCAGGCCTTCTCTGAGCCACGGATCTATCCCGGTTATTATAGCCAGGGTATTGGCATGCTTGCTGGCGGCGAACTCTTCCAGTTCCCGGCGATGACAGCTGCCGCAGGCCAAGGGCGATACCACCATGGAAATGGGCCGGGGATCGTGCTCCAGATGGTCTCGATCCACGGCCCTGTCACTGCCGGCCCGGTGGCACTTGTAACAATCGACACCTTCGGCGGCATGCCGACCCGACTTCCAGTCACTTACTATCGCAGCCGTTTTACGGCTGTGGCATTCAACGCATTTGGAGCCCATGGCCCGGCGCATGGCAGATGGCATCAGCCACTTGTCCGGCACAACTTTCCTCCAGGCCTGCTTTCCGGCCCCCAGGACGATCAGGGCCAGCAAAAGGCCCGCCAGCAGGGCTACAGTGCTGAAAGGCTTCGGTTTCAATCTATCTGACCGTAACCACCGGACATTTGGCGTTCAGGATCACGAACTGAGCTGTCGAGCCGAAAAGGAGTTTGCCCACTTTTGAGCGCCTGCGGACACCGATGAAGATCTCTTTAACTCCGTTTTCGTCTGCAAAGTTGACCAGGTCCTCACCAGGGGTCAGCCCCCGGATAAGCAGGTGGGTCGAACATTCCACCCCGGTTTCCTTAACCTCCTGTTCGGCCTGCGCCAAATCTGATTCTTTCTGTTTTATCTCTTCCTGGTCCTCGTCCGTCCCCTTGAAAAGGGATGAGGCAATCAGCAATTCCGCACCAAATGCCTTGGCATGATCCACGGCCACTTTGAGAGCGTCTTTGGCAGCGTTGGAACCGTCTAATCCGACCAAAAATTTCATATTCGACTCCTTCTCCTTTGTCTCCAATCAGGAATTGTGGCCCTTGAGGCCGACTTCAACCGGCTTAATCTCGTCTTGAAACACATGACATCCAGCAGCTGAGCGTCCGGGTCACGGCCGGAGCCGCAACAGAGTAAAAACCCATGCCTGAATCTTTGTCCCGGGGCCGGACGCCTCCCTAACTATAAAGCCTTGAGCAGCGGATCGCAAAGGAATTTCTGCCCCATAAGAACCTTATGCCCAACGAAAGCTAAACAGACGAGGATGAAACGGCCTGATTGTCTTTTGACAAACCGCGTGCTATGCACCCTGTGAAATCAAAGAATTCTCGGCGGCTCCATGTTTTGAAAGCAACCGTCCGGGCGGGGTGAAAACGCCTCATTGCCCGGCGGCTTGAAACATGGCATAAAATCAGGATGCGGCATTTCCGGCGGCATGAAAGAAAAGGACTTCCAGGTGGATACCAAGACTGATTTTCAGCAATTCATTGACCGGCGCGGCACAGACAGCATCAAGTGGGCCAGGTACGCCGGCCGTGACGTTATCCCCCTGTGGATAGCCGATATGGATTTTACTTCCCCAAAAGCCGTGGCCGACGCCATCTGCAGGCGCGCCGCACATGGAATCTTCGGATACGGCAGGCCGCCTGAATCCCTGGTGAATTTATTTGTCCAACGGATGGAAAGGCTTTATAACTGGAAGGTCAGTCCGGAATGGATAATATGGCTGCCGGGACTTGTCACCGGTATAAATCTGGCCTGCCGGGCCGTCGGCAAAGAAGGCGACATGGTGCTTACGACCACTCCGGTCTATCCGCCCTTTTTGTCCGCCCCGGGATTTTCCCGGCGCAGGCTGGCCACTGTGGAGATGCATATCGAAGACGACCGGTGGAAAATGGACTTCGACCGGCTGGAGCAGGCCGCGGCCCAAGACACCTCCCTGTTTCTGTTGTGCAACCCCCACAATCCGACCGGCCGCATGTTCACCGCCGAAGAACTCCAGGAACTGGCCAGGATCTGCACAAGACACGACCTTGTAATCTGCTCTGATGAAATTCACTGCGACCTGATACTCGATCCGGGCCGCAAACATCTTCCGACAGCCTGCCTTGGCAAAGAGGTGGCCAAAAGAACCATAACCCTGATGGCGCCCAGCAAGACTTTCAACATTCCCGGCCTTGGCTGTTCAATGGCCATAATTTCCGATCCGGAGCTTCGCCGGCGGTTCAAAGCGGCCATGGCCGGCATAGTGCCGGATGTGAACATAATGGGATTCGTGGCCGCCGAAGCCGCTTTCAAAGACACCTCCGCGTGGCTGGCCGAGCTGCTGTCTTACCTGCGCGCCAACCATGACCTCGTGTTCGACAAGATCGACCGCCTGCCGGAAATTTCAATGCAGCCTGTCGAGGCTACCTACCTTGCCTGGATCGATCTTAGAAGGACAGGCCTTGCAGATCCGGTAAAATTCCTTGAAAAAGCCGGAGTCGGCCTTTCCGACGGCAAGGATTTCGGATCACCCGGCTTCGTACGCCTCAACTTCGGCTGCCATCGCAATCTGCTGGAAAAGGCCCTGGAACGCATGACCTGCGCTCTTGAGGGACGGGAGCGATGATGATATAGACGGCGGGACGCCACCGAGGCTGTTGACAACCGGCTTGAAGTAAACTACCACCCGGAAAAGGGGCGGCTTTCAACGATTCCATCCTGTAAGGCGAGGGGCACATATGTATTACATAGGAAATTTCAGGTACGTTAGCGATCAGCAGAATCTTGACGAGCCTGATCGCCGCCATGGAGACTTTTCACTCATAGTTGAGTCATCGTCACTTCCCAAAGCCGTCGACAAATTCCGGCAGCGGATTGAAAGTTTCCGGCGCTCGACGGATTTTTTCAAAGGCCATTGTGCAATATTTATATCCAATATTCTGGAATTTGAACAGATTCCCCGTGACCAGGCCGTAATGCTCAATTTCAGATCGTTCGCCGGCGACCCCATGATGCCTCATATCGAATGCACCGTTCCTTCCGAGCAGTCCAACGCCTGCAGCATTCATCACTGGCATGGCAACCGGCCGGCAACCGAGGGGGAACCGGAAGAAATATTCATTGTCTTCAACCAGTGATTATCAAGAACGATAACTGATGACGGTCACCCTATCGGTGCCGGGCAGGTTTGGGCATTGGAATACCGACCAGTTTACATAACCAGCTTCAAAAATGGCAGCCTGCGTCAAAAAGCCCAACAGGCCCGCGCCAAACTGGCGGCATGCACGCTTTGCCCGCGCCGGTGCGAGGCAAACCGGCTCCAGGGACAAACCGGCTTCTGTAAAACCGCTCACCAGGCAATAGTTGCCAGTTACGGGCCCCACTTCGGAGAGGAAAGGCCGCTGGTCGGCAAAGGAGGCTCAGGCACCATCTTTTTCGCCTACTGCAACCTTTTGTGCATATTCTGTCAGAATTACGAAATAAGTCACCTGGGTGAAGGACAGGCCGTAAGCGATGAGCAACTGGCCTCGATCATGCTTGAACTTCAACAGGCAGGGTGTCACAATATCAATTTCGTCACCCCTTCCCATGTTGTTCCCCAAATCATGTCGGCGGTGCTGCTGGCTGCTGAAAATGGACTCGAGATACCGCTGGTTTATAACACCGGCGGATACGACACCGTTGAAACCATCGGCCTGCTCGATGGGGTAATCGATATCTATATGCCCGATTTCAAATTCTGGGACTCCGGAATTGCCAAACGGCTCTGCAGTGCCGGCGACTATCCTGAAAAAGCGAAAAAAGCCATTTCAGCCATGCATAAACAGGTCAGAGACCTTACATTGAACGACGACGGCATTGCTGTCCGCGGCCTTCTGGTGCGCCATCTGGTGCTCCCCAATGGATTGGCCGGAACAGGTCCCATCATGCAGTTTCTGGCAGAGCGTATTTCACGCAACACTTACGTCAATGTAATGGGCCAGTACAGGCCTTGCGGAAACGCAAAACGGATTGAAGAGCTTTCAAGAAGCCTCGGCACTGAAGAATACCTCCAGGCAGTGGAACTTGCCCGCAAGGCCGGCCTGGAACGGCTTGATAAACCAAGAAGAGTCTTTGCCATCTGGTAAGGGCGCAAATCCGAACCGGACGGATACAGGAAACAAAATGACGATGAAAAAATTGCTGATCTTTTCCCTGTTCATGCTCATCTGCTTTCCATTGCAGACAGATGCGGCCGCTAAAGGCAAGAACCGCCCCACAGTTGCAATCATAACATCCAAGGGGACCATAGTGGTGGAACTGTATCCTGAAAAGGCCCCTAAAACCGTATCCAATTTTCTGCGTTATGTACGGTCCGGTTTTTACGACGGGACCATATTTCACCGCGTCATTGCCGGCTTCATGATTCAGGGCGGAGGATTTACAAAAGATTTTAAAAGCAAGGACACCGGCCGGCCGATCATCAATGAAGCCTACAACGGGCTCGAGAACCTGCGCGGCACCATTGCCATGGCCCGCACGTCCTTCCCCCATTCGGCCACCGCCCAATTCTTCATCAACGTGGCCGATAACCCCTTCCTGGATTTTAAGTCCAAAACAAAGGCGGGCTGGGGATACTGCGTCTTCGGGAAAGTTGTGAAAGGCATGGATGTGGTCGATAATATTGCCAAAGCGCCCGTCACAGTCCGCCGGGGCCTTAAAAACGTCCCGGTTGAACCGGTCGTTATTCAAAAAATACAAATCGTAGAAAGCAATAAATGACCACTTTTACCCTTGACAGGATATGTTCCTGGCTTTTAGAATTATCCATACTCAGGGGAAACCATTCGCAACCGTGGTATTCGTTTCGAAACGCTGATTCTCGTGCGATCACTTTCTCAACCCATCGTTCCTAACTAATTTCGCATACTTGATTTAGCGCATCACCGGCGCAATTTTTTCACTTCTGTTGCTTCGGTAAACCGGAATCCGAGTCGTACCGGCCAGTGTGAAAATCGCGCCGGCAATCGGCCATTGCAGGTACGCCAGATTGCAGGCCTAAATCTTTTGCTTGCAGGAGGTTACAATGAAAAACAAACAAAACACCGAACGCAGGCAACACAAACGCTACCTTCCAAGGCAAAGGGCATTTGTCCTGATCGACGCCAAGAACAACGGCTTTGACCGGATCGACAAAATGAGCAAAGGTCAAATAGGGATAGCGGCTTTCAAGAGCAAGCCGGCCAAGATGGGAAGAATATTGGAAATCAGCCGCTCCGGCCTGTCATTCAGTTACATCGCAAACGGATCTGATGAAACTGAAAACCAATGCCTTGATATTCTGTTGGCCGACGAAAATTTCCTGCTCCCAAAACTGAAGTTCAAACCGGTTAAAACCAGCGATCACGAGGCGGAAACGCCTTTCAATCCCCTGGCCATGAAACGCCAAAGCGTGCGCTTCGTCGGGCTCACCCCCCGCCAGCAATCGAAATTGGATTATTTTCTGCGCAAATACACTGTGTCGGACAACAGTACCAGCGGCAAACAGGCGCAGGGCAACGGATAAAATGATTTTTCCTGATTCCAGAGGAAATGCGCCAAACGGGAATCTCCGGGTTACGGTTGCCCGGTCTCCCGGCAGATCATCCCGAGACTGTTGGGCTGTAATTTGATGTCCGGCTGTTGCCATGCGCTTGTTTCGTTCAGAAAATCACCCCGTCTTCGATCACCCGGTCTTTGCGGTAAACCTCCCGGCGGGCCTTTGCCGCCGATAACAGCGTTGCCACCTTGACATCCACGTAGTCATATATTGTGGCCGTCTCAACTCCTTCTCCGGGTCTCAACACGCGCCCGACATACTGCAGCAGCCGTCCCGAAAAACGGATCGGGGTTGTCAGAAACAGGGTTTCCAGACGCGGGCAATCAAACCCTTCGCCGACAAGCTGGCTGGTTGCCACAAGCACCGTGATCTCTCCTTGCCGTACTTTCTTTACCAGTTGCCTGCGCCGGGCGATCGACAGGTCGCCGGTCAACAGGGCCGCTTCAATACCGTACTTATACCTGAGCAGGGAAACCAGCAGCCGGCAATGATGTTTACGGTCGGAAAGGACCAGCACCGTTGCCCTCCTTTCGGGCTCGCTTACAACCCGGGCAATGTCTGCGGCAATCATACGGTTGCGCCTGTCGTCACTTGTCAGTTCCGCCAGCATGCGGCTGTATTCCGTAACCGGGTCATGGTAAGGAACAAATTCTGTCAGCCTGAAAACAACCTTCTTTGCCAACAGATGGCCCGAGCTGACCAGCCCCTGGTAATCGATCCGGTGATGAATATCTCCCAGATGCCAGAAAATAAGTTTGCTCAATCCGTCCCGCCGCCATGGAGTGGCTGTCAAACCCAACATGTATTTGGAATCAAAGGCTGTTACGGCCTCGGTAAAAGTCCGGCTGGGAATACGGTGACATTCGTCCACCACCAGATGCCCGATATGTTTTGCGGCCCGGCGGGCATGCTTGTACAGGGACTGGACCAGGGCCACGGTCACTTTGTCACCAAGGAAATACCTGCCGCCACCGATAAAGCCTATCTGCTTTCTGTCCAATCCGAGAATGTTTTCAAGGCTGTCGATCCATTGCTCGGCAAGATCCCGGTTATGGACCACCACCATCGCAGGTTGACTGCGGGCGGCAATCATTGCCAAAGCCATAATCGTCTTGCCGCTGCCTGTTGGAGCGCACAAAGTTCCAAACTGTTTTTGGAGCATGATGCCGACCGCCTTTTGCTGAAAGGGCCTCAGGCTTGCATGGATCTGCAAATCCACAGGGTCCAGAGCACGCCTTTCGTCCTGGATGGTGTATGGCTCGCCTTTTTGGCGACAGAACAATATCAGTTGCCGAAGATAGCCTCTGGGGAGCGAAAGCCGGTTTTTGCCTGAAAAACGATAGAACTTCAACATCCTGGGGGTGTCACGGTTCCATCGTCCCATTTTGTTGTTTTCTATCCATTTGGGATTGGCGAAACGCAACTTACGGGTAATGTGCTCCATGTGGTCCCGGTGCAGATCTGTAACGACCAGCCTGTTTCTGACGATGATCAACATTTGAAAATTAGGACTCCAAAAGCCGCAGCAACCAAGCCCCTCGCCGACCGGCCGGATCTTCTCTGCGGGGGCCGGCTCAGGCCATATTCAACAGGCGATTATATCGCAAAGGCGTTGAAAAACAAGGCGGGTATTTCAGTACTTGAGGCGGGCATAATATGTTTTTTGGGAAGCCAGACGGGCTTCTTTCAAAGTTCTGATCCCTTTTGCCTCCAGCAGCGGAATCAGCTTCAAAAAAATTTCGGCTGTTGCCAGGGCATCTCCCAAAGCGGTATGCCGTCCCTTGATTTTTACTCCGAGCCGGGAAGCGATATCTCCCAGGCGGTGACTGCTGTGGGCCGGATGAACTACAGCCGACAAATGCATGGTGTCCAGCACGGGATTTATAAACTTTACTCCCGTCTGTTCCTCTTTGACCTGCAGCATTCGCATGTCAAAAGCTGCATTGTGAGCCACAAGGACGGTGTCCTTGGCGAAACGGTGGAATCTTGGCAAAACCTCCTCTATGGTGGGCTGTCCCTCGAGCATTTCCGGTTTTATGCCGTGAAACTTGACCGATTCCCAGGGCAGGTATCGCCGGGGGTCCACAAGTTGATCAAACTTTTCTTCCATAAGTAGTCTGCCGTTTACAATCCTAACGGCGCCTATGGAGATTATTTCATCTCCCCCCCTGGGATCCAACCCGGTGGTCTCCGTGTCAAATACGGTATAGGTGAGTTCGGTCAGCAGCCTGTTATCCATCTCAGGTGTTTGCCCGGGCTGGTTGAACAGGTCGAAATCGTAAAAAACAGGCCGGCTTTCCGGCAGAACCGTAATTTTCTGACCTTCCAGTGAACAAGAGTGCAGGTGGCTGTTGGCTTCTGTCGGCAACAACAGCCTCAGCCCCCCTGGCCGGTCGCCACTGCCGAATATCGGATGCAATTCGGCCCCATGATACTCCAGGATCGTTTTGACCGGGAGCCCGGTTGCGGCCGCAGAACAATTCGCTTCTTGAAGCAAACGATCCAATTTCTCCCATTCAAAAGCCTCGCTGTCAGCCGCCATGAAATCTATAACGCAAATATTGTCTTCACGATCTATACGACAACGGAGCCGATTGCTCAATCCGGGTGCAAACAATCTGAAAATGCGTATCAAACAACTGTTGAGGCTGCAGCCGTCGACTTTTATCCACTGGTCGGGTTCAGACAGATCAAGGATCATTTCAAGGCCGGTTTCATTCTTCAGCGCAGATGCCAGTCCGGCAGCCCAGTCGCCAACGCAGACCGGTGCTATCGGATGCAGGTGTTCTGGCAACCTTTTTATCCGGCCCCTCGCTTTTTCTATCAAATCTTCCAGATCGCCGACCGACTTATCCAGAACCCTTTTCAGGCCGGCTTTTTCGATATCTTCGCTGAACCTGCTTTTCGCCAGGGCCAACAGGGACGCCGTATCGCCCAGTGCCCCCAGCATCTCTTTCAGTTCTCTTTCGCGTTGCCTGCTTTTTTCAAATTCAGCCTGGATGTTTGTAAGCAGTAACACAAAGCCGGTCAAATGGTGCTTCTGATCAACTACGGCAACAAGTTCGGCCTGGATTAAGCCTTTATTGCCGGATCCCACCAGTAAATACTCAACCGGGCTGGGATCTTTTCTGTCAATTCTCGCGCGTATCCTTCCCAGCGCGCTTTTCAGGCAGTCCCGGTCGATGAAATCGTATAGGGACCTTCCCAGGCCGACCAGGTTCATGTCCATCCGCTCTTCGCGCCCTGCGCGCGCCATACTGAGCAGCCGCCGGGCGTTATGATTGTAAAAAACAATCGTGCCATCAAGATTTGAGATGATTACACCGGAAGGATGCTGATCCAGAATGGTTTCCAGGATCCGCTTTTCCATCTTTTCCTGGGCCAGGATCTCGCCTTCGCGCTGCTGCCTGTCACCGTCGCCGCGACTCTTTTCGGCACACATCTCGTTAATGGTGTTGGCAATCCAGACAAGATCCCGGCTGCCTTCGATCTCCAGCTTGAGTTCAGGATTGACGGTGCGCAATAATTGAGTCTGCTCTACCAGTTGGCGCACCGGCAGAACATAAAATCTGAAAAACCAATCTATGGTGAACCCGAAAGCCGCAAGCAGCAGTACGCCCGCGCTGAAGAAATAAGCGAAGTGCTGAATGACCACCTGCTGGAGTACCAGGCGCTGAGCCGGTGTAAGCTGGCGCCAGAACAAAAACCCGATGGTACTCAGGGCCAGGACAAGAGCAAAGGTGGCAACACCTACGAACCACCAAAACTTATTTTGCGTTCGCATGGTAAAAGCACCTTGCCCGCTTCTTGATACAAAGCATCTGAATGAATCGGTTTTTCCAGGATCACATCGGCACCGGCCGCCAGGCATGACAGCTTCGCATCTGGCCTGGCCGGCGGAATCAGGCAGGCTAGCTCGGATTTGAAACGGGAACGGATTTCACGGATCCGGACGGCCGTCCGATCACAGTCAATCATGCTGCCCGTATCGAGCAAAACAGTTCTGATCTGATTTTCCTGCGCGATATTGTCCAGATCCGAACCGGGTTTAACCTGAAGGCTTCTGACGCCCCGACTCTCAAGAGTGGTTTCAATCAGGCCGCCCAGCTCAGAATTGGATGTTATGATCAATAGTTGCGCGGCACGTTCCGTATGCCGGCGCGCCAGGTGGAGATCGCCCATCTGGAATCTTGAACCTTCCTGCTTCTTGTTTACAAACTAATGGAAAGCAAAGGTACTGCAATCATTTCGACGAAAAGATAACTCAAGAATCCGAAAACCAGGGCCATCACTGCCAGCAGATAGAAATTGTTAAGCCTGTCCTTACGCTGGTCTTTAGCATAGTAAAAAACGGGCCGGCAGCACTTTTCACACCATGTCTTTTTCGAACTCATGGTGATTACATTGCCACATTTGCATTCCACTTCTTTTTGGGCCAGCATAACTTGCATTTTTCCTTCCATCCTCCTGACAGGGGTGAAGGGGCACCGCCCCCGGCCACATCGGCCGCGGGCGGTGCCATTCAGGTACTTACTCTTTTGACCGGGCTATCCGAAGACCCCCCAACCAAAAGCAGCGGTCCAAATGATGCAAAAACCGACTATTAAAATCATCCAAATATCTTCTGATTTCATAATGCACCTCTCAGCAAATTAGATCGGTGGAATATCATCAGGCCTCTTTGATGACTATCATCTGTTCCTTGTCGGCCCGTTCGATCTGGGTTTCGTTGGTGGTGGCCATTTCCGCCTTGAAGCACAAGGCCCACATCATGACGATGCCCAGTATCCACCAGCTTATCTGCCATGACCACAGGGGCGGGAATCCGCAGAAAGAATAAGCATTGTTTCCCAGGATACACGCCGGACCGATTGCAAAGAAGTACCATACCGGTACGACTATCTTCATCGCGCTGCGCCACTTGCGCCCGCTTTCGCTGGGCGCGTCGACATCATCGAGCCATTTGCGCACCTCGGCCTGGCGCTTGACGGTCTCCTCATTGTCCTTGATACCCAGCCCGCGGCAAAGATAGGCAACCACCAATCCGCTGAATGTGCCCCAGAAAGCACAATGCATCGAAAGCGGATATTTCCAGACGTAATATGTCAGGAATACTCCCACCATGCCTGCCAGCACTCCCAGGGTGGCTCCTATGCTTGGGAAACGGAATCCCCACAGGACACCCAACAGAAGCACATACATGACGAACCCGAAGGCCGTTGCAAGAGCTCCCAGAATAACCAGGGCGGCTTTAGACGTCAGGCCGACTGCAAGGGCGGCAATGGTCACCAGGGTGGCCAGGAGCCGGTTGACCCAGATCTGCTCGGCATGGCCCGCTTTCTGCCTGCGTATATATCTCCAGTAGACATCCCGCAGGAGAATGGATCCGCCGGTTCCGATGTAAGGCGCCGCCGTCGAATGAATGGCGGCAATGGCGCCCATGAACACAAGGCCCAGCGCAAGTCCCGGCAGGTACTTGGTCATCATCATGGGCACGACGTCGGAGTCCTTGGCAAAGGTCATGATGCCTTTTACTTCGAGAACCTTGGCACCCATGCCCTGGAAGGCGGTGAAGAAGAACAGGGCGAAGCCAACCACGAAGGTGCTCATGAAGGCCTGTTGCCATGCCAGGGGTTTGGGTGACTTGATGCCGAAGTTCCACATGGTGAAAGCCGGCGACGACTGGATGCCCATCAGCGCGAACATGTAGGTAAGAATCATCACGGCCGTCCAGGCGGTTTCACCCGGAGCTCCTCCAAGGCCGAAGTTGATCACCCGCGGAACGTTGAGCTGCCTGGCGGGCAGCTTGGCGATTTCGGCTGAAAATTCGCTCCATCCGCCGAACTGGGCCAGAGCGTAGGCGCCGAGAATTATGATACCGCCGACCAGCAGAATGAACTGGATCACGCCCACCCAGGTGCTGGCCTTCAGACCGCCGGTACATACATAGAACCAGACGATAAAAGCCATGAAAATGGCACCGAAGGTGAAGGGCACGCCGGCCACGTAATGGAACAGCGCCGCAGAAGCCATCAGCTGGACCGCGGAATAGAACATGGAGTACAGAAAAGCGGTCAAAACCGACAGCCAGCGCACTGCTTCGGTATTATAGTAATAGGCATACATATCACCAGGGGTGATAAAGCCGTAACGCTTGCCCATCAGCCAGGTGCGTTTGGAAAAGAAGGCGCCGGTGATGGGAATGGTAAGGACGTAAAAAGATGCGAATGCGTATGCCAGACCGTCACGCCAGATCAGGCCCGGGTGGCCGATAAAAGTCCACCCGCTGAAGGACGCCGCGGTGGCCGCCATGAGAAAGGCTATGAAAGGAATCGACCGTCCCGCGATTGCGTAGCCGGAAGAAGTCTTTTCGGTAAAATAACCTTTCAGCCCCCAATAAAAGCAGTAAATGATATAGAGCCCCAAAAATATGTAGACCCATGTGGTTCCACTCATCGTTCTTTCCTCCCCTACCAAAGGTCTTTTGTTGACCGATCTCGGTCAGGGATCGGTTGGCGAAAATAACGTCAACTGCCGTTATCACCCCCTTTCAGGGGCCGGCCGCAATAAAGTGCGGCCGGTTGAGGTTCAAGCTTCGCAAGTTCAGAGTCAGCTCTGGACCATTTGGCGAATTTCCTCGACCACGTCGGGGTTCGCCAGGGTGGTCACGTCACCGACATCCTTCTGGTTAGAAATGGATGCCAGAACGCGGCGCATGATCTTGCCCGAGCGGGTCTTGGGCATATCCTTGACGATCCAGACCTTGCGCGGCTTGGCGATCTTGCCGATTTCGTTGCAAATGGCATCCGATATCTTCTGGGCCAGCTCAGGCGAAGCCTCGTAACCCGGTTTCAGTGAAACATAAAGATCCGGTTCTTTGCCTTTGATGTCATGGGCAACCGGGACCACGGCCGCTTCGGCGACTTCTTCCACTACCAGAGCCGCCGATTCGATCTCCTTGGTTCCCAGCCTGTGACCCGATACGTTGATCACGTCATCGATTCTGCCCAGGATCCTGTAGTAACCGTCTGCGGCCTCGACCGCCGCGTCACCGGTCAGATACGGCCAGTCGCGCCAGTCTTTGCTGTTCGGATCCTTGCAATAGCGTTCGTAATACTGCCGGACATACCTGTCGCGATCGCCCCATATGGTCTGGAAGGCCCCCGGCCACGGATTCTGGATGCAGATGTTTCCTGCCTTGCCCGATCCGCGTTCGATAACATTGCCTTCATCATCGTATATGATCGGATGAATTCCGGGCACGCCGGGGCCCGCGCTTCCGGGCTTCATGGGGGTAATGGCCGGCAAAGTGGAGCAGAGGAAGCCGCCGGTTTCGGTCTGCCACCAGGTGTCGACGATTATCGCCTCGCCCTTGCCGACTTCCCTGTGGTACCATTTCCACACTTCCGGTTCTATTGGTTCGCCCACGGTCGTCATGTGTTTGAAATGGTAGTCGTACTTTGCGGGTTCATCCGGTCCGACCTTGCGCAGGGCGCGGATGGCGGTCGGGGCGGTATGGAAGATGTTCACTCCCAGATCCTGAGCGATGCGCCAGGGCCGTCCGGGATCGGGATAGGTCGGAACGCCTTCATAGACGACGGTCGAGGCGCACAGGGAAAGCGGTCCGTAGACAATGTAGGAATGCCCCGTGATCCAGCCGATGTCTGCCATACACCAGTAAACGTCTTCCGGATGAATATCCTGAATGTACTTGGAAGTACCTGTCACGTAAGCCAGGTATCCGCCCGTGGAGTGCTGGCAGCCCTTGGGCTTGCCGGTGGTGCCGCTGGTGTACATGAGAAAGAGGGGCGCCTCGGCCGGCATCTTGACCGGATCAACCCTCTTTCCATAGTAATCCTTGAGCACTTCATAGGCGAAGTGGTCCCTGCCTTCAACCATGGGCGTTTCGCTGGAATACTTGCCGGGGTAACGCTGCCAGACGATCACCTTGTCAACTTTCTGGCCCGCTTTTTCGGCAATCTCGACTGCCACGTCGGCTTTTTCCTTGTGGTTGAGCAACTTGCCGCTGCGATAGTAGCTGTCCATGGTTATCAGAACCCGGCTTCCGGAATCGACGATCCGGTCAGCGCAGGCATTACCGCTGAAACCGGCGAACACCTGGGAATGAATAATCCCCAGCCTTGCGCATGCGAGCATGGTGATCGGAAGCTCCGGTGTCATGGGCAGATGAAGAGTTACCCTGTCGCCTGTCTTCAGACCGCAAAAATCCTGCAGCAAGGCGGCGAACTCATTCACTCTTACCCACAATTCCTGATATGTGATGTGCTCACACTTTTCATTTTCGGGCTCCGGCACGAAATGGATGGCTGTTTTGTTTCTGTTTTTTGCCAGATGCCTGTCAACACAGTTGTAGCAAGCATTGATCTTGCCGCCGACAAACCATTTCCAGCAGGGCGCATCGCTGGTATCGAGCATGGTGTTCCAGTACTCGTACCAATCCAGCATGTCGGCGTATTCTTTGAAACAGTTGGGGAAATTTTCCAGGCTGAAGCGATCGTAAATGGTCTTATCGGTCATATTTGCCTGGGCGATAAATTCGACTGAAGGATAATAGTACTCCTCTTCCTGCCAGTGCACAGCAATTTCGGCCTCGGATGTGGCGACACCTTCTTTTTCGCTCATAGATCACACTCCTTATGGTCATGGATCCCGTTTTTCTTGCCTCTACACTACAAGGGCTGCCTTTACCTTGCGGTGACTCGTTTCAGTTGCCGCCTACCTTCTGCAATTGATCTTGCGTTGTGTTGAAACCGGCAAAGGCATGCTGGTCTTCTGGGGCATCCCTCCTTTCATGAACTGTATTTTCAAGAGCCAAGCCTGTTTCCGTCCGCACCGTGAAACCTGGCTTACATCCGGAAATTTCCGATCAGCTCTGCAGTTCAAGCCTGTTTTCACCCTTCGGCCTTTCTTGGCTCTGTTAACAACAGCTGATGCTTTTACTACATCGTTTCACGCAGTATTGCGGGTAATGCCTCTTTCGAATATTTCGAATGCGGTCTCGAGCGTGGATTTTACGTAATCCTTTTGCTTGTTAATTATTTTCTTGCTCGTTTCCCAAAGAATGACGCCTGAAAACATTGACCATACGATATCGGCAATGGCGACCGGATTTTTGTCTATGAAATATCCGTTTCGGATTCCGTCTTCGAAGATCGAAGCCATAGTCTCCAAAGAGCGCTTGGACAGCTCTTTGATTTGGTCCAATAATTTGGGCGTCAGATTTTTGAGGGTGTCACTTGACTGAAGATGAAACATGTTAATCAGGATCATGGGATCGAATTCATAGACATCGAACATCGCCTCTTTCAGGGCTTGAATTCTTTTTCCGGGGTCACTTATTTTCTCGTTCACCACATGTTCGAGTCTTATGATCAGATACTGCAGAATCCGCAATGAAAGAGATGCATACAATTCGTCCTTGTTTTTGAAATACAGGTAAAGGGTTCCCGGACTCAGCTCGGCCTCTTTGGCGATGTCCTCCATGGTTGTCTTGCTGAAACCCTTTGTCGAAAAAACCCTCTTGGCCGCCACCATTATTTGTTGACGACGCCGTTCCTTCTCCCTTTCTTTGCGTTCCTTGATTCCCATACTGAATCCTATTTATTTCCTGTATATCTCTTAATTGTATGCTTCATATTTGTCAAGTTATTTTTATTCATGTTTTATATTTTTACACAGATTATGATTGTGATTATATTGTAGCTATAATGTGACAAGTTGCGATTATTCAGCATGAATTCAGTATATCGGGGAACCAATAACCCACCAAACCGGGATTTGAAGGATCAGGTCCGGATTCGGATAATGACGGAAACGCTGCGTGCGGTTAGTTTTTTGCCCTTACCGCTATATGTTGAGGTATGTTCAGGAAGGTGAATCGGTGTGATTAACGCAATATCTTTGCCGTCTCTTTCATTGCGGCGAGTTTCTGCAAATCGGAGCCCAGCCTTTCGAGATCTTCCTTTCGTCTGACAGTCAGGATCACTTTGTAATCGTTGCCTTCGAAATATGGCGGGGGATCGATGCGCATGCCTTCAGGAAGCTTGAGCTTTCCAAGCAATTGCCTGAATCTTTTTTCCGCGGCCACCATGGAAGGATACCGCATAACTCTTATTCCTTCGATGATGGCCCTGGTCCAGGCGCCTTTGTCTTTTGCATTTTTGATCCCATCCTTGCCGTATGCGTTTACCCGTGCCAGGATATCGGCAACGGCGACACCGTCACGCTTCGATATTTCATCCGCCCACGTCAGGATCTGGCGCTGGCGGTTCAACCCTATGCCCATCTTCGTAAAAAGATCTGCCAGAAGAACTGCCGTCGCCTCGTCGGTTTCATACAGCCTGAGGGCAATCGGCAAACTTATCGCCCCTGCCATCAAGGCTTCCTGCAGGGCCGGCGCCATACGGGCCACCTTTTTGAGCTTGGCTATCATTTCCGCGTTGACCGGCAAACCCGCCCCGGCAGCCAGATCTTCAAGGCGGTCTTCACCGCCGAGGGCTTCCGACAGGACGCCGACTGCCCGTGCCTGTTCGACAAGATTCAGCCTCCTCTGGGAACAGTTGTCGGCCACGGCGATCATCGCCTTTTCCACGCGGGAGGCAGTTTCCGGAACCACCCCGGCTGTTATGGAATCATGTCCCAGAAACGCGCAGGCTTTCACCCGGCGGTGCCCCGCCAGCACGACGCACTCCGGCCCCTGCCGGGCCACGATTATCGGCTGCAAAAGCCCCACGGCCTTTATTGAGGCAATCAGATCTTCGACTGATCTTCGGGTTGTTATCTGGTAAGGTGCCGGATCCAGCGCCAGGGCCTTGATCGGAATCGTACGCCAGCTATATTCCATGAGTCGTACCGGTCAACGCCTCCAGGGCCTGGAGATATTTCGCCCGCGTGTTTGAAACCACTTCTGCGGGAAGTTCCGGTGCGGGTGGCTGTTTGTTCCAGTTCAGCGATGAAAGATAATCTCTGACATATTGCTTGTCATAACTTTTCTGTGCTCCACCCGGCTTGTAGGTCTCTTTCGGCCAGAACCTGGAAGAATCGGGTGTCAGGACTTCATCTATAAGGATAAGTTCGCCGTCATGAAATCCGAACTCAAACTTCGTGTCGGCTATGATAATTCCTTTTTCATCCGCCAGGCAGGCTCCCTGCCGGTAGATTGCCAGGGACAGCTGCCTGATCTTTTCGGCCACTTCTTTTCCCACCAGCTTGCATGTCGTCTCGAAATCTATGTTGATATCGTGCTTGCCCGCCTCTTCCTTCGTCGAGGGTGTGAAAATTGGCTGCGGCAACCGATCCGACTCCTTGAGCCCGGGCGGCAGCTTTATGCCGCAAACAGTGCCGTCTTTCAAGTATGACTTCCAGCCCGAACCCGAGATGTATCCCCTGACGACACATTCAACCGGCAAGGGTTCCGCCTTTTTGACCAGCATGCTGCGACCGTCCAGCAGCTTGCGCCACGGCTTCAGTTCCGACGGAAACCGGTCCACGTCGCCGGTGATCACATGATTGGGCACAAGGTCCTTCAGCTTTTCAAACCAGAACAGGGATATTTGATTCAATATCTTGCCCTTGTCCGGAATCGGGGTGGGCATTATGACGTCAAAGGCCGAAATTCTGTCCGTGGCGATCATAAGAAAACAGTCGCCCAGATCATAAACGTCTCTCACCTTGCCTTTTCTGATCAACTTCAGGCCTTCCAGGTTCGTTTCCATAACTGCGCCGTCGTATTCCATCTTGAAGCTTTCCTCGTAATTGCGATTTGACTTCTGCGATTTCACTTCAACCGTGTCATTTTTGCCCACTGTTGAAAACTTCGATATATTTCTTCAAAGTCTCTCTTGCCGCAGGGCCCATTTCGGCAAACTCTATGCCGGCCGCGTATACCCCGGGCCTTTCTTCACGGGTGTAAACCACCTTGCCCAGAATGTCCACCATGTCTTCTTCGAGACCGATGGTCAGAGAAACACTCTGGTCTTTTTCAACCCGGTGATGGGTTTCGAGCAGAATGCCTTTTTCCGAAACATTGAGAGTGCGCCCCATGCCCTGCAACGCTTCGTTACCGTCTTCATCCAGATAGACGTAATTGAGAAGATTTATCGCCTCGATCCGCGAGCATCCTCTTTTTTCTTCAACGGCCATGACCAGCTCCTAAAATATAGCTTTGTTGTCTGCTGCATTGCAGCTGCCGATTGCCCGGTGGGTGTGTCCGGCCACCAATTCGCTCATCTGCTCTCTTTGGAATGATAGGCGCAAACCACACCGGTGGTAACCGATATGGCGGCAGCCATGTGATCGACCATGTTCTTGAAAGTGGTCGAAAGATTGTCATACTCGTTCTTGAACTTCCCGGCGTCGATCTTCTTGACCTTGAGATCCTTGGAGGCAAGAACAGAAGCATACTCGGGCTCCTGCCCCAGTTCCATGAATGGAACAGAGCCGAAATACTCTCCCCGCGGCAGGCTGACCAGGGGCACCATCCCTTTCTCATGATGTCTCACAACCACGGCGTCACCGCCGGCAACCTGGTAGAGGCTTTCTTCGTCGGCGCCCTGTTTTATTACCGGCACGCGGTTATTTATCATACTGGCAGGATCTGCCGCGCCCGTGTAATAATCCACCACCCGTTGATTGAGCTGCCGCAGACGCCTGTCGATCGAAATAAGAAAAGTTCTGAACTCGGCCGACAGGGCCGCGAATTCCTGGGCGAGCCGTTGGGAATCCAGAACCCCCAACTGGACGTTGCCCACTGCCACGACGGTGGCTGTGCGCATATGGCCCTGAATCAGAAATGACGACAGGCTGCCGATGAATCCGCCGTCACCGACTCTGACAATCGGCAAAGGACCCTTGTCGGTGTTTTTGACTATCTCGACGACGCCTTCCAGCACCACCCATATCCAAGAACCGTGTTTGCCCTCCTCGACAATGCTCTCGCCATCGAAGAAATCCTCTTCGTCGGCGATGTACATATAGTCCACCAGTGGCCCCTTCATCAAAGGCACGACTCCCTCTCCCTTGGTTGCCGCCATCCGGGATGTTCCTATGGCGTCAGGCCCAAGCTTTTCTATCTGCCCGTCGTCGACCATTTTCAGTCCCTCCAAAATTATCCCCATGCGGCTCTTGTTTATTACCGGCTCCACATCGACTTGCTCCTGATGAAACTCGAACTCGCCGTCAGTCCATCCAAAGAGGGAATAAACTGCATCAAGGCCTGATCTGCCCGAACAGGCTGCATTCACGGGATTGCCGTCCTTGAAGTAAATAACGCCCGGTTCGTTGGCATAGCGGCTCATTATGCGCAAGATCCCGCTGCTGGCGTTACCGCCAAGGATCTGCATGACCTCACCCAGGGTCAGGAATTTCAAACTGCCAGCCAGTACTTTGTTAGCACTCATAATCACCTTAGCTCACATTTTACTGGGCCCACTTGAACTCTTTTTGCAATGCCTTCAGAGTCAACTTCAAACACTCCTTGAGAGTGACTCCGACTCCGGCACCCTTGACCGCGCTGGCAGGAAAAGATGGAACCTTCAATTGCCGATTCAGGTCTCTTTCCATTTGTTCCAGTGGCATCAGCGGAATACCTTGCTCGGCCAAATCTCTCTTGTTATATTGCATTACAAGCGGTACCTTGAAGATGCTTTTGCCGTATTCCTTCAAATTACTCTGCAGATCCTTTAGTGACAACATGTTTTTTTCACGTCTCACCTCGAGCGAGTCGGCAACGAAAACGACACCATCCACCCCCCTGAGGACAAGCTTGCGGGTAGAGCTGTATTTTACCTGTCCGGGTACGGTGTAAAGCTGCACCCTTACATCGCAACCCCTGATCTTCCCAAGCCCCATGGGGAGAAAATCAAAAAACAATGTGCGGTCACCTTCGGTGTTTATCGAAACCATCTCGCCCCGGACCTGTTTTTTGTAGGACTTGAAAATGAACTCCAGATTCGTGGTCTTACCGCAGCGCCCCGGACCATAATATACAATCTTGCATTCTATTTCCCGCTTCTTCAGGTTGAAAATGGCCATAAGTATTCACTCCGCAACTTGGCTTGGCATTTGGCTGAAACGGATTTTCAATCCGGCCAGCTCATAAAAGTCCTACAAATTTCGTCTCCACTGTCTCCGTCAAACTTCGAAAACATTTACCGGTTACGTGCTTGTAATGCGTATATCGAGGCAATAATCCCCCTGCTTGGGCCCGGATTTGATCTGTGTCTTGGAAACCACGACGCCTGCCCCGCTGAAAATCGCAATCGGAGAGAAAAACTGTATGTCATTCAACTTCATCCCGTCGTCCAGACCTTCAAGCACATCGGCTTCATTCTTGGAGATAATCAGGCTCAACATGTTCCCGGACTGAAAATTTACGTCGAACTCGACGGTCTTGCCCTTGTGAGGACCGCCCTCGAAGCTTATGGCGATAGAAGTGATATCTATGAAATCTTCTTCGGTTTCACTCTCGGTTTCCGGCTCCGGGATTTGGTCAGCCTTATCTTCGGTTTCAATCTTCGGTGACGGCAGTCTGCGCTTGATACCTTTTTGCTGCAGGATCTCCTCCAGATACTGTCGGACGGTTTCCAGTTGCCTGGGCGGGAAACCGCCGTCTTCGATCCAGCGGCGATACTGTTCTATGGCTTCCCGTTCCGAAGATTTCGCCAGATGACACTGAAGAATATGCTTGGCCGCCGCCACCCTGAGACGATCCTTCTGAATAAGCTTGTTGAACTCGGTGATGGCGCTTTCGAACTGCCCGATTTTTGCCATCATGATGGCGGCCTGAAGGGCTGCATCGTCAGGGTGCTCTTCATCTGTGGCGATGAAAAGATTTTTTATGAGGTTCTGAGCCTTGGGCGACAATTTGGGCGACTGAACTACCTGATCGGCGTCAATCTGCTGCTTTTGCAACTGACCGATCTTGGCCCTGATCGCATCGAGCAAACCATCACGGTTTTTTATGTTCGGTTTGGAGCGTATCAGCTCTGCTGCGGTTTTATATTTTGCCCTGGCTTCATCGACCAGCCCCTGGCTTTTGTAAATTTCAGCCTCACCGAGTAACGCTTTGAGCTGCTGTTTAAAATCCGCCATTGTAATCCTCATCATCCCGCAGTCCACGGGATGATTTTGCCAACCGTCCAAATTCAAAGGCAGCCGGGAAATGTGAACTCGATAACCCCTGGCCACCCCGGCCCCTGCCGGCGGATCCCCGGGCTTGCTGCGATGCCCCTGCGTTGCGCCGCCGGCCTGCGAGCCTGCATGTGCTGTAACTTTTGCGGGCGGCCGCATTGCGAACACGTATCGAATGCAACCGACTGAGTATCATTTTTAGCCTCTTTTGGCCTAATGTGTCAATATTCAAACGTTTTCAAATAACTAAATATTACTCTATTGACAAGTGCGGACAATATGCTATGGATGCCTCTTTGGCTTGTTTTAATTGATAAATATTTCACATCACATTCAATATACAAAATTCAAGGAGCTGGAAATGGAGAAAAAAGTTACTGTAGTCGGAGCCGGAAACGTCGGGGCAACGGCCGCTCAACGCCTTGCGGAGAAGGAACTTTGCGACGTGGTCCTGATCGATATCATCGAGGGCGTTCCCCAGGGCAAGGCTCTTGACCTGGCCGAAGCGGCCCCGATCGAAAAACACGACGCCCATCTTGTCGGCAGCAACAGTTACGAAGCCTCGGCAGGCTCTGATATCGTGATAATCACAGCCGGTATCCCCCGCAAACCCGGCATGAGCCGTGACGACCTGATCAGCACAAATGCCGGTATCATCAAGAGCGTTACCGAACAGATCGTCAAGTATTCGCCTGACACCATTTTGATAATCGTCAGCAATCCCCTGGATGCAATGTGCCACGTAGCTTATGAAACCAGCGGCTTTCCCAAAAACAGGGTCATGGGAATGGCCGGAGTGCTCGACTCCGCCCGCTTCCGCACCTTCATCGCCATGGAGCTGAATGTGTCGGTCGAAAACACCCATGCCTTCGTGCTGGGCGGACACGGAGACACCATGGTTCCCCTGCCGCGCTACTCAACCGTTGCCGGAATTCCCATCACGGAACTGATGACCCGTGAGCGTATAGATGCCCTGGTGGAACGGACCGCCAACGGCGGGGCCGAAATCGTCAGCCTGCTAAAGACCGGCAGCGCTTATTACGCTCCGTCTGCCGCCGCAGTCGAAATGGCCGAAGCGATTCTGAAGGACAAAAAGAAAATTCTGCCATGCGCCGCCTATCTCGAGGGCGAATACGGAATCAACGATCTTTTCATCGGTGTGCCGGTCAAGCTCGGCCGGGACGGTATAGAACAGATAATAGAGATCGAACTAACGGAAGATGAAAAGGCAAAACTGCTCAAATCGGCCGAAGCAGTCCAGGGCCTGAAAGACACTTTGAAACGTCTGGGAGCCTGAGCGGGCCGTTTCCGGACGGTCAGCAGGCCGACGCGGCATAAACTCAGTCACTTACCCGTTGCCTGAGAGCGTCAAGCACGGCTTTTGCCAACTCAGTACTGATACCGGGCAGAGCGCTCAGTTGCTCGGGCGTTGCTGCCCGGATATTTTCAACCCCGCCGAAAGCTTTGAGCAGGGCCTCCTTGCGTTTGGGGCCGATCCCCCGGATTTTGTCCAGATCCGATTCCAGCGCCCGTCTGCGGCGTCGCAGTCTCTGGTATCCGATTGCCAGACTGTGGGCCCGGTCGCGGATCTGTTGCAGCAACATCAGCGTCTCGTCGCCACGGCGAAAATTTACCGGATTGGCACGGCCCGGAAGGTATATCCTGTCCGGTTCCAGCCCGGGCTTCCCGGCCTTTGCTATTGCGACAAGATCGAACCTCCCGGAAAGCCCCAAGCGGTCTACCGTCCGCAAGGCGACGTTCAGCTGTCCCTTGCCGCCGTCCACCATCACCAAATCGGGTAATTCATCCCGGGTACCGGTCTTTGAAAACCTGCGCTCCAGCACAGTGGCCATGGCGAGATAATCGTCGGGGCTCTGCAAGTCCAGCCGGAATCGCCGGAAATCCTCCTGCGACGGCCGCCCGGCCACGAAAACAGCCATGGCGGCAACCATTTGCCGGCCTCCCAGATGGGAATTGTCGAAACATTCTATCCGCAGCGGCAGGCGGCTCAGCTTCAGTTTTTGCCTGAGGTTTTCCAAAAGGTGCCGCCGTGCCAGCTCCCCTTCTCTCAACTTGCCGGCCCGGTGGCCGGCATTGGCCAGGGCCATTTCCACCAAACGACGTTTTTCGGCTTTGCGGGGCACGGTGAAAGTCACGCTTCTGCCGGCCGTCTCCCTGATGTGGGCCGCCAGTGGCTCGAGGTCGTCCGGGCGATGGCTCAACAGGATCTCTGCGGGCAATCTCTCCCTGGTGGTATAATACTGGCGGATGAAGGCGCTGAGCTTGGCCCCTTCATTTCCCAGGGCCTGTTCCAGGCAGTAATGGGCCTGTCCCATCAGGAATCCGCGCCTTACTTTCAGCACCGTCAGCACCGTCCATAGCCCGTCTTCTGCCAGGGCGATCACGTCCCGGTCCTTGAAATCGTTGATTACGCTGACCTGTTTTTCCAGCGTCCGCTCCAGGGCGAAAAGTTTGTCCCTGAGACCGGCGGCCTCCTCGTAGGCTTGTCTCCGGGCAGCGTCCAACATCCGGCGCCGTACTTTCCTTATCAGCTCCGGAGTCCTGCCCCTCAGAAAGGCGATGACCTCCCTGACGATATCATGGTAGAAATCACGGCCCACATTACGGCAGCAGGGAGCAAGGCAGAGAGACATCTGATAGTTGAGACAGGGCCTGGTTCTGCGTCTGAACATCTTGTCGTTGCACTTCCGGAGCCTGAAAGTCTTGTGGATGAAACGGACGGTTTGCCTGACCGCCCTGGCCGAGGCGTAAGGACCGAAATAGAGAGCCCCGTCATTTTTGATCTTCCGCACCACCGTCAGGTTGGGGTAATTCTCCCCGGGATCTATGCGCAGGGAAGGATAACGTTTGTCGTCTTTCAGAATCACATTGTAGCGCGGCCGGTGCTTTTTGATAAGATTGGACTCGAGAATCAGAGCCTCTTTCTCGTTGGTGGTGAGAATGGTCTCGAAGCCGGCAAGCTTCGACAGCAGGGCCTCGGTCTTGGGATCCCGGCGGCCCCTGCGGCTGAAATAGCTCGCCAGCCTTTTTTTGAGATTGGCAGCCTTGCCCACGTAGATGACCCTGCCGGCCGCATCCCGCATCAGATAGACTCCGGGACTGCCGGCCACATGCCTTAGATTCTCCAGGAGGGCCGAGGGTATTTCGTCTTCTTTTGCAGGCATGGTTCTCAGCTTCTGCTACCGCCGAATATTCAGGCTTCGAACAAAAGTCTCCGGCGCAGGGCCGCTATCTCGTCGCGAAAGGCGGCCGCCTTTTCATACTCCAGTTCTTTCGCCGCCTGCTGCATGAGCTTTTCCAGCCGTTTGATCCGTCTTTCAAGATCAGGATCCGTTTCTGCCGCTTCGCAACTTTCTTGCTCCGGTTCCCGGACCGAAAGGCTCTGTCCGTAAGCCTGATCGAAAACGGCCGTTATGTTCTTTTCTATCGTCTTGGGTGTCACCTTGTTGCGGGCGTTGAATTCCAGCTGGATCTGCCGGCGCCGGTCTGTTTCCTCGATGGCTTGCCGCATGGCCTCGGTCACCTTGTCGGCATAGAGGACGACCTTGCCTTCAACGTTTCTGGCAGCGCGGCCGAAGGTCTGGATCAGGGCCCGCGCCGAACGCAGAAAACCTTCCTTGTCGGCATCCAAAATGGCCACCAGGGCGACTTCCGGAATGTCCAACCCTTCTCTTAGCAGGTTTATGCCCACCAGGACATCGAAGGCTCCCTGGCGCAGTTGCCGGATTATTTCCATCCTCTCCAGCGTACTGATGTCCGAGTGCAGATAACGGACGGCAAGTCCCAGATCAGAGTAGTATTCGGTAAGATCTTCGGCCATCCGCTTGGTAAGGGTCGTGACAAGCGTGCGGAATCCCTTTTTGCGGCATTCAATGATCTCTGCGTACAGATCATCGACCTGGCTCCGGGCCGGCCTTACCTCCACCCGGGGATCGACAAGGCCGGTGGGCCGTACGATCTGCTCCACCGGGGCGTGACCGGCTTTCTTCATTTCCCAGTCCGAAGGAGTGGCTGAAACATAGATCACCTGGTTCACCCTTGCCCTCCACTCGTCGAAACGCAGGGGGCGGTTGTCCAGGGCGGACGGCAGCCTGAATCCGTATTCCACAAGAGTCATTTTTCTGGAACGGTCTCCGCGGTACATGGCCCTTAACTGGGGAATGGTTATGTGGCTTTCGTCCACGAACATGACATAGTCGTCCGGGAAATAATCAAGCAGGGTCGGAGGCGGCTGTCCCGGCCGCCTGCCCGTCAAATGGCGCGAATAATTCTCTATCCCGCTGCAATAGCCGATCTCCTGCATCATCTCCAGATCGAAGCGGGTCCTTTCTTCGACCCGCTGGGCTTCCAGGTACCTTTTCCGATCACGGTAATAGTCCACTCTTTCTTTGAGTTCTTCCAGGATGGCGGCAATGGCCCTGCTGCGCGTGCTCTGGGAGGTAACGTAATGGCTGGCCGGAAACAGGGTAAGCCTTTCCAGGGTGCCGGTGGACACAGCCGTCAACGGATCTATCTGACAAAGGGCTTCGATCCGGTCTCCGAACAAATCGATCCTGACGGCGCACTGGTCCTCGTAGCTCGGAAAGATCTCGATCCGGTCCCCGCGGACCCTGAAAGTCCCCCGGTAGAAATCGACGTCGTTTCGCTGGTAATGCATGGTTACAAGACGGTGCAGCAGCCTGGAGCGCGAAATCTCCATATCCGCTTCCAGCTCCAGGCGCAGGTCGAGGTAGTCCTCCGGCGCTCCCAGTCCGAAGATGCAGGACACACTTGCAACAACGATCACGTCCCGCCTGGATAAAACCGAACGGGTGGCTGAATGGCGCATTTTGTCGATCATGTCATTGATCGAAGAGTCTTTCTGAATATAGGTGTCGGTGGTGGGAATATAAGCCTCGGGCTGATAGTAATCGTAATAGCTGACGAAATATTCGACCGCGTTGCGGGGGAAAAACTGCCTGAATTCAGTATAGAGCTGAGCCGCCAGGGTCTTGTTGGGCGCAATCACCAGAGCCGGTCTGCCGCTGCTTGCGATTGTCTGAGCCATGGTGAAGGTTTTGCCGGAACCGGTTACGCCCAGCAGGACCTGATCCCTGACGCCCTGTTCAAGGCCCAGACACAAACGCTCGATGGCGCCGGGCTGGTCACCGCGGGGAACGAATTCCGACACCAGCTGGAAATGTTCCCTTTTTTCAGGCTCCATGGGGACCGTCCGGCGCAAATTTCACTGGAGATTCCGATCTGATCAGCACTATGCACATGGCAGCCATGGCCTCACCGGTTCCGACCAGACCGAGGTTTTCCGTGGTGGTGGCCTTGATGTTGACTGCGTCGATGCCGGTTTCCAGGACCGTGGCCAGTTTTTCGGCCATGGGCAGCTTGTATGCTCCCAGTTTAGGCTGCTGGGCAAAAACGGTGGCATCGAGATTGTTCACCGTCCAGCCCTTTTCTTTTATCATGGCCACGGTTTCGGCCAATAGCTCCAGGCTGTAAATTCCGGCGTACTTCGGATCCGTATCTGGAAAATGCTCTCCCAGATCACCCAGGCCGGCCGCCCCCAGAACCGCATCACAGGCGGCATGCACGAGCACGTCGGCATCCGAATGGCCAAGGAGACCTTTTTCAAACGGAATCTCGATGCCGCCCAGCACCAAAGGCCTCCCTTTCACCAGCCTGTGAATGTCGTACCCGATTCCGGCCCTGAAACCAGCGGGCAGCTGTCCGGACAACGGAAAACCGGCCGTCAGATCCGAGCTCATTCGTCCTGCCCGCCTTCGGCCACGGCCACCACGCGCCAGGCCTTGATTGGTTGGTCTTTACCTTTGGCATTGATCGGCTCTTTGGCTTCCAGCCTGAACCGCCCCCGGCCGACTGCCTGACGGGTCTGGTCGGAAATGATGATCTCGCCGGGCCTGGCGGCATCACACAGCCTGGCGGCGGTATTGACCGTATCTCCGATCACCGAATAACTCATTGTGCGCGATGACCCTATGTAACCGGCCACCAGATTTCCGGTATTGATCCCGATGCCGACCGCAATGGGAGCCAGCCCTTTGCGTTTCCTCTCGGCGTTGTATTCTTCCAGGGCGCGGTTCATTTCCAGAGCGGCCCTGATGGCCCGCTGGGGGTCGTCAGGATGCGAGATCGGAGCGCCCCAGATAACCATCATGGCGTCACCGATGAACTTGTCCACCGTACCCTGATAGCGAAACACTATATCAACCATCCGTTCGTAATATTCATTCAGCATCTGGAGAACCGATGAAGCGTCGGTGTTTTCACTCAAGCGGGTAAATCCGCGAATATCGACAAACATTACGGTCGCGACCCTGTTTTCACCACCTTTTTCCACCGTCAATTCACCGGAAACCACCATTTCCGCCAGATCCGGGGAAAGCAGGCGCTGAAATCGCTCCCTGGTGGCCGCGTCCTTGACGATCTTTTCCGCCATGCGTCGTCTCTGGTTCAGGGTGTACTGGGCATGAGAGCCGAAGATGGCAAAAAGGCACAACACGATTATCCGCATCCAGATATTGTCAAGTTCGACGCCGATGAGTTTTTCGAGAAAATTGTCGGTCTGCAGAAAAATGGCCATGAAAGAATCAAGCAGCCAATATATGGCCGCCAGTGCGATCCCGATCACCATCATATGGTCGGTTATGTTGGAAATGCGCCTGCCGGATTCCGCCATTATTTCCTTACTCCTCTTTTTCCCCAACCGGGTTCGGCCGGCTGCGGCCCGCTCTCATCCCGCCCAATGCGGCCGGTCAAAGTGTCAAATGCGTCCAACCATCTGAAACAGGTGACAATAAGTATCGCCCGGGCAATATATCCATGCAGAATAGACAATATTAACCCCAAGCCGGGCCCCTTTCAAGAAAAAGAGACCAAAATCACGGCAATATTGAGGAATGTGCTTGACAACCGACCGAGTTCATGGAAGATTTGTACACGTCAGCTTGCTTTTGAATCACCCCACACAAACGGCAAAGGAGAGCCGGATACGGAGCGCCGCATTGACCAAACCGGATGAAATCTCCTCCACTGAGAAGTTGCTCGACCTTATCCGCAGTCCCGGCAGCGAGGATGGCGCCTCCGGTATTTCAGGCTCCGCGGCCAAACCCTCACGCCATGGCGGCGGACTCGGCTTCCGTCTGTTCAAACCCGGGAAACAGGCTGTGGTGGGGATCGACATCGGTCACACCTATGTCCGGATGGCCAAGGTCATCCCCGGAAACAACGCTCCCTGGCGCCTGACGGAATATCGCACCGTCCAGTTGAAGGCAGAGGCATCTTTACGCGACAAAGCTTTCCTGGCAAAGCTTCGGGCCGCCCTGGAATCTTTCTGCGGCAAAGACTCCGGTGCCCGCCTCTGGGCCACCATTCCGTCATCCCGCGTCGAAAACCGCTGCATCAGAATCCCCAAACTGCCGCGCAAGCAAGTGCCCAACGCGGTTTACTGGACATTTACCAAGAAGATCAATTTCGACGCCAGCCGGGACCTTCTGGATTTCGAGATACTGGGTGAAGTCGCCGAAGACGGCGTCACAAAATACGAAATAATGGCCTTCAGCGCTCCCAAGGCCCAGGTCCGGGAAATGGCGGACGCCTTCGAATCCATAGGCTATCCGTTGACCGGCATATCAATCGTTCCGTTCGCCATCCAGAACCTTTTCCGCCGCAGGGTGATCGATGCCGCCCGCGAAGATGTGTGCACTCTTTTCATAGGCCGGGACTGGTCGAGAATAGCAATTTATTCCAGGGGCAATCTTTTACTGTCCAGGGGAATCAAGGCCGGAATGCGCAGCATGATCGAAGCCATCGATCAGGCGCGGGGCGGCGGTGAAAACAGTGCGGACGCCGGCGGCCCGGATTCAACGGAAAATACGCTCTCGGCCGACGAAATATTCCGGCACCTGATCAGCGGGGCTGCCGTTTATCAGGGTCAAAACACCGATAAACCTTTTCCCAGCCGCAAAGATATTTTCCAGATGATTTTACCGGCCCTGGAACGGCTGGTCCGCCAGGTGGAAAGGACGATAGAGCACTACACCCTGAATTTCCGCAAAGACGGGATCTCCAAGCTCTTCATCTCCGGTCCTGTCGCCGCCAGCGGCATGGTTACGAGCTTTCTGAGCAACCAGCTCGAGGTCCCGATAACCGTGCTGGACCCGTTTGTCAAATCACGGTTCTTCGTCGTCGAACCCCCTCTGCCTCCAACCACGGCCGAACGGGAAAGCTATGTCCCTTCCATCGGCATGGCCCTTTCCGACAACAGATGGACCCCCAATTTCCTGTTCACCCACGAAGAAAAGGCCCGCATCGAGCAAACCAGGAAACTGAACGTCGCGGTTCTGGCCGGCGGCATTCTGCTGTGCCTCGTGCTCACAGGGGTATACCTGACTCAAAACCTGTTTCTGGCCAATTACCAGGCCCGGCTGGCCCAGCTTAACCGGAAGCTGCTTACTTACAACCCCCCGGCCGACAAGAATCTGATCCTGACCCTCTTTGCCCGCAGTAAAAACAAGCGCCTGATGATAAAACAGATCAGCCGCCGTTATTATCCACTGGCGCTGATTGAGGAAATCTCCCGGCTGACGCCCGGCACCATCCGCCTGATCAGCCTGGATGCGGTCATGGGAAACACGGTCAAAGGCAAGGCGCCGGTGGCGGGCTCCCTTGTTCTGGAAGGAATAATATTGCCCGGACGGCGCGCTTACGAATCGATTCTGTCGGGATATCTGCTCAGACTGAAAGATTCGCCCCTTATACGCAATCCCGTTATTCAGTCAAAGAGCACTCAGGACCTGAACGGCAAACATGTGTTACGTTTCAGGGTCAGATTCGAATTGGTGCAAAAATGAAAAAGCCGGCTCTGCCATCAACCACATTGATCTATCTCGCCATCAGCGGCCTGGCTGCCCTGGCCATAACGGTTGCCGGCATAATCCCATCTTACCGGGCCCTGGCCTCGATCAAGAACCGCATAGCCGAAAAACAGGCTGAAATAGAACGCCAGGAAGCACTCTTTCCGCTTTTCATGAGCCTGATCAAGGAAGTCCAGGAAAAAACCCCGGAGGGTTTTGCGATCCCGGACGGCCATCAGGTCGCTCCCCGGGAACTGAATCAGTTGGAAAACCTGTTTTTCCAGTTGGCAAACCGTTATAATATAGATCTGCAAGAGGTGTTACCCGATACCCAGTCCTACCTGGAAGAATCGCGGCTGTTGAAGATAGAACTGGTCTTTGCGGGCCGGTTCGAGGATATCCGCCTCATGCTTTACAGGATATGCGGATTGCCTTATCTGGAACAGATAGAAAGGATTGCCATGCACCCCCACGAGGCCGGGTCGCTGAGGGTCCGGTTGCGCATGGCCCTGAGGCAGCGTTGACTTTGTCTGCCGGCCCGCACCTTCGGGCGATCGGCCGGCAGGAACCGCCAAAGCGGTGAAAGCTGTTTAGAGAACTTATGACTACAAGGGAAAAGACAATTCTCTCACTGGCCTGCCTGGCCCTGGTTTTTGGTGTTTACGAACTGTTTCTGGCAGGCCCCGGTAACGGGCCGGCTGCCTCCAAGAGCGAGACTTCGGCCGAGCTCGCCCAGTTCATTCAGCAGGTATCCGGGCAAATCAAGCAGACAGCTCTTTCGGCAACGGAAAAATACGTCATTGCCCACAGCCGCCTGCCGTGGAAAAACAATCCGTTCATGACATCCCTGTCCGCCCTTTCGGGCAAGGGGGCAAAGCAAGCCGAAACTCCGCAAGACCAATGGCGGCAACCGCAATGGAGATACTCCGGTTACGTTTCGCTGGGTGAGAAAAAACTGGCCATTATAAATGGCGTGGAATATGAAGCGGGGGAAATGCTTCTTGAAAAAGAATATTATTTGCGCAGAATCGAGCCCGATCACATTGAAATCGCCCGCATCAAGGACGGCAAGGTGGTGATTTTGCCTTTTAAAGACAATCAGCCTTGAAGGCCGGTCCGGGGTTATATATCCTATATCTCGTTCTCAGTTCTGAAAATCGTTGCGCAGGTACTCAATCAGCTTCCCGGCCCCGGCCTCCAGGGCAGATGATATTGACCCAAACCAGCTTTCGGAAAAGAAAATGGCAATTATACAGTTTTCCAAAACGAGAAGAACCCGTTTGAAATCGCAGGCTGCCGCCGTTGTCATCTTGACCCTGGCACTAACTTTTGTACTTGGATGCAGTTCAGCCAATACACGGGCACCCGATCCCAGATTCGAAAAATGGCGCGCCAAGGCATTGGAAAGCCGGGCTTGGTCGCCGACACCGCGCCCGAAAAGAATAAAACTGCCTGCAGCCGGGACCGCGCCTGCCGGTTCAAAGTCCGGCGCCCAAAAGCCCAAACGCCCTCTTCCCAAGCGCAAGGTTACCCTCAACATGCACCAGGCCGACGTGGCCGTTCTGCTCAAAGCCCTGGCCAGGGCCGCCGGAATCGATATCATCATCAATTCCGGCGTCAAAGGCAAAATGAGCCTGAATGTAAGGCAGGCCCCCTGGTGCCAGGTATTCAAAGGAATTCTCAACGCTCAGGGGCTCAGTTATACCTGGGAAGGCAATATATTGCGGATCGAATCGATAGAGGACAAAAACCGTAATCTCAAACGGCTTGAAGCCGAGCAGCAAATTCAGGAAAAAAGACGCCTGATCCGGATGCACTCTCCTCTCATCACAAGGATCATTCCCATTGACTACGCCGATGCCGGCCAGATGAAAACATGCATGGAAAAGCTGCTCACCTTGGGAAAAGACGGCAAACCGGTGGGTTCCATCATGGTGGACAAACACACCAATGCCCTGATCGTCCAGGCAACGGCCGAAGACATCGCCCGGATGGTACCGCTGATAGAAAGGCTGGACAGGCCCACCGCCCAGATCCTGATCGAAGCCAACATAGTCGAAACCACCAGGCGCACGGCCCGCGAACTGGGCGTTCAATGGGGAGGGCTGTATCACAGCCCCGGCCAGAACTTCTGGCTTGCACCCGGTGCCGAAAGTGTCGTCGGCATAAGCCCCGGCGCAGGTGATACCGCGGCTCCCGATGCCGGTTTCGCCTTCAACTTCCCGGCCGACCTGACAAATGCGGCAGTGGCAGGAGCAGGCATGACCATCGGATTCATAGCCGAAAAAGTCGGAGAAAACATCCTGGCCATTCAGCTTACAGCCCTTGAAGAAGAGGGCAAGCTCAATATCCTTTCAAGCCCGTCGATCACCACCCTGGACAATCAGACGGCCCTTATTGAAAGCGGAGACGAGGTGCCCTTTCAGACGGTGGAAGACAAGGAAGTCAAGATCGAATACAAAAAAGCCGTTCTGAGCCTCAGGGTCACTCCCCACGTCATCGACGGCGACACCCTCAAACTGAATATCAAAACCATAAAAGACGAGCTCGATTTCTCGCGGACGGTGGCCGGCAATCCCACTTTGCTCACAAAGAAGGCGGAAACGAATGTAATTCTGTTCAACGGGCAGACAACGGTTATAGGCGGCCTCAACAAGACTACCGCCCGCAAGTTCAAATCCGGAGTGCCGTATTTGAAAAACATCCCTATAATAGGCCATCTGTTCAAGGGGGAGAGCAACCGGGATCAGATGGAAGAGATCCTGATCTTCATTACACCATATATCCTGAAGCAGCGGGAGGCAGTTAACTAGCCGCCGCAAAGCCGCGAACCACAGGGGCCGGCCCGGGGAAAAATGGATTATTTCCGTTTACTAAACCTTACAAGCGAGCCATTTTCAAACTCGCCTGATCCGGATTTTTTCTTCCAATCCGACCAGCATCGGGCCTGCCTGCAGAAGCTGGAGCTCGCCCTGCGCCTCAGGCGGGGCCTCAACGTGGTGATCGGCCAGATCGGAACTGGCAAAACCACTCTTTGCCGCCAGCTTCTGCGCCGGCTGCCCGACAGCGAAGACTTCGTGCCCCACCTCATCCTGGACCCGGCTTTCGCTTCGGCATCCGACCTGCTGCGCACCCTTGTCAAAACCATGACCGGCCGCCGGCCCGGGGAAAATACCGGCGATACCGAGCTGAAAGAGATCATCAAGGATTACCTTTTCTCCATGGGGGTCGAGGAAAACAAAACCATTGTCCTGGTAATAGACGAAGGCCAGAAGCTGCCCGGACCGTGTCTTGAGCAACTCCGCGAACTGCTCAATTACGAAACCAACAATTTCAAGCTGCTTCAGATCGTTATCTTCGCCCAGCCGGAATTCGAGCAGGCCATGGCCAGGCACCCCAATTTTACGGACCGAATCAACCTGCTTTACCTTCTCGGACCGCTGGATTTCAAAAATACCAAACAGATGATCGACTATCGCCTCAAGCGCGCCGGCTGCGCCGGCGGCTGGCGGAGCCTTTTCACCCTGCCGGCCATCAGAGCCATCTACCGCATTACCGGGGGGTATCCCCGCAAAATCATCAACCTGTGTCACCATTGTATTCTGGGGCTGATCGTCAAGGACGCCAAACGAGTCGACCGCTCCCTGGTGCTTGCCACGGCAAGGCGCAACCTGATGCCCATTTCTCCGGTGCTGAAAGCGGCGCCCTGGCTTGCAACAGGGGCCGTCCTGGCTGCCGCCCTGGCGGTCTTCCTGGTGGTTGTGCCCGGGGCCTTCCGGCTCGAGGGCCGCCGGATCGCCAAAATGATTCCGACTTCCGCAGTAAGCCGGCCGGCAACCCGGGACCCTTTGCCCGAAGCGGAGCCCGAAGCGGCCATCGGTTCCGATGCGGTCAAACTGCCGCCTGACCCTCCGTCTGTGAATGAAAGCCTTTCCCGGCCCGAGCCCACCGGGCAGACCGTTGCCGAGGCCGAAAGCCATGCCGGAGACCTTCCTGCCAGCATCGGCAAGATCAGGGTCCGCCGCAACGACACCCTGGCAGACCTGATCGGGACCGTTTACGGAACCTTCAATCCCGGTCTGCTGAAACGCGTCCTGGATTTCAATCCGGACATCAGGAACCCCGATACCATACGCGTCGGGCAACAGGTATCCTTTCCGGCGGTTTCCGTTGCCTGCGATCCGCCGGCGCTTGAAGCGTGCTGGATAAAGATAGCCAACGCGCCCACGCTGTCGACCGCGGTCGAGATGCTTGAGCGGCTTGCGCGGCTCAATCCGGTACCCTTGCAGCTGCTTGTAAGCTGGAACCAGCAACGGGGATTGGCCTACGAAATCCTGGTCCGGGGATATTTTGAATCAACCGGGGCCAGCGATTCGACAATCGACCAACTGGTAACCTTTCCCGGCCAGGAGCCTGAATGCATCACCGGCTGGCCCCGGGAAACGGTGTTTTTCAGCAATCCGTACGAGTCCCCTTTTCGTTTTACGGCAAGTTACCAGCCACAGTCAGGATGAAATACCGTGAGAAACAAGAAAAAACTGGGTGAAATGCTACTGGAGGCCGGACTGCTTACCGAGGCCCAGCTCAGGCAGGCGGTGATCGGCCACAAACGAAACAACATAAAACTGGGACAATACCTGGTCCGGGAAGGTATCGTCAGCAGCGCCCAGATAGCCGATCTCATCAGCAAGCAGCTGAAGATAGAAAAGTACAACCCCGAAAAGTATCCCATCGACATGGGCCTTGCCGAGGTCATACCCTTCGAGATCGCCCAGCAATATCAGGCCGTGCCCCTTGCCCGCAGCAATTACCTGCTGACCGTGGGAATGACAGACCCCATGGATATCAACGCCCTGGATGCCATTGAGGTGTATACCAACATGGAGGTGGAAGCGGTAATCTGCACTTACCAGGAGTTCAACCACCTGCTGGGCAGCCTCTACGGAACTTACTCTTCTGTGGGGGGAGTCCTGGACGGAATGGACGACATGGAGATCGAACGCGGCGAGCAGTACGAATCCGAGCTCGATGCCGACGATATCGAGGTCAAGTCGCTCCATGACATGGCCGAGGAGGCTCCCGTAATCCGCCTGGTCAACTCTATTCTGTCCCAGGCGGTGCGTGAGGGCGCCTCAGACATCCACATAAGCCCCGAAAAGGACTACGTTCAGGTCCGTTTCAGGGTCGACGGCAAACTGCACGACGTGCCGGCCCCCCCCAAGTCCATGCTCATGCTCATCATCTCCCGGCTGAAAATTCTGGCCAACATGGACATCTCGCTTTCACGGATACCCCAGGACGGCCGCTTTACCATCCGCATGGACAACAAGGAGATCAACATCCGGGCTTCGACCATTCCCACCATTTACGGTGAAAACATGGTCCTGAGGCTTCTGGATACCAGCAGCGGAGTCTATTCCCTGGAAGATCTCGGCATGGCTCCGGACGACATAGAGAAACTGGAAACGATGATAGCCAAGCCCTATGGAATGATCCTCAGCACGGGGCCGACCGGCAGCGGTAAGACCACCACCTTGTATTCCATCCTCAAAAGGATCAACCAGCCGGACATCAACATCATAACCCTGGAAGATCCGGTTGAATACAGGGTCAGCAAGATCCGCCAGATTCAGCTCAACCGCAAGGCGGGAATGACGTTCGCAAGCGGCCTGAGGGCCATAATGCGCCAGGACCCGGACGTGATCATGGTGGGCGAAACCCGTGACAGCGAGACTGCCAGCATCTCTGTCCAGGCGGCCCTTACCGGCCACCGGGTTCTTAGCACCGTCCACACCAACGATGCCGCCGGAGCAATCACCCGCCTGATCGATATGGGCATCGAGCCCTTCCTGGTATCTTCGGTGATGCTGGTCTCCATTGCCCAGCGTCTGGTACGCAAAGTCTGCCAATATTGCAGCAAGCCTTACGATCCGCCCGAACAGGTGCTCAAGTTCTGGGGTCTGGACAAATACGAAAACCCGCGTTTCATGAAGGGCACGGGATGTTTCAACTGCATGGACAAAGGATACAAGGGCAGGACGGGAATATTCGAGGTGTTGATAATAGATGACATGGTGCAGGACATGATCCTGCGCAGATGTTCGGCCCAGGAAATCATGCGCGAGGCTCACCGGACCGGCAGGCTCAAAACCCTCAAGGAGGATGCGGCCCTGAAAGTCGCCCAGGGGATCACGACCCTGGACGAGGCCGCCTCCGCAGTAATGGTCTGAATCATGCCGGATCATTGTCGACCGGTCTGAAGGAAAATATTCATGCCCAATTACGTATACACGGCAATAAATGAAAACGGCAGCCAGGTGGAAGGGACCATAGAGGCGGACAATGAAGACATGGCCACCTCCATCCTGGTGGCCAGGGGCCTGATCCCCTCCAAGGTGGCTGTCGAGAGCCAGTTTTCAAACCGATTCTCGATGCGCCGGATTATGGACCTGCTCTCGCCGGTGCGGGCGCCGGAGCTGATCTTGTTCACCAAGCAGTTCAAAACCCTGATCAAGGCCGGGGTGCCGATTTTAAACCTCCTTCAGGTGCTTGAAACCCAGACCGAAAACGAGAGCCTGAAAAAAATCATAGTCACCATCCGCCAGGACATCCGCGAGGGGTCCTCCCTTTACGATGCCTTTCGAAAACATCCCCGGGTTTTTTCCCCCCTTTACTGCAGCATGCTGCGGGCCGGCGAGACCAGCGGCGCCCTGCCCGAAATACTGGAAAGGCTGATCTACATAATAGAGCATGAACACAAGGTAAGATCCGACATCCGGGCCGCGCTCCAGTATCCGATGGTCGTATTCAGCTTCCTGGTCCTGGCCTTCTTCATCCTGCTCACCTTCGTGATTCCCAAATTCGTTAACATCTTCGTCAGCTCAGGTCTGGAGCTTCCCCTGCCCACCCTTGTTTGCCTCAAGCTGTACCAGTTTTTATCCCGGTACTGGATGGCCCTGCTCGTGATTCTGGCGGCGGTGATTTTCGGACTGACCTACTATCTGCGCACCGAAAAGGGGCGCTATCTGCGCGATTCCCTCCTGCTGCGCATACCCGTGCTCGGACCGCTGCTGATCAAGGCCGCCATGTCGCGATTTGCCAGCATTTTCGCCATCCTGCAGTCAAGCGGTGTGCCGGTGCTCGAATCCATGCGTATTTTGTCCACCACCATCAACAATTCGGCCATCGCATCCGAGTTCGGCCAGATAACCGAAAGGCTGGAAGAGGGCCGCGGCATTGCCGGCCCTTTGAAGGCGGCACGCTATTTCACCCCCATCGTCATCAACATGGTGGCCATCGGGGAAGAGTCGGGCAACCTGGATGAAATGTTAAACGAAATCGCCGTCCATTACGATGCGGAGATGGAATATGCCATGAAGAAGCTCTCGGATGCCATCGGCCCCCTGTTGACTCTGGGGCTGGCAGCGGTTATAGGCTTTTTCGCCCTTGCCATCTATTTGCCCATGTGGAATTTAACTCAAATGGTAAGATGATAAACGGCATGAAAGACATCCGTTTCAATATAAGCCTCTATGTCATAATACCTATTATCTTTGCCGGCATGACGGTCCTGGCCACGCTGCTTTCCTACCGGCTGACCATTTACTATATCCAGCAGGGGGGACGGGCGGGCTGGCCGGTCGCCTTCTGGGGGACGGTTCTGTCGCTTTTCGCCCTGGTTTCCGGACTTCTGATCGTCAAGTTTTTGATCGACCCTGTCAAACGCTTCGTGGATCAGACCCGGACCATGGGCGTTGTCGGCCGGCTGGATCCGGATACCGACAAGCCCTCCGGCAAGGACGATGACATGCTGCGTTTCAGCCGGGTTTTCGATCAGGTCACCGAACTGCTCAGCAAGGTGGAAGCCCGGGAACTTTTTCCGGACATTATCGGTCAAAGCCGGGCCATGCGCGGCGTTTTCAACCATATCATGAAAGTGGCGCCCACGGATTCCACGGTATTGATACTGGGCGAGACGGGCACGGGTAAAGAACTTGTTGCCAGAAGCATCCATAAACACAGCCCGCGCCATGAAAAGGCTTTCGTGGCGATAAACTGCGCCGCCATACCCGAAGGTTTGCTCGAAAGTGAACTGTTCGGTTACGAGAAAGGCGCTTTTACCGGAGCCAACCAGCGTAAAATCGGAAAACTGGAGCTTGCCAACAACGGCACTGTGCTTCTTGATGAAATCGGCGACATGCCACTCAACATTCAGGCCAAGGTTCTGCGGGTCCTGGAAGAACAGGAGATCGAAAGAATCGGGGGCATACACCCTGTCAAAGTCAACCTGCGCGTTATTGCCGCCACCAACAAGGATCTGGCCAAAATGGTCGACCAGGGGCTTTTCAGGCAAGACCTGTATTACCGCCTGAATGTTTTCACTATCTTCCTGCCGCCCCTGAGAGAACGCAGGGAGGACATACCCCTGCTGGCTGAAAAATTCATTGAAAAATCCCGGCCCGGGACAAAGATATCATCCGCGGCCCTGCAGATAATGATGACTTACGAATGGCCCGGGAATGTACGCGAACTGGAAAACACCATCGAATCGGCCTGTCTGATGGCCGACAGCGAAGTGCAGCCTCATCACCTGCCGGCCGCAGTTGCCGCAGTTGCCGCAACCTGGCCGGACATTCAAGTTTCATCAGAACCACCCGAGGACCCGGACCCGGAAGACAGTCAGCCCGCCGCTTCCGTGGAGGACCTTGCCCGGAATCAAAATCTTGACCAGCGCCTGCGCCAGATTGAAATCAGCATGATAGTCGAAGCCCTTGCCCGGACAGGGGGGGTGCAGATAAGGGCGGCCGAACTGCTGGGCATCAAAGAACGCTCCCTGTGGCATCGCCTGAAAAAGTACCAGATAGATGTTTCGGCGTTCAAGGCCCGGCGCACAGGGCGCAAGGCCTGACACAAAATGTAACGGGTTTCACAATTTTTGTTGATTTTACCTCATATTTTGTAGCACAGGATTTAGCATGTCATTTCCGGTCCTTGGCGAACAAAAGATTTTCAACGTCATATCTGCCTGTAAAAAAAGCAAGGTATGGTAAAATGAGTTTTTTTCCGCTCGAATTGTTCCAGGCCCTGGCACGCATGGTGCATTACTTTTGGCCGTGTGAGTTTATGCCGGTGTCTGATCAGCGATGATTATTGAGCCGGTCAGCAGGAATTAACACAACCCGGGGATTAAAACCCTCAACAGGAGCAATAAAATGATCTTTGAAGACAGAAAACCGAAAACCGGGAAAACCCTTCAGAACGAAGAAGGCTTTACCCTGGTTGAAATCATAGCCGTACTGGTAATCCTGGGTATCCTGGCGGCAGTGGCCATTCCCAAATATTTCGATCTTCAGTCCGAAGCCAAGGAAAAAGCCGCCGAAGCAGCCATGGCCGAAGCCATCGGAAGGGTAAACGGTAAATTCGCCAAGGCCCTGCTGGGCGGTTCATCCTGGGATCAGATCACCTATTCAGACGCCACCCTGGGAACGGATCTGGGCGATTTCACCCTCAGTGTCAGTGTTTCCGGAAACAGTATCACCCTTACCATAACAGGTAAAAACAACACGGCGGTCGCCGGAAAGACCAAAGTCCGGGTTATTTCCAAACCAGGTCAGCCATAGCCGCCGACGCCGAAAAACCGCACCCGTATATTCCATCCGATCACCAGTCGCCTGCCGGGGCGACTGGTGATACTGTCTTTTACTCTTTCATTCCCCTTCCGCCGGCGGCCGGTCCCTTCCAAAGACGCCTTCGAGTACTTCCAGAATCAGGTCCCGGTCAGGCACATGTGGCAAACTGCCTGAACTTTCAAGCAATTCATCCAGCCAGGCCTTGACTTGACCGGGGCTGGCCTGTCGCAGAAGACGCTCTGCCGCGGCCTTCATCTGCTCTGTCCGGTTCAGGCGGGCAAAAACCTCTATCTGCCCCATCAATGCGTAACGCTCTTGTCCCGGAAAACGTTCGAGCCGTTTCCAGGCCGCCAGGGCCGCCCGGAGACGGCCGCAGCCCTGGTGCAGATCCGCCAGACAGGCGATCGGAACCGGGTCGCCGGGGCAACGCTCCGCCAGCTCGCCGGCCAGAACCGCGGCCGCATATCGTTTGCCGGGCTGTTTTGCCAGGGCCAGCATCAGCCGGGAGCGCAGCCCGCAATCGTCCGGCCAGAATTGCAGGGCCTTGCGCAGGATTACTTCCGCCCTGCCCGGATCGTGCAATAACAGGCAGGCCTGTCCCAGCTGGTACCAGACCTGCTTCATCCCGGACGCAAGCTCGGCGGCACGCTGGAAGCAAACCTTAGCCTTGGCGTAATCCTTTGTTATTTCAAGCTCGTATAAACCAAGATTGTAATATACGAGACCTTTCTGACGCAGATCGTTGTACCGGTCCAGCCGAAAGGCCTCAAGGAAATATTCATGGGCCTTTTCGTGCAGTCCCGCATTCCACAGGATCTTGCCCAGATTGTTGTGGGCCAGGCTCATCCGCGGTGATTTGGCCACAACGTCCATCCACAGGCTCAGCTCGCTTTTGAAGACACGGTTGTACATGGCGGTGGTGTGTATCTGCGAACCCAGCCACACGGCACAACAGCCGGCGACGGCCCATTGCAGCCATTTTTTGTATTCAAAGTATTTCCAGGATGTTACAGCAAACGAAGCCAGGACGACGAAAAGCCAGGCCGATGGCAGGTAATTTCTGTGTTCATAAAACAATTCCAGGTTGAAGACCGACCCTTCGATCAAATGGTTTAAAAGAAAAAACAGACCGGCAAAGCCGACCAGGGGCTTTTTCCGGCAAAGTACCATCAGCAGGGCCACGAGACCGCCCAGGGAGACGATGGCCGGCAAAGTTGTGGGGGGAGTGAAGATTCCGCGGGAAATCTCGACGTCGTGCAGCAGGCAGAGCCGCGTTTTGGCCGGCAAAGCCAGGAGCCCCAAGTACCGCCAGATCACTCCGGGCTGTGTCAGCAGCCGCTGGCCGAGGGTAAAGGGCCTGTTTTCCCATGGTCCCGCGACCGAATCCGGGTCCACCATGAACCAAACCGCTGCGGCGGCAACAACGGCTATAAGCGCCGACCAGGCGGCCACCCTTTTACCCGGAATCTTCCTTTCCGGCCCGGATAGCAGCACCAGATCGAACAGCATCAGCGACACCGGCAGCATGAACGCATTTTCCTTGCACGCAACCGCGGCCGCCCCGCAAAGGACGCATGCCGAAAATGCCGTGACCCTGCCTTTTGCCGTGGCAGCCGTGCGCCCCTCGAGGAAAAAGAGCATGGAGGCAAGATAGAAGAAGGCGGCCATGGAGGCCATGCGCTGAACTATATAGGTGACGGCGGTCACCTGGATCGGGTGGACGGCCCAGAACAGGGCCGCCAGCCAGCCGGTGACCAGCGCTTCCTGCCGCCTCACCGCAAGGACGGGGGATCTCTCCAGGGTGGCGGCCGCCAGCCGCCATAACGTCAGGGCCGTGAGCAGATGGACAATTATGTTGACGACATGATAACCCTGAACCCTGAATCGGCCCCAGTAGTAGTTGAGGGCGAAACTCAGACGGGCCAAGGGCCTTGTGGGCCGGGAGTCGATATGCTGATCGTACATGGCTCTTTTGAGCTGCTGCCAGGTAAACGAAGTCAGTTTGACATTCCCGTTTTCCAGGATGTTCGAAAAATCGTCGTATTGCCAGCTGCACTGAAGGCTGTTTCCGTAGGCAGCCAGAACCGCCGCCATCAGGATCAGGGCCATGACCAGCTGCTTGGGCAACAATCTGTTTTTCAATGTCATATTCCCAGTTTTCACTATTTGCGAGTTCCCCGCTGCCGATATCGGCATCACAGACAAACTTGTTTTCGCATCCGGGCAGGAGGCATGGTTTCGGTTATCGCGATTTCTTTTTTCTTTCAATCAAATCCGGCCTTTGCTACTAAATAAGATCATGATGTCAGCTACCGGCCTTCTGACTGTCAAAAGTTTAATCCGTAATCTGTTTCCGGCAAGCCCGAATCTAAAAATGGAATCCGGCTTAGCACCGAAATTGCGGCATCCACGTCCCCGTCCCCGGAGCGCGCCTTTGGCGGGCAGGATGACACGCCATGGCAACGCCGGCAAAAGGCCAATATGTTGCGCTGCTGCCGATGAGCGGGGACTGACCATCCTTGAAGTGATCGTGGTCCTGGTCCTGATCGGAATCCTGAGCGCCGTCATCTGGAGCAAACCCCCCGTGGATTCCACCCTTGCAGCCAGGGCGGAAGCCATCAAGGCCCATATCCGTTATGCCCAGGTGCGTTCAATGAACACGGAACGCCGCTGGGGCGTTCAGTCCGACGGCGCCGGTTACTGGCTGTTCGCCGACGGAGATCCCACAGGCGGCCGGATCATCCTTCCGGGAGAAACCAGTGCAATCGTCTCCCTGGCAAGTCATGGTATTTCCATAACCCCGTTCCTCCTGTCCTTTGACGGATGGGGGCGGCCCTGCTCCGATAAAGCCGCCCGGAACCCCATAACCAAAGAGCTTGTTTTGAATGTTACCGCACCGGGGCAAACGACCCGGCAAATAAAGGTCACCCCTGACACAGGATTCATACCATGAAAGCCGGCCCAAAAGGTTTCACCCTGCTTGAAATAATCATAGCCCTGGTGGTAGGCGCCATTTTGGCCGCCGTCGTGGTCCAGGTGATGGGGACCAATCTGTCACGCAGCGCCGAGCCTCTGGCGTGGGTGAAACACCAGCTTTCCCTGCAGGAGGCAATGGAATCGATGGTCGCCGATTACAAATATCTCTGGATGACGGACAACACGCCTCTGGACACTTTCAAAAACAGGGTGGAAAACGGATACTACGGCACCTATTCGGCAACCACCAAATATATAACTTTCGATGCGACCGGTCAGGAAGAAAAAGCCGCCTGCAGCAGCGATTGCAAGGTTCTGAAAGTAACCATATCCGGCGGCGGGCAAAGTCTGACCGCCCTGTTTACGCGTTGATGGTCCATGACCGCTTGGAAAGGGCACGCATGGTGCGCCTATTGCCAGAAAACATAGCGGGCAGATCCGAATCCAAGGCGGCAGCCGGGTTCACCCTGATAGAAATCGTGGTGTCCATGCTGCTTCTGGCGGTGCTGACTTCCCTGCTCGGCATGGGAATCGTGGCAGCCCTCAATGCCTACCGGGTAAGCCTGACCAATGTCAAGACCGCCCAAAAAGCGCAGATCGCCATGGGCCGCCTGTCAAGGGAACTGCGGTCGATGACCGATATTGTGAAAACCGACAGTTCCGTTCCTTACCTGGTCTATACCAACGTGTCTGGAAAGCGTGCCATGGCCTATGCCAACGGAGTCATAAAACTCTACGGCAATCTTGCCGGCAACGTGACCTCCCTTACCCCCGCCGACATTTCAAACGGCGGCAACATCCTGATTGACGACATATCCTCTTTCAGCCTGGACTATCGCCAGGGGGCCGCTGCGTGGGATCAGAAAGACATCCGGAACCTGTCGGCCATTATCTGTTCTTTCACCCTGCAACGCAACGACTCCACCGGCCTTGCCGAAACATTCAGAACCACCATCCATCCCCGCAACACGAAAAGTTACGGAGGCGCCTCGCCCGAGGCGACACCGCCGGCCCGGGACAAGTACTGTTTCATAGGAAGCCTTGCCGGATACCGCGGCCGGGCCGCGACTGCGCTCAAAGATGACGGGATCGAACCGGAGGGGCCGGGCAAGCCGGCGGCCGTTCTTTTTCTTTTTCTTTTACCGGCTGTGCCGGCAGGCCTCCGCCGTATTTTCCAGCATACCGCCGGGCGCTTCTCAAATCAATCCGGCAGCGCCTTGTTGCTCCTCATCGCCGCCATTGTGTTTTTCGCCGTCCTTGGCAGCACGCTGGTTCCGCTCATCAGTTCTTCGGGCCAGATGTTCGTCGGAACCGATCATGCCTACAAGGCGTACCTGCTGGCCGAATCAGGCTATCGTTTTGCGGCCGGCAGGTACCTGAACGCCGGCTCCGAGACCGCCCGCAACGATCAGCTGGCAGCCCTTCACCAGCAGTCTTTCAGCCTGAGAGAAAATCAGGGCGGCTTCACTCTCGCGGTTTATGGTTACTTTTACGAGATCACGGCCAATCCCCAGGGCAAGACCGTTCTCAAAACGCGGGCCTGCGCCGCCCCGGCAGACGATGTGAATTTTACCGGCCCTTTCAAGCTGCGGATCGAAAACCGGACCTTTGAATTTTCCTCCGCCAGCCTGAGCGGCTCGAACACCGTCACCTTCACATCCTCGGCCACCCTGCCCTACATTCCGGCCGGCACCGTTGCCCTGCCGGTGGCCGATGTCGTCAAGGATCAGCAACTGTCCACCGGCGACGACCTTGAATACGAAAGCGGAGACGGCCGGCTGTTTCCCATGCGCAACGGCCAGATAATGCTGGCGGGCCGGCTCCTGGAATACAGCCTCAACGACCGCGTCAACAACAAATTGCTGGGAATCAAAGATCCCAATGACCCGGCCATGAGCGCCCTGGCGGTTCCGGCCGGCAGCCGGATCGTGCTCCAGAAGTTCGTCCGCCTGGAATCAACCGGCACATACGGCCGGGGTCAGACCCTGACAAAACGTAAAGTTGTCTATCACACGCCCCTGCCACCGACCATAGCTCCGGTACGGCGGCAGCAGTTCCGGGACGAATTTGAAAACACCCAGAACTGGAAGACTTCCCGCTGGGGCGGACACCAGATTCAGGATATCGGCGGCAACAAAGCCCTGCTGGTAAATGCCACAGAGCATGTGTCCGGAATGGGCAAGGCCAGCCTGATAGAGCTGGACCATGTCAAAACACCGGTCGATCTCCCGGAGGCCCGGCGGGCTGCCGGCGGCTTCCTGAGCTACGACACCCAGGTGAAGATCGGATTTTTTCAGACAGCCACGGCACCCGATTTCGGATACTGCCCCGCCGCCCCGATCCCGTGCTATTTTGCGGCCGGCCTGTATCTTCGCCTGGACGCCGATCTCAACGGACTGGGGATTTCACTGCTGCGCGGCCGCAACGGCAACCCCGCCGACGGAATAGACGGCGCCATTGTGCCGGCCAACAACCGGCTCGGAATCGTGCTTTGGCAACAGATCAAAACCTCAAGCGGTTTCGACCGCCACTGGCTGGCATACAAATGGATCGACCGGGTGCCTTTTTTCCGGGACGACATGGAAAACGGAAGCAACGGCTGGAGCGCCGACGGACTTTGGCATCAGGCCACGAACCGGTATACGTCCGCAGACCATGCCTGGTACTACGGAATCGACTCCAGCGGCAACTACGATACCGGTGACGCCAACTCCGGCCACCTCGTTTCGCCCGCGATCCAGCTCCACCCCTGGTCGTACCTGGGGCTGGTCTTCAACAGCTGGCAGGAAACAGAACTGGAAGATCCGGACGACCACGACCTTAAAAAGGTGGAAATATCAGTCTACGAATCCGGCACCTGGTCGGACTGGATTCCCCTGCACACCCTTGCGAGTTCGGCTCCCTACCGTAAGGTTTGGTTGCAATACCATTTAGATATTTCAGCCTACTCCGGGAAAAAAATCCGCCTCCGCTTCAGCTTCGATACGGTTACCGGCGAACACAACGGTTACGAGGGCTGGTATATCGACGATGTTGAAATTGTGGGCACCTGGCCGGTGGACCAGGCCACCATAGCGACCCGCCTGGTGGAAGCGGCCTCGCTGGAGTTTGTCGAGGGCGGCAAAACGGCCCTGGAAGCCGGCGACCGGGTAAACGGCCAGACAAGCGGCGCAACCGGAATCGTCGCGGGACCGCCCCACCTGGCCGGCGGGAGCTGGTCTGACGGAGACGCCCGGGGGTCGGTCTGGCTCCGGCACACTTCGGGCGACTTCACCTCCGGCGAGGCCATCTTTGCCGTCGGCAAGGGCCGGTGCGGAAAGGTTTCCGGCTTCCGGCCGCGGGCCAACTTCCTGCGGGTCTATTTCGGCAGCCCTGAACCTGTCGGAACCGCCAATGCGGATCCTTTCGATGTCGAAAAGCATGCCAATCCCCGTGGACAGGCCCAGCTCAACTGGCCCCCGGATGACGGACAGCCCTGGACGGCCGAAAACGACCATTTCACCCTTATCCAGTGGGATGCCCTCAACACAGGGGTTTCCACAGTCGGCCTGGTGGCAGACAACCGGTTTCCCAACTGCATCGTAAGATCGAGCGAAAGCCGCTTTTTCAGCTCCGCATCCGGCCTGCCGGCAAGCTCCGAAATCGGCCTGCACGCCTTTGGAGCCGGTGCGAAAAACATCTATTTCGACGACTTCGGACTGCAGGCGGATGTCCCGCTGGCCGTCGCCGTAGGTCCTCCCATCCAGGAGTAACCCGCCACTGTAAAGGAGCCCGGCATTTGAACCCGGAACAGGAAATAGCAAAACGGCTGTCAAAAGGGCCGTTCAGCCTCGATGAACACAAATCCAAGCAGATTCTCGCCTCCTACGGCATTCCCGTGGTCAGGGAGTATCTGGCCCGCGACAAGGAGGATGCCTGCCGGCAAGCCTGTCGGATCGGATTTCCCGTGGTCCTGAAAGGTATCGCGCCCGGGCTGGCTCACAAGACCGAACAGGGCCTGGTAAGACTGAACCTCGCCGGCGAAAAAGAGGTGGCCGCGGCAGCGGAAGAAATATCGGCCAATGCAACCGGCGCGCTCGAAGGTTTCCTTGTCCAGCAACAGGTCGAAGGAGCCCGGGAACTCATGCTGGGCATGTTCCGGGACGGGCAATTCGGCCCGGTTGTCCTGCTCGGCCTGGGCGGAATTTTCGCCGAAGCCCTGGATGACGTGGCCCTGGGACTTGCGCCCCTGACCCGCCATGAGATCCGGGAGATGGTATCTGTTTTGCGCGGATCGAGGCTGCTGGGCAATTTCCGCGGGTACAGGGCCGTTAACATGAAGACGCTGGAAAGGGCAATCACCGCCTTGTGCCGCCTGGCCGGGGATTTTCCCAATCTGACCGAAGTCGACATCAATCCCCTTTTGGCCGATGCCGACGGCAACCTCACCGCTGTCGACGCCCTGCTCACCTTCGGTCGGGACAAACCTCAAGAACCGTCTGAGCGCCGGCCGGTTCCGAAAGCGGTCATTCACGGTTTTTTCCACCCCCGCTCGGTGGCCTTCGTGGGAGCCTCCGGACATCTGGGCAAGTGGGGCCACATGCTGATGGTCAACACCATCGGCGGCGGCTTCGCCGGGGAAGTATTCCTTGTCAATCACAAGGGAGGCAGGATTGCCGGCCGCCGGGTCTACCGTTCGGTTGAAGAAATCGAATCTCCGGTGGACCTTGCCGTGGTCACGGTTCCGGCTGCCGCAGTATTGGACCTGATGGAAGGATTCAGGCGCAAGGGAATTACCCGGGTGCTGCTGATCTCGTCCGGTTTCGGAGAAAGCGGCGAGCGGGGCCGGGCTCTGGAAAAAGAGCTTGTCGCCGCCGCCCGCCGGGCCGGCATATACATCCTGGGACCGAACACCATGGGCATTTGCAACCCGCACCTCGATTTCTTCTGCACCGGCACCGCGGTGCGCCCCGGGGCCGGCGCGACAGCCGTGATTGCCCAATCGGGCAACATGGGAACCCAGCTGCTGGCGTTTGCCGAACAGCAGGGAATCGGTATCCGGGCCTTTGCCGGAAGCGGCAATGAAGCCATGATCACCATGGAAGACTACCTGGAAGCCCTGGCAGATGACGACAAAACCGGAACCATCATGATCTACCTGGAAAACGTCTCCGACGGCCGGCGCTTTTTCAAAACAGCCCGCCGGCTGAGTCCCGCCAAACCCGTCGTGCTCCTTAAAGGCGGCCAAACCGCCGCCGGAAGCCGGGCGGCCGCCAGCCATACCGGGGCCCTGGCCACGGACAGGCGGGTATTTGACGCCATGTGCCGCCAGGCCGGCATAATCAAAGTTGAGCACCCCATGGACCTGCTGGATCTTTCGGCCGCCTTTTCCAGCCTTCCGCTGCCGGCGGGCAGGCGCGTGGCCATCATGACCCTCGGTGGCGGCTGGGGCGTGGTCACCGCCGACCTGTGTGAAAAATACGGCCTCGCGGTCCCTGCCCTGACAAAAGAGATCGTCTCCCAAATAGACAAGATTCTGCCCCCGTACTGGAGCAGGTCCAACCCGGTGGACCTGGTGGGAGAACCGGACATCTCAATTCCCTGCCGGGTCCTCGATATTCTCCTGAACTGGAAGGGTTGCGATGCGGTCATCGATCTGGGCATCCTGGGACGCCTGCTGTTTATCCGGCGTCTTGCCGAATCGATCCGCAGGGCAGACCCGGAAATATCCGAAGCAACCCTGCAGCGGGTCCTGGAAATGTACGCCCGGTTTGAAAAAGAATATGTCGAATTCACCGTAAAGCTGATGGAAAAAACCGCCAAGCCGGTTTTCGGGGTAAGCCTCCTGGCAGAAGCCGGACGCCGTACGGTCCACCAGGTCGAAGGATCGCAATACAGGGCGGTCTACTACGAAACCCCCGAACGGGCGGCCAAAACCATGGCCCAGATGGTCAGGTACAATCGGTTTGTCACCCGCAGTGCGCACTGAACACTTGCGCGCCCGTTCCGCTTTCCATTTGTAAGCATATCCAAGGTATGTTAAAAGTGAGGACGCTGTTGCAGAACGGGCCGGGTACAGAAGCCGGCCCGCAGGCAAACCCGGCGGACTTGTCGTCCCCGGTGCCTGTTTTGTCAGCCGGAATTGTGGTCGCACCACCAGATGGAGTCTTTATTTGATGACACGGAGACTGGCGCCATACAAACGATGTTTCGATTTTGAAATCGGATATCTGGTGCAAAGCCCTTGCAGAACCTGTCCCAGGCATGACCGGTTCCCGGGCTGTGAAAAAGACTGCCGGGTAATCGACGAGATCCGGTCTTTGCTCTCCCAGACGATTCCCAGCACCAGATCGTATTCAAATCTCGAGGCCCACGCCATAAGCATTGAAAGCTGGCGCGGCAAATAGCCTGGCATACAGGATGACGGCGACACCCAGCAAAAATGCCGATCTCTACGAAATTCACCGAGAAGGTCGTTCCCTGGTCGTCAGCTTAAAGGGAAGCATCGACCATCAGACCGCCGGTCCACTTCTCAAGGCCCTGACCGGGGATCTGAAAAAGACTTCACCCGGCTCCAAAGTATATCTGGATTTTTCTTCCGTATCCTATTTTGACGACTACGGAGCCATGATAATCTCCGAGTTGCGGGACAGGCTCAGACAGAGCCGTGTCCGGCTCGAAATCCGCAACCTGCCCCCCAAGGCCGGCGCCATCCTGTCCCTGGTAGACATCGACGATCCGAGCCACTGCGACCCCATCGAACCGCCCAGGCAGGCCAATCTCTTCGTCCGCCTGGGAGATGCCACTTTAAAGACCCTCGACAATATCCGCTACCTGGTCTCATTCCTGGGTTCGGTGGCCATCTGCTGCTGGCACGTTTTGCTGCATCCGGGCTCGCTGCGCTGGGGCGACGTCCTGATCCTGATGCAAAAGACAGGAGTCGACGCCCTGCCCATAGTCGGCCTGATCAGTTTCCTGCTGGGCCTGATCATGGCCTTTGTCTCCTCCCTGCAGCTGGCCCAGTTCGGGGCCGGAATCTACGTTGCCTCCCTGGTGGCCCTTTCAATGGTGTCCGAGCTGGGCCCCATCATGACCGCCATCGTGGTGGCCGGGCGTTCCGGATCAGCCTTTGCCGCCGAAATCGGCACCATGCGCATCTCCGAAGAGGTAGACGCCCTGTTCGTCATGGGGTTTTCACCCACCCTCTTTCTGGCGGTTCCCCGCCTGCTGGCAAGCATGATCATGGTGCCCCTGCTGACCCTTTTTTCAGACCTGTTCGCCATTATCGGCGGCATGGTCATCAGTGTCAGCATGCTCGATCTGACCATGGGCAGTTATATCAACCAGACCATAAGTTCCCTGTCGGTGTTCGAGCTGGTCTGGGGCCTTTTCAAAAGCCTGGTGTTCGCCACCCTGATTGCCTGGATCGGATGCCTGCGGGGTTTCCAGGTAAGGGGCGGGGCATCTGCCGTGGGACAGGCGGCGACCTCTGCCGTTGTCAGCAGTATTTTCATGATAATCCTGTTCGACTCAATCTTTGCGGTCATCCGCAGTTACTGGTAGAAATGGAAAAAACACAGCCCTCACCGATAATCGAAGTCCACGACCTGGTGGCCGCCTACCGGGACAGGATAATTCTCGACGATGTCAGCTTCAGCGTCGCAAGGGGCGAGATTTTCATGATCATCGGCGGCAGCGGCTGCGGGAAGACGACCCTGCTAAAGCACATGGTGGGCCTCACCCTTCCGGCTGCCGGAAAAGTGATAATCGACGGCACCGACATCACCGCCGGCGACAGTATCCAGTTCCAGGAGGTTCTCAACAAAACCGGCATCCTTTTTCAGGGCGGAGCCCTGTTCGGTTCCATGACCCTGGCCGAAAACATAGCCCTTCCCATAGTCACCTATACCGGTCTTCCCAAGTCGGCTGTTGACCGCATGGTGCGAATGAAGCTATGTATAGTTGACCTTGGCAACTATGCCAATTTCTTCCCCTCCGAAATAAGCGGGGGCATGAAAAAGCGTGCTGCCCTGGCCCGCGCCATGGCTCTGAATCCAAAAATCCTGTTTCTAGACGAACCCACGGCCGGGCTTGATCCGATCACGGCAGCCGAGATCGACGAGCTGATCCTGAAACTGAACCGCACCCTGGGCACCACCATGATCATCGTGACCCACGATCTGGACAGCATCCTGAATATTGGCGACAGGGTCATCATGCTCGACAAAACCACCCGTGGAATAATCGCCCGGGGCGATCCGCGCAGCCTGAAAGAGAATAGCAGTGAGCCTGTCGTCCGGCGTTTTTTCAACCGGCAGGCAGCCAAACCGTAATTCCGGATCATGACCATGGCCTCTTTGAAAACCAAGTTCAGCGTAGGACTCTTCCTGATCATCGGCATTACCGTGATCATCGTTGCCATAATCTGGTTGGGCATGTCCAATTACCTTGAAGAAGGGCGTCTGATCGTCGCCTATTTCGACGAATCGGTCCAGGGCCTGGAAAAAGATTCGCCGGTAAAATACCGCGGAGTGTCAATCGGCCGCGTCCATCGCATATCGGTGGCACCGGACGAAAACCTGATCGAGGTGCTGATGAAGATCGAGTCGGACATTCAGCCCCACAGGGACACGTGCAACCTGGTGGCCCAGCTGAAATCGGTGGGCATAACCGGCCTGATGTTCGTGGAGCTGGAGCGCAGGCCGCCCGGTGAGCCCTGCATCGAGCCCGAGCTGAGCTTCGTACCGCCCTATCCGGTTATTCCCACCATCGCATCGGACCGGGCAAAATTCTTCAAGGGCATCGACGACCTTATCAAGGCCATGAACCAGGTCGAGCTGAAAGCCATCTCCGACAAGCTGGTCAGCACCCTGACCCTGATGGAACAGACCCTGAAAAAATCCGAACTGGACCTTCTGGCACAGGACACCCGCGCCCTGATCCGCAATGCAAACCGGTCCGTCAAGGGCCTGGAGACGGCAAAACTGAGCCGGCAGATGCAGCAAACGGCGGCTGCCTTCAGAAAGACCGCCCGGAACATCGACGCTTCCGTAAGCCGCCTGCGCCTGACCCTGGAGGAGGTGGACCGCCTGGTAACCGACAACGGCGGCCGGCTGGAAGGCATAATGGAAAGACTGGAGCAGGCCTCCGGGCGCCTGGACTCCACCCTGGAATCTGCCCGCGCCCTGCTGGAGCGGGCCCGGGGCACCACGGCCACGGCGGGCAGCCAGCTGGTGACGACCCTGGAGCAGATCGACACTGCGGCCCGGAACCTCAACAGGCTGCTGGAAAAGCTGTATGATCAGCCTTCCCAGCTGATCTTTGCCCCGCCTCCGGCCGAATGAGCCAATCGGGCGGACTTTTCAAGGCCGCCCCGGCGGTACGCGTTTACGACCTTGCACGAAACCGGAATTCCAACGGAGGAAAGACCTTTATGTCCCGAGCAACATTTCGGCCGGTGCCCTGGCTTCTGGCGGCCCTGACCTGCCTGGGCTGTTTCAAGGCTCCGGCCCAGCAGCCTGCCCCCAGGATCTACATCCTGTCTGCTCCCCGCAAGGTGGAGGCAGGCGCCGAAACACTGGATGCCACCGTTGCCGTCGGCCGGCTCAAGGCTGCGGCCGTCCTGCGGACCAGCCGCATGCTCCGGCAGACCGGCCGTCAGATCAGGTATACCAGCAACCACCTCTGGGGGGCGCCGCCGGCCCTGCTGCTGACCGATTTTATCGCCTCTTGCATGGAAGACAGCGGCAGGTTCAGGGCTGTCTGGCAGGCCGGGCTGATGGAAAGCCCGGATTTCACCCTGTCCGGATTCATCGACAGGTTTCAGGCCGTTGCAGGAGACAAAGGCTGGGAAGCTGTCCTGGAAGCAACCATCATCGTGCACCGGCAGGAGCTGCCACCGCGACACCAGGGGATCATCTTCCAGAAACACTACCTGGTCAGAATGCCCATGGCCGATTCTTCAGCACCGGCCCTGGCCGGAGCCATGACTGAAGCCGCCCTGGCTTTCGGCCGCAGGCTCACCACGGACGTGGCCGCAGCCGTCGGCACGGCGTCCCAAGGAGGCAAATGACATGAACCCAACCGGTTACCCTTTCCGGGAACACGAACTCTACCGGTCCCTGGTCGATGCCGCCGACCGCATCCGGCGGCCTGAATACCATCTGCGCAACCTGGTGCAAGACGACCGGCGCTGGTCCCGCTTTTCGCGCCGGGGAGGCGGCCTGCTGTTCGATTTCACCCGCCAGAGAATCGACGAACCCATCCTGGAGCTGCTGCTGCGGGTTGCCGGCGACCTGGAGATTCTGCCCCGCTTCCGGGCCACTACCAGGGGAGAGCCCGTGAACGTGACTGAAAAACGGCCCGCCCTGCACACCGCTGCCCGTGATTTTTCAGGACAGGCTCTGATGGTGGACGGCACCGATGTGGTCAGACGCCTGGAACAGGTCCGGGATCAGTTCCGCCGGTTCTCCGCCGACGTGCGCTCCGGGCGGATCACCGGTTCTACCGGCAGGGCCTTTCAGGATGTTGTGGTCATCGGTATCGGCGGCTCCCACCTGGGCACCGAGTTTGTGGCCACCGCCCTGGCTCCCTTCAGCGACGGCAAGATCAGGCTCCATTTCCTTTCCAACGTCGATATCCACAACTTCGGCCTGATAGCCTCCCGGGTGGACCCCGAGACGACCCTCTGGATCGTGATCTCCAAGAGCTACACCACGGTGGAGACCCTGGCCAACGCCTCCCAGGCCGTGGCCTGGATGAAGGCCGGAGGAGTCGATCCTGCCGGTCACCTGGTAACGGTGACCTCCGAGGGCAGCCCGGGCGACAGCCGGGACACACCCGTGCTGGCCACGTTTCACATGTTCGATTTCATCGGCGGCCGCTACAGCGTCACCTCGGCCGTGGGCGGTGTTCCCCTGAGCATCCATCTTGGTTACGACCTGTTCGAAGAATTCCTCAGGGGTGCCGAAAAGATGGACAGGCATGCCGCCGGAGCACCGGCCGAACAGAACCTGCCCCTGCTGGCGGCCCTGATCTCGGTGTGGAACACCACTTTCCTGGGCTACCAGCACCAAGCCATAATTCCCTACGCCGCTCCCCTTTCCAGGCTGCCGGCCCACATCCAGCAGCTCAACATGGAAAGCAACGGCAAGTCGGCCACCGCCGACGGCAGACTGCTGGCCGAACCGGCCGGGGTGGTCATCTTCGGCGAACCGGGCACCAACGCCCAGCACTCTTTCTTCCAGCTGGCCCACCAGGGCCGGCCTTTTCCCATCGATTTCATCGGGATCAGGCGTCCGTTTTACGACCAGTACGAAGCACGTTATCAGGGGGTGACCAACCATCAGGAGCTGTGGGCCAACCTGCTGGCCCAGGCCACCGCCCTGGCCGCGGGACAGCCTGCGCCCGAAGATCCGGCCCGCCATTTTCCCGGCAACCGGCCAAGCTCCCTGATCGTCCTGGAAAGCCTTGACCCGGCCTCCCTGGGCAGCCTGCTGTCATTTTACGAAGCCCGGACCATCATGGAGGGATATCTTTGGGGCATCAACCCCTTCGACCAGTTCGGGGTGCAGCTGGGCAAAACGGTGGCCGGCAGGATCAGGCAAACCATAGCCCGCAGCAATGCAGACCCCGGCCGGCAGCTAGAGTTCGACGATCCCCTGGTCAGGGTTCACCTGGAGCGCCTTTTCGGCCGCTAGCGGGGCCACAGGCACACCGCGCAAGTATCAGGCCATTTGCAGGGCCGTCACGGCTGGAAACGGTACAAGACCGCCCCCCAGGTGAGACCGGAACCAAGGCCCAGGAACATGACCGTGGCCCCCGGGCCGATCATTTCCCGTTCCAGGGCTTCGTCAAGGGCCAGGGGAATGCTGGCCGCGGTGGTATTGCCGTAACGCTGAATGTTGTTGAAAACCCTGTCCGGGGGAAGGTCCATGGCCTTGGCAAAGGCCTGGTTTATCCTCAGGTTTGCCTGGTGGGGAATGAAAAGGTCCACATCCCGGACCCCGAGGCCGGCTTTGTCCAGAACCTCCTTGGCCACCTCGGGCAGAAGCCTTACCGCCATTTTGAATATGTTGCGCCCGTCCATGTAAGGATAATGCCTTCCCTGGCGCAACATTTCCTCGTCTATCCTGGGGTTGCAGCACGAAGCCGGAGCCTCGGTCATCAGGCTCTCGGCCATCGAGCCGTCCGCGTGCAGACTGACTGCCATGACACCGGCCTGCTCCGAAGTGTCGTCCCCTTCCAGGCACACTGCGGCCGCCCCGTCCCCGAAGATCACCGCCACGTCCCTTCCCCTGGTGGAAACGTCCAGGCCGGTGCTGTGCACCTCGGCGCCCACAAGCAGGATCCGGCGCGCCAGGCCACTGCGGATATAGGCATCCGCCGTTGCCAGGCCGTAGAGAAAACCGGTGCATTGCTGCCTTATATCAAGGGCCGGTGTCGATTTCAGGCCGAGCTTTGCCTGGAGCAGGCAACCTGAACCGGGAAAGAAATAGTCCGGGCTGAGGGTGGCAAAGATGATCAGGTCCAGGTCCTCTGCCTTCCAGCCTGCCTTTTCCAAAGCCGGCCGGGAAGCCTCCAGCCCCAGGTCAGAGGAGCCGGTCCGGCCTTCGGCTGCAATCCAGTACCTTTGCTCAATTCCGGTGCGCTGTCGGATCCACTGGTCGGAAGTCTCCATCCACCTGGCAAGATCATGGTTGGTCAATTTTCTTGGCGGCACGAAGCGGCCGGTACCCTTGATTACAGTCTGCATGGTCTGGCGGCTCTCCTTTTGTCTATCATGGTGTCGATTATGTCCACAGCCGGGCTTCCAGTCCCGAAGCCCGGTGCAACCGCCGCCGCACGGTCTTTGCCAGGATCGATTCCTCGGCCCAGACGGTTACCCTGCGCCTGGCCCGGGTAACTGCCGTGTAGAGCAACTCCCGGGTGAGCAGCGGATTGTCCCTGTCCGGAAGGACGATAAACACTTTGTCGAACTCCGATCCCTGGCTGCGGTGAATGGTGGTTGCATAGACGGTCTGCAATGCAGGCAGCCCGTGGGCCGTCAGCTGCCTAACTTGCCCGCCGGAGGCCTGAAAATCAACCTTAAAATCGGGACCGCCGGCGCCGCGGCCCTGAAGGCCGGCAACTCCGGTATCACCGTTGAAAAGCTGCTGCCGGTAGTCGTTTTGCAGGATCATTACCGGTCGGCCGGGATACCAGGGCCAGGTTTCAAGATAGCGCGCAGGGATAAGGCCCCTGTCCAGGGCGGCGGCTTCGGCCAGGCGGTTGAGCCGCTCCACACCATAGGGCCCGCGCTGAACGGCACACAGAATCTTGAATTTTTCCAGGACCCGCAGGCGCTGCCGGGCGTCTTCACCCTTGAACAGCCCGGCGTAGTTGTCCAGGACCTCTTTTTCCACCACCGCCGTGAAATCCCGGCTGCCGCCGGGACGGATCCACTCCAGGGCCGGCTGCTCCGGGTCGGCCAGCAGCTTCATGGCCTGGTCCGCCCGGCCGGCATTGACGGCCCTGGAAAGGGCTCCGATGCCGCCGCCGGGATCGAAACGGTGACTTTCCCGGAGAAATACCACGTGATCCACCAGACAGCCGCCCTGGGAGACGATCATCCGGCCGGGAAGCTCGAAACGGCAAGCCCCGGCAACGGTCCGGGCAAAGCCGGCTGAAAATCCGATCTTTCCGCTCCGGCCGCAAAGGTCTCCCAGCACGGAACCGGCCTCAACAGAGGCCAGCTGGTCCTTGTCACCCAGAAGCACCAGCCGGGTGTCCGGCAAAAGGGCTTCGAGCAACCTGTGCATCAGCGCCATATCCACCATGGAGGCCTCGTCGATGACGACCAGGTCTGCCGGCAGGGGGTTGGAAAGATCGTACCGGCTGGAAAGCCCGTCGCCCCTTATTCCCAGCAGCCGGTGAATGGTGGAAGCCTGGTGCGGGAAACCTTCGGCCGCAGGCCCCCGGAGGTCAAGACCGGCGCGGGCTTCGAGAATACTTTCCTGGAGCCTGGCCGCAGCCTTGCCGGTAGGGGCCGCCAGGCAGACCCGGCGCAACTGTTCCGGAAAGGCCGCCAGCAGCAAAGCTATGATCCTGGCCGCAGTATAGGTCTTGCCGGTACCCGGTCCGCCCGAGACGATGCACAGACGCCTGCAGGCAGCGGCCACGGCCGCCACCTTGGCCCAGTTCACCTTCCCCGGCGACCGGTCAGGCCCGAAATAACGCTCCAACAGCACCGCCAGCAGGCCGGTGTCCACGGGCTCCGGCAAGGCCCGGCAACGGCTGAGGATCTGGTCGGCAATCGATTTTTCATAGTTGAAGTATCGGTTTAAATAAAGTTTGCTTCCGCTTAAAATCAATGGCTTATAATCGTTTTCGAAGCCCACTGCCGGACTTGCGGACAAAAGCTCGATCAACCGGCGGTGCCGGGGCAGCCCGGCCGGCCGGGCGGAATTGAAATCAGGGCCGGCCAGCTGAGGGGCGGGATTATCGAGGTCGAAACAGACGTGACCCTGGCAGGTCACCCGGGATGTCAGGGCCGCCGCCGCAAGAACGGCCTCATTTTCTTCCCCGAAACGACGGGCGATCAGGCGCGCGAAGGCATAATCGATGTACTCGATACAACCGTCTTCCAGTAATTTTCTGACTGTTTCCATGGGCGACCTCAACGCCGCTTCCTTCCTGTCAGGGCCGAACCCAGATCGCTTATCAGCCCGGGACGGGGACGGACATGAAAAAATCCGTTTGCGTTACCATTTTCAAGGGCCACACCCCGCAGGAAAACGTAGATCACCCCGCCAAAGCGCGCCTGGTAGGTATAGTCCGGCAGCACGTTGCGCAGGTGCTGATCGAGGGCGACCGTATAGAGACAGTACTGCAGAAAATAATAATCCTGGGCCATCACCGCCATCAACCGCTCCGGGCTGTAATCGCCGGGCGCCGGCCCCAGGTCGTTGGATTTCCAGTCGATCAGGTAATATTTGCCCCGGCTTTCGAAGACCATGTCCATGAAGCCCCGCAGGTAGCCGGCAACCGGGGCAAAATCGAGCCTCTCCATCTGGAGGCTGAACAGCTCATCGGGCAGCCCCTTGCCGTAGCGGGCGAAAATTTTACGCAGATCCTGAGGGACAAGAGGCTTGAGAGGAAGATAGAATTCCATCTCGTTGGTCCATTGCCCGGGCCTGAGCCGACCCAGACAAAAGGAATCCTCCGGGCCCGGCAAGTGCAGCTGCTGCAGGCGGGCAAGCATTTTCAGCACCGGCCGGCGCCAGCTATGATCGAAACCGTAGTCCCGCAGGGCCTGCCGGACGGCAGGCTCCATGGTCTGCCCGACCGGCTGCGACCAGTCGGTGTTTTCCAGCAGGTGATGAAAAAACAGGCCGGCCCTGGTTCCCCTGGGGAAGTTGCCCAGCCCGGCGGCAGTTTCCGCGGCCTCATCATCGTCTTCCGGCCGCGGCCGGTCCAGTTCATCCCGCTGAATCTCCCCCACAAGGGACGAAAAACTGGCGACCCTCCGGCCGGAGACATCCTGCCGCGGAAAAACCCTGCACTCCGGCTCGAACCCCTCTTTCTGCTCCCGGACAAAGGTCCCGGCCCTCTCCGCGCCGCTTTTTGGCAGCCATGCCAGCTCCAGCTTGCCGGCACCGGCTTTCTCCAGGCGCTCCAGGTCCTTCAGGAAAGCCTCCCGGTCAAGGCCGGCCACCCGCCCGGCCACGTCTTCCGGCCGGCACCGGCCGTCTCCCGTCCGGGGGCCGTGGAGCAGGTAGGCCAGGGCGCTGTCCGCGGTCTTGTTTATCATGCCCCAGGCCAGGTAACACCTCTGCCTGGCACGGGTCAGGCAAACGTAGATCAGCCGCAGGTTTTCGGCCAGGATCTCATCCCGGGCGGCCCTGGCCCGTGACAGGTCCCCTCCGGGGTCAAGGTCCACCACCAGGCGCCAGTCCCTGTCCTTGTCATGAAAGATCAAAGGTTGCCCGGAACCGCGGCTGATTTCACTCCACAGAAAGGGACAGAAAACCACCTCGAATTCCAGGCCCTTGCTCCGGTGGGCCGTCAGAATCAAAACGTTGCCCCGGTCGTTTTCAAGTCTCAGCCGATCTTCCTCCATAGCCTGCTCACGGCCGGAAAGCCGCCTGGCCAGCCAATCGAGCAGGCCCCTGATGCTGAGACCGTCCTGGCTTTCAGCGCCATGGAGCAGCTCGCCCAGGTGAACCAGGTTGGTGAAGCGCCGCGCACCGCCGGGCAGGGCCAGCAGGCGCTGGCGTATTTCCCAGTCCGCCATCCACTTTTGAAACATGCAATAGAACCCGTACCGGCTCCAGGCCCGGTGGGCGGCATGGAACCTTGGCCAGACCTCGCCCAGGTATTGCTCCTGTTCTGTTTCCGTCTCGAAGACGGCCGGGTGGCGCAGAAAATCGGTCGTCAGGGCGGCCTTTACCAGCTCGGCCCTTTCAGGCTCGGCCAGGGCCGCCAGGCAATGGAAAAGCTGCCGGGCTTCGGGCGTGTCGAAAACACTGCCGGTGGAAAACAGGGCCGCCGGAATCCCGTGCTGCAGCAGAATCTCCTTTGCCTCCAGGGCCTGCCGGTTGGTGCGGGTCAGCACGGCAATGTCCTGGGGCCGGCAGCCCTGATCGCCTGACAGCAGATCGACGATCTCGCGGGCCACTTCCTGCAGGACGGTCCGGCCGGCCTTTTCACGGGTCAGGGCCTTGTCATCTTTGGCTTCCGGCAGCAGACACCACAGCCGCAGCGGCGGGCCGGGCAGATCCGGCGCCCGGCTTCCGTCAGGCCGCTGCCTGTCGGCCGCCTCAACGCGGTGATATCGTATTTGGCTGAAGACAAAGGGATTGGGGTGGTCTGCGAAAAGAGTGTTGACCGCCTCCACCAGATCGCTGCCCGAGCGCCAGTTACGGTCGAGGGTGTAACGTCTTTGGGCGCGCCGGGCGGCATCCAGATAGGCAAAGATGTCAGCGCTGCGGAACCCGTAGATGGCCTGCTTGGGGTCGCCGATCATGAAGAAAGTTGAGGATGCGCTGCCGAAAAGCCGTGTGAAAATCGCGCACTGGACAGGATCGGTATCCTGGAACTCGTCGACCAGGGCCGCCTGGTATCTCCGCCGCAGGGCTTTTACCAGCTCGGGGCCCCGGTCCGCCTCAAGGGCCTCCTGCACCCGCAGGAGCAGGTCGTCGAAATACTGAACGTTCAGCTGGGCCTTTCTGGCCTTCAGGACGTCCCGGACCTGGTGCAAAAACTTCAGCCTGAGATACAACAGGTGACGTTCGCACTGTTCCTCCAGGCTCCGGCCGCAATCCCACAACTGCTGGCAAAGATCGAAAAACCGATGCTTTGGGGCCGCCTTGCCCTTCTTTGTGTGCTCGTTTAGGTAAGACGTTGTAACTTTCTGTATTAACTTATCAAGAGGAAATGATGTACCGGTTCCGGATGCAAGCCGCCGGAAAAGGCCATCCAGCTTTACCAGCCACTTGCCGCGGCCGCTTTCCCCTCCCCGGGCGGCCTTTGTGCCTCCGTATAGCCTGCCGTCCAAAGCGTCCCGGGCCAGCAGCTCGAGCACTTCACGGCTCGCCCCGGGCCAGGTCGCGACCACCTGCTCCAGGGCCTTCCGGAATGGTTCGACCCCATCCAGGGCGACCGCCTCGATGGCAGGTTCGATCAGGGCGCCCGGCCCGGGCACCATCTGCCACAACCCGACCAGGTCTTCAGGCCCTGACAGCACGGCTTTGCCTGCCCTTGCCAGGATGTAACACCCGAGCTCTTCCGGGCCGGCGTAGATATGCCGGCGCCAGAAATCTTCGGCTATCTCGGCCACGATGGCGCTCTGGTCGGTTACCAGTTCCGTGTCGAACAGCGTCCCGCTTTCGAAGGCAAATTCCTGCAACACCCTCTGGCAGAAGCCGTGGATGGTGAAAATGGCCGCCTGGTCCATAAGGGCCAGGGCCATTTCCAGGCGATGCAGGCATATTTTTTTGCCTCCGGCCCGCTGGACGATGGTTTCCATTTCAGAACCGGGCGCTGACGCCGCCACCAGGGCGCGGGCCTCTTCGAGGCGCCGGCGGATTCTTTCCCGCAATTCATTGGTGGCAGCCTGGGTGAAGGTCACCACCAGAATATTTTCCGGGTAAAGGCCCTTTTCCAGCACCAGCCGCAGGTAAAGGCCGGCGATGGTGTAAGTCTTGCCCGTGCCGGCGCTTGCCTCGATCAGGTTCACACCGTCCAGGGGGCTGTCCTGCCACTTGAACCGTTTCATCTGCTTTCCGTTTTCCGTTCCGTCTCCGGACGATAGACAAATGCCGGCATCTCGGCCTCGGCCAGCCGCAGCTCCGGCTGAATCCCGGTATCGATTTCCAGCCCGGCCCGCCATGCCGGCAAGGCTTGCAACATACCGGCTTCGGAGACCGGTTTTGATCCCGGCCCTGAAGAAAACACCCCGGCTGACGTCAATACGGCTGTTTTCAGACTGCCACCGATGGCCCGGCTTTTCAAGTTTCAAAAGTCCCAAAGGACCGGTGTCTGCCCGGATCCCACCGATTGCCTTGAGGCGATGACTATGTTAGGACTTGTTTCAGACGCCGCCGTCCCTGCTGCCGTCAAAGATCTCCGGCAAACGCCCGGCGGCACCGGGGACGGTATCACGAGTCGGTTACTTTTCAGGATCCGGGATTCAGATGTTTTCAGGCTTTCAGGAATTGCTGGTCATAGCGGCGATCTTCATCGTCCTGGTGTTTCTTTCGCGCTTCAAAAGGCAGGAAGGCCACGCCGCCCCTTCTCGCCGGCCCAAACCCGGCTTCTCCGGCATCCTGCGGGCCGCTGTTTCCCTGAGCCTGGCATGGGCTGCCGGAACGGCCATCTATCTCTGGCCATGGGAAAAGGGACTGCGCCCCTTTGTCCTTGTCGGAGTTGTCCCTGTGGCGGCAGTCTGGAGCATAGCCTGGGTGGTGGCCGGTTTCCGCCAGAACAGCAAGTAAACCACCATCCCCGGAGGGGGTGGGCTTTGAAGGGAGCAAAACAATGAGTGATCAGACAAAAGGCAAATTCAGTGAAAAGCATCCCCCCGGCAGCAAGCCGGATCCGGAACTTGCCGCAAAGGTAAGGGAAAAGATGCACGCCGGCCGGATATCCTGCGCCGCGGCCCATAAAATCGCCCGTCAGACCGGGGCTACACCGGCCGAAGTCGGCCGGACCATCGATCTGCTCGATGGAAAGATTGAAAAATGCCAACTGGGCCTGTTTGGATACCGGCCTGAAAAGAAGGTGGCCAAGCCGGCAGATTCCATCGACTCCGAGCTGCAAAGCAGAATCGAAGCCGGGCTGAGCGATGGCAGATTGTCATGCAGTGCCGCCTGGCAGATAGCCGAACAGCTGGGGATCGGCAAACTGGAAGTGGCTGCTGCCTGCGAGAGCCTGAAGATAAAAATCAAACCCTGCCAGCTGGGGGCATTTTAAGCTGCTGATGGCCCATCCCTGCCGTGATCAAGCGCTTTTTGGAGCACAAAGCCCCAGGCCCCGGAAGCAAACATGCATTCCGGCCGCGCGCCTGTCAGCTGTCGAACCCCAGCTGGTGCCACAGGTCATCTATTCCCAGCCTGGCCATCCTGAGCCGCAGAAATTCGCTGATGGTCGGCTGGCAGGGCTTTTTTTTCAGAAACATCTTCGCCTGGGAGGGAGTGCGGCCCCCCTTGCGGCTGTTGCAGGCCCGGCAGCAGGCCACGCAGTTTTCGAAGGTCGATTTTCCGCCCTGGCTGCGCGGAATTATGTGGTCTATGGTCAGCCGTCTGGTTTTCCGGCCGCAATAGGCGCAGGTGTAACCATCGCGGATCAACACATTGCGCTTGCTGAAAGGCACCCGCGAGCGATAGAGGGTCCGGATCAGCTTGATCAGTTTCATGACGGCCGGAAGACGAAGGAAAAACCCTTCCGCGCCCTGCACCACACGGTCCGAGTACTTGATGACCTGAACCTTGTTTTTAACCATAAGGCGCAGGGCTCTTTTCCAATCCACCACGTTGAGGAAAGAATAATCGGCATTCAATAGGATACAGTAACCCATCCCGCCACCTGTCGTCAGTGCGGATGCGCTCAACCGCCCCACTGCTGAAGGCGATGCCCGTGTGACCATACCTCAGGCCGATGCAAAACCTCTTCGGAAGCCCGCCGGTCTGAGGCCCTTCGGGCCGTATCCCGCCAGCCGGACACCGTCCGGCTCAGTGCCGACATCCGGCTTCCGGTCTTTTCAAGTGGCCCGGGCTGCCTGTAAAGCAGGTGGGAAATCATGCTCGGCACATCCAAAGTCTTGGTTATACGAACAATGAAGAAATATTAACTTTGCGGCATGGAATTTTTCAGGTTCCTATTAGCAATCATCAGGAAAAAGGTCAAACGGAAAGCTCGCCCTCATTGTCCGGGAAATGGTTTTCGCCTTGCCTCTCTGTCCGAATGTGCTAAAGGAAACCCCGGGAAAACGCCTGCGTCGCCCCGGAGCCGGAAAGCAACAGGCGGCGATGGTGATCGTTTCTTCCGGAGGTTTGTCGTCGCCGGCTCCGACGGCAAAACCCTGATTGCCGGCGGCAAGGCACTTTCGAGAGCCCGTGGACATTATTTGCAAAATGATCCAATTTTGCCCTTGACTTTCCGTACGCTGATACCTATCTACTTTTGAGCATATGCCCATTTTGCCAGACTTGACCGTTTCCGGCAATTCGGACCACAAATTGAATCAAACCGCCAAAATCAAGGAGGAACCGTGGACAAGATAGCCGTTTCATCCCAGGGTCCCGGCTTGGACGACCCCATGGATCAACGTTTCGGACGGGCAGCCGGGTTTCTCATAGTCGATCCTGACAGCATGCAGACAGAATACATCGACAACGGCTCCAGCCAGGTGCTGGCCCAGGGCGCCGGAATTCAGGCCGCCGAGACGGTTGCCAAATCAGGCGCCAAGGTGGTCATCAGCGGTTTTGTCGGCCCCAAGGCTTTCCGGATTCTTCAGGCGGCCGGAATCCGCGTCGTACACGGGCTGCAGAACATGACCGTCCGTCAGGCGGTGGAACTGTTCAAGAAAGGTGAGCTGGAATACGCCGACGCACCTGCCCGGCCGGAGGATTGAGCATGAAAATAGCCGTTGCCAGCGGCAAAGGCGGAACCGGCAAGACCACGGTCGCTTCGTCATTGTTTTCGGTCTGGCCGGAACTGGCGGCCGCCATGGACCTCGACGTGGAAGAGCCCAATCTGCACATCTTTCTGGGCCCGGATCCCCGCCGGCTCAGGACCGTCTGGCTGGAAGTGCCCGAACTGGACGAAGAGCGCTGTACATACTGCGGCCTCTGCTCCGAACTGTGCCAGTTCAAAGCCATCTCGATCTTCGACGGTGTGGGGATGACTTTTCCTGAAATGTGCCACGGCTGCGGCGGATGTTTCGAGATCTGCCCCGCCGATGCCCTGAAGGTAAAACGCCGGGAAATAGGAAGCATCCATGGCAACCAGCGTTTCCTTATGGGGCGTCTGAGGGTGGGTGAAGCCATGAGTCCGCCACTTATCAGGGCCGTGCGCCGGGAAGCCGAACAGATCTTCGATCCCGGCATGGATATAATCATGGATGCGCCGCCCGGGGTAAGCTGCCCGGCGGCGGCGGCCGTGCGTGACACCGATTTCATCCTCCTGGTGGCCGAACCGACCCCATTCGGGTGTCACGATCTGAAACTGGCGCACCAGGCATTCAGGCCTTTCGGAATTCCCATGGGCGTGGCAGTCAACCGGGCCGGGATCGGCGATGATTCGATATACAGCTATTGTTCCGGCACCGGGCTGGAAATCATGGCCGAGATACCTTTCGACCGGGCTGCGGCCGAAGCCTATTCATCCGGACAGATAGTGGCCCGCTTCTCGGAAAAAATGAGATCCCTTTTCCGGGTCCTGGCAGATTCGATCCGCCGGAAGGTTCTGCAACGACAAGAAGGTTGACGAAAACGCAAAATTGCGAAAAGGAATGGTTTCCCTTGAAACCAGCAAAGCGATTGCAATGCAGGAAATTCTCATCATAAGCGGAAAAGGCGGCACCGGCAAAACGTCGGTTACGGCCGCCTTCGCTCATCTTGCCGCAGGTGCCGTGATCTGCGACCTTGACGTGGATGCCCCCGACCTGCACCTGATCCTGGATCCGGCAATAAAATCATCTCATGATTTCATTTCGGGCAACCTTGCCAGGGTCGCGCCCGACAAGTGCGACGGCTGTGGCAAATGCGCCGAGCTGTGCCGTTTTCAGGCAATAACCCTGAAGGACGCAAAGGCCGTCGTCGATGAATTCAATTGCGAGGGATGCAAGGTCTGCGTTACCTTCTGCCCCACCCGGGCCATAGATTTTCCGGACAACTTCTGCGGCCGGTGGTACATCTCGGACAGCAGGTTCGGCCCCATGGTCCATGCCCAGCTTTTTCCGGGAGAAGAAAACTCTGGCCGCCTGGTGGCCCTGCTGCGGCAAGAGGCCAAAAAGCTGGCCGAAAGCAACCAGGCCGAAATCATCCTTAGCGACGGCCCGCCCGGAATAGGATGCCCGGTGATAAGCTCACTTTCAGGCTCCAGCCTGGCGGTGATCGTCACCGAGCCCACCCAGTCCGCCATCCACGACCTGGAACGGGTTGCCCGGCTGTGTTCACATTTCAGCGTGCCGGCCTGTGTCCTGGTCAACAAGGCGGACCTGAATCAGCCCCTGGCCGAGGACATTGAGCGGCGGGCCGGGCAGCAGGGCCTTGTCAGTATCGGCCGGCTGCCCTTCGACCAGATATTCGTGCAGGCCGTTGTGGCCGGCAAAGCCGTAACTGAAATCGGCGACGACAGAAGCGCTTCTGCACTGCGTAAAGCATGGCAAAAAATAGAGTCGATCCTGAATAACGGAAAAACCCAGCCGAAAGGAGAAACAAAGAAATGAACACCACGATTGCAATACCCTCTGCCCATCCCGGTGGCCTGGATGCAGAACTCGGAGCCCATTTCGGTCATTGCGATTTGTATACCCTGGTCAATGTTGAAGACGGGAAGATCAGCCAGGTTTCTTCCCTGCCCAGCATCGACCATGCCCAGGGCGGCTGCCTGGCGCCGGTTCAGCATCTGGCCGGCAACGGCGTCAAGGTGCTTATCGCCGGCGGCATGGGACTGCGCCCCCTGATGGGGTTCAATCAGGTGGGTATCGAGGTCTACTTCGGAGGATCATGCCGGACCGTCAAAGAGGCCGTGGAAAATTTCCTTGCCGGCCAGCTGCCCAGATTCACCAATGAATATACCTGCGGCGGTGGCGGCGGGCAACGGATGTAGACCTGTCCGGGCCGTTTGACCGGCAAACTGATTTTGTGAGGCCATCCGGGCAACCTTTGGCCGGGAAAACAGGAGACGAGTCATGCCGATCTTCGATATCGAGTGTAATGCCTGCGGCAAGAGAAGTGAACTGCTGGTCATCAGTACCGATCAGGAACTGTCCTGCCCTGATTGCGGCAGCAGGGACGTTGTCAGGCTGATGTCTCCCACCAGCTCCCTTACGGGCCGCCAGGGACAGTCTGTACCCGGTCCCGGTGATACGACCTGCTGTGGCGGCCGGCCCTCAGAGGCTGGCTGCGCCGGTCCCGGCTCCTGTTGCGGAGCATTGAACAAGTAAAAAGGGGTAAAACGATGAAAAAAGTACTCATCGTCACCGATCAGCCGGATCGTTTTTCCGAGCTGTCGCTATCTCTCGAAGCAGCGCAAGACACGGGCGTGCTCTGGGCTTCGAACGGCCGGGAAGCCCTTGAAGCGGCCGCCGGCGGCAACATAAATTTTGCCGTCGTCGATCGGAACATTTCAGACATGGACAGCTTCGAGCTTGTGCGCCGTCTGATTACCACCGATGCCGGAATCGACACGGCCGTGGTCAGTGAAAAATCCGAGGAAGAGTTCCACGAGGCCGGAGAAGGGCTGGGCATCAGGTTCCGGCTCCCTCCCTTGCCCATGGCCCGTCACGCCCGCATGATCCTGGACGTGCTCAAGAATCAAATCACCATCTAGAGGTCCGCGCGGCGGCCGGACCGAGCCACTGCTGCGACACGCCAAAACGGCGGCAGCTATTTTTCCGGCAGCCAGGACCCAGGTACCGTGTCCAGCCATCCCATTGTTTTCAATACGCGGCCATACTGCCGGTCCAGCCTGCCGACAAGGCTCATCCGGCGCCGGCTGGCAGGATGAGTGAATTCAATCTCCACGGCGGCCAACAGGAGCCGTTCACAGCCCAGATGTTCGCAAAAAATCCGGTTGTGTTCACGATCTCCGTGAATTCTGTCGCCGATGACAGGATGCGAGATCGCCTTGAAATGGCGCCGTATCTGATGCATGCGGCCCGTGACGGGGATCACTTTCGCCAGTGAATACCGGCCGGAAGAATATGGTCCCGCCCGATAGGGCAGCTGCCCGGTTGCCAGACGCAGGTAGGCCGTTTCGGCCGGAACGGGCGGCGCCTTCTTTTTCTTATAGGCGTCGGGTGCAAGCGGCCTGCTGATGACACCTTCTGCTTCAACATAGCCCCTGACAACCGCCAGATAGGTCTTGGTCACCTTCTTTTCGGCAAACTGCCGCGACAGATTCCTGGCCGATGAAGGATCGAGGGCAAAAACGACCAGACCGGAGGTGGGACGATCCAGGCGGTGAACCGGGTAAATCCAGCAGCCAAGCATATCCCGCACGGTTTGCAGCAGGAACCTTTCCTTGGGCGCTGCCCCTCTGCAGCGGTGGACCGCCATGCCGCAGGGCTTGTTCACCGCCACGATGTCCCGGTCACGGTAAACGATCTCAACTTCTTCAATGTTATGCGGACAAATTTCAGGTGATGCCATATGACGCCGGTTTATGCCTTCCCCCAACGGAGTCAGCGGCGCCGAACCGCTGACCATGTTAAAAACATGACACTTTTATCTGAAAGTTGCTTTGCGTGTCGTGTAGTTGATATCGAGACGCAATTTTCTTCAAGACGCTGAATGATCCAGGGGAAACCTTTTTGCCTTGACAAGCGCAGGCATATGGATGTCGGGCTGGCATTCAAAATTATCGTGTCTTGAACTCTTTCAATCTTGTGAACTCGACAAGTCGATCCAGGGTCTTTGGAGTAAAGACTTTCCCCCTGGTTGCGAGTATCAATTTTTTCATATCTTCCCTGCGGACTCCGAAGCCCCGGCCGCCGATACACGCTATGACTTCGTACCTGGGATTATCCACGGAACGTCCGGCAAGACTCAATTCCCCAAGATGTTGAATACGTGTCACTTTGTCGCGGGCCGTGCCGTCATCCTCCGTGATTTTCGCTTCGATAATTACCTGCGGGTTGAATTCACTGGGTATAATAAAATCCGGTGTCTGGTCGAAACCTTCAATTCGTTCCGCTCGCTTGGTTTTACGGAAACTGATCCCTGCCTTGGAGAGAACTTCCTCAATCGCGGATTCTAGACTGTCACCGATGAGCTCACTTACGGAGTCTCGGTGCCCGGCAAAGGGCCTTCCAAGAAACCGCTCATAGAGTAGCATGGCGTAGGGAACACCTATCAATGCCACGTTCTTGATACTGTCAATGCCATTTCTGGTATCAGCTTTGTCCAGGCGATGCACCTGATCCTCATCCACTTCGGGAGCACCGGAAGCCAATAGTTCGCATGCGGTTTCGACCATTGCTTTGAGCCGTTCCCTGGTAACGCCGTTGGTGTTGAGTTCCGTTTCAGGGTTCATTCTGACCTTCCGATCCAGCGAGCGCACGAAGCCTTGCGTAACCGAGACGCCCGTTCTTTGTGTCGTGACATAACCCCATTCCGGTGGCGTAAAACCGAGCATTGAGCGCAATACCACAATAGAGACAGGTTCGGCTACCGTTACCCTATATACCTTTTCCGGGTCGAGCTGGGAAAAGCTTGCAGTTGCTGTCTTCAGGGCTTCATAGCCACGCTCGAATACGGGATATTCAACGAACCCTGCACCCTTTGGCATAACGAGGAATTCCGATTCAAGGCATGAAAACACGGCATCCACATAGCTCTCAGGATTACGGAGAATCTCATCCAAGGAGGCTTCAAAAGGAAACGTCGGCATATTCCGCTCCATATTCTCCAACATTTTCTTGGACTGCGAACAGAGGCATATCCTTTGTGGTTGCCATTGTTTTGTTGGCTTCGATAAACTTTTCCACTTCGTCCTGTCTCCCAAACCACTGAAGCCAATTCTGTACTTCCGCCAAACGCGATGCAGCCGGTCTGTTTTTATCCCATCCACCTCTAAGCGACCATATCGCAAGACGGGTCAGATGACCGAAAGTGATGCACCTGATGTCGCCCGGAGTTGGCTTGACATTGCCTGCCCTGAGAGCCGCGAGATCTTCTTCTACTATTTTTGCCACATCCTTCGGGGTATTCGCCAACCATTTTCGTTGCATGACGCCCGTTGATCGGCAGACGAACACGGTATCAATGATAGATGAACCGGTGCCCTTGATATGTATGGAGGCCCCCATTTCCGCAGGACAGGGTATTGACGCAGAACAGGTCAATCCCGCATCAAGAATTGCAACCGCAACAGGATAATATGCCTCAAGTTTATTGTGATGATATGTGAACGCGAGGGGAGCTCCTGTCTTAAGAGCTTTTGACATGCGTTGAAATACCGCGGAAAGCCCTTCCGCAAAATGGTCCAAATCACGTCCCATATCCATGTTGCCCGTTAGCTCATCCATGTTCCTGGTCGAAACAGCATTGAATGCCTGAAATGTCTGCCCAACCAATCGTTTAAGCCAGACATAGCAGAAGTCCATAAGTTCCGCATACTGGACATTGCCGAAATAGGGAGGATCGGTGAAGACAGCGTCCAGGGAGTTGTCGGGCAAGTCAGCAGAAGCAGCGTCTTGGCAGGAAATATTCACTGTGCGGATATGAGACGAACCAGACCCGTTATAATGATCTCCAACCCATTCTTTTTCAATCGCAATTACTTTTTTCCTGCGGCCATGGTATCGCACCTCGAACGGATTATCGCAATACGCTTTCGCCTTTTTGAATTTTTCGATAATGTTGGCCCATCCTCCGCTTCCCACACACATGTAGCGGCCAGATTCCATAATACCCAGCAAATTTGACTCGCACTGTATCAGTCCCACCGGGAAGCCATGTACAGAAAAAATATCTAGCGATTTCAGAGCCCTGGTGTCATAGCGGCATAGCATGTTCTGGTAACGGAGAAGATCTGACAAGTTAGTCGATAGAGCATTGCACACCCGTTCATCCGGCATTTTAGCAATAATACGCGCGGAAAGTTCCAGCCCGACAAGCTGCCGGCAATTGAACATTTCCCGGTAATGTCTGTATCCCCAGCGGTGAAGTCTATTGGTTTCGACCCCAGTTGGTATTTCATCATCGGGGACATATTGGGGTCGCATTTTCCTCCATCTTTCTTCCGCCTCTCTGACCCGTTCGATATCTTGAGGATCCGGGTTTTTGAAGAATCTTCCTTTATGATCCGGTTTGCATTTCTGGCAATGGTATTCGATGGCAAAAAGTCTATGGCGTGGCGGGCCAAGTCCGGCATCGGGAAACAAGTTATCACTTCCGCAAGCAGGGCATTTGCACCTGCCCCGCTTGGCCGGCCCGTCAAGAATAAGAACGGCTTTGCAATGGCTGCAATGTCCGGGATTTTTCCTGTCCTTTGTTTCCGTTAATTCACCGCAAGACGGGCATACAAATACATTTTCAGGATGCCTGGAATCTGCGGCGAGAAGATATCCTGGAAACAGGTCCATATCTTGCCCGCATTTCCCGCATTTTTTTACTTTTACCCAAAGAAAATATTTTACATGAGCATCGCCTGAACCGCACAGGACACATCTAGTGCGGTAGAGATGACCGATTTCCCTTTCTAAAGTTGTTCGTAAAGAAACGGCGGCTTTCTCATAAGCTGGAAGGTTGAGGTGCTCTATTTCTTGTTTTACGATCCACCATGCCATCGGATTTATGTCAAACCCTGTGACATCGCAACCGACCCGATTGGCCTCAATAATCGGCGTGCCTCCCCCCATAAATGGGTCAGCGATATGGAGACCGGGAAAGTTATTCGACTCGTAAAACGCCTCGCGCAGCGGCTTGTCCGAAAACTCGGACAAAAGCAAGCCCCGGAATAGGGTACCTGGTCGCCGGGCAAACCACTTGTGTACGGCAATAATAGGGCGGTAATTCTGTTGAATCTGTTTTTCTCGTAATGCCAGATCGGCGATAAATGCTATATCAAAGTCTTTTTCTATCATGTTGTTTCTTTACCGCTTTCTTTTTAGCCCAACGGCATTTAGCAAGGCCGAAGGCCGCAGCGAAATGGCGGTCAAGTGCACCCGCTTGCCAATAAAACCGTTTTTAAAGATCGAAATATCTATCTACTCCATTTTCTGATCTAAGGGATACTTTTTTCCTTGACAAGCGAAGGCCATATAGATGTTCCGTGATTATTCTTTAACCCAATTTTCAACTTGCAATGTTTTTATCCTTTTGTATTCATTGATATTATTTGTGATGACAGCAAGATTTCTGCTTATTGCATGTGCTGCAATAAGCATATCGAGCGGCCCGACAATTTGACCCTTTTTTTCAAGATAAGAACGGATTTTCCCGTATTCTCTTGAGGCACTTTCATCGTATGGTAAAATTTCAAATGGATAAAGAAATTCTTCTACTCGTTTAATGTTTTGTTTTATTCTACTACTTTTATATGCTCCATAATAAAGTTCAGATACTGTAATTGAGGATATACCGATTGCCCCCACTCCTGTATTTCTAAATCTTTCGAACACCTCATGAGGGTGATTATTCATGATATAGATGCATATATTCGTATCAATCAAATATTTCATCTAAGCCTTCTCTCTCCTGCTGTCCCTTGGGTTGATCCCGTTTGATCATGAAAGGCCTTTTATATTTCTTGATATTTTCCTCCCACACATCCCATACGGTATTGTTTTTCGGGATTAAAAGTACTCCCTCATTGGTTCTTTTTATAAACACTTCACTTCCTTCAAAACGATATCGCTTGGGCAGGCGTACAGCCTGACTACGTCCATTTATGAATAATTTTGCAGTATCCATAATCCCCTCTCAACACTATCAATTTAAGCCACCTGTTTTTTTCGTAACCTTCTTGGAAACGGATTCTTGAATAACAATAATGAATATATATTGTTCAATATAGACCTTGTTACGGAAATCGTCAAGATATATATCGAGTTGAATATATCTATACAAAGAACGGAAAGCTGACCAGAGCCACGGTATTATTGCGCGAATTACCAGGTTTTGCGGCAATTTCACCATCCAAGATCAATCCCCGGCACGGGTCAGATCCTGGCACTGGTCATCATGTATGAAATCCACGACATCAACCGCTTTGCCAGCGTCTAAAATTTCATCTGCAACGTTCAATTTGGGCGGCAAAAACAAGGAGGCTTTTGATATGCAACGGTTCTTTGCTCAATAGTTCCGGCCTGTGGAAAGTCCAGCCTGGCGCCTGACTGAGTTTGCACGGGCTGAGCCAGATCTTCTCTTTAAGTAAACTGCGATATAATCGCCATAAAGACTGGACATTGCGCCTAAAAACTCCCTGGTTTTGATTGGCGGTACTTCCCACAGGCCAACCATATACGGCCTTTATTGTTTTCTTGGAAACCACATACCACTTGCCAATAAAACTGTTTTTAAAGATTGAAATATCTATCTACTCCATTTTCTGATCTAAGGGATACTTTTTTCCTTGACAAGCAAAGGCCATGTAGATGTTATGAATTGATTGATTCTACCAATTGCTTTGCATAAGCAAAGGCCGTGATTCTTACCCAGTCTTTGTTTACAACGATAATGAATATCAGAATATATAGCATTATCGCTATCATAATTCCTATTTGAGTTTCTGTAATAGCATCGGATTGACTAATTGGAATTGCTATCACAATTATGGACAGAAATCCTGAGAAAACACAGAACCACTTTATGCCAAATAAATTTCGCCGAAATCCGTAGTTTATATTTTCTTTAAATACCATTGGATATTTTCTTACATCTCGTGTCTTTCCTCGCAAATAATCTGACCATGATAAATAGATTGCATCAGCTTGCTTGGGTGAAGTCATCTCTAATTCCTTCGTGGGAGCTTCAATCCCCGTTTCCGAAGAAACAATTTCATGGTAACGTTGTTTTGCTGGAAGCGGAATATTTTGGTCAGAGAACCGAAAAATCGCTACAGATGGCATTCCACCCCATTCTTCAAAGAGACTTTTCTCTAGCCGCTTACCTCTATCTCTGGCCAATTGTGTTAATAGCTGAAGCCCCCCAAGAGATACAACCAACACCGCCAACCCCGATAATGTTGTGAATAAAGAAGGAAACGACAGCGATATACTTACAATCAAGGGCAAAAGGCAGATTAAAGCAGGATACAGCCTTGCTCTCCTTTCATAGGGATCAGTTACCTTCTCAAAGTTAATCATCATCCTCCACCTCATGGTAGAACGGTAGAGGATCGGCAGTTGTCCAACCTTCACGATCTGGGGTGCCTGGTGAAAAATGGCACTTAGAACTGCCCTGTGTTGCTACCACCTTTCCTCCTCGCCTAATAAACGCATTTACCACACGTTTATTCGGGTGCTTTGGACTTCCTTCTTTAGAGGCAGAAATAAACGTTGTAAATGTCGCTTCGCCTCCCGCAGGCTTTGGATAACCAACCAGTCTGTTAAGTATCGTTGGACCTATATTACGTTTGCTTCCATGATGCGGTGCCTGAACAAAAGAAAAGTCCTGGAGAGAAAAGCCGAGTGATTCTATTTTGTTTGCTGCCTCCTCCAATGCAGGGACTCCTGCATCTGCTGTGAAAAGATGCATTTTCCCATCAAAGTCAAATAATAGAATTACACTCGAGTTGTTTTCACTAGAAGTAGCGTCATCAACTGGGTCTATAAGTTTTTCTTCATCCCAAGTCTCTGATATCCAATTAACAGCTTTTTTCGCCGCTTCCGTAAGAGCTGCAAGTAGCCCTCTGTCCCTTCTTTCATCCTCAGTTATCTCACTTATGGATCTAAAGTTAATAACTTGATCTAGATAAAACTCCATTGATGGACCGGCGATGAAAAGGCACGGAATTTCATGGTCATTATCATCCGAGAACGCATGAATAACAGGTATTTCCTTTTCATTTGCCAATTCATATACTTTATAAGCATATGGATGACCCTCTTTGAGTCTTCTAATGAGGCTTTCTTTTGTGACCCGCCCATCATTAACGGAGTCAAAAAAGTAATCGACATAATCCCAAGGACAGTGCATTAGTATTTTTCTAACGTCTAACTCCTCCAAAACGATTGACAACCCAGAGGCATGATCTTGATCTGGATGAGTGCATACTAAAAAGTCAATAGTTTCAGTTTCATAGTATTTCCTAATATGACTGCATAACGAGCCTGTAGAAAAACCCTGTTATTTTTGATTATTCTTTTTCAAATACCATGAAGTATTTACTTCGCCACACTGTCCTTTTTAATCTTCCATTGACAAT
>JAMOUQ010000050.1 GCA_027068085.1 Desulfobacteraceae bacterium | reverse complement strand
GGCAGGCCCGCCCCCTGGTGCTGCCGGCCCTGGCCTGGCTGGCCGGCATAGCCGCCGGCGGCAGCTGGCCGGAAAAATGGTTGCTGATCGCCGCAACCGCCGCCGGGGCGGCCCTGGCCTGGGTGCCGGCCGGACTGCGGCTGAAAAAATCCCTCCTGCCGGCCCTTTTGGCCGCCTGCCTGGCGGCCGGGGCCGCGGCCATCTCCTTCTGGCAGCCCGAACGCCTGCCTCCAAAAGACGTGGCCCGCTTTGCCGGCCCGGCCCGGTGGCAGATCACCGGAACCGTTGCCGGGCCGCCCCGCCACCTGTCCGGCCGAACCCGCCTGGTGCTGGAGGCCGAATCACTTTGCAGGGGCACACAGTGTCTTGCCGTCGAAGGCCGGCTCCAGGTCACCGTCATCGGCCGCGCCCGGCCCGGGCTTCTGCCCGGAGACCGGATCAGGTTTCACGGCCGGATCAAGCCTTTCTACAACTTCGACAATCCCGGCTGCTTCGACTACCGGCGTTACATGGCCTTCAGGGGCATCCATGCCCGCAGCTACTGCCGGCCGGAAAAAATCACCCTGCTCGGCGCCGGCCCGCGCCACGGGTTTCAGCGCCGCCTGGCCAGATGGCGCAACCGCCTGGCAGATACCCTGGACCGGGCCCTGGCAGGTTACCATGAGAAGGTCAGGGCCGTGGCCGCGGCCCTGCTGCTGGGAGACCGCGACCGGATCGGAACCGGCCTGCGCCGGGACTTCAACCGGGCCGGGGTGGCCCACGTGCTGGCCATATCCGGGCTGCATCTGGGACTGGTGGCGGCCGGCAGCCTGGGCCTGCTCACCTGGCTGCTTGCCTGGTGCCGAATATTGCGGGATGCCGGCTGGGTCCGCCGGGCAGCGGCCCTGGGAGCCTTCGTGCCCGCGGCCGCCTACGCTCTTCTGGCCGGCATGTCGCCATCTACCCAGCGGGCCCTTATCATGGTGGCCGTCTTTCTGGCGGCCCTGGCAATCGGCCGGCGCCACGACCTTTACAACACCCTGGCCCTGGCGGCCCTGGTGATCACCGCCGTCTGCCCGCCGGCTCTTTTTTCAGTCTCCTTCCAGCTTTCCTTCGCTGCTGTCATCGGCATCGTCTGGCTGCTTGAGCAGCCGGCCGGAAGCCTGCCGCAACCACAGTCCTTGCCGGCCCGGCTTGCAAGCCGCCTCCTGTGGCTTGTGCTGATCAACATGGCAGCGGTGGCTGCCACAGCCCCCATCGTGGTGCGCAACTTCAATCAGCTCAGCCTGGCGGGCAGCGCCGCCAACCTGGCGGTGGTGCCCCTGGTGGCCCTGGTGGTCCTGCCCGCCGGCCTGGCCGGAATCTTTCTCTGCGGCCTGTGGCCGGCCGGCGCCGCCTGGCTGCTGAAACTGGCCGGCCTGGGCCTGGTGCCGGCCCTGGGGACGATCGAAAACCTGGCGGCTGCAAAACATGCCTCCGTCAACCTGGTAACCCCTACCTGGCCGGAAATCGGCCTCTACTACCTGGCCATCTGGTCCCTGGTCAATTTAAAGCGCAGGCAACTTGCCCCCTGGCTGCTGGCAGCGGTTTTCATCGCCGGGGCGGCCGACGCCACCTGGTGGTACTGCCGGCGCCATCTCCACGGCGACCTGCGACTGACGGTGTTGGACGTGGGCCAGGGAAGCTGCGCCCTGGCCGAACTTCCCGGCGGCCGCACCATCCTGATCGACGGCGGCGGTTTCAGCGACAATCAGGTCTTCGACGTGGGCCGCAGGGTGGTGGCGCCTTTTCTTTGGAGCAAAAAGATCGCCGGCATCGACCTTGTCATCCTGTCCCACGCCAACAGCGATCACCTAAACGGCCTGCTCTACATCCTGGAAAACTTTTCACCGGCCATGGTCTGGTCCAACCACCAGGGGGCGGCCACGGCTGGCTACCGCCGCTTTGTCCGCCTGATCAAAAAAGGCCGGATTGCCTGGCCGCCCCTGGAAAAACTGCCCGGACAGACAACCATAAACGGCGTGAGGATCGACATCCTCCACCCCCTGCCCCGGGACCTGGCCGCCTGCTCCGACCTGAACGCCAACAGCCTGGTGGTGCGCCTGCAGATGGGCAAGATAGGATTCCTGCTGCCCGGCGACATAACCGCCGGGGCGGAAAGGCGCATCCTCAAACGCCTGGGACCAGGGCAGCTTGCCGGCACTGTCCTGGTTGCACCCCACCACGGCAGCCGGAGTTCCAGCAGCCCGGCCTTCCTGCAAGCGGTGGCCCCGGCCTGCGTTGTCATAAGCTGCGGAAAGTCCAACCGCTTCGGCTTTCCCCACCGGCAGGTGCTGGCCCGCCTGAAACGGCTCGGCTGCCGGGTGCTGCGCACCGACTGCTGCGGGGCGATCAGTTTTTCCACCGGCGGCCGGAAACTGAAAGTGGCCACCTTCATCCCGAATTGCACATGTTCCCCGAAAACGCCTTGACTTAGCGTGACCGGGCTTTTAATTGTGAAGACTTCGCAAATAGTCCGATACCTTGGTTGCGCCGGGCATTGTCGGGGCCTTGATACCGTACTCTTTGCAACGCCTACAAGTTTTTAGAATTTCTGCTAAATGATCACTGTATTTGACAAATTCGCAAAAAAGTCGCAACCGGAGACCATGCCGCCTGCCCGGCAAAAATTCAAAACTCCAAGATAAAGAGACTTTTTACGATGCCATCATAATTTCTCACAATACCGATAAGGAGAATGCCATGTCAGCGAGCAGATTCATTTTTGAAACCATGTTTCCCCTGGCAAAAGACGATACCCAATACCGCCTGCTGACCGAAGACTTCGTCTCTCAGGCCGGCTTCGAAGGCCGCCCGGTGCTGAAAGTCGATCCCCGGGGACTGACCCTGCTGGCCGAAAAGGCCTTTACCGACGTCTCCCACCTCTACCGCACCAGCCACCTGGAACAGCTGGCCGCCATCGTCGACGATCCCGAGGCCTCGGCCAACGACCGTTACGTGGCCCTGGAGATGCTGAAAAACGCGGTGATCGCCGCCGACGGGATCTTCCCCATGTGCCAGGACACCGGCACGGCCATCGTCATCGGCAAAAAGGGCCAGCAGGTCTGGACCGGCGGCGGTGACGAGGAAGCCCTGTCCAGGGGAGTCTACAACGCTTATACCCGCGGCAACCTGCGCTATTCCCAGAACGCCCCCCTGACCATGTACGAGGAAGTAAACACCGGCTGCAACCTGCCGGCCCAGATCGAGCTGTACGCCGTCGATGGCCGGGACTACTCTTTTCTCATGCTGGCAAAGGGAGGCGGCTCGGCCAACAAGACCTACCTCTACCAGGAAACCAAGGCGGTGCTGAACCCCGGCACGCTGGTCGATTTCCTGGCGGCCAAGATGAAGTCCCTGGGAACCGCCGCCTGCCCGCCCTATCACCTGGCCATCGTGGTGGGCGGCACCTCGGCCGAAGCCAACCTCAAAACGGTCAAGCTGGCCTCGGCCCGTTACCTGGACGGGTTGCCGACAGCCGGCAGTAAAACCGGACACGCTTTCCGCGACCTGGAGCTGGAAGAACTCCTGCTGGAGCGCTCCCGCAAGTTCGGAATCGGGGCCCAGTTCGGCGGAAAATACTTCTGCCACGACGTGCGTGTAATCCGCCTGCCGCGTCACGGGGCCTCGTGTCCCATCGGCATCGGGGTATCGTGCAGCGCCGACCGCAACATAAAGGCCCGGATCAGCGCCGATGGCATCTTCCTGGAAAAGCTGGATACCGACCCGGCCCGCTTCCTGCCCCGGCCGGACACCGGGGAAGACGATGCGGTGCGCATCGACCTGGACCGGCCCATGGACGAAATCCGTTCCATCCTGACCAGGTACCCGGTTGCCACCCGCCTGCTGCTGTCCGGCAAGATCGTGGTGGCCCGGGACATCGCCCATGCCCGCCTCAAGGAGCGCCTGGACCGGGGCCAGGACCTGCCGGACTATTTCCGACAGCGGATCATCTACTATGCCGGGCCGGCCAAGACCCCGGAAGGCTTTGCCGCCGGCAGCTTCGGGCCCACCACCGCCGGCCGGATGGACCCCTACGTGCCAGTCTTCCAGGCCCGGGGAGCCTCCCTGGTGATGCTGGCCAAGGGTAACCGCTCCAGGATCGTCACCGAATCGTGCCGCAAGTACGGCGGATTCTACCTGGGCTCCATCGGCGGGCCGGCCGCCCGCCTGGGCAAAGAGTGCATAACCGCCATGAAGGTGCTGGAGTTTGCCGAACTGGGCATGGAGGCCATCTACGAGATAACCGTCAAGGATTTTCCGGCCTTCATCCTGATAGACGACAAGGGCAACGATTTCTTCGAAGGCCTGCTGGAGTAGGGGCGAAAAATTTTTCGCCCCTACCAGCAAAACCGGAAGAACCGCAAAATCACAGAAGATGGGCACCAAATGAAATGGCGGCCCTGTTATGCATACAAACCGTCGGGCGTTGAATGGAAACCGCCATTGAACGGCTGCGGGAATACCGCACCGCCCTGATCACCGCCGCTGTGACCGCCAAGATCGACGTGCGGGGTGCTGCATGAAACATGAGGCATCAAGACATCGCCGTTCCATCAGGTTGCGGGGATATGATTATTCCCGGCCCGGGGCATATTTTATCACCATCTGCACGTATAACCGGGCCTGTCTGTTCGGGGAAATTGCTGACGATGAAATGGTGTTGAATGAGGCGGGGCGAATTGCGGAAAAATGCTGGCATGAAATCCCCTCTCATTTTCCCCATGTGCGGTTGGATACGTTCATCATAATGCCCAATCATATTCACGCAATCGTGATCCTTGCCGAACAACCCGTTGACGGCACGGATGTAGGGGCGAAAAATTTTTCGCCCCTACGGCCTCACGCCACGGCCGTACGGCGATCATCGGGAACATCCCAAACCATCGGTTCCATTGTTCGCGGATTCAAAATAGGCGTGACAAAATGGATGCGGCAACACACCGATGTCTACAACGTCTGGCAACGCAATTACTGGGAACACATTGTGCGTGATGAACAGGAATTACACCGAATGCGGCGCTACATCATTGACAACCCGGCCAAATGGGCAACGGACAGGGAAAACCCCGTCGCCATCAATACAAACAACAGGGCATCACTATGACTCAAGACCAGTAGGGGCGAAAAATTTTTCGCCCCTACACCCTCCCGCTACGTTCCCACGGCCTCCCGCCACGGCTGGCAAACCAGGTTGGCAGCAGGCCAGCAATGCACAGCAGAATGTTGACCTGGCCCTTTCCCCTACACCCATTCTTGCCTTTAGGCAGGATACCCAAACCCGCTTGTCAAAGAAAATCCGTGCTATTGTAGGGGCGAAAAATCTTTCGCCCCTACACCCGCCCGCTACGTCCCCACGGCCTCCCGCCACGGCTGGAAAACCAGGTTGGCAGCAGGCCAGCAATGCACAGCGGAATATTGACCTGGCCCTTTCCCCACCACACCCATTCTTGCCTTTAGGCAGGATACCCAAACCCGCTTGTCAAAGAAAAT